>NZ_AUMR01000004.1 GCF_000430785.1 Ectobacillus panaciterrae DSM 19096
GAAGGAACGAACCTTTTGGAGTGACGGATATTTCGCTTGTTCCATTGGAAATGTCAGCAAAGAAACGATTCAAACATACATGCAAGAACAAGGATAAAAACCGCGGGCTTACATCCACGAACCTAAAGGTATCGTAGTTTTACGCCCACAAATAAAAAAGACGATGCAGGCGCATCGTCTTTTTTATCTGGAAATGGTAAAGTGCTTTAAATCCTCAGCCAGTTCTGTATTAAGAAACGTTTGCTTCGCTTCTTGCAATAAAACCGCACAATCCTCTCCTTGATAACGCGAGCTAATATGCGTAAGAATGAGACGCTTTGCATCTGCAAGACGCGCTACTTCGGCTGCTTGCTGCGTGGTGGAATGATAGTAGGCATAAGCCTGCTCTCCTTCTTCAGCTGAAAAAGTAGCCTCATGGACAAGAACATCAGCATCCTTGGCTAAACGAATGCTCGTCTCGCAGTAACGAGTATCTCCTAATATAGTAAGGATGCGTCCCTTTTGCGGCGAACCGACAAAATCTTTTCCTTCCAAAACAGTCCCATCCTCTAGCGTAACGGCATGTCCATTTTTTAACTCTTTAAACGCCGGACCTGGTTTTACGCCAAGCGCCAGAAGCTTTTCCACAAGGAGAGGACCGGGAATATCCTTCTCAACAATACGATAGCCAAAGCATTCAATACCGTGAGACAGACGGGCCGCTTCTACAGAAAATTGCTCATCCTCAAAGATAACCCCTTCTTCTGTAATTTCTACAATATGAATCAAGTATTTCAAATGAGTTGTACTTACAGCCATCGTTACCTCAATAAACTCGCGAATCCCCTTCGGTCCGTACACAGTTAACGGCGTTTCGCCTCCCTGGAAGGAACGGCTTCCCAACAAGCCCGGCAAACCGAAAATATGATCGCCGTGCAAATGCGTGATGAATATTTTCTCAATGCGGCGCGGCCGAACCGGCGTATATAAAATTTGATGCTGCGTTGCTTCTCCGCAGTCAAACAACCAAGTCGCTCCTCTTTCCTCCAAGAGCTGCAGCGCAATCGCGGATACATTCCTTCCTTTAGAAGGAACGCCCGCTCCAGTTCCTAAAAACACAAATTCCATTTCCTTAACCTCTTTCATCATTTCTAAGATTAATCTTACGGAATCTTTTCGAAATTGGCAAATGCTACTTTTTGTTCAAAGAATGGAAGTGACTTTTCTCGATATTCTGTCGTACAATGTATAGTACTATGAGGGGGATTGATGTATGCAGGAATTATTTCGTCTAAAAACAGCGCTTCATTCACCGTTTGACCAGTGGATTACGCTGTTTATAGCTGATGCGCCTACTCTTGTAGACTGGAGCACATTTAAAGAACTGATTAATGAATATGCAATATCTCACGCACATGAACTGCCGAACTACTTTTTTTCTGCTCTTTCATACTACGCAGAACGGATATGCTCATCTCACGTAAGCGAAATTATCATATATACTGCTCCCCAGTGATGGGGAGTCAGGAATACTTTTGCTGCAACATCTCTTGAAACGACTGCTCCTGCAGCTGCTTATACCCCTTTTGAATCGCATGTTCTCCAAACTTCATCCGGAGCTCTTCCATCACCTTCAAAAGCGGCTCTTCCTTTGCATCCTCTTCAAAAGAAAATAAATCCAATTGCTTTCCTTCATTCTCTTTATCCGCTAAATCATTTGCTGTTATGCCAAGCAATCTCACAGGATCGCCGTCCCAGTGCGTTTTCCAAAGTCTGCACACAGCGGAGAAAATATCGCGTTCGCTCTCAACCGGATGATTAAGCTGCTTGCTGCGGGTCATGAGTCTGCGATTATAATATTTTACCGTGAGCTGTACGTTATATGTAATGAGTTTGCGCTTTTTCAAGCGACTGCTTACCATTTCCGCAAGTCGTTCCAGCACTTCAAACACAATAGCTTCTTCTATCGTGTCTTCAGGAAGCGTTCTCGAGTTGCCGATTGTTTTAAATTCGAGTATGCGCTGCGGATCAACGTGACGTTCGTCTATACCGTTCGCTTTTTGCTTTAAAACAGGACCGTTTATCCCAAGCAGTTCACGCAGACTTCCTTCTTCTGCTCGCGCCAAATCTCCTATCGTGACAATTCCAATGCTGTTTAATTTTTCTGCTGTTTTTGTGCCGATGCCATGCATCGTCTGTACGGGCTGATTCCAAAGAACATACGGTACATCCCGCTTGCGAAGAACAGTAATGCCAAGCGGTTTTTTCATATCGGAAGCCATCTTTGCCAAAAATTTATTCGGAGCGATGCCGATGCTGCACGGCAGCTGCAACTGCTGCAGAACTTCCCTTCGAATCGTCTCGGCAATCATAAGCGGTGACCCTAGTTCATGGCAATCCGTAATATCTAAATATCCTTCATCGATTGAAACGGGCTGAATGATCTCCGTAAACTGAGAAAGCAGCTGAAACAACGTAAAAGAAGCGTTTCGGTACAGCTCGAAATTCGGTTGTTTAATAATGAGATCGGGACAAAGACGCTTCGCTTCCCAAAGCGGCATCGTCGTATGAATGCCAAGCGCCCGCGCTTCGTAGCTGCAGGTAATAATAATGCCTTTTCGCTCTTTCTCGTTTCCTGCAATCGCTAATGGCTTTCCCTTCAAAGAAGGATCGTGCGCGGCTTCAACAGAAGCATAAAAGCTGTTCATATCTACATGTAAAATAACCCGGCCTTTTTTTGGGTACATATTTCTTGTATCCATTGCTTCACCTCACGAAACGAACATATATTCCCATTATATAGTGCCGATTTGCAAGAATCAACGCAAACAAAAGGAAGCTGTCCGAAAAGGCAGCGTTATGTACTAGCCCTTTCAGACAATCTTTTCTTTTAGGAAAACTTACCTTAGCCTTTATACATGTAATAGTCCATTATCCATAGCAACGATTTACATAAAAGTATTATAAATTATTGAATTTGAAATTTGTTCAGTCCATCTAGAAATCGTAATTCTGGATGTGCAAAGTTCCCATCTTTATCCTCTAAATTTATGTATGGATTCCTCACATATTTTCTTGTATGAAAAAAATAAAGTGATACAAGTTAATATTTGGGTAAAACATCATATTATTATATAAATTTTGCGTTAAGTAAAAAAATATATATGAGTGAATGATAATTTCGACATTTCCATGTGCTATGTGCAACGAAAAGGGAGTGTTGCATGCTTCGTCTCTCTGGTTTACCCTTGTATGAACCACTCCAAAGGTTTGACCACTTCTGCACGTCGCCGGATGATCTCTACCCACTATCAACGGTTTTTTATTCACTTGTATATAGTTTAATTTCACTTTTTTAAGTGTATTTCCTATATTGATCTCAAACAATCATTCTTAGGGATAATAATAGGCTGTCTACTCATCGAATGATTATTCGTGTGAACGCAGCAGCAATAAAGGAGGACGTAACAACTATGAATATAACAGCTTGGATTACTGTTTTATTGCTCGCTTTATCATCTAGTATCGACAACTTCGGAGTAGGAATATCGTATGGTATTCGCGGTATTCGTGTAGGTTTTTTAGCTAACTTCATCATTTCAATCATTGCTTTTATTTTTAGTGAAGTAGGCATCTTGTCTGGGCAATACATTTCAAAAGTCTTTCCAGGTACGTTATCTAATGTCATTGGTGCATTATTCTTGTTTGTAATTGGTCTAAGGATTGTTCTACTGACGATTCCAAGAAAAAAGCAACAGCAAATGAGTCCAAAAAAGCTTAGTGAGGATGAAACTGCTTCAAGTGCTATTACTGGATATTTAAGTTCTCCTGAAAAAGCTGATCTCGATCACTCAGGGGATATCAGTTTTTTTGAAGCCATTGTTCTTGGTATTGCAGTATCTATGAACGCTCTTACGAATGGATTAGGCGCAGGACTAATAGGAATATCTCCATTTGCCATATCGTTATCAGCAGCTGTATTCAGTTTCTTTGCCATTTGGTTAGGTGTTGTTTTAGGAAACAAAGTTGCAAATGTAAGAATCGGATCATTGACAGTAGGACAATTTAGCACCGCTCTAAGCGGAATCATATTATTACTAATTGCTCTACACAATTTGATCTAAGTAGAATAAACATTAGCTAAGATTATTTTCAAATATGATATTAATGGGAATCATCTTATCTATACGAAAACCGTATCGGAAATATATGTTTGAAGCAAAATAACAATAACATATTTATCTTTCTGATGAACAAAACACTTCGGGTAATCAATGTAAAAGGCCAATGGATGTACTTGTATCATGCAGTTAATTCCAAAGAAAGCGCGATTGATTTTTGAAATAAAAGGGATGACCGCATCGGTCATCCCTCCCTAATTACTTCGCCACTTCTTCAATAATCGCAACAACAAGCTCTGCTGTTTTCACTAATTCTTCAATTGGCATTTTTTCATTTGTCGTATGAATTTCTTCATATCCCACTGCAAGGTTTACAGTCGGGATGTCATGGCCGGCAATTACGTTCGCATCGCTTCCGCCGCCGCTTTGGTGAAGAGATGCTGTACGGCCGATGTTTGCGATTGCGCGTTTTGCCACTTCTACTACATAGTCACCGTCTGCAAATTTAAAGCCCGGATACATTACTTCTACCTCTACTTCAGCATGTCCGCCCATTTCCTCTGCAGTAGACTCAAATGCTTCCTTCATCTTTTGCACTTGCGCTTGCATTTTTTCTTCTACTAAAGAACGCGCTTCCGCTAAAATAGCCACATGGTCGCACACGATATTCGTTTGCGTGCCGCCTTCAAAACGGCCGATATTGGCAGTCGTTTCTTCATCAATGCGGCCAAGCGGCATTTTCGCGATCGCTTTTGCCGCAATTGTAATAGCAGATACACCTTTTTCAGGCGCTACACCCGCATGAGCCGTTTTTCCGCGGATAATTGTTTTGATTTTCGCTTGTGTAGGAGCCGCCACGATGATGTCTCCCACTTTGCCGTCACTGTCCAATGCATAGCCGTACTCTGCCGTGATTAATGAGCGATCCAGCGCTTTGGCGCCGACAAGTCCCGATTCTTCTCCTACCGTAATGATGAATTCCACTTTACCGTGTGGAATATTATTTTCTTTCAGCACGCGAATCGCTTCAAGCATAGAAGCAAGGCCAGCTTTGTCATCCGCGCCTAAAATTGTTGTACCGTCAGTTACGATATAACCATCTTGAATGGACGGTTTAATGCCTTTTCCCGGTACAACTGTGTCCATATGAGATGTAAAATAAATAACATCCGCTTCTTTTGTTGCAGGCAGTGTGCACACTAAGTTGCCCGCGCCGTGACCTGTTTCTGCTGTTGTATCATCTTCAAACACTTCTACGCCAAGCGCAGAAAATTTTTCTTTCAATACTTTGCAAATTTCTGCTTCGTACTTCGTTTCGGAATCAACTTGCACAAGCTCCAAAAATTCGTTTACTAAACGTTCTTGATTAATCATGAGAATGCCTCCTAATCATTACGTACCATCTTTATTATATCAGAATGTCGCAAAAGTTACGAAACAGCAAGAAGCGAACGCCGCAACAATGGCGTTCACTCTGTTTTACAACGGAATATTTCCATGCTTTTTCTTCGGACGATCTTCTTTCTTTGTGCGAAGCATATCCAACGCTTGAATGAGCTTAATCCTTGTTTCACGAGGATCGATTACATCATCGACAATACCGTGTCTGGCCGCAACATAAGGATTGGCAAACTTTTCGCGATATTCTTCAATCAATTGTGCACGCGTCGCTTCCGGATCGCTGCTCTTTTCAATTTCTTTTGCAAAAATGATATTAACGGCTCCCTGCGGTCCCATCACAGCAATTTCTGCATTCGGCCAGGAAAACACAACATCCGCTCCAATCGCTTTACTATTTAAAGCTACGTAGGCACCGCCGTACGCTTTGCGCAGGATAACCGTAATCTTAGGCACCGTTGCTTCTGAATAAGCATATAAAATTTTTGCCCCGTGGCGGATGATGCCGCCGTGCTCTTGCTTAACACCCGGGAAAAATCCTGTTACATCTTCAAATGTTACAATCGGTATATTGAAAGAATCGCAAAGACGAATGAAACGAGCTGCTTTGTCAGAGGAATCAATATCGAGGCTTCCTGCCATTACCTTCGGCTGGTTGCATACGAGACCGACTACCTCTCCCTTCATTCTTGCAAATCCGATAACGATATTTTTAGCGAAATTCTTTTGAATTTCAAAGAAAGATCCCTCATCTGCGATTTGATCAATGACGTGACGCACATCGTACGGGCGCACCGCATCAAACGGAATGACATCTGTTAAATCAGGACGGTAATCATCTTCGTCAGGCGTTCCGTACATAAGCGGCTTTTCTTCGCAGTTTTGCGGCAAATAGCTAAGCAGCATACGAACAATATCAAGAGCGTTTTCTTCGTCCTTTGCCGCAAAATGCGCATTTCCGCTAACAGAGTTATGAACCTTTGCTCCGCCTAAGTTTTCCGCGGAAATATTTTCTCCCGTTACGGTTTCAATTACTTTTGGTCCGGTAATGAACATTTGACTCGTTTTTTCTACCATAATGACAAAATCCGTAATGGCGGGAGAGTACACTGCTCCGCCGGCACAAGGTCCCATAATAACGGAAATTTGCGGAACAACGCCGGAATAAATGGCATTTCGATAGAAGATATGCCCATATCCGTCCAGAGAAAGCACGCCCTCTTGGATACGCGCGCCGCCGGAATCGTTCAATCCGATAATCGGCGCCCCGTTTCTTGCTGCCAAATCCATCACGTTTGCAATTTTTTTGGCATGCATTTCGCCCAACGCTCCGCCAAATACAGTGAAATCCTGTGAGAATACATACACAGAGCGTCCGTTTATTTTCCCATAGCCTGTAACAACCCCGTCTCCAGGACCTGTTTTATCTCCTAAGCCAAAATCGGTACAGCGATGCTCCATGAATGGATTTAATTCTGCAAATGTTCCTTGATCCAGGAGAAGCTCAATACGCTCACGGGCCGTTAGCTTTCCTTTTTGATGCTGTTTTTCAATTTTATCATCGCCGCCCCCAAGCTCTATTTCACGGCGTTTATCATATAGTTCATTGATTTTTTCATAAATGTCTACCATCGTCTACACCTCTGCTCCTAACTTTTTCTCACAAAGCTCATACAGCACGCCGTGTGCGGATTTCGGATGCATGAATGCGATGTGTGCCCCCGCGGCGCCAAGCCGAGATGACTCGTCAATCATGCGCACACCTCTTTCCTGCATCTCTTGAATACGGTCTTCAATGGAGCTTACCCCCAGTGCGACATGATGAATGCCTTCCCCGCGCTTTTCAATAAATTGCGCGACCGGACTTTCCGATGAAAGCGGTTCCAACAGTTCCAGCTTGCTTTCTCCCAGCTTTAAAAACGCAACCTTTACCTTTTGCGATGCTACTTCTTCCACCCCTAGAAGCTCCAGCTGCAAAACATTCGTGTAAAACGGAAGCACTTCCTCTAAAGAACGAACTGCAATTCCAATATGATCGATTTTCTTAATCATGGCATTCACCCCTTGTTGTACATGAATTGCAAAAGTAGACATATATTCTCTATATTCTCTGTTTATTTTAAATCTTCCTTCTATTCCATAAATATTCTATCGAAATTTGTCCCTTGTCCTCTCTTTTCTTTCTCGTTACAATGAAAGCATAAAGGCATGAGGAGGTACGTCATGAATAAAAAATCACAAAAAATCGTTGTCTATGTAATGCTGTTTTCCATGCTGATCACGACTCTTCTTGCAGGTATAAGCATGTTTTGGTAATTAGAAAAGCGGAACCTTCGAGGTACAGAACCTAAGAACCTTCGCCCTCAAAGGCACTTTTTTCCAATGCATCGGCGGAGATTCTTAAATATCATGCCGATGGAGCTGGACATAATCCCCCCAATTTATACTTTCGCATCTAATTAAAAAGGACCGCCGTAAGCGGTCCTTTTATCATAAATTAGGCGAGAATCCCCCACTTCAAGCATGTGGTGTAGTGTAACGGTAAGTGGGGGCGGTTCATATACTCCATATACCAATAATTCCAAATCCCAAGCCAATCAAAAAAATAACAGCTGCGGTCCAGTATTGTTTCCTTCTCCAAGCTTTGCAGCTGTACATGCAATCGATGAAAACAATCATAAAAACTCCGATAGATATAGGAAACACTCGAAACATCGCCAGCCAAAAAGCAATCACAGCACATATGCCAAGCAGAAGCTGAATGTAAAAATACAGCGCTTCCCTCGTAGCTTCAGACAAATTCCGCATCACGCTGACAGACTCCTCTTTCTTACATAATGATATCTATATAAGTCCACTTTGTTATTCCGACATATCTATCGTTTGCCACGTAGAACAAAAAGGAAACTGCGCTCGCTCCCTCTCTCTCCCTGCATGGGCCACGAAAAGGGTTTGACCGCTTCTACGCTTAGTCGGATGCTCTCTCCCACCTAAAAGAAACATTTTTTTGTCGATTTTTTTAGTTGCATTTATATATATTCATTAATACACGTCTGCCGCTCACAATCAATACAGCTGCAAATACATTAATATAATTTACATAGAATTAAATATTTTAAATTTTTCGTCTATTCTTATAATATAGAATAAAGGAGTAATTTATATGAAGTGGCGCGGACCTGTCTATTTATCCTTAACTGCGGGCTCGCCTTTCTTTTTTATGCAGCCCATTGCAGGAAGCGCCCTCGGATTTTTCCTTCTCGGAGAAAAGCTTCATTAGAATTTCTTTCTTGGCGCGTTTTTTATCGCAGCAGGCATTTTTATATCGACAAGAGAATATCCCCGTTCGTATCGTGTTGTTGTTCAAAATCAAACCGATAGATAACCAGAAAAATGGAGCCGGCGGAGTTAGACATATCAAAAAGAGCCGTTGTCGGCTCTTTTCCCCTCGAAATGGCTCCTTTTTCTTTCGCCAGCTGCTCAAACGATTTGTTCGATTTTACAATCCATACCTTTGCTCCAATTGGGACACGCTCATACAAAGCCTCTACGTCCTTTGGATACATGCGAATGCACCCTTGAGATACATATTTCCCGATGGAACTCGGATCGTTCGTTCCGTGAATACCATATTTGTTTCCTTCCGTTCCATTTGCATTAAATCCGATCCAGCGCGAACCGAGCGGATTTTTCGGCGAACCGCCCGGAATTTTCTTTTTGATATAGTACGGATTTTTCACTTTCATTACGACATCAAATTCACCTTCAGGCGTTAAATCGTTTGTTTTTCCCGTTCCAACTGGATAGACTTTTTGAATCATTCCATCATCAATATAAGCAAGTCGATTCGTTTGTTTATTGACAATTATGTATGGGTCTCCCGCTCGCGGGTTATCACCGATCGGCCATATGGGAGATATAGAGAAAATTAATAATATAGACAAAATATACGACATGTAAGCCCTCTTTCCTATGCGAAGTCTGTATCCGTATATTTCCCCTTAAACTCGCTTTTAATGAGTAGATATTGCTCCATTTCATTAACAAGCTGCAGCAGCATCGCTCTCGTCTCGAATTCTTCACGAGTCTCCGGCAGCGGCATGTCGCGGAATTGCTTGCGCATTTCATGAAGCTGCCGAAGCGAAATCAGGCCTGTACTTTCCGGTCGAATCGCATTTCCGACGTTTTCAATAAAGCATGCGATCATTTCTGCTTGTTCATATGCCCATGATAACGATGCCACAATAGGCATAATGCGCTCCAGTATCTCAAACTGCCGTATCCGCATCTCAAAATAACGATAGTAATAGTCGTCTTCTCTCATGAATTGGTTTTCCAGCTTTTTAAATGAGAGCTCTTTTGCCCTTTTTAAAATCTCAGATGTTTCAATCAGCTCTTTGCCGTCCCAATCGCTTTCCCGGTTGCGCAAATACACAGCCATCTCCGTTAAAATCGTTTTAAACCGGCTTTCAATCTGCTCCTGAAATGCTTTTAAATCCTTTTCGACACTCGGCATATATACATTGACGAGAAGCGCGATGCTGATTCCTATCGTTAAAATGGCCACTTCATTGCCGATAATACTCCATGTAATGGATTTTAAAGAGTATAAATGCATAACAATAACAGAGCTTGTTACAATCGCCTCCGGCATGCGCAGCATAACGGCTGTCGGTATATACAAAAGAAGCAGGATACCTATAGCCAATGCATTATAGCCGATGCTGTCAAAGATGACAAAAGAAAAAAACATCGCCAGTATACAGGCGAAAAAACGCTGTATAGATGCTTGCAGCGACTTTCGTTTCGTGTTTTGCACGCATAAAATGACGAGAATGCCAGCCGAACTGTAAAATTGCAGATGAAGCAATTGTGCAATAAAGATGGCTGAAGCTGCTCCAACGGCAGTTTTCACGGTGCGATATCCAATTCTAAACATAATGATCCTCCTTCCTGTAGTTTATTTTAATCTAAAATAGGCCAATATGTGAATAAATAAGCATACTCAATCAAACAAGCTGCTCTGTGCATCGCAGAAAAAACCTTCCAATGACTAGTCTTGGAGGTGCTTTTATGCTTTGCCGTCTCATATATATTATTAACTCACTGCTTAATAGACAAGCTTTCTATTTACATCGAAAAAGGAGGCAGTTGCATGAAGCTTCAAATGTTCGCATTATTTTATGGAGGCATTTCTATCGTGTACGGGCTATATAAAGCACTTTTTATATTCTTACATTTACATTTTGCCATCGCTTTTCCTCATGAACCATTTTTGAAAAGCTTTGGTTTTTTCATGTATTTGATGTTTTCATTTTTTGTTGCCCGCGCGTATTTTAAACACTTGCGATACGCTTTCGCTCTCATGTTATTCTCTTTGTGCTGGACATCCAGTACTGTATGGCTGTGGGTGTACCTTCATATGATTGTGTGAGGCACTTTCAATAGACGAAAAGAGATGACCGAAATCAGCCATCTCTCTCACCAATTATAGCATTTTTTGCAAAAACTCTTGTGCACGCGCACTTTTCGGAGCTGTAAAAAACTCGCTTGGCGGCGCATCCTCGATAAGCTGTCCGCCGTCCAAGAACATCACGCGGTCCGCCACTTCTCGGGCAAAGCCCATTTCATGCGTTACAATTGCCATTGTCATCCCAGTATGAGCAAGAGACTTCATCACCTCTAATACTTCTTTTACCATTTCTGGATCTAGGGCAGATGTAGGCTCGTCAAACAGCATAACATCAGGTTCCATAGCAAGCGCCCGCGCAATGGCTACACGCTGCTTCTGTCCGCCTGAAAGACGGCTTGGAAACTCAGTCGCTTTTTCAAGCAAACCGACTTTTCTTAAAAGCTCCTTCGCTTTCCGTTCCGCCTCTTGCTTCGACACACCTTTTACCGTAATCGGCGCATATGTTAAGTTTTCTAAAACGGTCATATGCGGGAACAGATGAAAATGTTGAAACACCATCCCCACGTTTTGACGGACTTTCATAATATTTGTTTTAGCGTCTGTTATCTCTTTATCATGTACCCAAATGCGACCTGCAGTTGGCTGTTCCAGCAAGTTCATACAGCGTAAAAATGTAGATTTCCCTGAACCTGAAGGACCGATAATCGCGACAACTTGTCCCTGCCCGATCGTTGTCGTAATGTTCTTTAACACTTCTAATTCTCCAAATGATTTACGCAGCCCTTCAATCTTAATCACCTTTTTTCATTCTCCTTTCAATTGCTTTTCCAAGAAGCGTTAATAAAATGACTAAAATATAATAGATGGCGCCCACGAATAGAAGCGGCTCAAAATAAGCGTAGGTTTGGCCGCCGACAATATAAGCTCGGCGCATCAAATCTGCCGCACCGATAACTGTTACAACAGCAGATTCCTTTGTAAGTGCAATGAATTCATTCATCAACGCAGGTAAAATGTTTTTCAGTGCCTGCGGCAAAATAATGTTCATCATCATTTTGCGATAAGGAATACCAAGCGCCATCGCAGCTTCCGTTTGTCCTTTATCTACAGCTTGAATGCCAGCGCGGATAATCTCGGACATATACGCGCCTGAGTTCAAGCCGAACGCCAAAACAGCGGCTAAAAAGGCTGTAATATCATACCCTGTAATTTGCGGAAAACCATAATAAATAATCATCAGCTGCAGCACAAGCGGTGTACCGCGAAAAACGGATGTATATGCATCCGCCAGCCAGCCTAACGCTCTGACTCTTGCAATTTTAAGTAATGCAAGCAACGTACCTAAAGTAAAACCTAACAGCGCTGATACGGCAACAATTTGAAGCGTTACCTGCAGCCCTTTTAATATATACGGTATTGATGGGACGATTTGTGAAAAATCGAGATTCATCTTTGCGCCATTCCTTTCCTGCTAAATAAAAGTAAAATTTCTATGGGTTGTATCAAATTTCTGTTTCGCGAACCGTCAATAAAGTCAATAAGGAATCTCCTGAACATCGCCAAGAGATTCCTGTATAAATCGTTCTTATTGCTCTCCACCAAACCATTTTTTAGTAAGCTTTTCCATTTCGCCATTTTCTTTCATCTTCTTGATTACTTTGTTGAATTCTGCTGTTTCTTTGCTTCCTTTCGGGAACGCAATTGCAGATCCGGCTTCTTCAGCAGCTTCTGGAATCTCAATGCTTTTTAGCTCAGTAAGCTTTGTTAAATATCCTTTTGCAACTGTATCTTCAACAATAATTGCATCTACGCGTCCTGCTTTTAATTCTTCAAACAGTTCAGGAATACGGCTGCGGTCTGTAATCTTAAAGTCTGTTGTTTTTTGCATATCCTTCGCTTTTCCTTCTTGAATAGATCCTGTTTGTACACCCACAGTTTTTCCTTTTAAATCTTCAACCTTTTGAATTGCTCCGTTTTTGGAAATAACAAGGTTTTTCGCTACGAAGTAAATATCTGTGAAATCTGCGTTTTTCTTGCGTTTTTCAGTCGGCGTCATACCAGCCATAACAAAATCAACTTTTTTTGCTTCCATCGCTGTCAGCAAACCGTTAAAATCCATATCTGTAATTTTGATCTCATAGCCTAGTTCTTTACCGATATACTTTGCAACATCAACATCAAATCCGATAATCTGATCGCTTTTTGCGGAATCAACGTATTCATAAGGCTTATAGTCCGCGGAAGTTCCCATCGTAAGAACCTTCTTTTTGCCTCCGTCTTCTTTTTTCGCACAAGCGCCAAGCACCCCGATTACAAGCAAGCTTGCTAAAAGAATGGATAATACCTTTTTCATCTTACTTCCCCCTATTTATAATTCTCTGAATTTACTTACTATTATCCAAAAAACATATTGCATAAGCAAGGAAATTTTTATTTATTTTTATTCTACAAAATGTATTTTAACACATTTTTATATTTATGCAATATTATTTTTGGTGAATTTTTATTTCATTCGCTTAGGGATTTCAAATATATCTCCTTATCCTCACTCATACCCATCGTTTTACTAAGATATATTATAATATTATACAAAAATATTTTATTCCAACATATCCCTTAAACTAATTTTTATACATCTATATACATTTTATATATTAAAATCATTTTAATATACATAAAAAGCATAGGGTGTACAACACCCTATGCTTTTTAAATGTACTATGACTTTTTCTTTTCTTTTTCCTCCTGCTTGGAAGGAGGGACGTGTTTGTCTTCTTTTTCATGGTCTTTATCTTCTTTTTTATGGTCTTTATCTTTGTTCTCTTCCTGATGTCCATTATTTCTTTCTGACTGCGGGGGCTGCTGTACCGGGTTTTCTTTTTGTTCTTTCTTCTCATGCCTTTCTTCCTCTACAGGAGGAGAGGAATTCGGAGGTAGATCCGGCTGCGAATTTACCTGCGGGGGCTGTTCCACTTGCCCAGGTGCAGGTGTAGGTGCAGGTGCAGGTGTAGGTGTAGGTGCAGGCTGTTCAGTAACAGGTTGTTGCTTCTTCTCTTTCTCCCGCTTTATATAAACACCTGTGCTGACCCCTGCTCTTCGGGCATTTTCTCGCATTTCCATAGTGCTTTCCACATATACGACTGTAATATGTTTTGTATCATATTCGTTCTTTAATCCTTGCATGGTCTGCTCAAGCTGCGGCTCTAATGTCTTTTCCTTTGCAACAGATGTTAACATGACTTGTTTCTCATCTGTTAAATATCCGTCCTCTTCGCTTTGCTTTACAACAGCTCGAACTACGTCCCGCAACGGCTGATTTTTCCACTGCTTCATTTCTTTTAAAATGCGCTTTCCATCCTCATTGCAAGCTCGTAATTCCGTCACGCGAAGATCCTTTGTCACGCTTGCCTCCAAGCTCGGATTAATATCAATAGAAACATAAGCAAGCGCTTTTTCTTCTGATTTATTATATAAAAACAGAAAGACACATAAAAAACAAGCGACGAGCAGCGATGCAGGCTTTAATAAAGACGGCAACGAGAAACGCGCCGCTCTTTGTTCTTGTTTGTTAAAAGATACTTCCTGCCCAATCATATAAGAGTGCGGTTTTCTTTTACAAGTGATAAATTCTCCGTCCGGTGTCAGAACGACTATGCTGCGCTTTTGTATATCCATCACAATCCCTTTATTCACCGTTCATCCCCCCTCTTATATACTCCAGAATGTATGTATAATTATTTATGAAAATAATGCACATCGCAATGATGTATTTTCTATGCCGCTCCAGCGTTTTTCGGCTTGCTCTCACATGCTGTTCAATTTGTTTGAGGGGCAGCTTTTTCTTTCGGAACAGCTCTTCTATCATTTTCTCTTCTTTTATAATAATCTTTGCAATTTCAATTAAGTGCTCACGCGTATCCCGATGCTTTGGGGATTCCTTTGCAAGTTCTGCAAACGATATTTTAAACTCGGCCAGTACGCTTTGAAAATGAAGAATTTCCTCCCTGCGGTTGCTGTTTTCCATCTCTTTCATATATTCCGTAAGCGATGCCTGCATTTCCAGCGTTTCCTCTTGCTGGTCTTCTTTTAAAAAGACGAGGTTATGTCGGGACTCTTTACGGATATAGTCAATTACATCTCTTTTTATAAGAAGCTCAGCAAACGAAAGAAAGGATTTTCCCTTTTTATATGAATACTGTTCAATTGCTTGGTGAAACGCAAACAGTCCAATGCTGTACTCATCATCCTGCTCCGTAATATATCGGCGGCAGACAGACGAAATCGATTTTCGAATAAAAGGCTGATACTGTGCGATAAAAGCTTCCTTATCTTCTGTATGTTCTTGTATGTTGGCTACTACATCTTCTATTGCCGATTTTTTTATGACTTTCATCAACAAACTTAACACAAGTAATCCCCCTCCTCCCCTCTGCTACAAATAGCAGAATGGTCACTTCTCTCTAAGAAGTGACCATTATACCACAGGGCCTCAGTGCTTGTCTTGGTACTATTCGTTCTTGTCTTCGTTCTTGTCTTCGTTCTTTTTATGACCGTCTTTTTTATCGTTATCTTGATGGTCTTTCTTTTCTTTTTGTTCATGTTGTCCAGACTGTCCATGTTGTCCAGACTGTCCTTGTTGCCCAGATTGTCCCTGTTGCCCAGATTGTCCCTGTTGCCCAGATTGTCCCTGTTGCCCAGATTGTCCATGATTCTCATGAGAAACATCAGGTTTTTGTGCTGGCTGCGCTGGTTGTGCTGGTTGCGCTGGTTGCGCTGGTTGTGCCGGTTGCGCCGGTTGTGCCGGTTGCGCTGGCTGTGTCACTTGGCCTGTATCCACCGGTGTTTCAGGAATTACTTCTGTATTTTGATCCGCTTGTTTGCTTTCCCCTACGATAACAAGCTGTTGCTTTTCTTGTGCTTTTTCTATTTTAGCTGCAATTTTCGCGAAACTCTTCTCTATATTTTTTGCAATCGCTGCTTTTGCTTTCGGATTTTTCACTTTATCAAGCACTTTTGCCAATGCTTCGATATTGTGTCCAATGTGCACTTTTACTTTTGCCGCTTCTGTTTTTTCTGTGTCAGCAGGCTTTTCTGTTTTTGCTTTCTCTGCATCAGCAGTTTTTTCTGTTTCTGTTTTCTCTGCATCGGCAGTTTTTTCTGTTTTTGCTTTCTCTGCATCAGCAGTTTTTTCTGTTTCTGTTTTCTCTGCATCAGCAGTTTTTTCTGTTTCTGTTTTCTCTGCATCGGCAGTTTTTTCTGTTTTTGCTTTCTCTGCATCAGCAGTTTTTTCTGTTTCTGTTTTCTCTGCATCGGCAGTTTTTTCTGTTTTTACTTTCTCTACATCAGCAGTTTTTTCTGTTTCTGCTTTCTCTGCATCAGCAGTTTTTTCTGTTTTCTCTTCGTCAGCGACTTTCAACTTATCTGTCTCTTTACTTTCAGCAAGTGTTTTTGTATCTTTTTCTTCTTTCACTTCTCCTGAAAGCTCATCTGCTTTTTCTAAGTTCTCCGCTGCTTTTTTCAATGTATCTTGTGTGAAATCGTCTTTCCCCTCTTGGATTAACACACGCGCTTCAGCGATTCGTTCCGTTGCTTGTTCGGATAATAACTTCGCTTTCGCCAAGTCATTCGTCGCAAGAGCCAAACGGATATCTTCCAGCATCGTCTTCGCGAAATAAAAGAAATCGCCCTGTACTAAAGCTGGTTTTTCTGTCTCTGTTGTTTTTTCCGTGCTTGTGTTGTCGCTCGCGTAAGCAGCCGTTCCCACCAAAAACGGACTGCATGCCAGCATAGTTGTCATAGTTCCTTTTAATAAAAATTGTTTCATATCACTTTTCCCCCATTTGCTTTCGTCACTATACATATTCGGAGGAGGAAAAGATTTTAGGGGGGTCGAAGAAAATTTTTTATTAAAAAAAAAAATAAAAAGCTGACTTTTCGTCAGCTTTTTACACCTCTTCGCAATATTGTTCGAAGTATCCCTGCAGCTTCTCTACAACCTGCATAGGCGAATGGCCTTCAATCTCATGGCGCTCCACCATCGTTGCGATTTTGCCGTCTTTTAAAATGGCAAAGGACGGAGAAGACGGCGGATAGCCTTCAAAGTATTCGCGTGCATGCTGCGTCGCTTCTTTATCTTGACCTGCAAATACAGTTACAAGATGATCTGGGCGCTTATCATAGTGAACTGCGTGTGCAGCGGCAGGACGAGCTATTCCCCCTGCACAGCCGCACACGGAATTTACCATTACCAATGTCACGCCCGGACGTTTAAATGCTCCTTCGACCTCTTCAGACGTTTTTAATTCTGCATAGCCGGCCGCTACGATTTCTTCACGTGCTTGACGCACGACATCGTTCATAAAAAAATTAAAGTTGACCATCATCTTCCTCCTTAAGGACTTTTATGTTTATCTTATCAATTCAGAGGGAGGATTACCAACTATAACGACTCTTTTCCGTTCAAATAGTGCTCCATAAGCTGCGCCACTGCTTTCGTAACGGTTTGCCTGCCTTCCATAATTTCCTGCTCATATAAGGGAAGCAGCTCTTTCATGAGCGGATTGGAGAAAAAGCACTGTTCCAATTGCTCCCTTATGGAGGAGTAAAGCCAATTGCGCTTCTGTTTGCTTCGTCTTCTTTCAAACACGCCTGAAGCCTTTGTGCTCTCTTCAAAATTTTGAACAATTTCCCAAAATTCCTCCAGCCCTTCCTTATGAAGAGCAGAGCAAGCATTAATACGAACAGTCCACCCTTCCGTTACCGGCTGGAACAAATGAGACATTTGCGTGTACAACGAGGCCGTTTGCAAGGCGCGAATCTTATTGTCGCCGTCAGCCTTATTAATTAATATGCTGTCCGTCAGCTCCAAAATGCCCCGTTTCATGCCCTGCAGCTCATCCCCCGCTCCAGTCAGCGTGAGCAGCAGGAAGAAATCCACCATATCGCGGACCATTCCTTCGCTTTGTCCGACACCGACTGTTTCTACTATAATCACATCATAGCCTGCCGCTTCACATAACAGCATTGTTTCCCGTGTCCGACGGTTGACGCCGCCAAGAGCGCCTCCGGATGGTGATGGACGCACAAACGCATTAGGCTGATGTATGAGTTGCTCCATTCTCGTTTTATCACCGAGAATACTTCCTCGCGTTAACGTACTGCTCGGATCTACCGCAAGCACTGCAACCTTATGGCCTTTTTCGCAAAGCATCGTCCCAAACGCTTCAATAAAGGTGCTTTTCCCTGCTCCGGGCACCCCGGTGATACCGATGCGAATGGAGTTACCGGTGTATGGAAGAAGCTGTCCGATAAGCGGCTGCGCCTTTTCCCGATGCTTGGAGGCGCTGCTTTCTACAAGCGTAATGGCTTGCGCCAGAAGAGTTCTGTTATCGCTTCTTACGCCCTCTGTCAATTCATCGATTGAAACGCTTCGTTTACGTACCGGGCTCTTCGGGGGAGAAGGCTGCGTTACTCCTTTTATTACCATAGAAGTAAATGCATCTGACTGCTCCTCTTCCGAAGGAACCCATTCCGGCCGCTTCATTTCGTCACACATAGCTTACTCCACTTCCTCGTCCAGGCGAATCTGAATTTCTTCCAAAATCTTTTCAGCAGCCTGAGGGATTACCGTACCCGGTCCAAAAATAGCAGCTGCACCGTTTTCGTATAAAAACTCGTAATCCTGTACCGGAATAACGCCTCCTACAATGACAACGATATCTTCGCGGCCAAGCATGCGCAGCTCTTCCACAAGCTGGGGCAGCAATGTTTTATGTCCACCTGCCAATGAGCTCATGCCGATGCAATGCACATCATTCTCCACCGCTTGGCGCGCGGCTTCTTCAGGCGTTTGGAAAAGCGGTCCGATATCTACATCAAATCCAAGATCGGCATATGCTGTTGCGACTACTTTCGCGCCGCGGTCATGACCATCTTGTCCAAGCTTTACGATGAGAATACGCGGACGACGTCCTTCTTCTTGCGCAAAGGCATCAATCTTTTCGCGCACACGCTCGATTTCCATTTGATTTTCATATTCCGAACGATACACGCCGCTTACAGATTGAATTACAGCTTTATGGCGACCAGCTACTTTCTCAATCGCATCGGAAATTTCGCCAAGTGTAGCACGGGCACGCGCGGCTTCAACTGCCAGCTCCAGCAAGTTTCCTTTGCCCGTTTCTGTCGCTTTTGTGATGGCTTCGAGCGTATCTTGCACTCTTCTTTCATCTCTCGTACGCTTCAATTCCTCTAATCGTGCAAGCTGCTTTTTCAATACAGCCGTATTGTCGATATCTAAAATTTCAAGCGGATCTTCATGTGCAAGACGGTATTTGTTCACGCCGATAATCGGCTCCTTGCCAGAGTCAATATGAGCTTGTCTTCTTGCCGCAGCCTCTTCAATGCGCAGCTTCGGAATACCTTTTTCAATCGCTTTCGTCATGCCACCTAAATCTTCAATTTCTTCGATGTGCTCCCATGCACGTTTGACAAGTTCGGCTGTCAGCGATTCTACATAATAAGAGCCGCCCCATGGATCAATGACAGAGCAAATGTCTGTTTCTTCTTGTAAATAGAGCTGCGTGTTCCTTGCGATACGGGCCGAGAAATCCGTCGGCAGAGCAATGGCTTCATCCAGCGCATTCGTATGAAGCGATTGCGTATGACCGAGTGCTGCTGCTAATGCTTCTACGCATGTACGAGCTACGTTGTTAAATGGATCTTGCTCGGTCAAGCTCCAGCCGGATGTTTGCGAGTGTGTGCGAAGCGCAAGGGACTTTTCGCTTTTCGGATCGAATTGCTTCATCAGCTTCGCCCATAGCAATCGGCCCGCCCGCATTTTTGCCACTTCCATAAAATAGTTCATGCCGATGGCCCAGAAGAAAGATAAACGAGGAGCAAACAAATCCACATCAAGCCCCGCTTTCATTCCCGTGCGTACGTATTCAATCCCGTTCAGCAAAGTATACGCCAGCTCCAAGTCAGCCGGTGCGCCCGCTTCCTGCAAATGATATCCTGAAATGCTGATACTGTTGAATTTCGGCATGTTTTTAGAGGTATACGCAAAGATGTCAGAAATAATCTTCATAGATGTTTCAGGAGGGTAAATGTACGTGTTCCGTACCATATATTCTTTTAAAATATCATTTTGGATTGTTCCCGTAAGCTGCTCCAGTTTGACGCCCTGCTCTTCTGCCGTCACGATGTAAAATGCCATAATTGGAAGAACTGCGCCATTCATCGTCATTGATACAGACATTTGATCAAGAGGGATGCCATCGAATAATACTTTCATATCCAAAATAGAGTCGATGGCTACGCCAGCTTTTCCAACATCCCCGACAACGCGCGGGTGACTGGAATCATAGCCACGATGGGTAGCAAGGTCAAACGCCACCGATAATCCTTTTTGTCCCGCCGCCAAGTTTCTCTTATAAAAGGCATTGCTTTCTTCCGCTGTAGAAAATCCGGCGTACTGACGGACAGTCCAAGGACGGTTCGTATACATCAGCGCATACGGTCCGCGGTGATACGGAGCCATGCCGGGCCTGAAATTCAAATAGTCTAAATGGGCTATATCTTCTTCCTTATACACAGTTTTCACTTCAATTTTTTCGTTTGATATATATGCCGTGGACGCTTCCTTCTCTGTCCACGCTGCATTTTCAAACAACGAAGAAAACTCTATTTTTGTAAAATCCGGCGTTTTCATACAATCACCTCCAACTCGTTGTGAAGTTCAAGCAAGAATGAGAACAAGGCGCTCGGCTTATCAATAAAGCCAGTAACACCTGCTTCAAGCATTTGTTTTTCAAATTTTTCTCCATGCTTGCTGACAATCACTACCTTCTTTGCAGTAAACTTCGCAGCTTGCAAATCTTCTTCGCTTCCATATGCAAAAAGGATGTTAGCATCAGCTGCAGCTATTTCTTTACCAGACGCTGCACGGATTATTTTGACTGCAAAGCCGCATCCTTCAAGAACTGGCACAAGATAAGGAGGCGTCTTCTGCTCCTCGCCGATTTGTACAATGGTCGCTTGCGGGAGAGTTCCCTTTAACCGCTCGTATGTTTCCGAAGCTTCTCTCAACGCTTCAAACGGTTCTGCATCTCTCATCGGCTGAAGAGCTGGCACCTTCTCGCCTTCGCCTTTCCATGCTGATGTAATTTCTCCGATTGTCGCGCCTTTAGTGAAAGCAAGAATCATTTCATTCATCTCAAATGCTTTTTCCACAGGATACTGCAAGGAAGGATTGCGTTGTTCTTTATACTGTTTGATATATGCGACACGTTGCTGCATCTCGTTTTGCTTATTGTTTTGCGACGCTTTTCTCTCCGCTTTATTCACATATACATTTATTCCGACAATCTTTTGCCCGAGAGAAGATACATTTTCTAAACGTTTTGCCGCTACTTTTGCGATTTCTTCCTGAAACCAGCCTTGTTTCAGCACAACGCTCATGCCGCCCTTTTCTTCAATCCGGCGGAATAAGCTCCATGCCTGCTCTGCAAGCTCCTTCGTTAAAGCCTCTACATAATAAGAGCCTCTTGCCGGGTCCAGCACTTTCGCCAAATGCGATTCACCGCGCAAAATATGCTGAATGTTTCGAGCCCAGCGCTCACTGCTTTCACGAGATACACCGAAAGCTTCATCATATGTACTTACATGAAGCGTATCCGCGCCTCCTGTAATAGCTGAGAACGCTTCTGTTGTAGCACGAAGCAAATTCACATACGGGTCATACTGCGTTTTTGTACGCTTAGACGTACGCACATGAATATATGTCTTTCCGTCCGTCACGCCAAAGCTCTCAGCTGCCTTTTTCCATAGAACGCGGATAGCCCGAAGCTTAGCTATCTCTGTAAATAAATGTGTTCCTGCAGAGAAGCTGAAGGTGAACTGGCGTGCGATTGCATCTACCTCTAGCCCTCGCTTCATGCCTTCCCGCATATACTCTACTGCCGTCGCAAGCGCAGCCGCCATTTCCTGCACTGCATTTGCACCAGCATTATGATATGCATCTGTACGGACAAAAACGGTCTTTACCTTCGGCGCATGCAGTTTGCTCCACAAAATCGTTTTGCTCATCGCTTCGTAGCACTCTTCTAACTTAATAGGAAGAACGCCATTCTCCGCTAAATATCCAAGAGGATCGGCGCCGATTGTTCCTCGCATGCTCTTAAATGCGAAGCCTTTTTCTTTTCCGTAAGAAAGAATCATCGCCAAAAGCGGCGAAGACACATACCCGGTATATAGCAGAACCGGATGTTTTGAAAGATCTATTTCGTTAAAAGCGCTTTCAATATCTTCTTTACTGCAGAGTGGGATCCCGCTTTGAAGAGCTTCTTCACTTTCATCCGAATCACTCCCATGCAACGTGGCACAATCTGCTAAAATATGAACCACAGCTTGACCATGTTCTATTGCCTGCAATAAAGTACGATTTGCTTCATGAGGGCTGTGCGCTGAAATTTCCTGTGCAATTCCGTCTGACGCTTCAGGAAGCAGTGCAGCTGCCTCTTTCATTGTATAAGCATCTTCTTTTGTGTATAAAGGCTTCAACATAATAGTTTCATACGTTTCCTTTAACAGGCTGTCAAACGCCTTCCCCTTTAACGCTTTTTCCGCCAATCGTTTCCACTCTTCATATGATGCCCCTTCAAATTCGTGAAACGTCTCTTTCTCCATCTGTAGCCCCCCTTGACGTCTATAAATTATAACAATATTAAATTTTCAAAATCATCGTACATATTAAGTGTATTATAAAACGCTTTATCCCGCAAAGGGCAAATTCCAAGTTGTGCTATAAACAAAAAAGTCTGAGAGAATAACCTCTCAGACTTTTTTGTCACCTTCCACGCCGCTTTGCATTTCCGCTTTTTATTATAATAGTTTCTTCTGACGCCTTCTACTTCGTATCTCGCATTTTCATGTACATTTCAATCATCTTTTTATGCGAACCGACGATATATTCGGGCAGCGCGTCTATCGGAAAGAATTTTAAGTCCAGCGCCTCTTCTCTGTTTACTTGCATGGCTCCCTCATATTTATTCGTGTAGTATGCGATGGTGACAGTTTGAAATTCATCACCATTTGCGAGCTTTACAAAATGATTTTTTCCAGAGAATACATCGATGAGCTGCAAATCGCATACGCGTATCGCCGCTTCCTCCCAAACCTCGCGCAGTGCTGTATCTTCCGGAGACTCGCCAAGCTCCATCAATCCCCCAAGCAATCCCCATTTACCGTGCGGCTCTTTGCGTTGCTGCAACAGAACCTGCTCCTCCTTGTCCAATACAAGGACGACTGAGCCAACAAGAATGAGGGGCCTGTGACCAACCAGCTTTCTCAATTCTTCTACGTATCCCATCGTAACAAGTCCTTCCGTTTCAGTTTCAGCTTTGTCTCTCTAGCTTATGCCAATAAGAACAGCAAAAGTGACAAACAAAAGCTATCTTTTGAAAATAAGGCGGACTGCTCCATTGCTGTCTGCAGTTGCCAACAAAATATCTGCAAGCTTTGTTCCCCCTAGTTCTCCTCGAAGCCATTCCTCGTTTTTCCCTAAAGATGCCAGCGCTTCTTTTCGTATCTTTCCTTCTTTAATGACAATAAGAGGCATACAAAGAGGCTCTGTTTCTAGATTAACATCTTTTCTCGCAACAGGTTCATATTCCTGCTTCATGAAAGCAGAGATATGTCCACCCGGCTCCCATAAAGCAATCCCCACTTTTTCAATCGCTTCAATCTTTTGCAGTCTTAATTCAGACAGCAAATAATCAATAGTGATACGTGCACGCCTCAAGTTTTTAACCTGAATTTCTCCGTTTCGAATGAGTAAAAGCGGAGGAGGCTCCAAAAAGCTTCTCCACCATTCATACTTCAAGCCTAAAAAAGAACTGCAAGTATGCAGAGATACAAGAACAAATGTTGATACCATGGCACCTGTCAAGTCTAACCGTTCGTCTGTCAATGGATTGGACAGATTACCTTCAAGAAGGAGTACCAATACTACATCAACAAAACGCAGTTGTGAAATTGAGCGCTGCCCCATCAGCTTTGCTACAACAAGCAAAAATATATACGCAACCACTGATCGAACCGCCCATTCTGCAATTGTTAAATGTATTGCAGGAGAAAACAAATGCATACAGGCCCTCCTTTTTTTATATTTTGTTCCATTTGCTTACACGTATATTCTTCTTTTATTTCTATGCACAAAAGAATTTGTTCTTCGTTGTGCGCACTCACAATATATAAAGTAATAAAAGTAATTTTTGGGAGGGCTGTCGCCTTGGCTCATATCTATTCTAAAGGATGGTACATTCAGCAATTAAAATCTGTCGGCATTTCTAAATACGAACAAAAAAAGCTGGAATCGTACAGAACGTATGTGTTGGCGAACTTGTATCGCATTCATGTGGAAGGAAAGCAAAAGAATCAGTAATAAGAAAGAAGAAGTACGGGGAAACCGTGCTTATCCTTTTTAGGTGGGGATAGCGAATCCGCCGCGTATAGTAACGGTCAGATCCTCACGCCCTTACCTAGGGATTCTATATATGGGGGAATTATAAATTCGACATTTCCATGTGCTATGTACAACCAAAAGGGAGTATTGTATGCTTCTTCTCTCTGGTTTACCTTTGTATGAACCACTCCAAAGGTTTGACCGCTTCTGCACATCGCCGGATGATCTCTCCCCACTATAAAAAGACGGTTTTTTATTCACTTGTATATAAGCATGCAGGTTTGTTATTTTATGTACTGTATACTGTGAGCATCGTGGGATTCAAATGAAGGAAAAGAATTGAAAGCACTGCCGCAGGATTTTATAATTTCTGGTGTTTCAAAAAAAAGCTCACCTGACGAGGTGAGCTTTTTTCTTAATATACAGACGTATTTTCTTTTGATATGTTTTCTAAAATTTCCTTCACACGTGCCAAGAACTTGCCGCAAATGAGACCGTCTAGCACACGGTGGTCAAGAGACAAGCACAAATTCACCATATCGCGAACGCCGAACATGCCGTTGTCCATCACAACCGGACGCTTCACGATAGATTCGACTTGCAGAATTGCAGCCTGCGGGTAGTTGATAATGCCCATAGACTGGACAGAACCGAATGAACCAGTGTTATTCACCGTAAATGTTCCGCCTTGCATATCTTCCCCTTTTAGAGATTTCGTTCTTACTTTATGTGCAAGATCGGAAATTTCACGAGCGATGCCTTTGATGGACTTCTCATCCGCATGCTTGATTACAGGTACAAATAGCTCTGTTTCTGTCGCTACAGCGATGGACAGGTTAATATCTTTCTTCTGAATGATTTTATCGCCCGCCCACATAGAGTTGATTTGCGGGAATTCCTTCAGTGCTTGCGCTATCGCTTTTACGAAGAATGCAAAGAACGTTAAGTTGAAGCCTTCACGCTTTTTGAACTCATCTTTTAAACTGCCGCGATACGCAACAAGATTTGTAACGTCCACTTCCACCATCATCCATGCATGCGGCGCTTCATGCTTGCTGCGAAGCATGTTCGCTGCAATAGCTTTGCGTACGCCGGATACTGGAATTTCGATATCTCCAGGTGCAGTCGGAACAGAAACCGGCTTCGCTGCTTCAAGTTTAGGCTGCACTTCTTCCTTTGGCTGATGTTCAACTTTTGGCGCCTCCATGACGACTGCAGCTGCTTTTCCTTCTGGTTTCGCACTTACCGGAATGTTGCCGGATTCAATCATTTTGAGAAGATCTTTTCGGGTAATCCGGCCATTCATTCCTGTTCCCTGCACTTGATTTAAGTCAATATTATGCTCGCCGGCAAGCTTTAATACTGCAGGAGAATAACGCGCTTTGCTTGTGTTATTTTGTTCCGGAGCAGCCGCTGTTACCGTTTCTGTTTTTTCTTCCACTGCAGTCGCAGCTGCTTCTTTTTCCGCTCCTTCTAATTGCACAAGACAAATTACTTCGCCTACTGCCAGCGTGTCGCCTTCATTTGCAATCAGTTCTTTCACGACACCAGAAAAAGAAGAAGGAATTTCTGCATTCACTTTATCTGTCATAACCTCTGCAAGCGGATCGTACTTATTGACATGGTCTCCTACAGATACGAGCCACTTGTTGATTGTACCCTCTGTTACGCTCTCGCCGAGCTGAGGCATTGTAATTTTTTCTACAGCCATCATGATCCCTCCCTGATTAGAATTCTGCCAATTCGCGCATCGCTTTTTCAACCTTATCCGGGTTCACCATGAAGAATTTCTCCATTGTCGGTGCATAAGGCATTGCCGGCACATCCGGTCCTGCAAGGCGCGCAATCGGAGCATCTAAATCAAATAAACAATTCTCGGCAATAATTGCTGCTACTTCGCCTATTACGCTACCTTCTTTATTATCCTCTGTAATAAGAAGAACCTTACCTGTCTTAGAAGCAGCTTCAATAATCGCTTCTTTATCAAGCGGATAGATTGTACGTAAATCTAAAACGTGTGCAGAAATTCCATCCTGCGCCAGCTTTTCTGCAGCTTGCAGGGCAAAATGCACACAAAGACCGTATGTGATAACTGTGATATCGTCTCCTTCACGCTTCACATCTGCTTTTCCGATCGGCAATACGTAATCATCTTCAGGCACCTCGCCTTTAATCAGACGGTACGCACGCTTATGCTCAAAGAATAATACTGGATCGTCATCGCGAATCGCAGCCTTTAATAACCCCTTTGCATCATAAGGTGTAGAAGGAATAACAATTTTCAATCCGGGCTGATTCGCAAATAAAGCTTCAACTGATTGAGAGTGATATAATGCGCCGTGAACACCGCCGCCAAACGGGGCACGAATTGTTAACGGACAGCTCCAATCGTTGTTGGAGCGGTAGCGAATTTTCGCTGCTTCTGAAACAATTTGGTTTACAGCCGGCATAATAAAGTCGGCAAACTGCATTTCGGCAATCGGACGCATGCCGTACATTGCTGCACCGATCGCTACACCCGCAATCGCAGATTCTGCAAGAGGTGTGTCCATTACACGGTCTTCGCCAAATCGATCGTATAAACCTTGTGTCGCTTTAAATACGCCGCCCTTGAGTCCAACATCTTCCCCAAGTACGAATACGCGCTTATCGCGTTCCATTTCCTCGCGCATTGCTAGTGTAATAGCGTCGATATAAGACATTACAGCCATAGATACTTCCCCCTTATTCCGCGTATACGTGCTTTAATGCAGATTCCGGCTCAGCATATGGAGCTTTTTCTGCATAATCCGTAGCTTCGTTTACGATCTGCATAATATCATCCGTGATTTGCTTTTCCAGCTCATCAGTCAGCAAGCCAGTTTCTTTTAAATATAAGCCGAACGTATAAACCGGATCCTTTTTCTTCGCTTCTTCCACTTCTTCACGAGAACGGTATGCACGATCATCATCATCGCTAGAGTGAGCCGTTAAACGGTAGGAAATAGTTTCGATCAATGTTGGTCCTTCACCGCGGCGTCCGCGCTCCACAGCTTCTTTTACCACTTTATATACTTCTAACGGATCATTTCCGTCCACTGTATAACCAGGCATACCATAGCCGATTGCACGGTCAGATACATTTTTGCACGCCAATTGCTTTTCAATCGGCACGGAAATCGCATATTTGTTGTTTTCACACATGAAAATAACAGGCAACTTATGAACGCCGGCAAAGTTTGCCCCTTCATGGAAGTCACCTTGGTTGGATGAGCCTTCTCCGAATGTTACAAACGTTACAAGGTCTTGACCGTCCATACGGCCGGCAAGCGCAATGCCTACTGCATGAGGCACTTGCGTTGTAACTGGAGATGAACCTGTTACGATGCGATTTTTCTTTTGCCCGAAGTGTCCAGGCATTTGACGTCCGCCGGAGTTTGGATCCTCCGCTTTAGCAAATGCGGAAAGCATTAAGTCTTTTGCAGTCATACCGAACGTTAATACAACACCCATATCGCGATAATATGGAAGTACATAATCCTTTTCACGATCTAACGCGAAGGATGCGCCAACCTGCGCCGCTTCTTGCCCCTGGCAGGAAATAACGAACGGAATTTTTCCGGCGCGATTCAATAACCACATACGTTCGTCAATTTTACGTGCAAGCAGCATCGTACGATACATTTCCAACACTTTCTCATCGCTTAATCCAAGCTCATCATGGCGTTTTGCTTTTATATTTTCAGCCATATAAATACCCTCCCGAAATTAAGAATGCAATGCTTTTCCATCCACTGCCAGCGCAGCTTCGCCGATTGCTTCTGATAATGAAGGATGCGGGTGAATCGTTTTTGCAATTTCCCAAGGCGTCGCATCCAATACTCGTGCAAGACCTGCTTCTGAAATCATATCCGTTACGTGAGGTCCAATCATATGAACGCCGAGCAAATCATCTGTTTCTTCATCTACAACAAGCTTTACAAAGCCGTCGGATTCGCCGTATACAAGCGCTTTTCCGATTGCACGGAATGAGAATTTTCCTATTTTCACTTTAAAGCCTTTTTCCTTCGCTTCCTGTTCTGTGTATCCTACAGAAGCAACCTCCGGATTGCTGTATACACATTTGGAAATAAGTGACGCATCAAGCGGTGTCGGCTTTTGCCCCACGATATGCTCCACTGCTGTTATACCCTCATGAGATGCAACGTGCGCAAGCTGCAAGCCGCCGATTACATCACCAATTGCATAAATATGAGACTCTTTCGTTTGATAGTACTCGTTTGTTTTGATATAGCCGTTTTCAATAACAATATCCGTATTTTCTAAACCGATGTTTTCGATATTTGCTTGACGTCCCACGGATACAAGCATTTTTTCAGCTTTAAACTCTTTTTGCTCGCCATTATGCTCCGCTTTGATGGAAACACCATTATCTTTTACGAGCGTTTCAGACAGAACTTTTGCGCCTGTGACAACTTGAACGCCTTTTTTCTTTAGCAGACGCTGCATCTCTTTAGAGATATCTTGATCTTCTAAAGGAAGCACGTGATTTGCGTATTCTACCACTGTCACGTTCACGCCGAAATCAGACAGCATAGAAGCCCATTCAATACCAATTACACCGCCACCGACAATAATGATAGACTCAGGCAGCTGCTCCATTCGCAATGCATGATCCGAAGACAATATATACTCTCCGTCCATCTCAAGACCCGGTAAGGGTTTTGGACGTGATCCTGTCGCGATTAATACATTTTTCGGAATCAGCATTTCATTCTCTTCGCCGTTATTCATTTCAACAGAAACAGTTCCAGGCATCGGAGAGAAAATAGACGGACCAAGAATGCGGCCATAACCTTCATATACATCGATTTTCCCTTGCTGCATCAAATGCTGCACACCTTTATGAAGCTGGTTTACGATTTTTTCTTTGCGTTCTTGCACCTTCGTGAAGTCTAACTCTATACCGCTTGTGATAACGCCATACTCTGCACTTTTCTTTGTTGTAGCATAAACTTCAGCGCTACGCAGTAATGCCTTGCTTGGAATACAGCCAGCATGCAAGCACGTTCCACCAAGCTTGCCACTTTCTACAAGAGCTGTTTTCAAGCCCAGTTGTGACGCGCGGATAGCAGCTACATATCCGCCTGTTCCGCCGCCGATAATGACTAAATCATATTCTGTCGCCATTTACTTCAACTCCTCAGCATTTCTTTTTCCCGCACCATATATTCCTTCGCTTCTTCTTCTTCACGAAGAACGCGAAGCGCACCTTCAGTCAAAGCCTGCAGTTCATTTTCTCCAGGATGTACAATTACATCTGCAATCCAATCGACACGTTCTCTTATTTCCTCCACGAGCATCTTGCTGTAGGCAAGACCGCCAGTTAAGATAATAGCATCTGCTTTTCCGTGCAGCACGGCGCTTGCTGCGCCTATTTCTTTTGCAATTTGATATGCCATGGCACCATAGATTAGCTTAGCTGTTTCATCGCCCTCTTCAATCATTTGCTCTACTTTTCTTGCATCATTTGTACCGAGTAATCCAACTAATCCGCCTTGACCAACGAGCTTTTTCATCATCTCATCACGATAATACTCGCCTGAAAAACACATTTCCACAAGCTGACCTGCAGGCACTGTTCCTGCACGTTCAGGGCTGAATGGGCCGTCTCCATGCAGACCGTTGTTCACATCGATGACTTTCCCGCATTTATGAACACCTACTGTAATTCCGCCGCCCATGTGAGTTACGATTAAGTTAAGCTCCTCGTATTTTTTTCCTAGTTCCTTCGATACATTTCGAGCTACTGCCTTTTGGTTCAGCGCATGAAAAATGCTTTTTCGCTCTATGCCTGCCACTCCGCTCACTCGCGCAATGTCATCCATCTCATCTACTACAACAGGATCTACTATAAAAGCAGGAATATTTAAGCCCGTTGCAATTTCATGAGCAAGAATGCCGCCAAGGTTAGATGCATGGTGACCGTTATAGCCGTTTCTTAAATCCGAAAGCATAGGTTCGTTAACGGCATATGTACCGCCTTCAATCGGGCGAAGCAGTCCGCCTCGTCCGCAAACCGCGCTCAGCTTAGAGATGTTAATGCCGTGCGAGTGCAGTACCTCCAAGATCATTTGTTTGCGAAATTCATATTGGTCGATAATTCGTTTATATTTTGCGATTTCTTCTTCATCATGACGAATCGTTTCTTCAAAAATCGGTCGTTCGTTATCAAATACACCTATCTTTGTAGACGTACTTCCCGGATTAATTACAAGAATTCGAAAACTGGACAATGTTTTTTCCCTCCATAAACTTACAGGAAGATGGAAGCTTACAACTTCCATCTTCTTGGTCATTAACGGCGGCTTAAAATATGATGGCCGTTTTGTAAGAATGTGCTTCTAGAATTTTTCATGCGTTCGATACGCTCTTCTGCAAGACGGTCAGCTGCTAAATATGTGGGAATGCCGTCACGCTTAGAAATTTCAATAACCTTTGTGATATTATCATAGACGCCTTCTACCTTTTTAAGAGCGCGTTCTCTGTTATAACCATATAACTCGTCTGCTACGTTAATTACACCGCCGGCATTGATTACATAATCCGGAGCATATACGATACCCATTTCATGAATCATATCACCGTGGCGAGTTTCTTTTAATTGGTTGTTCGCTGCACCAGCAATAACCTTTGCCTTAATTTGTGTAATTGTTTCATCATTAATTGTAGCTCCTAGTGCACACGGTGCGTAAATATCGCACTCTACGCCGTAAATATCTTGCGGATCTACAGCTTTCGCACCAAACTCTTCTACTGCGCGTTGTACAGATTCTTTATGAATATCCGTTACAATCAGCTGAGCGCCTTCTGCATGCAGATATCTACATAAGTTGTAAGCAACGTTTCCTACACCTTGCACAGCAATTACTTTGCCTTCTAAGCTGTCTGTCCCGAACGCTTCTTTTGCAGCAGCTTTCATGCCTCGGTATACACCGAATGCCGTTACTGGAGACGGATTGCCTGAAGAACCGAAGGAAGGTGAAATTCCTGTTACGTAATCTGTTTCTTCATGAATGATATCCATGTCGTCTACAGTTGTACCGACATCTTCAGCCGTGATATAACGGCCGTTCAAGCCTTGAATGTAACGACCGAAAGCACGGAACATCGCTTCGTTTTTATCCTTGCGCGCATCTCCAATAATCACTGTTTTACCGCCGCCCAAATTCAATCCGGCCGCAGCGTTTTTATAAGTCATGCCTCGCGCAAGACGCAGCGCATCTTCGATAGCCGCTTCTTCAGAAGCATAAGACCACATTCTCGTTCCTCCAAGAGCCGGACCTAGAGTTGTATCGTGAATCGCAATGATTGCTTTTAATCCTGATGCTTTATCCTGACAGAATAGCAATTGCTCGTAATCATATTTCTCCATATATTTAAAAATTTCCATTGTGAATCCCCCTTATGTTTTACCCTTTTATAGTGAAGCAGTTGCTACTGCCAATGCTAATGAATATACCTTCGCCTCAGCTGAATCTGATCGAGACGTCAATACGATCGGCGCCTTCGCACCTGCGATAATGGCTCCTACTTTTGCATTTGCAAAGTAGACGAGCGACTTATAAAGCACATTTCCTGTTTCAATATTCGGGACGAGTAAAATATCCGCTTCTCCTGCCACATCACTTGTGATGCCTTTATGCTCTGCAGCAAGTTTGGAGACGGCATTATCTAAAGCTAACGGTCCATCCACGATGCAGTTCTGAATTTGACCGCGGCGGTTCATCTGTGTAAGGAGCGCCGCATCCATCGTAGCTTGCATGGCGGGGTTTACTACCTCCACCGCTGCAATCGGGGCTACTTTTGGCATGTCAACTCCAATTGAGCGCGCTACTTCCACTGCGTTATGCAGTATAGATGCTTTTTGTTCCAAATCAGGCGCTATATTCATGGCAACATCAGTGACGAATATGAAGCGATCATAATTCGGAACCTCAAATACAGCTACGTGAGACAAGACCTTACCTTTACGAAGCCCATACTCTTTGTTAAGTACCTCTTTTAAAATAGCTGAAGTCGAGATGTTACCTTTCATCAGCACGTCTGCTTCGCCGCTTCTTACAGCCTTTACTGCCATTTCTGCAGCTTGTGTACCAGACGCCCTTACTTGAATGTCTTTTGACTCTTGCAGGTTATACTCTTTCAGCATATCGCTCAGTTTTTCTGCGCTTCCGAATAAAAGAAACTTCGCTAATCCTGCTTGTATTGACCTTGAAACTGCTTCCATTACTTCATGATCTTCTGCTACCGCTACAGCAACCGTCTTCTTTGGCTGCAAAGCAGCGCGGTCGATAAGCATGTCTAATTTCATGTTCTGTCACTCAATCCTTTCCCATCGCCCCCGTTCCTTACATTGCAAAAGGTGTGCCAAATTTTATGTTCCCTCTATTCTTTAAAAAAAATCTTCAAAAAGACTACAAAACCAATGTTTAGCGCTTACATGCCGAATTTTCTGTCTCTTCCCGTCTCATCTCGCAGTCTGTGCATTTTTTTGCACACTGTGAAATTTATTGCACGCCATTTTTTGCACGATCATATTTTTCAAGCTTATAATATAAATTTCTCAACGAAACCCCTAACGCTTTTGCCGTTTTCGTTTTGTTTCCATCAAACCGATTCAAATGCTCTGTAATCATTTTACCTTCAAACTCCGTTACCATATCCTCCAACGAACCTTCCTCCGTCGGAGTCACCTTTATATCCGGTATCTGCTTAGCCGGAATGGATGTGCTCAAGGCTGGGAGATGATGAACATCAATGTACATCTCATTGTAGCCCATAAAGATGATAGCTCTGCCTAAAATATTTTCAAGCTCTCTGACATTGCCTGGCCAATCATATCCTCGCAAAGCACGGATAGCGCCATTAGTTAAGCCCTCTACATTTCTCCCGTAATCCTGATTAATTTTGTGAATAAGCCGCTCCGCTATAAACGGGATATCTTCTTTGCGCTGCCGAAGAGGCGGGATATAAATCGGTATTTTATTTAAACGATAATACAAGTCTTCCCTGAACTTCCCCTCCGCAATAGCTTTTTCCAAATCAACGTTTGTAGCAGCGATGACGCGCACGTGAATCGGAATGGGCTTCGTCCCCCCTACACGGACAATTTCCTTCTCCTGCAGCACACGCAGCAATTTCGCCTGTGTATTCGCAGACAGTTCCCCGATTTCATCAAGAAAAATACTTCCGTTATTCGCTTCTTCGAAAAAACCGCGTTTCCCGCCGCGTCTCGCTCCAGAGAACGCCCCTTCGTCATACCCGAACAATTCGCTTTCCAGCAGTGACTCAGAAATAGAAGCACAGTTTACACGAATGAATTTATTGTACTTTCTATGGCTTTCATTATGGATCGCATGCGCAAATAATTCTTTCCCGGTTCCTGATTCTCCCCGCAGTAAAACCGTAGCAGGAGTATTTGCCCCAAGCTTCGCCTGTTCAATAGCCGCAGTAATGTCTTCTGAAGTTCCGATGATATCTTCAAAGGAGTACTTCGCCTCTAACGTTCTGATAATCTGACGGGCACGGCTTAACTCATCAGTCAGCTTTTGAATCTCAGACACGTCACGAATGACACCTACACTTCCTTTTAGGATGCCATCTACAATAACAGGCGCCACGTTTACAACTACATCTCTTTTCTTCGACCCGACTTTCATTTGAATGCCCCGGACAGGACGGCGCGTTTGCAGCACCTTCATATGCATGCTTTCACCCTCGGCAATATCAGCTGTAGCCGGTTTTCCAATAACCGCCTCTTCGGAAAGACCTGTCATTTTTGTATAGGCCGGATTAATAAGAAGACCTCGCCCTTGTTCATCTACAACAGAGATCGCTTCCTCTGAAGATTGAATAATCGCTTCCAACAGCGTCTGAATCTCCTTTAAATTCGTAACTTCTTCCGCCAAATTCACAATTTCAGTTATATCTGTAAAAACTGCAAAAGCCCCCCGCAGCTCCCCTTTATCACTTATAACAGGAATGCGTGTTGAAATAATTTTTTTCCCATTTTCAAGCTCTACTTCTTGATGCAGTTCAACACTTTTTGTTTGCAGTACACGAGGCAGCTTACTTTTTGGAATAACCTCTAATATATATTTTCCGATAACTTCCGCTTTTTTATAGCCAATCATTTTTTCTGCACTGTTATTAAAAAGCACAATGCATCCGCTAGGATCTACTACAATCATACCGTCGTGCGTAGAATTAAAAATTAAATCGCGCTGGTACGTTTGCTCCCTTAATTGTTCAATAAGCTCATCCTTTTCATGCATAAGCCGAGCAATAATGTTTGCAACCGATCCAGACACCACCAAAGATTTTCTCCCTCGTTCTTGCACGAGAGTTTGATACAAACTTTGATCATCCGTTGTATCAAAGATAACATCCGCTTCCTCAACTGCCTCCCAACTCTTTTGAACCGGAACGCCAAATCCAGCAGCCAGCTTTATACCCGGAGCATCTTCCTTAATATCTACAACAGCAATCACTTCTGCTATATCAGATTTATGAAGCAGTTGAAGAATCGCACTCCCGCCTTTGCCCGCTCCTATAATCAATACCTTTTGCTTCACAAACTTAATCCCCTTCCATAAGTTGTGCAAAATCTTTCATACCCTTATCTTACCCATTCAATTCCTGCTTGACAAATAAACAAGAATTGTAAGATGCTCTTGTATATAGGAATTTGTTTGAAAGGGAGAACTGTTATGCATCGTTATGCCGCTTTGTTATTAGCGCTCATCCCCATCGTGATGGCTGTTGTAGGAATCAAGCTCATGCGGGACACGGTATTCGGAATTCTCATCTCTCCAATTCCGTTTTTGCCGCTTCAGTTCGGAATTGGTGTCATCTGCTTCGGGATCGGTATCTACATATTCGGGGGCTTTATTCTTTACCGTGATCGAAAACGCAATAAAGTACAAGCAAGATTTCGAAAATGACCATAAAATGTTATGTATTTCACAAAGTTAAAAAATCGCACCTTAGCCCTTCTGAAAAAGGATAAGGTGTTTTTTCTATTTTCTCAATTAATTATAACCTAACATTAGTACCTGGTTATAATATAATATATACAATGTTTTCGGTAAGAATACAAGCAATTTCTAAAAAAAACACGAAATGTTTAAAACTCTATTTGTACATATTTTGAACCTGCCGCGCAACTTCTGGATAATCTGTAATAATAGCCGATACACCTAGAGACACGAGCTCACGCATTACATCCTCATTATTAACTGTATAGGGCCGAACCTCTACCTCATTTGCCAAAGTAAGTTCAATAATAGCATTCGAAATATATTTATAATTGGGATGGATGGATTTCGCTCCTATCTTTTTCGCATAGGCCCATGGACTATGCAGCCCTTCTTTATATAACAAAGCCGTTTCAATATCAGGCGCCATTTGATGACACTTTGCCATGCTGTAGTGATTAAAGGAAGAGAGAATCGTCCGCTGTTCCATCTCATATTTCCGGATAAGCGTGACAACTTCTTCTTCCAGTCCATGATATGGGACTTTATTATTTTTCAACTCAATATTAATAAACAAGCTGTTTGTACAAAGCCAGCGGAGCACTTGTTCCAACATCGGGATCGGACAAAATCCTACTTGCTTGCCAAACTTATAGCTTGCGTCAAGTTTGGCTAATTCGTCGTATGTATATGTTCGCACCGCACCTTTTCCATTTGTTGTACGACTCACTGTTTCATCATGAATGACGACGATTGTTCCGTCCTTCGCAAGCTGCACATCCAATTCAATTCCCTGCGCTCCCAGGCTGGCAGCTGCGGCAAAAGATACCATTGTATTTTCCGGAAACGTTCCGGCTGCTCCTCGATGCCCAAATATAATCGTCATCTTTTATCACTCCCTTTCTATGTTATACTAGTGAAAAAGGAGGTTTGATTATGCGCCCATTGCAAATTTCGCCTGATACTGCTGTTAAGCTTGCGAAGGCATTGAACGTGCCGCTCGAACAACTTATGCATATGCCTCAGCATATACTCATTCAAAAACTCGTAGAGCTTGAAAAACAAAGCGAAGAAGAAAAATAAAAAGTCCTGACATCAGGACTTTTTATAACATGCCTACTTCTCGCAGCATATCTTCTGTCATCAGAGAAGGCATATCCATAACCGGCAGAAAGCAATACGTCCTTCACATGATAAACGATTTGTTCCCGCTTCTCCTCCTCGCACATTTCCAATACACTCCGCACCGCTTCATTAGATAAGGTTTATTTTGCAATGTACTCTTCAAATGTATAAGCAGTTCGTCCAGCTGCCGTTCCGAGACCCTCATATACTTAACTCCTTCAGCTTTTCATACAAACCTATCGCCCTGTATACAATGTGTTTTTTCAAAAAGTTAAACATGGTTTAGTTACCTCCGCCGTCGGAGAGTTTGGATTTAACTAATTTTAGTTTGTAATTCCATTCCAAATGTCAACATCGTTATCATTTAAAATTGCTTTGATGTTATCTTTCTCAAAAACTGCCAAATATTCATAAGGCAGGGCCAAAACTTGAATAATTGAAGGTCTAATTTTTAGTAATTCATATGCATAAATTGCTTCCAATTCCCCTGTTTCTTCTGCTTCATTAACGGGACCGATATACCAACCAGAATCGTCTTTGTCACAATCACTAGACCTTTGTAAATAAATCTCATCCAGTTGCAACACGTTTTTTGCAATCACTATTTTATCGCTAAATTTTATCATTTCACCTTCAATATTTAACTGACGTAAACAATGTACTTGTTCCAGTTGCACCCATAAAGCAATTGTTAAATCTTCTGTAGTATCTTTAAAAGGATTTTTTGTATAATCTGGGACAATAATGTGATACCCATCTTCACGTTCGGATAGAATAAAAATAGACCAACCAACTTGTATAGAAAATCCATCAACCAGTTTATTTTCTACTGTAGTTAGTAAATAAAATAACTTTTCTACTTGAGGACTTAAAGGTTCTTCTGCTTTAGCTATTATATTTTTACCACCTATATTTTTAACTATCGTTTTCAAGTAACTCCAACCTCTCTTTTATAACTTTTTTTATAGCTTCTTTAGCTACTTTTTCACGTTCTAACATTTCTAATCTTATATTTTCGGGAACTTCTCCGTATCCAGGGTGTCCCAACCATGTACTCCAGTCTTTTGCACCCTTAGAGGCATTTGTTGGTTTTCCAAGCCCTACAAAGTTTACATCTAGATTAAGCACTTCTATTTGTTGTTCCCTTGGTAACATATCAAAGCCGTCCATTTCTGTTATTACTTTCATCGGAACAATGTGATCAGCCTCAAGTTTTTCAACTTCATAACCATATACAGGGTCAACTTTTGGTACATCTTTATTTACGCTTTTTCTTATCCTATCATTTGGTGACCTCTTTCTTAAATCTTTATATTCTGCCTTAGAAACTGCAAAATTATTTAGTAAGTCCTTAGCTTCTTTGAAGGTTACATCGTCAAAGCTAGACTTTAAAACATTTCCACCAACACCTGCATAAGCAAATCGTTCTCCCGTTCCACCTACATAATTATTTAACACGTCAATTGCTTGTCTATACCTAGTAGAATCTGTTACTGCTGACATTCCCTTTACAAGGTTTGTACTTGTTGCTACCTTTGAAACTTTACTAATACCCTTATCTCCAAGCAAGCCCAATCCAATTTGCGTTACAGCATATGTTCCCCATCTTGTTCTGCTTTCAGCATCACCATTCCATACATCTCTAATAAAGGAATCTGATAATACATTATACATACTACTAATTGTGTCAATAGGGTGCATTACAGCATTGCCCATGCCTTCCCAAGTTTCCCAATCTCCTAACGATTTGAATCCATCTATTAGGTCTCCTACACCATCTTCTGTACCATCATAAAGCCCATCCCATATTTTTTCTATCATTGGTTTTTCGAGTAATTTGCCACATGTTGCACCTACATTTGATTCTACAAGTTCATCAGCTTCTCTAAATTTATTAGCTGAGTGCATTAGACTATCTGCAAGTGAATCTAATACTTGAGTAACAGCAAACATTTTTGGCTTAGAATTATTAAACATCTGATAAAACCTTTGACTTGTTACCCCAGTCCATTGAGAGGCTATGTATTCAGTCTTACTATACAGGTCTTTATGTATCATTTCTAACTGGTGTTTTCCATCCCTGACTGTTTTGGCTACCTGTTCTAGTCTTTCAGGAGTCACCTTTATTTGTACCATAACATCCCTTTCTTTCTTATTTTCGTATATAAAAATCATACCACACCAACTTAAGTCAAAAGAGATGTTTATACCAGTTTTCGCAACTTCTTTTCCACCCTTTCTTTAACTATCCTATATACACAATTTATAGACCCCTCACGAATATCACCCTCGTTCTACAAACTAAAAAACGTGCCCCCTTAAAAGAAAGCACTATAAATGAATTAATATATAAATGTCATTAACATAGCACTTTTAAATAGACGACTCAGTAATTCCCATGTAAGTTCTAAACCTTCCTCATTCCCTAAAGTTGCTTGTTTCGTTTCTTTGTTTGTTCGTAACTCTTTAACGTCTTGACCGAAAGGTTTTTACTGGAACAGTACAACATGAAGTTGTCTAACTGCAATTCAAAGTCCGTCAAAACAAAAAGCACCACCTTTCATTGATTTGTTTTTAACAAACCAATAAAAGACGGTGCTTATCGCACAATATTCACGATGTTTTTCGGTATGAAAAGAAGTTTATCGGCAACTTTACGTTAACCCTCAACGTTTCAAAACCCTTGATCCTAACCCTTTCAAGAAGCCTTATGCTCTAAGCGTAATTTGTCGGCGACCATCGCAATGAATTCGCTGTTGGTAGGTTTCGCTTTAGACATAGAGACCGTATATCCGAACAAAGATGAAATAGACTCAATATTTCCGCGGCTCCATGCCACTTCAATCGCATGGCGGATTGCGCGTTCTACACGGCTTGCTGTTGTGTTATATTTTTTAGCAATATCCGGATAGAGCACTTTTGTAATAGAGCCGAGCAGCTCGATATCGTTATATACCATAGAAATTGCTTCACGCAAGTACATATATCCCTTAATATGAGCAGGAACGCCGATCTCGTGAATAATGCTTGTAATGCTTGCATCCAAATTCTTAGGTTTTCCATCTGTACTTGCAGAACGAAACGCAGAAAGCGGGCGCTTTACGACTGCGCTTGATTTTCCGCTTACTTGGCGGATTTGATTTGTTAAATTTTCCATATCAAATGGCTTTAATACGAAATAAGCCGCTCCTAAATCAACAGCTTTTTTTGTAACATCTTCTTGGCCGAATGCCGTCAGCATAATTACATTCGGTTGCTTTTGCTTATCCATCATGCGCAGCTTTTCCAATATTGCCAGTCCATCAAGATGAGGCATGATTATATCGAGAACAAGCACATCAGGGTTTTTGTCCCTCAGCAAATCGAGACATTCCTGTCCGTTATAAGCGACTCCAATCACTTCCATATCATCTTGTGCAGACACATACCCTTCTAGCATGGATACTAATTCTTTGTTGTCATCAACAAGACAAACTTTAATCTTCTCCACAGCCTTTCCTCCCTTACCCGAATGAGTTTCTCCCTACAGAAACTACAAGCTACATGAATGAAGTTTTCGACAATCGTTCGAAATATCCTTTTAAAACTTACTTAATTTACTAAAAAATCATGAAAACCTCTTATTTTCTTTCGTTTTCTCTCTTTTTCGGCTTTTTTCTCAATTGTTCGTCATGTTTTTGCTATTACTGCAACAGCGGTACAGCATCTTGTATTTTATCTTACGCAATGAAGCAAAATAAACACTTATCTTTTATTTTACAACAAAATCAGGCATGTGAGAAATATTTCTGCAATTTCCTCCAGCGTAAAAAAGCAAGCTGATTGTCAGCTTGCCTTTTTTCCATGATCATAATTTTCATAAATATTAATTCCCGCCTCATTTAACATCCACTCAATGTGAACGCCGTACCCCGAAGTCGGATCATTTACAAACACATGCGTGACAGCTCCAATGAGCTTACCGTCCTGAATAATCGGACTGCCGCTCATCCCCTGAACAATACCTCCTGTTTTTTCGAGCAGACGTTTATCTGTAATTTTTACAACAATTCCCTTTGTCGCCGGAAACTTCTGCGGAACACTGCTGATAATTTCAATGTCAAAAGCTTCTACTTTATCCTTTTCAATTACTGTCAAGATTTTTGCCGGCCCCTCTTTGACTTGATTCGATAGTGCAACCGGAAGAGCTTCGTCCATAATACCGTTTCTCAAATCTGTATTGAGCTTGCCAAAAATACCAAACGGACTGTTCGATGTTATATTCCCGATAACCTCATGATCTGGAGAAAATCTTGCCAGCTTTTCCCCCGGATCGCCATTGCTCCCTCTTTGAATAGACGTAACAGTCGATCGCATAATTTGACCATCCTCTACTTGAATCGGCTTTTTCGTATCATTATCCGAAATCACATGTCCAAGCGCCCCATACTTCATCGAATCAGGATGAACGAACGTCATTGTTCCAATACCGGCAGCTGAATCTCGAATATACAACCCGATGCGGTAGGAAGGATCACTTTTGTCTTTTACAGGAGTAAGCTTCGTACGAATATATTTAGAATCACGCAAAACCACAATGTCCAATGGTTCTCCCGTTTTACCGCTATTTTGGATAAAAGGAGCAACATCGCTCATACGCTCAATTTCTTTCCCGTTAATTTCTGTAATCATATCTCCTATTTTAATACCTGCGATTTCACCCGGAGACACTTTTCCTGTTTCTGTTTGGATAAGATGATGTCCCACAACAAGCACTCCTCTTGCATTGAGCTTTACTCCAATGGATTGTCCCCCAGGAAGCACTTTGAAATCTTTCAGTACCTTTACATTTACTTTTTTAACAGGAAACCCAGCCAATTGAAGAACCATGTCTGCCTCACCGCTTTCGTGAGCATCAACTGACATTTGCTCTTTTTTACCTTTCACCGTAAAAATGGAAGGATTTGTAGATGTTGCTTCAAATACAGGAATAGATGATAATTGAGACTGCTGTCCTTCAAATAGAACAACATGCCCAGGAATTGCAATAAATTCTCGAACAGGTTTACAAAACCCTATTACAAGAAGCGAAACAAGGAGAAATGCACCAAACAGCTTTCGAATTTGCTCAAACTTCAATCCTTTCACTCTCCTCGCTCCTACCCACATTCAGCCAAAGTGGCTTCACCATTTAATTTCTCCTTGTCTCACGCCGTTTATAACTGGGAGAAAGAAAAAAGCTATCCTTTTATTGGATAGCCGCTGCTGTCTCTTTAATTCGATGCGCTTGCTGAAGCAATTCCCGTGCATGTTGCGTCGTTACGTCTGTAATTTCTACACCTGAAATCATGCGGGCAATTTCCGTTACTTTTTCTTCTTCATTTAATATTGCGACAGATGTGATTGTACGGTCATTCACAATTTGCTTCCGTATAAACAAGTGTGTATCCGCCATAGAAGCTACCTGAGGCAAATGCGTAATACAAAGTACCTGTGAACCGATGGACACGCGATGAATTTTTTCAGCAATCGCTTGTGCCACACGGCCGCTTACACCTGTATCCACTTCATCAAAGATAACAGATGTTACACCCTGATGCTTGCTGAAAATACTCTTTAGCGCTAAGATGATACGTGATAATTCACCGCCCGACGCTACTTTTGATAACGGTTTTAACGGTTCTCCAGGATTTGTGGAAATATAAAATTCCACTTGATCATAGCCGCTGGATGTAAGCTTCACCGGGACACCCTCAACAAGCGGGTCTTCCATAGAACCTTCATTTTTTGTAATCATAACCTCAAACTTCGTTTTGGCCATGTACAGTTCCTGCAGTTCTTGATGAATGGCGTCCGTTAAGCGCTGCGCCAGTTCTTGTCTCATGCCGCTTAAACGAGTTGCGTCTTTCAGCACTTTATCCTCAAGCTGCTTAAGCTGTTTCTTTGTCTGCTCAATATGTACGTCTTTGTTTTCAATTGTGGAAATTTCTTGCTCTATTTTATCTGCATAGACCAGAATATCTTCAACAGTATTGCCGTATTTTCGTTTCAGCATACGAATTTCATTCAATCTTGTTTCGATATAATCAAGACGATTCGGATCATACTCCATCATATCAAGCTTTTCACGAAGCTGATATGTTACTTCCTCAAGCAAATAGTAGCTATTTGCTATAGTGTCATGCACTTCCTTCAAAGAAGCATCTAAATCCGAGATGTCTTCCACTTGGCTCATTGCATTGCGTACATGATCCAAACCGTGATTATCTCCTCCAAGAGAATGGTAAGCATCACTGAGTGATTTGTAAATCTTTTCAAAATTAGATATTTTAATGCGCTCTTCCATAAGCTCTTGATCTTCATCCGCCTGTAAGTCAGCTTTGCGAATCTCTTCAAGCTGAAACTGAATTAAATCCAAGCGATGCGCCATTTGCTGTTCATTTTCAGTTAACGATTTCAGCTTTTTCTTGACCTGCTCATACTGTGAGTAATACTGCTGATATTGCTCAAGCTGCATGACGACATTGTCCACATCAAAATAATCAAGTAAAAATAAATGACGTTCCTCATTCATCAAGTCCTGCGTTTCATGTTGCCCGTGAATATCAACAAGTGTTTTTCCGATTTCCTTTAATATGCTTAGCGTAACTAACTTCCCGTTAATGCGGCACACACTTTTGCCTGTTGCAGAAATATCACGCTTTAAAATCATCATGCCGTCTGAAGCATCTATGTCCAGTTCCCTTAATTTTTCTAAGCATTGATGATTTTCATCGTCCAAATAAAATAATCCTTCAATTTCAGCCTTATCCGTTTCGTAGCGCACAAATTCCGAAGAACCGCGGCCGCCGACAAGAAGGCTGATAGCATCAATGATAATAGACTTTCCAGCTCCTGTTTCCCCGCTCAAAACGGTAAGACCTTTTTCAAATGAAATATTTAATGCTTCTATAATAGCAAAGTTTTTGATCGACAATTCCGATAACAATGCCCATTCACCTCGTTAACACAATACCATATTTGAAAAAAAAGAGAAAGCATCTGCAACAGGAAAATGTTATTTACTCTCTAATGTTTCCCCTTATACAAAAAGAAAAGCACTTTGTTCATTTTCTATTTTCTTAATTGAGAGGACATCAGACCTCTCAATTAAGAAAATGAACAAAATACCTTTCTAATTACAGCATATTTAAGAAACGGTCAGATATAACTGTTGTATCTTCAGGTGTACGGCAGATAATAAGACATGTATCGTCACCGCAAATCGTACCAAGAATTTCATTCCATTCTAAATAATCTATTAGTGCGCCAAGCGCATTAGCATTTCCTGGCAGCGTTTTCAAAACAATCATATGCCCGGCAATATCAAGTTTTACAAACGCATCCACTAAATTGCGCTTTAACTTCTGCAAAGGATTAAATCGTTGGTCTGCAGGAAGACTGTACTTATATCTTCCGTCCTGCAGAGGCACTTTTACTAAGTGAAGCTCTTTAATATCGCGCGAAACAGTTGCTTGTGTCACATTAAACCCTTCATTTCGCAAAATATCAACTAGCTCATCTTGCGTTTCAATTTCTTTGCTTGCAATAATTTCACGAATCTTAATATGGCGCTGACCCTTATTCATTCAATTGCACCTCACACACATTTGAAAATTTTTATCAAGGCTGACTTCTCTCTTACATGTTAACCGATAAATGCTTTATTGTACATATTTGTTTTCAAGAACAATTGAATTTTTCATACTCATTTCTATATTGTTTATATTTATTCATTTTTTATGTTCAATTCCTAATTATCCAACTTTAAACCTGTATTTTTTTGCAAAAAAATCCTATTTATTCCCTATTTCCATTTGTTACATGTAACAAATATAAAAGCAGATAAAAAAAGAAGTAACGATTGTTACTCCTCTTTTCCCGCTTGCTTTAGCGCTTCATGCGCTTCTTGTACCACTCTATCAGGCGTGGTCAAGGAATGGTTTTCCCCGATCTCTCGTTCTCCGTACCATCTCAAGTGAATCAAAAACTCAATGTTGCCGTCTCCGCCTGTAATAGGCGAATACGTAAAGTTTTGCACATCATATCCTTCTTGGAGAGCAAATGCTGTAATCGTTTCAATCACAGCTGCATGTACCTTTCGATCACGCACAATCCCTTTTTTGCCGACCTGCTCTCTTCCAGCTTCAAACTGCGGTTTAATGAGCGCAGCAACATCACTGCCCGGCAGCAGCATTGTTTTTAGCACAGGAAGAATGAGCTTTAAAGAAATGAATGAAACATCAATACTTGCAAATTGCGGCAACCCTTGCTGCAAATCAGCTGGTGTAACATAACGGAAATTTGTCCGTTCCATTACGACAACTCGTTCATCTTGCCGAAGCTTCCAAGCCAATTGATTGTACCCTACGTCCAGCGCATAAGAGAGCTTCGCTCCATTTTGCAGCGCACAATCTGTAAAACCGCCTGTCGATGAACCAATATCAAGCATGATTTTATCTTTCAGGTCAATATGAAACTCCTTCAGCGCCTTTTCAAGCTTATATCCACCCCTGCTTACGTAAGGCATCACTTGCCCTTTTACTGTCAGATGGGTATCGCTTGAAATTTTTTCGCCCGGCTTATCAACACGTTCCTCATTTGCATACACAAGCCCGGCCATAATGGCGCGCTTTGCTTTTTCTCTCGTTTCTGCAAGCCCTTGCTCAACTAATAAAACATCTATTCGTTCCTTCTTTACACTCATATACTACGCCCTTTTTTGTTTGGTTGGAAGCAAAGCTTGTATACGCTCCACCACCTCTTTCGTTGTTAAACCGATTTCGTCCAGGAGCTTATTTATACTTCCATGCTCAATAAATACATCAGGAATGCCCATACGGTCAATTGTAGCGTGATGATATCCCTTATCATGAGCAAACTCCAGCACACCGCTTCCGAAGCCGCCTGCCAAACATGCTTCTTCAATCGTTATAATCGGCATATTTTTCCCAAGCAAGTCATGCAAATACGTCTCATCCATCGGTTTGATGAAACGAGCGTTCACTACTTTAATAGAAACACCCGATTCCTCAAGAATCCCTGCAGCTTCCATCGCCATTGGAATCGTTGTGCCAAACGTTAAAATTGCTGCATCTGTTCCTTCACGTAACGTTTCCCATGTTCCAATCGGAATTTTCTTAAGCTCTTGATCCATCGGAACGCCAAAGCCATTGCCGCGCGGATAACGAAGCGCAATCGGACCATCATCATACTTAACCGCAGTATAAACCATGTGCTGTCCTTCATTTTCGTCCTTAGGCATCATAATAACAAGATTAGGCAAGTGGCGTAAGAAGGCAATATCGAACACACCTTGATGCGTTTCTCCATCCGCACCAACAAGGCCTGCACGATCAATGCCGAAAAATACATTTAGGTTTTGGCGGCATACGTCATGCACCACTTGATCATATGCACGCTGCAGGAACGTGGAATAAATCGCTAAAAACGGCTTCATCCCTTGCGTAGCAAGACCGGCTGCCATTGTGGTGGCATGCTGCTCAGCAATCCCCACGTCAAACATACGATCTGGAAATTCTTTTGCAAAATTTTCAAGCTTGGAGCCGACTGGCATAGCAGGTGTAACGGCCACAATACGAGAATCTGTTTTTGCAAGCTTACGTACCGTTTCGCTCACTACTTTACTCCAGGCAGGCGGTGTACTTGCCGGCTTTACAAAATTACCAGACTCAATTTTATACGGTCCAGTTCCGTGCCACGTACCGATTACATCACTTTCTGCAGGCTTATAACCTTTTCCTTTTTTTGTAATAACATGAACAATGACAGGCCCTTTTGTTTTCTTAGCATAATTAAGATTTTCGAAAAGGCTGTTAAAGTCATGACCATCTACCGGTCCTAGATAAGTAAAGCCAAGCTCTTCAAAAAACACACCGGAAACAAGCATATACTTCAAACTGTCTTTCAGTTTTTCTGCAGTTGCAGCTACCTTGCCGCCGACAGCCGGAATTTTTTTCAGAAGATACTCAAGCTCATCTTTGACCCAATGGTACTTTCCAGCTGTGCGCAAACGGCCGAGAACATTATGAAGCGCTCCGACATTTGGCGCGATAGACATTTCATTATCATTCAAAATAACAGTTAAATCTGTTTTCTCATGGCCGATATGATTGAGGGCCTCCAAAGCCATACCGCCTGTTAGCGCCCCGTCTCCAATAACTGGAACAATATACTCTTTCGTTTTCTTCAAGTCACGGGCAAGCGCCATCCCCATTGCTGCTGATAACGATGTAGAACTATGTCCTGTTTCCCATACATCATGCTCACTTTCGCAGCGCTTCGGAAATCCGCATAACCCTTTATACTGGCGCAGTGTACCAAAATCCTTTGCACGCCCCGTCAAAATTTTATGTACATACGACTGATGACCTACATCCCATAAAAATTTATCCTGCGGACTATTAAAAACTTTATGCAGTGCAATTGTTAATTCTACAACTCCGAGATTCGGAGCAATATGCCCTCCTGTTGTAGAGAGCTCTTTAATCAAAAATTGACGAATATCCGAACTTAGCTCAACTAACTCCTCGATAGACATGTCTTTCAAGAAGTTCGGATTTTGAATTTGCGTTAGATCCACAAGGACCACTCACTTTCATTTCATAATCAAGATCATATCACTTGTATTATTATAGAAAAGATTTTAGAAAGAAAACAGCACTTCTTTTGCGAGATTCGCATACAGCGCTCTCATCTAGTGCGATATGAAAAAATAGCCGCTAACACAAAGTGATAACGGCGACCATTTCTATATAGTTTTACCGATTACTTATAGAAGAAAAACCTTTGTGTCTCATTTATATCATAAAATGAAAAATTGCTCAACAAAAGTCCATTGCAGCGTCACAGTATAAGAAGTGTAAACCATTAGTTATTGCGAGTTGCTACTACATCACAAATTTCCAGCAAATATTCATCTGCCAATCCAAGAGAAGCTGCAGCATCCTTCGCTTTTGCAGCCGTTTCTTGTAAAATTTGCTTCGCCTCTTCCATCGTGAAGAGAGTAGTATACGTACTTTTTTTATTTTCTGCATCACTTCCGACCGGCTTCCCGATCTCCTCTTCCGTTCCTTCCACATCCAATATATCATCGCGAATTTGAAAAGCAAGACCAAGGTTTTGCGCAAATATCAACAGCTTTTCAATCTGTTCATGAGAAGCGTTTGCCAAAATAGCTCCGGCTAGTACAGAAAACTCTAACAGTCGGCCTGTTTTGTTTTTATGAACATATTCAAGCTGCCCAAGCGTCAGCATCTTCCCCTCCGCTTCCATGTCTGCGACTTGTCCAGCCACCATCCCCTCCGGACCGGCAGCCTTAGCCAATTCCGCGATAAGCCGCAAATTCATCGCAGGAGTGACGTCAGGGTGATCGTTTGATGCTATAACTTGGAACGCATACGTAAGCAATCCGTCTCCAGCGAGTACCGCCATTGCTTCTCCAAACACTTTATGATTTGTCGGTTTCCCTCTTCGCAAGTCATCGTCATCCATGCAAGGCAAGTCATCATGAATAAGGGAATATGTATGAATCATTTCCAGTGCACATGCCGCCGGCGCGCCAAGTTCCTTCTTTTTGCCGAACGCATGAAGCGTAGCGAACAGCAAAAGAGGGCGAATCCGTTTCCCGCCTGCTTCTAACGAGTATATCATGGCATCTTTTAAAACAGACGGTGCTTCTAATCGACTTACGTACGCAACTGTTCGTTCATCAATGAAAGCTTTGCTTTCTTTTGCAAAAGCATTGAATGTTATCATGCTTCTTCTCCTCCGACATGAAACGGCCGAAGTTCTCCATTATCGCTTAAAATGACCGTCATCTGTTCTTCTACGCTCTTGAGCTTATCATCGCAAAGCTTAGATAATTCCATTCCTTGTTTAAAATAAGAAATTGCTTCTTCGAGCGGAACATCTCCTTGCTCGAGCTTTAACACAATTTGTTCAAGCTCTGCAATCGCCTCTTCAAAGCTTAGCTTTTTCGGTTCCATCGCCTATTTCACGCTCCTCAATTCCCCATACATTACAATCCAGTACACCGTCCTGCAACTGAACGGCAATTGCATCTCCCGGCTGCAGCTGCTTGACGCTTTTGACAATATGTTTTTCATTATCATAAGCAACGCTATAGCCTCGCATCATGATTCGGAGCGGGCTGAGCGCTTCCAGCTTTTCTACCGCTCTTGTAAAAGCATATTCACTTTGGCGCAGTGAATTTTTCATTTCCCTCTCAAGCTGCTTGCGAAGTGTAACAGAAATCTCCTTAGCCCTTGCTATCTTTTGAGCAGGATGATGCTTTTGCACACTTAAAGCAAGCTGCTCCACGCGATGCGATTTCCTCTCTATATACCGCTCTTTTGCTTGCATAAGCTGTTCGAGCAATCGATCTAACTGCTCTTCCTTTTGCACATAGAGCTGTTTTGGATAACGAAACGCATATGCAGTTTGCAGTGCCTGCAAACGCTCCTTTTTCCCCTGAATCGCTTCTCGCATAACCCGCTGCAAACGAAGAGTTCGCTGTGCTATTTTTTCTTCCAGCTCCAAAATACTGGGAACAGCCAATTCAGCAGCTGCAGTAGGAGTAGGCGCTCGTAAGTCCGCTACAAAATCTGCAATAGTAAAATCCGTTTCATGACCTACTGCTGAAATAACCGGAACATTACTCGCAAAGATGGCGCGCGCCACACTTTCTTCGTTAAACGCCCACAATTCTTCAATAGAGCCGCCGCCCCGGCCGACAATCAGAACATCGGCCGTTTTCATATCATTTGCTTGTTGAATGGCACGCACAATGGAAGAAGCAGCAAACTCTCCCTGTACAAGAGCTGGAAACACAATGACATTCGCAGTCGGATAGCGGCGCTTGATGGTTGTAAGGATGTCACGAACAGCCGCTCCCGTTGGAGAAGTAATCACTGCAATTGTACTTGGGTACGGCGGAATTGTCTTTTTATAAGCTTGTGAAAAAAGGCCTTCCTGTTCAAGACGGGCTTTTAATTGCTCATACGCCAAATAAAGGTTGCCCACTCCATCCGCTTGCATTTCTTGGACATAAATTTGATAACTGCCTCCCGCTTCATATACGGAGATCTGTCCTCTCACAAGCACTTTCATTCCATCCTCAGGACGGAAAGCAATATTCCGATTAGCTCCCGCAAACATTACTGCCGAAATTCTTGCTTGCTCGTCCTTTAATGTAAAATACATATGTCCGCGGCTATGATATTTAAAGTTAGAGATTTCCCCCTTAAGCCAAACATTTTGCAGATGAGGGTCTCGGTCCATTTTCACTTTAATATAACGAGTCAGTGCCGATACAGTTAAATATTGTTTTTCCATCTCTCTCGCCTTTGCTTCATGCAAGTTATTTTGTACATTCTGCAGACAGCACTGTGTTGTGAAGAAGCATTGTGATTGTCATCGGACCTACCCCTTTTGGAACAGGTGTAATATAGCCAGCTGTTTGCTGTACGTCATCAAAGTCTACATCTCCGCAAAGCTTGCCTGTTTCCAAACGATTTACTCCAACGTCAATAACAACAGCACCCTCTTTTACGTAGTCTGCTGTCACAAACTTTGGTCTTCCCACAGCTACAACTAAAATGTCGGCAAGCTTGGCAACTTCTTTCAGATTATTCGTTTTAGAATGACAATATGTAACCGTTGCATTTTCATTTAAAAATAGTTGACCTACCGGCTTTCCAACGATGTTGCTGCGCCCGATAACAACGACGTGTTTGCCGCTCATCTCAATTTGCATTTCCTTTACAAGCTCAATAATGCCATGAGGTGTACATGGAAGGAATGTATCCTGCCCTATCATCATACGACCGATGCTAATCGGATGAAATCCATCTACATCTTTTTCAGGAGAAATTTTTTCAATTACAGCTTCCTCATTAATATGCTTCGGTAAAGGCAGCTGTACAAGAAGACCGTGAATCTTTTCATCATGATTTACGCGGTCAATTTCCTGGAGCAATTCTTCTTCTGTAATAGTTTCTGGCATTTCAATCAATTCAAAGTAAATACCAGCTTCCTCACTTGCCTTTCCCTTTCCGGTTACATAAGAACGAGATGCAGGATTATTCCCTACTAAAATTACAGCCAGCCCAGGTGTAATCCCTTGCTGTTTCAGCTCTTCTACTTTCTCTTTAATTTGCTTGCGTTTTTTCTCTGCGATTTCCAATCCTTTAATAAGTTCTGCTGTCATGTTCAATTCCTCCTATAAATGTTATATCGTTTCTTTTACTTTTGATAATACACCATTAATAAAACGACGGGATTCTTCATCACCAAATACCTTTGCAACTTCAATAGCCTCGTTAATAGACACACTGTCAGGGATATCATTCATATACTTCATTTCATATACTGCCACACGCAAAATATTGCGGTCCACTGTTCCCACCCGGTCAAGCTTCCAATTTTCGAGATTTGCGCCGATAAGCTGATCGATTTCTTCCTTATGCTCCGTACAGCCTGTAACAAGGAGCTCTAAAAATTCGCTGCTCTCTTCTGTCTCCTCTAATGTATTTTCTATTGCTGTTTTCGGATCTAATTCGCTTGCAATATCCATTTGATACAGGGCCTGCATCGCTCTTTCTCTAGCCGTCCTACGCTTCATCGTAACTCTCCTTTTACTTTTATGCTTATGTTTTGTTATAGTACCCTAATTTATAAGGCGTTGTACAGCTTATCGTATGAAGTATAGTGGTTTATACAATACCATGATAATACCATACTTCCTTGTTTTATACACTTCTTCTTACAGAAAAACGCGCAAAAAGTTAACTTACCATCTACTCCGTACGGGTAATGTACGGATTTTCCATATATTTTAGAACTACGCATACACCTTCTTTTGTTTTTGGATACTATAACTGTTTATAATCTTACTGCGGAGGAAGAAAAATGGAGTTTTGCATTCTTACGAAAGAGGAAATACATGACTTTTGGGAGCTTCGTTTGCACGGTCTTAGAGAGCACCCCGAGCTGTTTAGCGCCAGCTACGAGGAATTCGTCCGCCGTCCGATCGGAGAGGTAATGGAGAGCTTTCCTGAAGAAAACAATCATTTTGTATTAGGTGCATTTATGAATGAGCAGCTCGTTGGGATTGCCGGGTTTCGTCAAGAAAAAGGCGAGAAAATAAGGCATAAAGGTACAATTTGGGGCGTGTACGTTAATCCTGACAGTCAAGGCGGCGGGATCGGAAAGCAATTAATCAGCGCATTGCTGGAAACCATTAAGCAGCAGCTTCCAGAGTTGGAGCAAATTCATCTTATGGTTGGCTCTCACAACGATAAAGCTAAAAAGCTGTATGAATCATTCGGATTTCGAACATACGGCACAGAAAAACAATCTTTAAAGATTAACGAGACTCAATATATTGATGAAGACCATATGGTTCTCATATTTAAGAAATAAGCTGCCGCGGAATAAGAAAAACCGAGCACGGCAAACCCCGTGCTCAGTCCTTTTTTAGATGGGCATAGTGCGCCTGCTGCGTGTAGTAACAGGCAACTTTTAGCTGTCCTCCCTATGTTTGTAACGAAACATACAGATTGATTCGTTTGTCGTATACTGCGAGCAGCATAGCTTGTAAACAAAGGAACTTGTTGCGGAAGTTTATAAATTCTTACCTTTTTATTAAATGGATTCTAATTCTGTTTTTGGCGCCTCAAACGTCACACCCACTACATGTACATTGATTTCTTTCAGCTCAAGACCAGTCATTGTCAGCAGTGCCTGACGAATGTTATCTTGAATCTTTTGCGCAACAGTCGGAATTGATACGCCAAAGTACATTAATACGTACACATCAACAAGAATACCCTCGTTTGTTAATTCTACCTTTACGCCTTTGCCATGGTTTTTCTTACCGAGTTTTTCCACTACTCCTGTTGCAAAGCTGCCGCGCATTGCAGCTACACCTTCTACCTCTGTAGAAGCGATCCCCGCAATAACCTCAATAACCTCTGGCGCAATCTCCACTTTTCCAAGTGTTGTTTCTTGTCCCATATCCAGCATATTCTCAGCCATATGCAAAACCTCCTTGTCTTGATTATTGCGTTATAAGCTCATGCTGTTCAAGAAATTTCGTATTGAATTCGCCTTTCACAAAATCCGGATGATCGAGCAGCTGCAAATGGAACGGAATTGTTGTATGTACACCGTCGACTACAAACTCACTTAATGCCCGTTTCATTCTTGCAATAGCTTCGTCTCTTGTTTTTCCATACGTAATAAGCTTCGCCACCATAGAATCATAATACGGCGGTATCGAGTATCCAGGATAAACAGCAGAGTCTACACGCACGCCGTATCCTCCCGGCGGCAAGTACATCTGTACTTTTCCTGGAGACGGCATAAAGTTTTTGGCAGGGTTTTCCGCGTTGATACGGCATTCAATTGCCCAGCCTTGAAATTGCACTTCATCTTGGGTAAGCGATAGCTTTTCTCCAGATGCTACACGGATTTGCTCTTTAATTAAGTCAACGCCCGTTACCATTTCAGTAACAGGGTGCTCTACTTGAATTCTTGTATTCATTTCCATGAAATAGAACTTTTTCTGTTTATGCTCGTAAATGAATTCAACTGTGCCTGCTCCTGTATAATTTACTGCTTGTGCCGCCTTTACAGCAGCGTCCCCCATTTGCCGACGAATTTCAGAATCAAGAACCGGCGAAGGCGTTTCTTCGAGCAGCTTTTGCAGACGGCGCTGAATCGTACAATCACGTTCTCCCAAATGAATGACATTCCCATGTGTATCTGCCATCACTTGAATTTCTACGTGGCGGAAATCCTCGATATATTTTTCAATATATACGCCCGGGTTTCCGAAAGCTGTACTTGCTTCTTGCTGAGTAATTTGGATGCCTTTAATAAGCTCCTGCTCGCTGCGGGCCACACGAATTCCTTTTCCGCCGCCCCCGGCCGTTGCTTTAATAATAACCGGATAGCCCATTTCCGCTGCGAGTTCAACCGCTTCCTCGGTACTCTTAATAATCCCCTTCGATCCCGGAACGATAGGAACCCCTGCTTGCTTCATTGTATCACGCGCCACGTCTTTTGTACCCATTTTGGAAATAGCTTGCGGACTCGGACCGATAAAAATTAAATTACACTCTTCGCAAAGCTCTGCAAAATCAGCGTTCTCTGCTAAAAACCCGTACCCGGGATGGATAGCGTGACAGCCCGTAAGCTTCGCTACACTAATAATATTCGTCAAGTTCAAATAGCTTTCCTTTGAAGAAGTGGGTCCGACACAATACGCTTCATCTGCAAGCTGCACATGGAGCGCTTCTTTATCAGCTTCAGAATATATAGCAACCGTTTCAATATTCATTTCCTTGCAGGCCCGAATAATTCGCACTGCAATTTCGCCACGGTTTGCAATCAATACTTTTTTTATCATACGACAAAACTCCTTCTTACGCTTTTATAGATCCGGCAACATTTTATCGCACAAGAAATAACGGTTGTCCGTACTCTACAAGCTGTCCATCCTTAACTAATACTTCTACTATTTCACCGTTTACTTCTGCTTCAATCTCATTAAACAGCTTCATAGCTTCTACAATACAGACGACTGTATTTTCATTGATACGATCCCCTGCATTTACATAAGGAGCTGCATCCGGGGACGGGGAAGCATAGAAAGTTCCGACCATAGGAGATGTGATTTTATGTAGTGTTTCATCTTCTGCTTTCTTCGGCGCTTCCTTCACAGCTTCTACCGGAGCAGGAGCTGACACTGGTTCTGCCACAGCTGCTGCTTTTCCTTCCAGTACCGCTGCGCGCGGCTGCGCTGCTTCATACGTTACCACTGTATTGGCCTGTTTTTTCATCTTGATTGTAGCGCCTTCGGTTGCATACTCGAATTCGTCAATATTTGAGTTGTCTATTAGCTTAATCAATTCGCGCACTTCTTGAATCTTAAACATATACGATCCACTCCCATATACTTGTTTACATATTCATCTTACGATAAAAATTTTAAAAATTCCAATTATTTTCGCGTCCTCACTATATTCATATAAACGAATAGCAATTCAGCTGGCAATCAAATAATCCTTTATTAGGCTTATCCTTATCACCTAGTAATAATATCAACTGTTATGCAAAATTGGCAAGACCGCTTCATAGGAAATTTTATCATATTGCGCATTCATACAGTATCAGATGACATATTTGTATATTATTTACAAATTATTCCTAAATTATTAACAATCTCTTTATAGACTCTCAACATCCAATTATTATAGTTTTCATGCAGTAATATACAAGTGAATAAAAAAACCGTTTGGTATGAAAGAATTTCTCAGCTTAATTATAAACAAAAGGGTTTGTTCAATTTAAAGAACAAACCCTTTTTCATGCCAGACAGTCACGATAATCTGAACTGAGAAATAAACTCCAAAAATGCATTCCCCGCTGAACGCTGATGCTTTGCAACAGCATACGTCCGCGCTGTCGGCAGCACGATATCTTTGCAGTGCACTTCTAATAATCTACCCTCAAGAAGCTCTCGCCTCACTGTTGTTTCAGGCAAAAAAGAAATGCCGAACCCTTCTTCAATAAAACGTTTCGTAACATGCACTTGAGACACAACCATGGTCCGGACATTCTTGTATTGACGCTTTACTTGCCCCAATAGATTATCCCAATATTCAGGATGATTATGAGTTAAAATAATATACTGCTGCAATACATCCTCTAATTCAAGCGGAGGAGCAGATTCACTGTCTCGCCCGTCATGGGGAGATACCAGAATAACTTTGTCCTCAGCCAATACGGTGCACGCCAATTCTTGATGATTCACATGCATGCGGGAAAAACCGATATGCACCTCATCGTTCAATACTGCTGAAGCTATGTCCTTTGACTCTAAAACCTGCACATTCACTTCCACTTCAGGAAAGGCTTCGACATACCGTGCTAACAGAAATGGTATGATAGATGCCGCAATTAGAGGAGACACCGCTATATCCAAGCGTTTTCTATATCCTTGGATATAGCTCTGCAGCTCTTGTACTCCCGCTTCGTGAACGCGCATCAGCTCTTTTGCATGTGATAAAAACAGCCTTCCTTCTTCTGTTAATTTCACTTTTCTTCCTGTTCGATCAAACAACCGGCATCCCAAGTGCTCTTCTAGCAATTTAATATGAACCGTTACAGTCGGCTGAGAAATATAAAGTTCGTTCGAGGTTTGCCGAAAGTTTTCGGTTCGGGCTGCGCTTACGAAAGTTTCAAGCCATTTCAGCTCCATTGCACGCCTCCTAACTGATTAAAATTATTGATCAAAATCATAAAAAATATTCAATATATTATATCAATTATATTACATATAATGAAAGTAATTTCATCAAAGGGAGAATATGAAAAAATGCAAAAAGGATTAAAGGGAGTAATTGCAGCTGAAACATCCATTAGCTTTATTGATGGAGAACGCGGAATTTTAGTTTACCGGGGATATGGCGCAAAAGATTTAGCCTTGCAGTATACATTTGAAGAAGTTGCTTATTTGTTGTGGTACGGACATTTGCCAAGTACACATGAGCTGCATACGGTTTCACAAGCGCTCGGTCAAGGCAGGATTCTTCCTTTTCACGTGTATGAAGTGATAAGAGCTCTGCCAAAAGGCATGGATATGATGAATCAAATTTTGACTGCAGCTTCGGCACTTGGGGCGGAACAAACGCCAAGCATTGAGCAAGCAATCCGCTTGACAGCGGCTGTACCGGTTATCATATCAGCTATCTACCGAAAAGAACGGGGGCTTTCTCCACTGCAGCCAAGTGCAGAACTGCGCCACGCAGAAAACTATTTATATATGTTAACAGGCACTGTACCGGCTGCATCCCACGCAAGAGCGCTTGAAGCTTACATGGTTTTGACGATGGAGCACGGTATGAACGCATCTACATTCGCAGCGCGTGTCATCTCTTCCACGGAATCAGACATGGCAGCAGCCGTTTCAGGAGCGATCGGAGCTATGAAAGGTCCCTTACACGGCGGAGCCCCGACAGGCGTAATCGACATGTTAAACGAAATTAATGAGCAAGGCAGTGCAGAAGTTTGGCTGCGTCAAAAGCTAGAACGAAACGAACACATTATGGGCTTCGGTCATCGCGTATATAAAACAAGCGATCCAAGAGCAGAGGCGCTGAGAGAAATTACAGCGCACGCCGGTAAAAATGACGATTGGCTGCGATTGGCAGGAGAGGTGGAAACGACAGCCATTAAGCTGCTTGCCCAATATAAGCCTGGCAGAAAGCTGTATACAAATGTAGAGTTTTATGCAGCAGCTGTTATGCGTGCTCTAGATATGGAGACCAGTTTATTTACGCCGACCTTTACGGCGAGCCGTACTGTCGGCTGGACTGCACATATTTTAGAGCAGGCGGCAGATAACACCATCTTTCGTCCTGAATCCCGTTATATAGGAACTCTTATGAACGAAATTACAAAATGAACCTCTCATTTAATCGGCAACCCGCTTTATCTCGAACATAATAAAAAGCCACCGGTTTTCCGGCGGCTTTTATTATTTTGCAGGGTCAAATTTTACAGCAACATTCTTCGCCCCGATTTCCCCTTTTACAAGCTGAATGATTTTATTTGCTTCTTTTGTGGAAAGCTTCTCGGCCTTTACTGTGATGCGTACGTCGCTTCCATCAGCACGAACGAGCGCATCCTTGTAGCCTTCGGATTTAATAAGCGTTTCAACAAGTGATTCTTTTGCCGATAAATCGTCCATTTGCTGAAGCTCATCTTTCGCTTTGCTCTTTTCTTCAGCCGATGCGCTTACAGATGTCAGTACTTCTTGCAGCTGCTCTTTTGCTTGGCTGCGCTTATCTTCCATTTCTAGACGAAGCTGTGCAAATTGTTCATCACCGGAAGTTTTAACGGCTGTTTCACCAGCTTTTTTGCTCTCTTTTTCAGAAGCGCTCTTTTCTTTGGACAGCTGCTCAATCGGACTGTTCACCATATTGGACTTTTGTCCGTCCGGCGTTGTTACGTAATACACAGATAATACAACCACTAAACTCAACATTGTTAATAACCAAACTGTTTGTTTTCTCACCACGAATGTTCCTCCTTAATTCTTTTTAGGTAATACAGAAACGCGATGGCTCGGGACGCCGAGATAACGCGTGACTGCTTCAATTATCATTTTTTTCACCTCTATGTTGTCTGCTCCCTTTGCTGTAATGGCAACGCCGCGTACCTTAGACTTATCCATTCTCAAAACAACGGGAGCTTCTTTGTCGCCCTCGCGAACAATTACAGGTTTTTCTTCTACAGATTGGTCCTCCACCATCCGCTTGCCGCCGTCACGGTCTGTTTCATCAGTTTTTTGGGAGCGGGTGACGCGGTCCTTTTCTAAAACTTTCGTATCTGTAGAATCCAAATTCACCACGACTGTGACGTCCTTCACGCCGACAATACCTTCAAGCAAATCTTTTAGCTGCCCCTCATATTGCTTCTCATTCTTCTCAATTGTGGAAGAACTGCTGTTTTTTTGAGCAAACGCAGCCACATCTTTCGGTTCACTTTTGGTTTGCTGACTGAAGACGGGAACCTCTTCTTTTTTCTTTTGAAATAAACTGCCGGAAAACATAAGTAAAATGCCAAGCGCCAGCAAGGTCAATATGAGCTTTGGCGCTAGTTTTTTTCTCGCTCTCTCGTCCTCTTCACTCCCTTTAAACCACTTCTGAAAGATGTTATTTTTGTTGTCGTTCATGCGTCCTTCCCCTCCCCCCTTCCTCTACCGTTATTTTTTTTTCTTCTAGCTGCCACTGCTGTGCCAGGAATTGTTGTATGTCTTTAGATGCTTGAGTGTCCATGTTTGCTTCGTATGGCGTACTTGTGTTAATCTCCACTTTTTTCACAGCTTCTACCGTTTCGGATTTTTTTTGTTCGGTCTTTGCAAGAGTAACCACAATGCCTTGGATATCCTGTTGCGACTTAATTTCCTGCTTGTCTTCCGGAACGGTAAGATGAAGATCGACGAACTTCACGCCATACTGACTTTCCAGTTCTTTTGCTACCTGATTTTTCATTTGGACAGCCATCTGTTCTAAAATATATGCACGCTGTGAGGCTTGTATTTCTTTTTTCTTTGCATCTATTAAATTTTCTACTCTACCATCTGCCACATACTTACGCTGATCAAATCCAGAGATCGCTTCTTGTATGTCTGTCTGCAGCAATTTAAATATCGGTGTTAAAATAAGTACAATGAGAAGAAGACTTACGATGAATTTTACATACTTTTGCAATTTGGAATTCGGCAGGAGCATATGCAGCACGGTTGCCAGAAGAAGAAACACGATAATATTTCGAACCCACTCAGTAATAAATTGCATCCCGTTCACCTCCTACCGCATCATAAGCGTTACATTTCCTGCCGCTATGATAATTGTGATGCTTAGAAAAAACATGAGAGAAACGATTGCTAAGCAGGCAAAAACGTAAATGATGCTTTTTCCGATAATATCAAGGCATTGGATGATAGATCCTCCCCCTACAGGCTGTAAAATCGCAGCAGCAAATTTATAAATAAAGGCGATTACAAAAATTTTAATCGCCGGAAATGCAACAATGAGCAGCAAAATAAGTACGCCGGCAATTCCCACGGTATTCTTCAATAAAGCGGAAGCGCTCAGCACTGTGTCAGTCGCTTCTGTAAACATCCTTCCTACAACCGGGATAAAGTTCCCCGTCACAAACTTCGCTGTTTTTACCGCAATGCCATCAGCAACAGCTGTTGCCGTTCCTTGTACAGAGAGAACGCCGAGAAAAACAGTAAGAAAAATACCGATGAGACCGACACTGACGTTTTGGAGAAGCTTGGCAAGCTTCGTTACCTTATACTGGTCGCTCATCGTACTGACAATACTCAAAATTGTGGCCAAAAACAGAAGCGGAAGCACAACATAGTTCATCAACAAACCGCTCGTATTCATTAAAAAGACAATGATGGGGTGGAAGAAGGATACTGATACAACTCCTCCCCCTGCAGCAATTAAGGCCAGCAGAATTGGCAATAGCGCCATGATAAAATCAATCATCATTTGAATCGTTTCTTTTGCGTATGTCGTAACAACATAAAAGCTGTTCAGCGCAAAAATCATAAGGACCATATATACAACTGCGTCTGCAATTTTTCCTACGTTACTTTTGTCAAAAGCGGATTGCAACGATTGCAGGAGCGCGCTGAAAACTGTCAGCATAATCAAAGTCCCCAACAGCTTTCCATTTGCAATCAGCTCGTGAAACAAATACTTTACGAAACCGGCAAAGCACTCTTTAATAGAGAATTGTTTTTCTCCCTTTATAAACTCCAGAAAGCTTCCCTTTTGACTTTCAGGCAAGTAGACGCCGTACTTACTGACAAGCTCGTCCCAATATTTTTTAATATCCTCCACTCCGAGCTGATTCAGCTGTCCCTCTACAACCTCCTGCTGCGCAGGGGATGCTTGTACCATAAGAGGCAAGGAGAAAAAGAAAAGAAAGAAAAAGAGAAGAGAAACACCGATTTTTCGATTCATGCATTCACCCTCCCTTCGGCAAGAAACCAAGAATGGTTTCGATTACTACCGTTAAAATTGGAATCGCCATTACAAGAATTAAAATTTTTCCTGCCAGTTCAATCTTGGATGCAATGGCCCCTTGCCCGGCATCCTTTGTCACCTGAGCGCCAAACTCCGCAATATAGGCGATTCCGATAATTTTCAGCAGCGTTTCCACATACACATTGCTCACGTTCGCTTCATTGGCAATGCGTTGTATCATATCTAGGATGGCGCCAATTTGATCGATAAGAAGAAGAAACATGACGCTTCCGACAAATACAATAAACAAAGAGGTGATGCTTGATTTCTGCTGATTCAGTACAGCTGCCAAAAAGGTAGCGATTAATCCAAGACCGACAATTTGAAGAATCTCGATGAGAACCGCCCCCTTTACCGAAAGAGAAATACACTTTTGATTTTGTCAAACAGATTATTGATTAAAAACGCTACATGGAACAATATGACGACAAACCCGACGAGAATGACCCAGTTTGCAATATCCTCTCGCTTCAGCTCTTTTAATACGGTATGAATGAAGGCTAAAATAATGCCTATGCCTGCAATTTGAAAAATAAGACCAACGTCGATGGACATGTTTCGTTCCCCCCTACACCAGTAGAATCACTATGAGTAAGCCTGTTAAAAAGCCAAGGCTTTTCATCATTTTTTCATAGCGCAGCTGCGCATCCTTCGCTTCGCCTTCTTCTCTTTCTAAATGCGTAATGCATAATCGGATATGCTTTTGCTGGGAGTCGCGGTCGTGCTGTCCCAGCGTCTCTCCGAATTGCTGCAAAATCTCCTGCTCTGTCTGCTTCAAAGCAGTTAGCTTCCATATGTCTTGCAGGCTCTCATTCCATGCTTCCCGAACCGTTTTATCACCTCGTTGCAGACGAGTTTGAAAGCTCTGAAACATCCAAGACAACGGCTTCGGCATTTGTTTCGCAAGACGCTCTGCCGCTTCGCTTAGGGGTGTATGTCCATACATAATTTCCGCTTCAAGCGATTGCAGCGCTGTTTTTAATAAGCGGAGCTGTCTCGGACGTTCACTTACTTTTTTAGCAAACTGAAAGCCGATCCATGTCGTAGCAGCTACAATCAGTACCGCGCCGATCATTTTCATCATGAGCTTTTCACTCTCGCTTTTTGCAGAATGGATCTTCCCGTTCCATCTTTAATATTAGCTACTGTTCCAGGTCCCTTTAATCGGGATAACTCAATACACCTTTCAAACACACCAAGCTCGGCGATTTGCCGCAGTGAGGGCCTTTTAAGCAAGTCTTTGTATTCATAGCCATGCGCAGTGATGAAAAGCTGCACACCGGCGTTTACCGCTTCCATAATGGCTTCCCCGTCTTCCTCGCGCCCCACCTCATCTACAATCAAGATGTCCGGACTCATAGAACGAATGAGCATCATCATCCCTTCAGCTTTTGGGCAAGCATCCAGTACGTCGACACGCATTCCCAGCTCGTATTGAGGCACACCTTTTACAGAGCCCGCAATTTCGGAACGTTCGTCCACTATACCGACCTTTGAGGATGGAATATTCGTGTGCCCTGTACTCATAATTCTCGCGAAATCACGAAGCAATGTTGTTTTCCCTGTTTGCGGCGGACCAATTATTATTGTGTTAAGCCAGCGTTTCTCATACAAATACGGAAGCAGAGGCTCTGCAATCCCAATCTTTTGCTTTGCGATACGAATATTGAAAGAGGTTACATCTCGTATGATTTTAACAGTGCCTTTTTCGGTAATAACCTTTCCCGCCAGCCCGACACGGTGTCCTCCCCGTAAAGTTACATAGCCTCTTTTCAGTTCTTCTTCCATGGTATAAACCGAGAATTGACTAAGCTTATTGAGCAAATATGCCCCGTCCTCATGTGTAACCGTATACTGATAGAACTGCGGTGTTCCTCGCACAATGCACTCCAGCGGCCGCTGTATGCGGATGCGGATTTCTTCTAGCTCTTCGAAATCCCCTGAATGAAGTACAGCTTGTATTCCTTTTGGCAAAATTTCTATAACTTCTTTCATACGCTTCTCCTCATCATTTAAAGACTGCAATTAAAATGCACCCTACTCCCAGAAAAAGAAAAAACAACTTCAAGAAAGAAAGTTCATTTGCAACGCTCAATACCCCGATTGACATTGTTACAATCAATACCGTCGGACCGACGAATGCCAGCATCCCGTTAATGAGAAGAGCTTTTTTTGCATCGTTGAAATGCAGCATAAATAATGCGGCCGTGACTTCAATGCTCCCGGATATAAGCCGCAGCAGCGCCATTGCCAGCACGGACGATTCTATAATCGCCAGCCATTGCTTCACCGTCTCACCTTCTTCCGCTGTTGCAAAAATACGTTTTGTACAACCATATGCATTGATTGTCCGTTTCAGAATCGAAAATAGATTTTTGCAAAAGAAAAGAGAGAGCTGTTATGCTCTCTCTTTCATGCCGAATTCTGTACAGGTTTTCAGTTCATTTATTTGCCGTATTTCACATGAACCTCCCCCACTTACCGTTACACACCATTCACACGCTTGAAATGGGGTATTCTCGCCTAATTTATGATAAAAAAAGCACCTGCGGATACTGCAGGTGCTTTTTTTATAGGCTATTACGCACGAGAAACGTATTTTCCTTCTGTTGTGTTGATAATAAGCGTTTCGCCTTCGTTGATAAAAATAGGCACTTGTACAACAAGCCCCGTTTCCATTGTAGCTGGCTTTGTTACGTTAGAAGCAGTGTCACCTTTGATGCCCGGCTCTGTTTCTGCAACCTTTAGTTCAACTGAGTTTGGAAGCTCTACGCCAAGTACTTCACCCTGGAATGTCATGATGAATACTTCCATATTTTCTTTCAAGAACTTTAATTCGCGCTCGATTTGCTTAGCTGGAAGTTCCAGTTGCTCATAGCTTTCGTTATCCATGAACACATGCGCATCACCCATTACATACAAGTACTGCATACGGCGGTTTTCGATATGCGCTTTTTCTACTTTCTCGCCTGCGCGGAATGTTTTTTCTTGGATAGATCCTGTACGAAGGTTACGAAGCTTAGAGCGAACGAATGCAGCACCTTTACCTGGTTTTACGTGCTGGAATTCGATAACTTGCCAAAGTCCGCCGTCAGTTTCAATTGTTAAACCTGTACGAAAATCGTTTACTGAAATCATGCAAAAAATCCTCCTGTATTATAAAATGATGAGTTCTTTTTGGGAATGCGTTAAAATTTCGTTGCCATCCTTCGTTACAAGGATATCATCTTCAATACGAACGCCACCTAAGTTCGGAACATAGATGCCAGGCTCTACTGTTACAACCATTCCCGGCTCCAGCACAACATCAGAACGCATGGAAAGACCAGGTCCTTCATGAATCTCCAAGCCGATTCCATGCCCGGTAGAATGACCGAAATATTGGCCATAGCCCTTTTCAGATATGTAATCGCGCGTTAAAGCATCTGCTTCGCGCCCTGTCATTCCTGCTTTAATGCCGTTCACGCCGCGCAATTGCGCCTCGAGTACGATGTCATAAATGTTCTTCAGCTCAGGAGAAGGCTCTCCTACCGCTAGTGTACGAGTAATATCGGAACAATATCCCTTGTAATAAGCACCGAAATCTAATGTAACAAAATCTCCCTTTTCTATCAATTTTTCAGACGCCACACCGTGAGGCAATGCTGAACGATGGCCCGAAGCCACGATAATGTCAAACGAAGAAGAAGCAGCACCTTGTCTTCTCATGAAGAATTCCAGTTCATTTGACACATCAAGCTCTGAAATTCCAGGGCGAATGAACGATAGAATGTGTGTAAAGGCCGCGTCTGCAATTTGCGCAGCATCCTTTAATATCTTAATCTCAGAGTCCGTCTTAATCAAGCGTAACTTTTCAACTAAGCCGGAAGTCGGAACAAATTCCGTTTCCACTTTTTCTTCATATACTTTAAACTCACCGTATGTAAGAGCATCTTGTTCAAAACCAAGCTTGGCTATATGCAAAGCCTTTACTTGAGATGCAACCTCTTCTGCAATCGGACCAGTGTGCTGAATGATTTCATAACCAACCGCTTGCTTTTGGGCTTGCTCTACATAGCGGAAGTCTGTAATGAAAACAGCCTTATCCTTGGAAATGAGCACAACACCGGCAGTCCCCGTAAAATTTGTCATATATGTACGATTGTAGCCGCTCGTAATAAGTAATCCATCAATGCCTGCCGTTTCAAATGTTTCTCTTAATTTTACAAGTTTATTCATGCTTTACGCCTCCCCTTTTGTGAGCGCTAAAAGTGCCAGCTTATAACCGTAAAATCCGAGTCCCACAATTTGTCCCGCTGTAACCGGTGCTGTCACAGAAACATGGCGGAACGATTCTCGTTTATGAATGTTAGAAATATGCACTTCAATTACAGGAACAGAGATGCTTGCAATCGCATCGCGGATTGCATAGCTATAATGCGTATAGGCGCCTGGATTCAGGACAATCCCCTCGTATAAATCAGCCTCATGGAGCTTATCAATGATTGTGCCTTCATGGTTGGATTGAAAGCAATCGAGTTCAGCCCCCAAATCATGCGCAAAACGGCACAATTCCTCTTCTAAAGACTGAAGTGTTCCTGTACCGTATACACCTACTTCACGCACGCCGAGACGATTTAAATTCGGTCCATTTATGAGAAGAATTTTTTTCATATGTACTAACCCCTTATTAAAAAAGAATGTTCGTAGAACATTCTATCATACTCCCTACTTATTTGAATAGTTTGTCTCTTTAGCCGTTCCTGTCAATTTTTCTTCACTGGCTTCAAACGAAACGGAATAAGCGATGAATACTCCATATAGGATAAAAATACAAATAGTTGTAATAAGAGTTTCTTTTTGAAACTCCAAAGCGTTTTTGAGGACAGGAGAAAGGGAGCCAATTCCCAAAAATAAAACAGCCCACCAAAAAAGCCCATATATAATACCAGGAATTACACCTTGAAACTTTTTAAAGAGCGCCCCGTACAGCATTGCTATTACAATAGATAGGATACCCATTACTGCAATACCGGACACATTTCCCCATACATCTTTTTTCCAATCTCCTAGTGCAAATGGCATGAGAAAATAATTTGGCCCAACATTTGAAAAGGAAAAAATATGTAAAAAATACCAAACTGCACCCCAAAATAAACCGCCAAATAGGCCAATCTGCGCCGCTTTTTTCATAAAAGCTTGCGGCTGTTTCTTGTTTTGATTCTTTTCCAATCTTTACACCTCCGCTGTTAGTATGTCCCGGGCCTCGTGAAATCATGTCCATCTGTGTTTAAAAAGGAGTGAATTTGGCTATATAGGAATTAAGGAAGCAGACGCCAGCCTTGCGGTTTCGCTTGTCATAAAGCAAGTTTTACCGCTACAATGTAGAAAAAGAATACAGGTTGGTGTTTACATGACAGAGGAGACAAAACAAATATACGGCGGTCAAGCAGTTGTAGAAGGAGTTATGTTCGGCGGCAGAGAATATACTGTTACAGCAATTCGCAGGAAAGATCGATCAATCGAATTTTATCGATTGCCGCGAACAAGCAATCAAGCGCTGAACATCTTAAAAAAGATTCCTTTTCTGCGCGGCATTGCCGCTATTGTATATGCAAGCGCAAATGGCGCAAAGCATTTAAACTTTTCATCAGAACGCTTTGGTATAGACCCAAGCGATGACGAAGCATTAATTAAGAAAAAAGAAGAGCAATCAAAGCTGACTATGATGCTCGGTGTAGCAGTTGTAGGTGTCCTCTCCTTCATTTTCGGAAAAGTCATTTTCACAGCTGCACCAGCTTTGCTGGCAGCATTAACCAAACCTATGTTTCCTTCTCATATAGCACAGGTTATAGTAGAGAGCGTCATTAAGCTCATTTTGCTTCTGAGCTATATTTACTTCGTATCGCTGGCCCCTATCATTAAAAGGGTTTTTCAATACCACGGTGCGGAGCATAAGGTAATCAATGCCTATGAAAACAATCTCCCGCTTACAATTGAAAATGTGCAAAGCCAAACACGTCTTCATTACCGATGCGGCAGCAGCTTTATTTTATTTACTGTCATTATAGGCATGTTCATTTATTTATTAGTGCCGACAGAGCCGTTATGGTTTCGTCTTGTCAACCGGCTTGCATTAATTCCGGTTGTGCTCGGTATTTCATTTGAAGTACTGCAATTTACAAATGCGCTCCGCCATCTTCCTATTTTGCGCTTTCTCGGATATCCAGGATTATGGCTGCAGCTTCTTACCACAAAAGAGCCGAACGATAATCAAGTAGAAGTGGCAATTGCATCCTTTAATGAGCTGCTTCGTTTAGAACAAAAGCAATCATAGATTGTCATCCTTTCATCCTGCTTTAACTAAGATTAAACAAATGCTTTTAGGAGGTGTGTGCCGTGAGCGGCCGTTCGTTTACTTTGGTTCTTTTCCTCCTCGTCGTGGGGCTGGCGGTATTTCAACTTGTAACATCTGCAGTCCAAGACCCTGCGGGAGTGCTGCAAAACATTTTAACGATTGGAATTGTTTTAGGTGCATTTTATTTGCTTTACAAGCTATTTACAAGGTCCGGCGGATCAAATACGCGAGCTTCTTACAATCGCGCCGCAAAACAGTCGAAACGAAAATATGCAAAGCCGAATGTTACACCCCTAAGCAATAAAAAACATTTGCAGGATGCAAAAGGCAAAAAAGGCAGGTCATCTTTATTCAAGAAAAAACGAAAGCAATCCCACCTAACTGTTATTGAAGGCAAAAAAGGCAAAAAGAAAGACCGCGCTTCATTTTAGCGTGGTCTTTCTTTTATACAGCGTATGGATTTCCGGATAATACAGTTTTTTCCGGCAGCAGCACGATTGGCTTAGAAGCATCTTGTGAACGGTATGCCCAAATTTCTTCTTTATGCTCCTGCTTTAATTCAATCTTTTCCCCTTCCAGTACAAACGGATTTCCTCCAAGACATTTTCGGCTCTCGTTTGAAATCATCCTCCTCATCCTTTCTTTACAGGCGTCATCCCTATTATATATCTAAATAATCAGAATTTACACACTTCTTTTACGTATTCAAAAAAAAGAAAGCTGACTACAGTTCAGCTTTCTTTTTTATTGATTTTGATCCTCATTTGTTTTTTGGATAGTTCGGAGGAGCTCTACTCGTCCGCCGTCTTCTTCGAAATATTGTACAAGGTCGCCAATGCGATCAATGGCTTCCCAGCTTAAATGATGCTCGATTCCTTCTACATCGCCATAAATCTTACTTTCATCCACACCGATGATGCGCATGAATTGTTCCAGCAGCTCATGACGGTATACAAGACGTTTTCCAATCTTTTTTCCTTTGGCTGTTAAAACAAGCCCTCTGTATTTTTCATAAATCAAATACTCATCTTTATCAAGCTTTTGCACCATTTTTGTCACAGAAGAAGGATGTACATTCAGTGCTTCTGCAATGTCTGATACACGTGCGTATCCTTTCTCTTCAATCAATAAATAAATTTGTTCTATATAATCTTCCATACTAGGAGTAGGCATTGGTTTCCTCCATCCAATTGTTTTCTTTGTCACTTCCGGCGCTAAGCAATCAATAAAATCATACAACAGAAAGAGCACTGTGACAAGGGAGGAGGAAGCCGTTTACGTAAAGTATTGAATATGCGCATTTGGAAAGTACTCGTTGATATACGAACGGATGGTTTGCTCAAGCTTTGCCGCTTCAATCCGATCTTCAAATGGAGACGTTCCCGGCTCGAAGTTTTTAATTACATATCTAGAATTAATACAGTAAAAAAACTCTTGCCAATCACTTTTTTCTTTGTAATGCTATATGATTGGGGAAGATAATCTAAAGGGGGGGAATTATACGTGCTGGAAACCATTGTTTCCTTAAAACTGAGCGAAGTAAAAACATACATTCTTTCCGTTGTAACTGCATTTCTTATTTCGTATTTCGGATTCGCTCTCATTCGTTATTTTTTACACCAATTCTTTAAGCGTACGAGCTTTATTGAAGAGAAAAAAGAACAAACGATTGAAACTGTTGTAAAAAACACATCGCGCTATGCTACGCTCATGATTGTTCTGTTGGTGGCAATTAATCGTTTTATTGACTTAAAACAAATTCTTGTTGCCGGCGGTGTAATCGGTATTATCGTAGGATTTGGAGCTCAATCCGCCATTAAAGATTTTTTGTATGGATTTTTTTTCTTGTTTGAAGGACAGCTAAAAAAAGGAGACTTCGTTTCGATTAACAATGAGCAGGCCGGCACTGTAGAAGATTTAGGATTTCGTGTTGTAAGCATACGGCTTACGGATGGAAAACTGATGACCGTCTCTAACGGTGAAGTAAGAAAGATCATAAACGGCAACGTCCATCATCGCCGTATTTTCGAAAGTGTTATCGTGGACTTCCAAGAAAACCCTACACGCATAAAAGTGTTGTTGGAAGAGCTCTGTGAGGAATTAAACGAGTTGCATATTGAATACTTTTTGCGTCATCCTCACGGCGAAATTGTGGAACCGTATCACTATTGGGGCTTATCCTCGCTGGACGCTTCGCCGTTCGGATTCAAGTTTTCTATTGTAGGGACTGTACATGATGTCCATTATTTAAAAGCAGCGCAAGAAACAAAATTTTTATTGGCAAAAAAACTGCATGAAGCAGACGTATCATTGCCATCCGTACGTGCCGTTTATACGAAATCTATGTAATGTTTTGTACATTTCCAAATTTTAAAAAAGACATAAACTGCTGAAAAAAAAGAAAAATAGAAAAGGAAATAGTTGACTCACCTCTTTTCTTCTCGGTATGATATTTTTTCGTGAGTATATATAAATGGACGATGTATAAAACGATGAGAGGGGAAAATCAATGTCATTGAAGAAGAAAACAGAAGTGCGAACCGGAAAAATGGTTCGGGAACTGATGCTGGCAGATAAGGATGTAACAGCATCATTAATAATGGTATACAGCAATAACGGTGTAAATAAAGAGATTAAAATAGAGGGTCTTAATCCAAAATCGAATGAAGAATTGTTTCTAAGCGGAAATGCGGACTGGAATCAAAGCGTAATTTATAAAATCGTGGATTTTTCCGGGAAAGCAGAAGTAGGCAAAGCCATTCTCATTGAAATGAAGAAAAACAATCTTACTTTAGAGATTGAACGGGTTATGTGGAGCAAGGATAAACAGGGAGACGAGGAATCAGAGACAGAAGAGGATACATTGGCACTTGTACATACAGCCGTGCCAAAGAAAGAAGAATTGCCAGAGCCTCCAGTAAAGAAATTGATTGCAGAAGAACCTAAACCCGTTAAACAAGTAAAAGCCGAAGAGAAGCCGGCTCCTATTACCCCTATCCATACAGAACGAGTACAAGCTCGTCCTGCTGCAGAAATTCCCAAACCTGCCGCTAAAGTTCAACAAACTTCTCAGCTGCAAGAACAATACGGCCGCCTTGTGGCAAAAGCCATTGGCGTATGTCAGGATTATGAGCTGGGAATGGATGTGGATGACTCAATTGAAGAATTAAAAGAAGAGCTTCAGACACAAGGTGTGAAAATCTCCTTAGATGCTGACATTATTGGTGCCGTGAATCAGCTGCGGGTACTTAAAACAAAAGGAATCAATCTCGAGAAAATATTGAATCTTGTATAAAAAAACGCGCGATCCTTTTTAAGGTGTAGAGCGTCTGCATAGTATAGTAGCTCCCCTGTGTTTTACTATGCACAAGTGGTTGCATACTGCGAATAGAAGGGAGAGCATTGGCGTGCTAAAAAATAAGAGACGGCTGAAGCCGTCTCTTATTTTTTATAGTTCCAATCAACACTCTCATATTTTTCTTGAGCGAGCTTTTCCACAGCTTCCTTCTGTGCTTCTGTTAATTCATACGGAATCAATTCAATGTTTAATCCTTTTTCAAAGCCGACCTTAAAGGCATCGATTAACTGCTGGATTGTAAATGTTCTGTCTGTCAGCTCATTGATGGCAACAGCCTTGGAAGAAAACATGCTCTTCATTCGCTCCTTCATTCGATCGTTCGGGAACAAGAACAAATCATATAACGTGTCCAAATCAATGTCGAGCGGAATAGAACCGTGCTGTAGAATCACACCTTTTTGACGTGTTTGCGCACTTCCGGCAATTTTCCGGCCTTCTACTACAATTTCATACCAAGACGGCGCGTCAAAGCAAACAGAGGAGCGTGGATTTTTCAGGTCATCACGCTCCTGCTGTGTTTTTGGGACAGCGAAGTAAGCCTCTAGACCAAGCGATTGAAACCCTTCCAAGATACCTTGAGAAATTATACGATATGCTTCTGTAACCGTTTTAGGCATCTCAGGATGATCCTCTGACACAATCACGCTATATGTAAGCTCACTATCATGCAGAACACTGCGCCCTCCAGTCGGCCGGCGCACAAATTCAAATCCGCGCTTTTTAACTTCCTCCATGTTAATTTCCTTTTCTGCCCGCTGAAAGTAACCAATGGATAAAGTGGGAACTGCCCACTCGTAAAAGCGGATTGTCGGGGGCATGCTTTTTTCGCTTTGCCAATTCAATAAACATTCATCCAAAGCCATATTATAAGCAGCTGAGCGCTTTCCTGAATTGATATAACACCATTTTTCTTTTTCCATCCTTTTGCACCTCATGCCAATATTTTTGTCTCGCTCTAAGTAGTATTCCCTTCTTGTAAAGGAAGCGGAAACAAGCGCTTAGAATCGATTCGGTCAATTGTATACATGTCCTAGTTTAACAAATTCGACAAAAATTGTGAAAAGATATGAAATTTCACCCTTGTTGTTGCATAAATAGACAAGGACATTATAATATTGATGATAGATTAGAAAAAGGGGTCGATGCAATCGTGTCAGCTAACTTATTTATCTTCCTTGGAATTCTCGTTGCGTTCATCACGTACTCTGTGGTTATGTACTTTTATCAACGCAAGCTTGTCAAAAACTTGAATGAAGAAGAGTTTCGTGCAGGATATCGTAAAGCACAGCTTATCGATATTCGCGAGCCGGATGAATATAAAGCCGGTCATATTTTAGGCGCAAGAAACATTCCATTATCTCAAATTCGTATGCGCTATAAGGAAATCCGCCCGGATCAGCCAGTTTATTTCTATTGTCAAAACGGTTTGCGTACAGGCCGCGCCGGTCAATTTTTGAAGAAAAAAGGCTATAAAGAGCTCTACCAGCTGCAAGGCGGCTTTAAAACGTGGACAGGCAAAATAAAAGCAAAATAACAAAGAAAAGCGGAACCGGCTCGTTCAGGCGCAGAGCCTAAGAACCTCCGCCCTAAAAAGCGCTTTTTGCTTTTTTGCGGCGGAGGTTCTTAGGCGGCAGCGCCTAGCCGGTGGAGCTAGACATATACCCAACTTCCATACGTTCTTATGCTTTTTTCATTTGATTTGCAACTTGCAGCAGTTCAGACTTGGCTGCTTCTGTATCTGCCCCTTCTTTGCATCGATACAATAGCTGATAATCTATCTCTTTCACATTCCATGTTAAAGATAGCAGCGGCTGCGATTTGGTCTGCTCAAACTTAAAGTAAGCTTTTATACCATTCGCTAATGAGACATCTTCGTCAAAGAGCTTATATTTCTTTATTAAATCCATATTGTAGCTGAAATTCGCAACCGTTAACTCTATATAGCCGTCCTGTTTCCCCGTTTCCTTTAGGTATTTTACATTTACAATCAAATTTTGTTTTTTTGCATCTCCAAATTTACGGATGGTTGCCGCGGTAGCGCTTTTTGGTGTGTAAGGAAGAAAAGACGGTGTTTGAAACGAAAATGGAAGAATTCCTCTCGCTGTTTCTAAGGATACCGGCTCATACATTACATTTTGATTTGAACCCACGCTTGCCACAAGCTGTTTTTCATTGAGCATGACAGACTTGGAAGTGCATGCTCCAGCTAGGCCGACTGTACAGCATATAACTAAAAGCATTCGTCCCCTCATAAACATTCCGCCCCTTTTCCTGTTTTATAAGAAACAGAAACTTCTGCTTAACTTATTCGCTCTTTTCCAAGACCACACCTTTGAGAAAAATCCTCTTTTATCTCACAGCATTAAACAGCTTTTGACAGCAAAAAACAGGAAGCGGGCGTCGCTTCCTGTTTAATGAAATTGTTGGAGTACATATTCCTTCTGCACCGTATGCCCGCTTGCGTCCTTCATATCCACAATCATCATAAGCACCCCGTTCTTCTGAAGCTTTTCTTTTGGAATATTAATTTGAACCTGCCATGGCTTTTGAATAGAAAAAGGCGTTTTGTCTACTAAAACCGTATGGCCGTCTTCTACTGTGTAATAAGCATCCTTCATGCCGGATGCGGCGCTTCCAGAGACTGTATACATGCCGTTCTTTCCTTCCACTTTAACAGAAGCAACTGTTTCTTCTTTTTTTCCAGAGAACAATAATGTATCTTGAAACGGCGTTTTTTCTATCTTTTCATCATTCATCTCAATAGGCTGCAGTTCCGCGGCAATTTTATATGTTTTTCCGATTTGATAAGGCGTTCCGTTATATTTCCACACCGCTTTCCTTTGCGGATACTCCTTACTCACAAGGCCGTACATAAGCAAATCATAATACTTCCCTAAATAATATTGATACTCCTGCAAATTTCCCTCCTCTGTAAAACCAAACTTGTGCAGAAGCTCGCGCGATCCTCTATTTTCTTTACGTACGGTAGCGCCAATTCGATTTAACCCCAGCTGCTCAAACGCAAACGGCAGCACCGTCTCCAATACCTCCGTCATAATTCCTTTCCGCCATTCTTCCTTCTTTAATTCATAACCGATTTCTGCACGATGATGCATCTTGCTCCAATTATGAAAGCCTATTGTTCCCAGCATTTCATCGTTTTCTTTCTTCGCAATTGCCCAACGGATTGTCGTTCCATTTTTAAATCCGTTTTGAACTTGCGTAATAAATTCATTGGCTTGTTCGCTTCGAATGAACGGCTCTAATCCATAGTATTGTACTACCTCTTCATCAGAAAAATAATGAAAGACATGCGCTGTATCTTCAAACGTTACTTCGCGCAAACGAAAACGGCTTGTTTCGAGTATGGGAAATTTCATTAAAATCATTACCATCCCTCCTCTTTACTACTTCTCTGCTTATGAAGGCAATCCTTCCTTGACTTTTTATGTAAATTTTATTACAGTTAAAACTAACGAACGATAGGTAGGAGATGAAATATGACAGCAAATCGTATTAAAGCAGCTGCTCTTTCCCGCTTTGCCCGCTATGGCTATAAGGGGACTTCCCTTGCTGATATCGCACAAGATGTCGGCATTAAGAAGCCGTCAATTTATGCTCACTTTAAAGGCAAGGAAGAGTTATACCTTATTTGTCTCGAAGAAACTCTGCAAAAGGATTTGGCATTTTTGCATGCATATATATCGCAGCCTTATGAATCATGCTTTTCTTTACTTTATGCTCTTCTCAAAAGCTACGGTGAAAGATTCCATGAAAGCGCAGAAGCTATGTTTTGGCTTCGCTCTTCTTTTTTCCCGCCCGATGAGCTAAGAGCTACTGTTGTTGCAAAAGCAAATGAATACATTGATTCAATGGGCACTATGCTGCGTCCCATCTTTCAAGAAGCAAAGGCTGCAAATGTGCTTCATGTTGAAGCAGAAGAAGCGCTTGACGCTTACTTATGTTTATTTGACGGATTGATGATTGAACTTATGTATGCGGGTTCAGCAAACTTTAAAAAACGATTTCAATCCTCATGGAAGGTTTTTCAGCGTGGGCTGCAAGGTTGACGTATTGTCAAGGCAATACGTCTTTCTTACATCGCTTGCCTAACGAACGATAGGAAGGGGATATAAAATGGAATGGCTATATGTAATATTTTCCGGTTTAATTGAGATTGTTTGGGTACTGGGACTTAAACATGCTGAAGGACCTATCGCTTGGATTGGCGTAGCGGCAGCTATGCTGCTCAGCTTTTGGCTGCTGTTTAAATCCTATAAAAAGCTGCCGGTCGGTACCGTATATGCTGTATTTACCGGGATTGGCACGGCAGGAATTGTAATGGTTGAAACTCTATTTTTAGGAGAACCGTTTTCTCTTATTAAAATGTTGTTTATTGCATTATTGTTTGCAGGAGTCGTCGGGTTAAAACGTGTAACAGGTGAAACAGAAAGGAAAGCGGAGGTAGATTAAAATGGAATGGTTATATCTTCTTATCGCAGGAGTTGGCGAGGTACTCGGTGTAATATGCATGAAGTTTGCCAGTGAGCGAAAAGGAATTTTGCCGAAGTTTCTGCTTGCCGCAAGCTTTGCCATGAGCTTCTTCTTTTTATCAAAAGCGATGGAAGTTCTGCCTATGGGTACAGCTTATGCCATTTGGACAGGAATCGGCACGGGCGGAAGCTCCTTGCTCGGCATATTTATTTTTAAAGAATCTGCATATTGGCGCCGCCTCATGTATTTAAGCTTTATCGTAGTTGGGGCTGTCGGATTAAAATTAACACAATAATTCATAAAGTATGTATCTTAACAAATGATAATCTTATACGAACAAAAAGGAGTGAGGTTATGATAACAACTTTTCCTAAGCAAATTTTACGCTTCTTCTTCCTGTTTCTTATCATGGTGTTCGTCATAAGCTTAGCTGTTCATCTTCATAAATATCCCTCTAATAAGGGGGACAACACAAAATCGTATCAGCATATTGAACTTGACGCATTTCATTAAAAAAGAGCTAAACCGGAGTTTAGCTCTTTTTATGTATTACTTCTCAAAACGATTCAGCATCTCTTCTCTCATGCCAAAGCTGACGATAGCTAATCCGATGTACATGAATACAAGTACAAATGGATTAACGGAACCGTACCAATTGTTATCAACAATAAGGTAGGCAGTCAATAAGGCTACAAGAGCAAAAGCTGCTACAAACATATAAAAGCTTATCCTTTGGTTCATCTTGCTCCCCTTTCTTTTTTGCACTCAACATTTAAATATTTATTGTAACGAAACTTGCTCTATGCCTCAAGTTTTTCGTTATATACAGACTAATTTATGTGGCTTACCTCTACCTTAACAATGTCATTACAACCGATAGAAATAATAGAACCTGCACTGTCGATAGCTGTAATATTCTTTTTGTTCATAACAGACTCTACAACACGCTCAAGCATTTTTTCCCTATCGCGATAGTAAAACTCCTTAATATCTTGAATGGCGCTCCCATTTTCTAAGTAATAAATCATCCTATATCGTTTATACATTACTCCTTCCTCTCCTTTTTGTTCATTTGTTCACATGAATAATAAAGGCTACAGAAGCGTATTTCTTTTTTATGTATATAAAAGCTTTTAATTTCATTAAAATTCTAACAAAATTTATCGAATTTATCAAACTGACTTAAAACCCTTTATTCTGCGTCCAGCTTGGATTTATGGTATTTTTTTACAAAAACGTAAACGAAATGTAACAAAAGAAAAGCCGCCCTTTTCTCATGAAGGCGACTTTCTTCTTCCCGCTCTAAGCGTCCGTAATTCCTCTTGTATTCCAAAGAAGGGAACGCACGCAGCTCGCTGATGTTAGTTGAACCTTACTTCTCGTATCTTAAAATCGGCTTGCGTGCTGCAGTTGTTTCATCTAAGCGTTTAATTACTGTTGAATGCGGAGCTTCCTGTACGATTTCCGGATTTTCTTCCGCCTCTTTTGCGATTTGAATCATTACGTCAATAAATGCATCGAGCGTTTCTTTGGATTCTGTTTCTGTCGGTTCAATCATGATACATTCTTCCACGTTTAACGGGAAGTAAATTGTAGGCGGGTGATAACCGAAGTCCAATAGGCGCTTTGCGATATCAAGCGTACGTACGCCAAGCTTCTTCTGACGTCTTCCTGACAATACGAATTCATGCTTGCAATGCTTATCAAACGGAAGATCATAATAAGGAGCCAATCTTCTCATCATATAGTTTGCATTTAGCACTGCATCTTCTGTTACTCTCTTCAATCCGTCCGGACCCATAGAGCGGATGTATGTGTACGCGCGAACATTAATGCCAAAGTTTCCGTAGTAAGGCTTTACGCGCCCGATTGCCTGCGGACGGTCGCAGTTAAAGCGGTATCCTTCTTCTGTTTTCTCCAATATCGGCTTTGGCAGGAACGGAATTAAATCTGCCTTCACACCGACAGGACCAGACCCCGGGCCGCCGCCGCCATGCGGACCAGTAAATGTTTTATGAAGATTTAAATGAACAACGTCAAATCCCATATCTCCGGGACGCGCTTTGCTTAATACAGCGTTCAAGTTCGCTCCGTCATAATACAGCTTGCCGCCTGCTTCATGAACGACTTGCGCCATTTCTAAAATATGTTCCTCAAATAAACCAAGCGTGTTCGGATTTGTAAGCATAAGCGCCGCTGTATCTTCGCCGACTACGCGTTTTAAATCCTCTAAATCTACAAGCCCTGTTTCATCAGATTTTACAGTAATCGTTTCAAATCCGGCTACTGTGGCAGATGCCGGGTTTGTACCGTGCGCAGAATCGGGAACGATAACCTTTGTTCTCTTGAGATCATTGTTAGCTTCATGATACGCACGAATCAGCATCAGGCCTGTCCACTCGCCGTGAGCACCAGCTGCCGGCTGCAATGTAACCTCATCCATGCCTGTAATTTCCTTTAAATGCTCTTGTAAATCATACATCAGCTCCATAGCTCCCTGTACAGTGCTTTCGTCTTGGAGCGGATGAATGTAAGAAAAACCAGGGAAGCGTGCTACATTTTCATTGATTTTCGGGTTATATTTCATCGTGCAAGATCCGAGCGGATAGAAGCCGGAGTCTACACCATGGTTGCGTCTCGATAGCGCTGTATAATGGCGCATAATGTCCAATTCTGATACTTCCGGAAGCTCTGGCGCTTCTTGGCGAATATATTCGCTGTCAAAAATACTTTCCAGTACAGCTTCTTCTACATCAAGCACCGGCAAACTATATCCTACACGCCCCGTTTTGCTGACTTCAAAAATGAGCGACTGATCTTGGTTCATCATCGGATATTCCCCATTTCCTTCACAAATGTGTCAATTTCCTCTTTTGTACGGAGTTCCGTTACGGCGAGCAGCATATGATTTGAGAGTTCTGCATAATCCTTGCCAAGGTCATATCCGCCAATGATGTGCTTTTGTACAAGAGCAGCGTTTATTTCTTTTACAGGACGCTTGCAATCAATAACAAATTCATTAAAGCAAGGGCCATTGAACGCTGCGGTAAAGCCATTTTGCTCAAATTGCTTTTTCGCATACTGTGCTTTGGAAATGTTTTGGATTGCCATTTCCTTCACGCCTTGTTTACCAAGGGCAGTCATCGCTACAGAAGCAGCCAATGCATTTAGCGCTTGGTTGGAACAAATGTTAGATGTCGCTTTGTCGCGGCGGATATGCTGCTCGCGCGCTTGCAGCGTAAGCACAAAGCCACGGCGTCCTTCAGAATCCTTCGTCTGTCCCACTAAGCGGCCTGGGATTTTGCGCATAAATGCTTTCGTTGTAGAGAAGAAGCCGCAATGCGGTCCGCCGAATTGTGCAGGAATTCCAAAAGGCTGTGCATCTCCTACTACAATGTCGGCTCCAAATTTGCCTGGAGGCGTCAATGCTCCAAGTGCAATCGGGTTAGAAGAAACGATAAACAATCCTTTATGCTGATGGGCGATTACTTCAAGCTCTGCCAATTTTTCTACTTGCCCGAAGAAGTTCGGATATTGCACCACTACGCATGCCACTTGTTCATTCATTTCGTTTTGCAGCGCTTCTGCATCTGTCACGCCGTCTTTATATGCAATTTCGATCACTTCCAGGTTTTGTCCTTTTGCATATGTTTTTAAAACCTCTCTCGTTTCCGGATGAACCGTTTTAGATACGAGAATTTTCTTTTGCTTCGTATGTCCTGCCGCAAGCATCGCTGCTTCTGCAAGAGCTGTACCGCCGTCATACATGGAGGAATTTGCAACATCCATGCCTGTTAACTCGCAAATCATCGTCTGGAATTCAAAAATGGCTTGCAATTCGCCCTGTGAAATTTCCGGCTGATACGGTGTATATGCCGTATAAAATTCTGAGCGGGAAATGACGTGATCTACAATAACCGGAATGTAATGATCATACACGCCTGCTCCAAGGAAAGAAGTATAATCCTTTAGATTCGCATTTTTCGCCGCAAGCTGCGAAAGCTCCTTCATAAGTTCAGGCTCGGATTTTGCAGTCTTGATTTTTAAATCCCCTTTAAATTGGACGCTTTTTGGAATATCGCTGAAAAGATCTTGAACAGTCTCAACGCCGATGGCGCCGAGCATTTCTTTTTTGTCTTCTTCTGTAATTGGAAGATAACGATGCAACATTAGATTACCCCTCCTACTTAGAACGCTTATAAAATGGTGTTGGAACAATGATTGCCTTTACACGTTTGCCGCGGATCAGCACTTCCACTTCCGTGTCTAATGCTGTATATTTCACATCCAAAAGCGCCAAGCCTATATTTTTCTTTAACGTTGGTGATTGTGTACCGCTCGTTACTTCTCCGATTTTTTCTTTACCGACAAATACCTCATAGTGACTTCTCGGTATACCGCGTTCAATCATTTCAATGCCTACAAGTTTGCGCGGCGCACCGTTTTCTTTTTGTTCTTTCAGCACTTCTTTTCCAAAGAAATCAGATTCTTTATTCGTTCTTACCGCAAAGCCGATACCTGCTTCAATCGGTGTGATATCCTTTGTCAGCTCTTGTCCGTACAGAGCGAGCGTCGCTTCAAAGCGGAGCGTATCGCGTGCACCAAGGCCGCATGGCTTCAAACCGTCTTCTTTTCCTGCCTCGAGAAGCTTATCCCAAAGTACAGCGGCATTTTCACTCTTACAGTAGATTTCAAATCCGTCTTCGCCCGTGTATCCTGTACGGGATATAAGCGCTTTCATTCCATCAAACTCTACATTATCTTTAAACTTGAAAAACTTTATTTCTTTCAGATCTTCATTTGTCAGCTTTTGCAAAATCGCTTCCGCGTTCGGTCCTTGAAGCGCCAGCTGCGCGATTTTATCAGAAACATTCGTTACTGTTACGTCTCCTTCTGTATGGGACGCAAGCCATTCATAGTCTTTTTGAATATTAGCAGCATTTACAACAAGCAAATAGTCATTGTCCGCTTTCTTATAAACTAATAAATCGTCTACAGTGCCGCCGTTTTCATAGCACATTGCCGTGTATTGCGCGCCTCCGTCTTTTAACAGCGCGATATCGTTTGTCAGCATCCGCTGTAAGTAGGCAAGACTATCAGTTCCCTTTACTTCTATTTCTCCCATATGAGAGACATCAAAAAGCCCCGCTGCCGTGCGAACGGCTTCGTGTTCTTCTTTAATGCTTGAGAATTGAACAGGTAAATCCCAGCCGCCAAAGTCGATTGTTTTCGCTCCGTATTTGGCGTACACATCGAATAGCGGTGTACGGTGTAACGTCATCATGCTTTTCTCCTCCTTGCGCTGCCTATAACAAACTTGCAAACAGCTAAACATTTTGGTGCCAAAAATGTTAGATATACGGAATCCTGTTATATTTTTTTGTGAAAGCGTAAATAAAAATCAGCATTTCCGGATAAAATACGAAAGATTCCATACTCTTTACACAACATTATCCTAACATTTTTCATTCTATTTCATCAATATTCTAACAAAAAAAATAATTCCGAATTTACAGAGGGTGAGAGCGAATGAACGTTGACATTACGACAGACCGCTCGTGGCACGAAGATTTTTTACAGCGTGTGACAGAAGATGGTCCTTGGACAAACTGGGAACTATACAATCTTGCATATGAAACTGAAAAGCAGCTCCTCATCCCTTCCTTTGAAGGGCTGCAGGCGCCAAAATTTCTGCCGCATTTAACGCCCCTTCCTCACCAGCTGGAGGTTGCGCGCACCGTATTGGAAGATATGAACGGAAAGGCGGTTCTTGCCGATGAAGTAGGATTGGGAAAAACGATTGAAGCTGGACTCATTTTAAAAGAATATATGATTCGCGGACTTGTCAAAAAGGTGCTCATTCTCGTTCCTGCTTCCCTCGTTTCACAGTGGACGTACGAGCTCAACACAAAATTTTATATCCCGGCGGTCGCGCAGAAAAAAAGCTATTCATGGGAACAAGCTGATGTAATCGTTTCGTCCATTGATACGGCAAAACGTGCACCGCACCGCGACATCGTTTTGAACCTCGAATACGACCTTATTATTATTGATGAAGCGCATAAGCTAAAAAATAATAAAACAAAAAACTACGAGTTTGCCCAACTACTAAAAAAAAGATTCTGTCTATTGCTGACGGCAACGCCGATTCAAAACAGAATTGATGAAATCTTTAATCTCGTATCGCTATTAAAACCAGGGCATCTTGGCAATCAATCAAACTTCGAGGAGTACTACGCCTCTAAAAACCGAACGCTTGAAACAGATCAGCATCTAAAGGAGCTGATCAATAAAGTGATGGTGCGCAATCGCCGCAATGATACAGGAATCGAATGGCCGAAACGGCACGTCCATACCGAATTTGTCGACTTTAATGACGAAGAACGCGCGCTGTATGATGCAATTTCTAATTGGAAATCTGCAAACGCTTTTACCTCGGCGTTCTCCTCGCTGACATTAAAGCGAGAAGCCTGCAGCAGCAGGGAAGCTGTATATTTCTCATTAAAGAAATTCGTTGAAAAACGAAAAGCGGAAAATCCGGATTATGCAATAGACCCTTATATTGGTGTGCTCATGGAGCATATTAACAGCATCCCGTCCAACTCAAAAGCAAATCGAGCGCTTGAAATCATTAAAGACATCAATGATAAAGTAGTGATTTTCACAGAATATCGCGCTTCTCAAATGTATCTGCAATGGTTTTTGAAACAGCACGGCATTTCTTCTGTGCCGTTTCGCGGCGGTTTCAAGCGAGGCAAAAAGGACTGGATGAAGGAGCTGTTTCAAAATCACGCGCAGGTGCTCATCGCAACAGAAGCCGGCGGAGAAGGAATCAACCTGCAATTTTGTAATTACATGATTAACTATGACCTGCCGTGGAATCCAATGAGGCTGGAGCAACGCATCGGCCGTATCCATCGCCTCGGCCAGCAAAACGATGTGCATATTTATAACATGGCAACCAAGCATACGGTCGAAGAGCATATCCTCAAGCTTCTATATGAAAAAATTGATTTATTTGAACGTGTTATTGGAGAACTCGATGAAATCCTCACCAGGATCGATATGAAAAACATTGAAGATCATATTCAAGAAATCTTCACCCATTCTAAGAGCGAGGGCGAAATCCGCATCAAAATGGATAACTTAACATCCATTATCGACTTTGCCCGCCGCAGCGATACAGGAGTCGATCGTTATGCAGCAACATGAAATTCATGATTATTTACATCGTTTCTTCACCGCAAATCATTGCGACATTCTAGAACAAACGGATCATTTTCTAGATGTGCAGCTTACGATTGAAATGGATAAACTATTAATGAACCGCCCTTTTTATTGGCACTATCTTGAAAAAACAGGCGGGACGCCGAATCCAATGCGCATTACCTTTATTACGGATCAAAATAAAGCTTCAGAGGACTTGAAAGGAGAAGCTGTTCATTACGGCTCTCCGCGGCTCCATCAAATTTTTAGAACAGCACAGGAGCTTGGTTCTTACATCCGCTTGTATGAAGATGTACGTCCGAACGGGAATATAAACGCTCCCCTTCATCCATGGCTCGGCATTAATGTGAAGGTGTCCTATCAATGCGACCGCAAAAAAGATATGCTGTATTCTCTCGGACTTCATCTTCTTACAGGAACAATGGTGAGCGGCTTTCACGAAACGCTGCAGACCATACCTTTGACTCCGAAAATACCTGACTTTTGCTTTACTTTAAGCCCAATTATTAAACCGCAAAGCGGACTGATCCGAATGGAAGAAGCGCTGAAAACACTGATTGCCGATGATGATCATACATGGGCAGACGAAGCGAGAGGGCGCTGGCAGCACGACTTGCAGCTGTTGAACCAGTTTTACGATGGTATGGATGAAGTGCCGGACAGCTTTAAGGTAGAAAAGCAAGCGCTGCAGGAGCAATATGAACCTAAAGTTGTCATTAAACTCATTAACGGCGGATTGTTTTACCTGACACAACATCGCATTACTTTATAAGAAGCTCCTTCATTGGGAAGGAGCTTTATTTTTCTTATACAAAAAACTGAACTGCTCTACAGCGCGCATCGCTTCTATTACTTGTTCACTCGTGATTGCCCCCATTAAGCGAATGGATTCATGCGGAAGCGTGGCAGCCTCTGCAATTTTATGAAGCAAAAGAACGCTACATTTTATCATTTCTTTAAAAAAAGCTACTGACCGAAGTCAATAGCCTACACTTTCCCATTATACTTTCGTCCATCGTTATGCTCTTCTTGCTGGTGCTGTGTCATACGTTTCTGGTACGCTTTTGTACGGGCGCTTACATGATTTGCATCATTTGGTTCATTCTTTTTTGAGCCCCCTGCTCCGTTACTCATGTCTCCACCTCCCGACATTCAAGTTATTTGTAGGTTATGTTGTCGGGATAAATTTATACATCAACTCCATGCGTGCTTGATAATCCCCTCCTTTTTCATCATATCTGGTTCTCATCAAAAAAGAAAAGAAGGTGCACCGTATACACCTTCTTGCTACTCTTCTACATATTTACTGAACATTTCATACAAACCTTGATTCACAAGATGCGTAATCTGCTCATCCGATTTATAAGGATACCGGTCACGCAAACGAATTGATGCTTTTGCCATCAAGTTTTCCAGTACAGAACGGCCGCCCTTTCCGTATATCGCCTCCGCGTATTCAATCAGCTTCGTATCCTCTACAGATGCTGGATGATGGTTAAAAAAGAACTTGTTCATTGTTTCACCCCATTTTTGATAACGTTTACATTTATCCATATGATCAACATATGTTATTCATTTCACAATAATGTATGCCGAATAAAATTTATAGTTCCATTATAAAACAACATTAGGATTATGCTTACATTTATTTAAGGCGATTTTGTGAACAATTATTTCGAAATACAACCATTACTTGAACTACTCCCACTTTCACTTCGTTTAGAAGTGGGAGATTCCTGCGAACACGAAACTCCCCGTAGTTCCTACGGTTCAACATTTTGTATCCTATACGTTGGACACGGCATACGAACCTACTCTGCTTGGTTTTCGCGACTTCAGTTCGCATGGACGAATGTTGCTTGAACATTTTACGGTACGAAGCATTTCTCGTACCAATCTCATATGTTCAGTTTTCAATGTGCAATCTGCACAGGGATATTTTACCATGTAAACATGTGTTTTGCTACACAAAAAGCCAATTCATCTCCTACCTATTTGTTGGTGCTATGCACCTTTACACAAATTGAGGAAGGAGTCTTCTTGGCTAAAAATGATAAATTATGGAAATTAAAAACCGATTGCCCAAATAGCAATCGGTTTTTTATTATGCTTCGTTCAATACACGCTCAAGACGTTTACGCAGCATCGCCATGCCGCTTCCGCCTGCTTGAAAGTGGCGAAGCTTTCCTTCTTTATCAAATACATAGTATGCAGGTACATATTTGTTTTCAAATGAATCTGTAATCGAATGTGTATTATCCACTAAAACCGGTTGAATAATATCGTGACTTTCTGCCACTTTTTCAATTACAGCCAAATCTAAATCATCTTCAGAACGGGGCATATGAATGGCCACTACATTCAGACGATCGTCATATTCATCACGCAGCTCGTTTACTTCCGGCATTGCTTCCTTACATAAATGGCAGCTTACAGACCAGAAGTGAATTAAAGTTGGAGCATCTCCAATTAAGTCTTCTCTCGTTACTGTGTCATTCAGCACATGAGTTGCTCCTTCTAAAGATGGCATTGGTTCACGCAGTTTCATGAAAACTCCCCCTGTTATATAAACAATATAAATTCTTTATTTAAAATGATTATAATTGTTATTATATCTACTTCTTTTTTAAAGTCAACATTAAATTATAATAATTTTAATTTGAATTCTTTTCTCAATTAATGAGGAGGAGCGTATTTACTTCACGCTCAATATTTGCAGGGCAAATATCATCATAAAGGTAATCCATCCGGTCACCACGCCGATACATAAACTAAACAGCACCATTATTACAATTTGACGCTTCTTTTTTAACATCACTCTGCTCCTTGTCTTTTTACCATATGTATTTCCATACCTTCTCCTATATACAAAAAAAACACCAATTGACTTGGTGTTTTTTTGTATATCTATTCCGCTCGTTTCTCATCCTGCTCATCAGCCGATTTTCGATACAGTAAAGCAATGCTAAGAGGCAAAACGCCGAACCAGCGGCTCAAAAAGGGTTCTCTTTCGCTTCGGCGCTGCTGCCGTTTTTGCTTTCGATCTTGCTTTGGGCTGTCCATATATGTCACAAACTGCTGCGTCACAAACTTCACATAATCATTAGTAGACATGTTTGTTCACCGCCAATATAAGGTTCTCTAGTATAGCAGTATGCCCACTTTATTTACGTTTAATCGTTTCTTCAATTTCGTTTATAATATCTTCAATCGCTTTATTTGTTGTGTCTACAGTATAATGAGCTTCCTCATACAAGCTTTGTCTGGAACGAAACAACGCAAAGAAGGACTCCGTTTCTTGAAACAGCGGTCGTGTTGTATCGCCTCGCAGCCTTTGGACAATATGCTGCGGTTCACAGTATAGATATAACACAGTTCCGTGCTCCTGCATCCAGCGCCGATTCTCTTCTTTCCCAACAACTCCTCCGCCGGTTGTGATAATGATATTTTCTGCAGGCAACGACTTTAATATATCCGTTTCGTATCGGCGAAAGGCCATTTCCCCCTCCTGTTCAAAAATTTCACGAACTCGTTTTCCTGTTCTCATCTCTACCTGCTCGTCCGTATCAATTACAGGTACGTTCCATCGTTCGCTCAGCGCTCTGCCAATGGTTGTTTTTCCTGACCCCATAAAACCTGTTACATACAAAGCCTTCATTGCTTTATCTCTCCTCTGACCAATTTATCATCTGTTCTTTGTCCTTATTATACTGAAAATTCGCTTTGTATGTCCGGTTTTGTTTCGTTTTGCATTCAACGGCTACTGAAATGATGGATGAACCAGCTGCTGATACATTTGCGCTTCCTTCCGCATACAAATACGTATGCGAAAATGAGCCGGCTGTTTGTATATCGCTTTTCACATCCTGAATGGTCCGGTACATTAAAACATCAAGAATAAGCATTTCTTCCGCTTCTTTATAAAACTTTTTCTCCAGCATAAGCAAATTTGCTTCATATATAAGAAAAGCAAAAAGAAAAAAGGAGAATATAATCGTGGCCGGCATTGTAAAACCTTTCTCCTCTCTCACGTTCCGCCCTCCAAGGAATGAAATCTTGTAACGCTCCCAATATGCCTTTCATTGTTTACATCCTCAACATGAACGATAAGCTTAGCGGGCAATAATTCATACGAAATATTTTTTACATTCTGCAGCAAAATCTCATTGCCTTTATCATTTACTTTTCGAACGAGATAGTTTCCTTGAATCACATGCGAAACAAGAATTCCGTTTTCATCGTGTAAAACGAGCTTCCTGTCATATACACTTACCTGCTGTGCTTCACGAAATTCCATTTGGATTTGTTCTAAATACAAAGTCCATTCAAATGCACTGAATTTCTTCGGGGAAGAAGACTTGAGAATCGGCTGTAAATGCGGCACTGCCATAACGAGAAAAAAGAGGATTAAAAGACAAACAAGCATTTCAATGAGCGTAAAGCCGCTCTCACTATTCTTTTCCCCGAACATGTACACATCTCTCCTGACGCTGCTGATTCATATCGTTCCACATCATGCATACTCGCTTTTCATTGCGTTCTTGCACATCCGTCCACAATACCTCATAAACCGTCCCTGCCACAGCACTTGTAAATGTTTGCGAATAAGCAGAATCCATATAGTAGGATGAAATCTGCTCTTTTAAGAGCACATGGGCCTCATGACGAATTTGCGTGTTCTTTTCCTCCCTCATGAGCAAAATAACCTGCGGAAAGACCAGCGTACAAAGGACCATTAAAAGACTGAGCGATGCCATCATCTCCAGCAGGGTGAATCCTTTTTCACATGCGAATATAATAGAACCTCCCTTTCCCAAGCTGGAAGACAACTTTGTATTTCTTGTTTTTGTAGGACACATACATCGTTCCGCCTTTATTGATGTTTCCGTCTGGACCGTAAATAATAGGAGCGGCCAGCGTATCAAACCTGATTTGTACATCAGGATCATAGTCGCGCACAATAAGTGCTCCTGTATCTCCTTTTGTAATGACATACCGATGGTTTGCAGCAAACCAATGCAGCCTATGACGAACGTTGTGACTTATCGCAGATTGCTGCATGAACACAAGATCCCGTTGAAACTGTTCCAAAAAATCTTCTGCTTTGCGGCTTTCGTACTTTGGGTATAAACTGAGCGTGATAATGCTGATTAAAGAAACGATGCTCAGTACAAAAAGCGCTTCTAAAAAGGTAAAGCCCGCTTCTTTATGACGCTGGTTTTGATGGATCATTAGCTTCGACTGTTCCGTCATCTTTAACTTGCATCACTTTTCCGTCCGGACATGTGCCTGTTGTGATGTATTTTCCCGTAACTAAATCAGCAATAGTCGGCAGTTTATTGTCATTATTTAGTTGATAAGCCTGCACCTGTGCCTCTGCAGATTTCATTAGTGCACTGCAGCCTTTTGCATTTACGGTCTGCTTTTGTGTAACCACACTCGGAATAATTAACAGCAGCAAAACCGAAATCACCACGAGTACCAAAAGCATTTCGAGCAAGGTAAATCCTTTTTCATTCATGTTCATTCCCCCTTATATGGAATTCACCATTTGAAACATGGGTAGCATCATAGCCAAATACATCAGGACAATGATGACACCAATACATGTAAATAAGATAGGCTGTATGATCATAACAAGCCTGTTGATGCGATTTTCCACTTTTTCTACAACCATATCGCTGTAATCTGCCAGCTCTTTTCCTAAATTTCCGCTGGCTTGTCCATGTATAACAACATAAGAAAGCTCTTTTTCGTAATACGGCCGCTGCTCCAAAATGCTGTCGAGCTTTTCTCCGCTGGCAAGCAAATGTTTCACTTCTTTTGCCTCTGACCGAAAAAAAGAATGATGGGGCTGTTGCTCCATGAGCATAAATACTTCTCGCACTGATAATCCGCCTTGCAGTAAACTGCTGATTTGTACAGAAAAATAATGCGAGTTCAGAGATAGAACAAAACCTCGTACGAATGGAATGCGAATCCATATGTTCATTTGTTGATTAGAATCCAGTTTTCGGAAATATAAGAAGTAGCCTGCCAGCGCCGCCGCGAATACACCAGCAAGCATGATACATATATACGGCAAAGCATACAGAATAGACAAAATGGCATCAGAAAGCTGTGAAGGAGTTTGCATAGAATGATATAAACTTGAAAACTGGGGCAAAAGGACAGTATTAAACAGCCATACCATCCCGATGAGAAGGCTGAGGAGAAATATAGGGTACTGAAGAGCTTTTTTCATTTTTTGCAGGTGCTTCTCTTTTCGTTCTAAAATAGCACTTCCTTGACTTAAAGCAAACGCTACATCTCCATGCTGCTCTGCATAAAACAAATATCCCAATAAATCGGAATGAAAGGAAAGTCCTGTGAATACAACATGAAGACTGCTTCCTTTTTTTAATTCCTCTACCGCCTCTCTTAGTTGTGCTTTCCTCCTTTCGCTTAAGTAAAGCTGGAGGAATTCAAGCGCGTGCCAAAGCGAATATCCTTTTTCCAGCAAGCTCCCTAGTTGACGAAGCAGAACAACTTGCTCGCTCAGTTTCCATACAGAGGTTTTTTTACCGCTGAACATCTTCTTCCTCTATATATCCGAGAGCATAGCCTTTATTCATGACTTGCTTCAATGTAGCATAGCTGTATACGCCCTTTTTCCCTCTTGCTTCTAGAATGACCTGTTTTAAATCCCCGCCATACAACAGCTCGTATACGCTCAAACGCCTTACTTTACGCATTTTCTTGCAAAGAGAAGAACATTTTCCTTGGCAGAAAGGGCATTTAATTTCCACTAAACGCTGGGCGGCAACAGCAAGCAGGGACTGTTCAATTTCAGCATGAGTAATATGAAAATCCAGGAGACGCAAAACAGCGCCTTTTGCGTCATTTGTATGCAGTGTCGTCAGAACCAAATGGCCTGTCAAACTGGCTCTCACAGCTACTTTCGCCGTTTCTTCATCCCGTATTTCTCCAACTAGAATAATATCGGGATCATGGCGCAGCACCGCTTTTAGACCTGCAGCATACGTAATGCCGGCACGTTCGTTAATTTGAATTTGAAGCATGCCATCGCTTCTTTTTTCAACAGGATCTTCAAGCGTAACGATTCGGCGGTTCAGCTCATGCTGTGCTGCATGCAATAAGGAATACATCGTAGTTGTTTTGCCTGAACCCGTTGGTCCTGTAAAAATAATAAGACCGTGTGAATGGTGGAGAAAAGAAAGAAGCGCTTTAGCTGAACTCGGAAATAGGGCTAATTGTGAAAGAGGCTGAACCATTGTTTGAAAATGAATGCGGATTACGAGACTTTCATTGTTCATAGTGGGCAGGGTAGATAAACGAAGATGGAGATGCGCGTATTCTGCCTGGATTTCTAATGCGCCATTTTGCGGTTTTCGCTTTTCTCCTATATCCATAGATGCCAAAAACTTAAAATGCGAAATCAATTTTTCTGAAAAAGCTCTTGTGATGATGTGCTTTGTAACCAAATCCCGGTCAATCCTCATTTGAATCATTGCGTCATGATGCCTTGGCACAATATGAATGTCAGATGCCTTTAAATCATAAGATTCTTTTATAACGGTGTCTGCAAACTGCTCAATAGTATTCATGTCTTCGCCTCCTCTCTTCTTATATACCATACATACAAAAAGAAGAAAATGAAGCAAAATACCGTTTTTCCCAGTGCATTCTGCTATATTGGCATCCACAAAGTATTGACACTATATGCAAATATGAACAATTCATGAATCCTTGTGAAATTTTGTTATTAAATAATATTTTCCATATTATAATGTTGGCATCCCTTACAAAGTACAGAAGGCGGCGATTGCAATGAAGCAAGTATTAAAAGTGACGAACGTGTTATCTGATTCGACAAGATACTACATTTATCAATATATTTCTAAAAAACACGATGATGTAACAGTACAAGAGGTGGCAGACGAATTTCATATTCATCCGAACGTTGCCCGTCTTCATCTGACGAAGCTTGAAGATGTGAATATGCTTGTATCTGAAACGAAGAAAACAGGAAAAGGCGGAAGACCGAGCCGGTTATATCGCCTATCTCAAGATGTCATCCAATTGCAGTTCCCGTTCCGCGACTATCAATTGCTTTCGCAAATTGCGCTTGATACACTTCTCAGCCTTGGTGAAGCAGGAAATAAAGCCTTGTACGAAACAGGAAAGAAGTTTGGAAAAGAGCTTCTGGAGCGTCATTTGCTGAATGCCGCTATGACAGAAGATGAGCTTTCTTTTGAGGAAAAGGCAAACATCGCAAAAGAAGCGTTCGCTGCAGCCGGGCTTTCTCCTGAATTTGAAGTAAATAAAACACAAAAAAAATTTTTTTATCAAGTATATAACTGTCCTTTTAAAGAATTGGCGCAAAATCGTGCGCACGTAGTTTGCAGCATGCACGGCGCAATAATGAAAGGTATTTTTGAAACATTATTTACCGATATTGAATTAATCAGCAATGAAAATATGCTGACAAATTGCAAATCATGCGATTATCAGCTTCACATTCACTAAAATACAATTTCTAGTATATTGTAAATGTTTACAATAGTAAGAAAATTACTTTATAATATATACGGAGGGGATTATGCGTTCAAAAGGGGAGGGGAAATGAATGGATCGCATGTTTCGCGTTCTAGGCTTCTGGACAGGAATTTTCGCGGTTATGTTTTACTTGGGTGATATGCACTCAACAGCGCTTTTATTCTTTGTCCAAACAGGCTTCTTTGTTATTTTAGGTTATTTGAAATTAACAGAACGTATGTATATTTACGTCTTTGGAGCTTATTTAACTGTGTTCTTTATCGGATTTACATATTATACAACGTTCTTGCTCGTTCCAGGAATCGAGCACTAAGAAAAAGCGGCGGCAAAGTCCGTCGCTTTTTCTTTTTTTTATATCTTCTGATGAAATTCCCTTTGTCCAGATATATACCCTAGTTAACTTATAGGTTTAATAATATATCTGAAGATATATTCTACAAAAAAGGTGATTACCATGAATACTTTATTAATAGGAGTAAACATTACGGTGATGCATATGATTCTCACGCAGTATCAGCTTTAAAACAGCTTCCGGGATGAACGATTAAAAAGAGGACATCTCGTCCTCTTTCACATCCCGTTTTTTTCACACCAGTCGTGAAATTCTCGAAAATCCACATCTACCAATACTAAATCCTTCAGCTCCACATCTAATGTAGTATGGTTTCCAATAATCAGCTCATACCCTGATGTACTTTTGCGCATTACGATTCCCATTTGGTTTTGATGCGGGCCATGATTGACGTATGCTTTTTGTCCTATAATATCAAAATTCAAATTCTTCACCTCTTTTTCTTGCTTCATTTCTGTATATATATGATTTGACAAGAAAAATAGTCCCTTTCCATTTTTCTTTTTTCTATGTTGCAAGATTTATTACAATATCTTTTAATTTATTTCTGCTCCATAAAAAGCTTGTAAAAAATAGTGCGGTTTCATTGTAAGATTGCTCGTTTTACGATTACAATGTAGTGTGTAAGAACCATGAAAAAATTGAAGAGGGATGACAATGAAGAAAACAGTAATAACCCAAGTCATTCAGCATTTGAAAAAGTTTGGATTTGAAGATGCGGAATATTGCCCGAAACTGCAGCAATTTCAGTTTCATAACAACTCGGATATCATGAATAACTACGTAACCATCACATACAGCAACCAATTTCAAAAATTCAGCGTACGCGTCCATCCGATTGAAACGTCCAATAGTGTAGAGCTCATGGAAGTTACAAAGCGATTAGAGAAGTGTACACAATGTGCAGAGGAATTGAATGCTTTGCTCGAAAAACGATATAAGACCGATGTCCCAAAGCTGGTAATTTAATGTAACAAAAAAAGAATGTGCCAATGCACATTCTTTTTTTGTTACTTCATATGAGCTTGTCCGTCCGTCACCTGCTGCAAAAGCTCCGCTGTCTCTCGTACAGTTAAATCAAAAATGGTCTTCTCTTCATCCAGATAAGGAAAATGAGGCAGCCGCCTCTCCATCTTTTTAGTAACGTCCGGGGTAAACGCTTCATTCGGTATGCCGCACTCCGTTTCTAATATGACAATCCAATCCAAAAGATGAAACCCTAAACCGTTCACAAATGAAATGAGCTTGTCCCTTGAACTTCCCTCTGCAAAAACACGATACTCTAATTCGTTAAACAGCTCTTCTCCTAAAATATCTTCTAGCTCATCATCATGCTCACGCGCCAAAATCGCTTCATATCCGTAATCATCTACAAGCTCTTCAGCTTCTTCACTCTCAAAGCACATTAATTGTGCAAGAGATGCGCCTTTTTTAAATTCACTTTGCTGCACAATTGTTAAAAATAAAGCTTCCTTGTTCATTGTATTCGCTCCTTATCAGAGTAAGTATGTATACTTTTAATAAGAAATGCACCCAATTCCTCTACATCTCCTAAAAATACTATAATATCAGGAAAATAATAAATGTAGTAGCAAGACAGAAAAACGGGTTTTGCGAGAGCAAGAGCCATTCCCAGTTCGATATCCGCTTCCGTCTTTTGCGTCCAATCATACGTATGAATCTACCCTTCTTCCTTCAGTATGCCGGAAAGCTTTTGAATACGCTCTTTATTCGCAAAGCCAGAAGCTATATAAAAGCGCATAAACCTTCAATCGCATCTGCGCTGGCTTCTACCATTTACGATACATATTCTTTCTGATAAGGGGCAGGCTTATTCATTTTCTCTACACCTCAATGCATATATATACAAGTGAATAAAAAAAACGTTTTTTTATAGTGGGTAGAGATCATCCGGCGACGTGCAGTAGCGGTCAAACCTTTGTAGTGGTTCATGCAAGGATAAACCAGAAAGAAGAAACATACAATATTCCCTTTTGGTTGCACATAGCACATGAAAACGCCGAAATTACAATTGAATAATATATAAATTATAAGATATTCAGCACTTCCCTTACTATCAACTTTCTAAATATATTAATTTCATAATATAATAGAAATAGAAATGGAGATGGAAATGACTGATACGATTTTATAAAAGATAAAAGAAACACATCATGTAGAAATAATGAGGGATTACAAAAGGGATGATAGAGAAATTCTCTAGCCCAGAAGAGAAGAGCGTCATTTATTGATGTCTCTCTCCTTGTTTTTCAGATAATTTCTCAGATAAAATATCAAGTTCAGCTGCAATCTCTGATCGCTTCAGCTTTCTTTCTTGCACGAACCTTTTAATGGCATAATACAATACACTTGCAATGCACAATAAAACACACACCATCAGAACAACATTATCGTAGAGACTAAGTCCCATGGTTCACCTCCTAATTCCCTTATTGTTTTGTCCGGAAACAGGCATGAAATTCCTTCTGTAAAATCTATGTTATTGTAACACAATTTCATAGAAGGTTCGAATACTTTTGATTTAGACAGCAGATTATTGCAGACTTTGGCAGCGGATACTTGCAAAAATAAATGACCCTGCCAAGCAGGGTCATTCTTTTATGCTTCCTCAATATATGTGATGATGTCTTCCAGACAGCCTGCGGCAGAGTAGCCTCGCATTTTCTCCTTGTAACGAAGACGGTACTCGTATACCTCATTTACAGACTTCAGCAATGCTTCTTCTGTTAACTGCTCTTCGTATACAACGCGGCAGTAGCCTTTTTTCTCAAACGACTGTGCGTTTAGAATTTGGTCGCCGCGGCTTGCAGACTTTGGCAGCGGAATAAGAATCATCGGCTTTTGCAGCGTTAAGAATTCGAAAATGGCATTGGATCCAGCCCGTGAAATGACCATGTCCGTTGCCGCCATAATATCAGGCAGTTCACTGCTTACGTATTCAAATTGCTTATAGCCCTGCGCGTTTTCAAGCGCTTCGTCCAGATTTCCTTTTCCACAAAGATGAACAATCTGGAACTTTTCAAGAAGCTGAGGCAAGGATTGACGTACCGTTTCATTAATACGCTTCGCTCCCAAGCTCCCGCCCATGATTGTGATAACCGGCTTTGTGCTTGTAAAACTAAGAAAACGCAATCCTTTATCCCGATTTCCATTTAAAATATCCTCGCGAATCGGAGAGCCTGTATAAATAGCTTTGCCTTCTGGAAGATGCTTCTTCGCTTCCTCAAATGTAACGAATATTTTCGTCGCAAATCGAAGTGCAATTTTGTTGGCAAGACCTGGGGTAATATCCGACTCATGAAGAAAGACAGGCACCCGATTCATCCAGCCCGCAATCACGACCGGCACGGAAACGAATCCTCCCTTTGAGAAAATCACATCCGGCTTCAGCTTGCGAATTAGAAAATACGCTTCCATTACCCCCTTCATGACATAAAAAGGGTCTTTGAAGTTTTTCAAATCAAAATATCGGCGCAGCTTTCCGCTTGAAATACCAGAATACGGAATGCCTTCTCCTTCAATAATATCTTTTTCAATTCCATTTTTCGATCCAATATAATGCACATTCCAGCCCCGCTCCTGCAGCTTCGGAATAAGCGCCAAATTCGGGGTCACATGCCCGGCGGATCCTCCGCCTGTAAACACGATAGTTTTCACTTTTGCAGCTCCTTTATAAAAAAGATAAGAAAGTATAAGATTTCGGAGTTATGTCTAGCTCCGTCGGCTAGGCGCTGCCACTAGAGAACCTCCGACACAAAAAGGCAAAAAGCGCCTTTTCGATCAGAGAACCTCTAGTTCTGCGCCTGAACAAGCCGACTCTGCCTTTCTTGATGTCTAGCTCCGCCGGCTAGGTGCTGCACTGAGAACCTCTAGTGGCAGCACCTGAACGAGCCGGCTCTGCCTTTCTTAAAAATGTCCTATTCCATTATAGTACATTTTTGCTGCATACTTTCATAAACTTTACATTACGCTGAAATATCTTGCATCCGGATGAGAAAATACCATTGCCGTAACGGACGCTTCCGGCTCCATCATGTAGCCTTCCGTCAATCGGATGCCGATTTCTTCCGGGCGCAGCAAACGGAACAATTTTTCCTGATCGGAAAGCTCAGGACAAGCAGGATAGCCGAAGGAAACACGAATGCCGCGATATTTCGCACGGAACCGCTCTTCCATTGTCATAGCTGCAGCGTCTGGAAAACCCCAACGGTCCCGAATGAGCATATGTGTTCTTTCCGCCAAGCCTTCCGCCAATTCAAGAGCAAGCGACTGAATGGCATGACTTCGCAAATAATCGCCCTTCTCTTTCCATGCCTCTGCCACTTCTCTCACACCTGTTCCAACTGTAACAGAAAAGAACGCGACATAGTCCATAGCATCTCCTACGGGGCGCAAATAATCTCCAAGCGTGCGGTACGGCGCTTTTTGCTGCCGCGGGAAGGTAAAGGTTTCAAGCAGACGGCGCGGGTTTTCTGGATCATATACGTAAATATGCTGGCCATCGCTTTGCGCAGGGAAAAATTGATATACAGCTTTCGGCTGAAGCCAGCTTTCTTCCTCATGCAGCAGTTCATCAATTAGATCGTTCAGCTCATGCGCCCTCTTATCCCCTTCTTGCAGCAGCTTTTTAACGCTCCCCTTAATTCCTAAGTGATGTCCAAGAAGCATTTGCCTATTTAAAAACGGCGCAACATGGGAGGCTGGAATATCACGAAGCACAACCCGTTTTAAAGAGTCCGGAACGAGCACTTCTGCTTTTGGCAGCGGCTCCAGCACAATAGGAGCTGTCTCTTTCGGCTTCTCCTGCACAACCACTTGTATCTTTCGCTCTTTCTTTTCTTGCAAAAGTTTGCTTCGCTCTTCCGGCTTCTGCAGACGATTCGCAAGATCTAACCCATTCATCGCATCGCTTGCATATAATACGAGTCCGTTATAGGAAGGGGAAATCCGTGTTTCTGTAAACTTACGTGTCAGCGCGGCTCCGCCCACTAAAATTGGCACATCAATGTTCGATGTTTTCAAATCTTCCGCTGTTAAAACCATTTGCTGGGCAGATTTAACAAGCAAACCTGATAATCCGATAATATCCGGTTTATGCTCCTGTACCTTTTGTACAAGCTGATCCGAACGAACGTTAATTCCAAGATTAATAATATCAAAACCATTGTTGGATAAAATAATTTCTACAAGATTTTTCCCAATATCATGTACATCGCCTTTTACAGTTGCAAGCAGTACTTTACCTTTTTTGGCACTTTCTGTCGTTTCCATATACGGTTCTAGATAAGCAACCGCTGCTTTCATGCTTTCTGCGCTTTGCAATACTTCTGCTACAATTAGCTCGTTGTTATTGAACAAGCGGCCAACCTCATCCATTCCTGTCATAAGCGGTCCATTAATAACATCGAGCGGCTTTCGTCCCTCATCGAGTGCCGCTTGTAAATCTTCAGCGAGACCTTGCTTCGTGCCTTCAACGATATAGCTGGCTAACCGCTCATCAAGAGTTAATTGTTCAGCCGCCACAATTTCCTTCTTCTTCGCTACACGGTAAAAAGCAGTGAACTCCTCTAATGTTTCTTTATTTGTTTCAAACAGCAAGCGATCTGACAATGCTTTTTCCTCATCAGGTATGGATGCATATCGCTCCAATTTCTCTGTATTTACAATAGCATAATCCAGGCCTGCCTTTGTTGCATGATATAAAAAGATAGAATTAAGCACTTCCCGTCCTGCAGGCGGCAAGCCAAAGGAAATATTACTTACCCCAAGCATCGTCAAGCATTCCGGCAACGCTTCTTTAATGAGCCGTAATCCTTCAACAGTCGCGAACGCTGAGCCAATGTACTGTTCGTCTCCTGTACCGACCGGAAATACAAGCGGATCAAAAATAATATCCGAAGGACGAACGCCATACTTTTTCGTTAACAATTCATAGCTTCTTTTTGCAATTTCTAATTTTCTTTCAGCAGTTACGGCCATCCCTTCTTCATCGATCGTTCCAACAACCACCGCAGCTCCATATTTATGAAGAAGCGGAACGACTTTTTCAAAACGTTCCTCGCCGTTTTCTAAATTGATAGAGTTTAGGATTGCTTTTCCTTGCGAATACGTAAGCGCCCGTTCCATTACCGCTTCATCTGTGGAATCAATTACAAGCGGCGCTTTAATCATTTTCGTAACCACTTGCAGGAATTTTTCCATATCCTCTCGTTCATCTCGATCCGGATCGGCCATACAAACATCGATAACATGTGCGTTTCTCTTTACTTGAGCACGCGCAATTTCCGCAGCCTCTTCAAATTTCCCCTCGGCAATTAACCTCTTAAATGCACGCGAACCAATAACATTCGTGCGCTCTCCAACAAACAACGGGCGCATGGAATCATCATATTGCAGCGCCTCTAAACCACTCACCCCATGACCTTGACGTGCTTTCCTTTGTCGCGGTTTTACCGTACTGAGCGCCTCTTTCATTGCACGGATATGGGCAGGTGTAGTTCCGCAGCAGCCGCCTACAATATTCATCCAGCCTTCTTCTGCAAATCCCTTTACCTTATTAGCAAGCGATTCTGGGGATTCATGATAATGACCATCTTCGTCCGGCAAACCTGCGTTTGGATAACAAGAAATATAGCTTTCCGAAAGACCGTTAAGTGAACGGATATGATCTCTCATAAACTCCGGACCTGTAGCACAATTCAAGCCCACAGATAAAGGTTTTAAGTGTTCAATGGAAAGATAGAAAGCTTCCATTGTTTGACCGGCTAGTGTTGTACCCATCGGCTCAATTGTTCCAGAAATCATTAGAGGAACTTTGACATTCATCTCTTCAAATGCACGTTCAATCCCAATCGTTGCGGCTTTCACATTTCGCATATCTTGACTCGTCTCTACAAGGAGGACATCCACATTTCCGCGGAGCAATCCGCGAGCTTGTCTATGGTACGCCTCAATTAACTCATCAAACGTAACGCCCCCTGTAACACTAATAGCTTTCGTAGTAGGTCCCATTGCTCCTGCCACATATACAGCTTTTCTTGATTCCTCCACAGCCTGCCTCGCAAGCTGCGCCGCCCTTTCATTTAATTCTTCATCCAAATGCTCTAAATTATAATCGCTTAATACGATATTCGTAGCCCCGAATGTATTCGTCTCAATAATATCAGCGCCTGCCTCTATATAGGCCTTATGAATAGCCACAATGACATCCGGTCTTGTTTTTACTAAATATTCATTGCATCCTTCATATTCTTCGCCGCCGAAATCTTCAGCCGTCAAATCCTCCTGCTGAATCATCGTTCCCATTGCTCCGTCTAATAGGAGAATACGTTCCTCTAACGCCTGCTCAATCGACTTCATACATTTGCTTCCTCTCTTTGCTTCTGTTTTGCCTTCACGTAACGGACAAGCGTTTCTGTCATTTCATATCTCAAAAATGGTGTAATCAGGTAAATGCCGTGGAATAAGCTCATCGCTTCCTCTACAAGCTCTTTGGCGATCCGAATCCCTTCATTCATTGCCTCTTCAGGCGTAGCATGCCCATCCATCCGGTTTCGCACTTCTTCCGGAAGCGTAATGCCCGGCACCTCGTAATGAAGAAAGTCTGCGTTGCGCTTGCTGACAAGCGGCATAATGCCAATAAATACAGGCTGTTTCATATGCTTAACGGCTTCATGCGTTTTTAACAGCACTTCTCTATCATAAACAGGCTGCGTCAAGAAATAATCCGCCCCTGCTTCAACTTTCTTTTCCATTCTTCTTACAGCCGCATCTATGTGTCGGACATTTGGATTAAAAGCTGCTGCTACTGAAAAAGTTGTAGGAGTGCCGATTGTTTTTCCTAACGGCGAGCGTCCCGCATTCATCTCTTTAATCATGCGGATGAGTTCAAACGAAGAAACATCATATACGGAAGTCGCTCCCGGAAAATCCCCGACACGGGCAGGGTCTCCTGTTAGTGCCAACACCTCGTTCATTCCTAATGAGGATAAGCCAAGCAAATGCGATTGGAGCCCAATCAAATTATGATCTCGACACGTCAAATGAGTCAATACAGGAATATTATGGCGTGTCAGCATGGCCCCCATAGCCATATTGGATATGCGCGGACTCGCGAGAGAGTTATCTGCAAGAGTTATAGCGTCCGCCCCCGCTCGTTTCAATGCCTTTGCCCCTTCAAAAAAACGCTGCGTCGCCAAGGTTTTCGGAGGATCGAGTTCTACAATAATCGTTGTTTCCGATTTCGCTTTTTCAGCTAAAGAGGATCCGTGCACAATAGGCGATGCAGATACAGTTACTGGAGTTGTCCGGTACTTCACATCCTTTTCTATCACAGGAACAGCCTCCGACAGAGCTTCCTTCATCGCTCGAATATGTGCAGGAGTCGTGCCGCAGCAGCCGCCGAGCAAGCGCACGCCTTGCTCAATAAAACGATTTGCCATATCTTTAAAATAATCAGCGGTGCCTTCATATACAAATCTTCCATCTGCATATTTCGGAAGCCCTGCATTCGGATAGGCAGATAAAAAACCGCTCTTAGGGAGAGCTACGGTCTCCATTGACTCAATCATATGAAGCGGACCGAGCCTGCAGTTAAGTCCTGCCACGTCTGCGCCGCTGTTCAATAGTTCTTGCAGCACATCCTCTACGTATCGGCCGCTTTGTGTAAGTCCTGCTTCATGCAAGGCTACCTGTGCGATGATAGGGAGCTTCGTCTGCTTTCGCAGCACACGCAGAGCGTGAAGCAATTCCACTTCATCGTAGAACGTTTCCAGAAGCAGCCCGTCCACTCCTTCTTCAAGAAGAAAACTGGCTTGTTCAAGAAGCATAAACTCCCGTTCTGCTTCTGTTGTAGTGATCGATCCTATATGCTTCATCCCCCCTATTGTACCGAGAACAAGAGCAGACGAATTTGCTGCTTGCTTTGCATTTCGTGCGGCAGCGCGGTTAATATTCTCCACTTCATGCTCAAGCCCGTACATGCGAAGCTTACCTTCGTTCGCTCCATACGTATGAGTTTGAATCGCATCCGCTCCTGCGTCTACATATTGGCTATGAATTTGTATAATTCGCTCCGGATCTGTTACATTCAATTCCTCAAAGCAGCTTTGCAGCCCATAGGAATGCAGCAATGTTCCCATTGCACCATCACCAATTACAATTCCTTCTTGCAACCTCTTTAATAAGCTCATAAATCAATCTCCCCTTTTATTAAATAAAACTTTATCAGTACGGGCTATCCCCGATTGATGTCAGCTAAATTGATTACGCTCTGGTCTATACTCCAGAACAGAATAAAATAAATCCCCCTCTTCGATAAGAGGGGGATTCCGGACGACTCCTCCTCTTATCACGCAAAACATCTCGTTTTGCAGGTTTTAGCACCGTTTCAAACAAAATGTTTGAAGGTTGCCGGGCTTCACAGGGCCTATCCCTCCGCCGCTCTCGATAAGAGTTTCATACAATATATATATGCATTCGTTTTTCCAATTGTCCATCTAATTTAGCATGTTCTATTAGATAGAGTCAACATAATTCGCAGAATAAAATAATTTATCTAAATTAACAAAAAACAATTGCTTTTCTCTTCCATTTCGGTATACAGTATAACAAAGACTTTCAATTTTATAAATATTCTTATCGAGAGAGGCAGAGGGACTGGCCCTATGATGCCTCAGCAACCATTAACAATTTTGTTAACAAGGTGCTAATTCCAGCAAATTCAAAATGAATTTGACAGATAAGAAGAAGACGAATTTGCATGCAAAAGCCTTCTTCTTACAGAAGGCTTTTTTTATTTTAAAGGAGGAATTCATTATGTACACATTAGAAACAAGGCTGGCTCAAATCGGAAACCGAAGCGAAACTGCCACTGGTACTGTCAATCCGCCTGTATACTTTTCCACAGCTTATCGGCATGAAGGAATCGGGCAGTCGAGCGGATATGATTATATCAGAACAGGAAATCCGACCCGTCAAGTATTAGAAAAAGCGATTGCCGACTTAGAAGGCGGCGATCAAGGGTATGCGTGCAGCTCAGGAATGGCTGCTATCTTGCTTGTGCTGTCTCTTTTTCAATCCGGGGATGAGCTGATTGTGTCAGAGGATTTATACGGAGGCACATATCGCTTATTAAAAGATTTTGAAACAAAGTGGAATATTCGATGTAGATACGTACAAACAGATGATCTCTCCAGCGTAAAAGCTGCTATCTCTGCGCGAACAAAAGCAATCTTTGTGGAAACTCCGACAAATCCGCTCATGCAGGTTACTGATATCGCAGCCGTTGCAAGTATCGCAAAAGCTCATAATTTGCTGCTGATCGTTGATAATACTTTTTACACACCGCTACTGCAGCAGCCAATCCTTCTAGGCGCCGACATTGTTGTGCATAGCGCTACAAAATACCTTGGAGGTCATAACGATGTACTCAGCGGACTTGTTGTGGCAAAAGGAAAAGAACTATGTGAATCTCTTTTTCATATTCACAACGCTTCCGGTGCAGTGCTGAGCCCTTTTGATTCTTGGCTATTGATGAGAGGTATGAAGACGCTGGCTTTACGCATGAAACAGCATGAGGCGAATGCGAAAGCTATTGCAGAATGCTTGCAGGAGGTTGACGGCGTTACAGATGTGCTATATCCGGGACAAGGCGGCATGTTATCATTCCGTTTGGAAAGAGAAGAGTGGATAAACCCATTTTTACAATCCCTTTCTCTTATTACATTTGCCGAAAGCCTTGGGGGTGCGGAAAGCTTTATTACATACCCAGCTACGCAAACACACGCGGATATTCCGCTTGATATTCGTTTGCAGCGCGGCGTATGCAATCGTCTTTTGCGCTTTTCAGTAGGCATTGAACATACAGAGGATTTAGTTCAAGATTTGCAGCAAGCTCTTACAGCTGCACGTCAGGAGGTAAAAGCATGAAAACTTCTCACTCGATAGATACGCTTCTTCTTCATAATAAGCATAAATATGATTCTCATACAGGAGCTGTAAGCATTCCAATTCATAACGCTTCTACATTTCATCAGTTCGATATAGATCAATTTGGGAAGTACGATTACAGCCGCTCAGGAAATCCTACAAGAGAAGCGCTGGAGGAAGCAATTGCTACGCTTGAAGGTGGTACAAGAGGCTTTGCTTTTTCTTCAGGCATGGCTGCCATTTCGACCGCTTTTTTGCTCCTTTCCCAAGGTGACCATGTTCTTGTATCAGAGGATGTTTACGGAGGAACATTCCGTATTATTACAGAAGTGCTGTCTCGTTACGGGATACAGTATACATTTGTTGATATGACCGACATAACGAAAGTAGAAGCAGCCGTTCAGCCAAATACAAAAGTATTTTATGTGGAAACTCCTTCAAATCCGCTTTTAAAAATAACAGACCTTCAAGCTGTATGTGAGCTTGCGAAGCGTTCGAATGCCTTAACGTTTGTAGATAATACATTTTTAACTCCGTTATTTCAGCAGCCGTTTGTATTCGGCGCGGATGTAGTGCTTCACAGCGCTACAAAATTCATTGCCGGACACAGCGATGTAACGGCAGGATTGGCAGTGGTGAAAGACGAAGAGCTTGGAAAGCGGCTCGCCTTTTTACAAAATGCTTTCGGTGCCATTTTAGGCGCGCATGATTCTTGGCTTGTGCTGCGCGGTTTAAAAACCATGCACGTCCGCTTGCACCGTTCCGTTGAGACTGCCGCACAAGTCGCTCACTATCTTTCTCATCATCCTAAGGTAAAGAAAGTATATTATCCTGGTCTTGAAACACATCCCGGCTACAGCATTCAACGGCGGCAAGCACAAGAAGCCGGAGCTGTTTTATCCTTTGAATTGGAGAATGAAGCGGCTCTCCGCACTTTCTTATCTTCTGTCAAATTGCCTGTATTCGCTGTCAGTCTTGGAGCTGTGGAATCAATTCTTTCTTACCCTGCAAAAATGTCTCACGCTGCTATGCCTGAACACGAGCGTGAAAAGCGCGGCATTTCCTCCTCGCTGCTGCGATTGTCGGCAGGTCTCGAAAATGCAGACGATTTAATCCAGGATTTTGACTTTGCTTTGACTCTGACGGAAGAACACGTGAAACTCTAAAAAGAACCCGATTGGGTTCTTTTTTGTGTTTTTAAGATACATTCGTTTTATATAATCATCGTATACTATATAAAGAATTATAAATATGATACAATAAACATATCCTTTGTTACAAAATTGTAACATTCTCATACAAAATGCTCTCATTCCCTAGTTTTTTCCCTCTAAAACTTTATTAGAATAACATTTTACCCTCAAGATAATTAATGTCCTATAAAGATAATTTCTGAAATAAACCGTTTTTTAAGCAAATTTAAGGCTTTTCAGGCATTTTTATATTTAATCACCTAAATATGCCCAATTTAATTACATTATCGTCTCTTTTCTTACAATTTCTTTACTTTTGAACAAAATATTCGCAACATGTATTTTCTTTATCTTAAAATTTTGTTATGTATATGTATAGTGCTATTAGCATATATGGAGGTGCAAAAGCAAATGTTAGAAACATTTCAAAACGAACTAGAATTATATGAGGGAAATGCAGAACTGTTAAAAGTGTTGGCTCATCCAGTTCGCCTTTGTATTGTGAAAGGATTGATTGAAAAGGGTGCTTGCAACGTGTCCACAATGTACACTTGCCTGAACATGCCTCAATCTACTATTTCACAGCATTTGGCGAAACTAAAGAGTGCAAAGATTGTAACAAGCGAGAGAAAAGGGTTGGAGATTTATTATAACGTAGAGAATGAAAAAGTTATCCAACTCATTAGAGTATTATTTTAATTAGGGGAAAAGGTAAGCAACATTCACTTTCAAATGTTGCTTTCTTACTTTTATGAATATCTATAAATTCAAATATAATATAAAAAGTACGGAACTTCTTCCGCACTTTTTATTGTAATCTTCCATATATGGCTGTAAGCGCAGCAACGTGTCTCATCTCACATCGGTCATTGCTGTAAACGGCGATAAAACAGCATTTCACGATACATCTCAGCTGCTGCCAATTTATCCAGGAGTGATTCTTCTACCGGCTGCTCTCCTTTATACGTCTTGCATAAAGCTATGAAAAAAACCCAGTTAGACCGGAAGAAAAACGGTGTTGATATATTTATTGATTGAAACATACGGTAAGTTCTTTTGCTGAATGACAACATCAAATGCGTCACTCATGCCGCCAACCATAGAACGAATGGCACGATTTTGTTTGTTCTTCTCCGAGAATGGATTACGATCGTTATGATCCGTCAAACGATTTAAAATACCCGTTGCAAGTAAGAAATACGTCTGTTTTGTTTGCAATAGCGTTTCTAACCCAGCCTCTCTTCCTGCAGCCTTGAGCGCATCCCAGTGTATATGCGTTGTTAGATCCATTTGACCAGCATGCAGCAAGGGGTTTCGGATAAGCTGATGCTCATAATACCCCCGCAGACTTCCTTCTCTATGGATAGGATTCATCCATTCCTCGTTCGTATATCCATAATCTACTGTGACGCAAATCCCCCGCTGTAGCCAAGCACCAAGCTTATGTACATAATGCTCCATAGCCAATGGAATTTCAAAACGCTGACCTTCCTTCAACTGCAGTTTATGCTTTTTTAAATAGCTGAAAATTTCTTCATTGTCTAAAGGGCATATCTTCTCTTCCAAACACTGCTGTTTATCCAAAGCAACAAACACTTCATATAATGAGTTTCCTCTTTTTTCTATAACATGAACCGGAAATGCATCAAACAACTCATTGGAAAAAACAATTCCTTCAAAATCCTCTATTTCATCAATGGCAGCACACTGCCTAACATTCGTAAAGGAATACAGTTTATCCTTTTGCAGGGAGCGGTGATGCGGGCTCGTTTCCACTAAATAATACGTAAGCTTTGAAAAAGTATCCGGAGACTGCTGCATCCACTCCATTAATACGTCATAGGCAAACTGTCCTGTTCCTCCACCTATTTCGCAAACAGCTGCCGGTACTTCCCTAGCCTCCGTAAGAGCAATAAAAAACTGTGCGAATTGCCGGGCAAATATAGAAGATACATTGCTGCTCGTGTAAAAATCGCCGCTCCTGCCGATTTTCTCTTTCTCTTTCATGTAATAGCCGCACTCAGGATGATACAATACAGTGCTCATATATGTGCTATATGAAATCATCTGTTTAGGAGCCGATAGAATGATGTCTTGTAAAACTGAAAGCATGTATATCCCGCTCTAGCTTAAAAATGGGTTGTTTGCTTTTTCAAAGCCGATTGTTGTTTCAGGACCGTGACCGCACAGGACTGCCGTTTCATCAGGAAGTGTAAATAATTTTTCTTCAATACTCATGATAAGTTCATTAAAGCTGCCGCCCGGCAAATCTGTGCGGCCAATGCTCATTTGAAATAGTACATCGCCTGAAAATACTGCTGCTGCTTCTTTAGAATAATACGAAACACTGCCCGGTGAATGCCCAGGTGTCTCAAATACTTCAAAAGTAAATGAACCTATTGAAAGCGTCCCTTCCTTTTCAATTAACTCATCAGCCGGTTTTGCCGTGATGCTGCGTCCCATCATAAAAAGTGCCGACCCGTTCAAGGACGCATCCTGCAGCCAATCCTGTTCTTCTGTATGAACATAAACAGGGATGCTGTATGTCTCTCTTACATCGTCAACTGCGCCAATATGGTCAAAATGAGCATGCGTCAGCAAAACGGCAAGCGGCTGTAGCCCATGCTGCTGCAAATGACTAATCAATTTCTCTCCCTCATTCCCCGGATCGAAGATGATACACTCCTGTTTTTCATTATGTAAAATATAAGCATTTGTTTGCAGCGGTCCCAGCGGAAGCTGTGTCCATTTCATTGTCATCTCTCCTCTATTTGATCTGAATTCGTTCCACTAGCATCAATGCAGGACAGACTCCCACTCTGATGTAGTTTCCCTCTCCTTTTATCATACATCATTTTCACTGTTGTGCAAAAGCAGCGATGTATTCGCTTTCGTTTTGACCTCGACATTTAGAATAGAAGCATGTACAATTAGAGTGAATATTTAAAAAATGTTATAAAGAGCGGGAGAACGAAGGGGGATTTAGATGAAAATAGGTCTTGTTATCATCTTCTTACTAGTAACTCTTTTAGCTGTGTTTGCTGCATTCAGAACACTGAAAGAAAAAAATATGTTAGGTGCTTTCCTTTCTGTAGCAACAGTTCTTGTTTTTGGTTGGTTTACTGTTATGACAGTACTTCACAACGGCTATCCGCCAGTTAGCCATTAATGAAAAAAGCTCTGAGATTTCAGAGCTTTTTTTCATAAAGCTGTGTTTTATTCTCCTTGCTTTTATGCATATTTCCTTCAAAAAAGCGCAGCAAATCTCCATAAATCAGTTTGTCAGAATATTGAAGCTCCGTTTTCGCCCTTTCTATATAAGGAACACAATTGTTAATATCCGTTGCAATTCCTTTTTTATCATAGCAAACGCTGCCTGTATATATATATTCTTTTGTAATAAAGCTCCCATCGCGCAAAATAGTGAACTGCTCTTTTGCAGGTGAAAATAAATCTTCTCCAAAATGGATATCTCGTCTCTTTTCAATCCCAAGCAGCCGTAAAATCGTAGGCTTTACGTCAATTTGTCCGGATACGCGGGATATAACGCCTCCTTTATGGCCTGGAATATGGATAATAAGCGGTACACGCTGCAGCTGGACATGATCAAACGGAGTAAGATCAGCCTTTCCTAAATATTGCGCCATCGCTTTGTTGTGGTTTTCTGAAATACCGTAGTGATCTCCATACAAAATAAATATCGTATTTTCATACATTCCTTCCTGCTTTAAGCGCTCAAAAAAATATTGAAGGGATTCATCCGTATACCGAACCGATGGAAAATAACGATTGAGTGTGCTGCTTTGGGAAGTGTATGCGCTGATATGCTGCTCTTCTTGCCCTAAATGGAACGGGAAATGATTTGTTAATGTAATGAATTTTGCATAAAAAGGCTGGGGCAAAGACTTCAAATAAGAAATGGATTGCTCAAACATATCCCTGTCCTTCAATCCCCATCCGACTGAATTTGCTGCATCAATCGAAAAGCTCGCACTATGAAAATATCGGTCATACCCAAGGGACGGGTACATAAAGTCTCGATTCCAAAAGCTTTTTGCGTTTGCATGAAACACGGCAGAATAATAGCCGTAGTCCTTTAAAATTTCTGGAACAGCAACATACTCATTTCCGGCATGGGTAAAGAACACTGCTCCTCGATCTAATGGATATAAGGAATTTTCCATAATGAACTCAGCATCAGATGTTTTTCCTTGTCCCGTTTGATGATAAAACTCATTAAAATAATAGCTTCGTTTTATGAGATCGTTCAAAAACGGCGTAATGACCTGCCCGTTTACTGTATTGTTAATGACAAAATTTTGCACAGACTCCATGGAAATTACAATTACATTTTTTCCTTTTGCGATGCTGAACAAACGATGCTGCGGCTTCTTTTTATTATTCGTTATATAGTTTTCAACTTCTACAAGCTTATTGCTGTCCGCAAGAGCACGTTGCGCAGAAGAACGAGACTGGAGAATCGCATCGTAAGTATGATAATTGAACAACCCAATGTTCTTAACAAGCATTTTGCGATCAAAAGAACGTGTTAGCAGCTGCGGACGTTCCGTTTCCGCCAGCACCAAATTTGTTATAAACAGCAAGCTGGCTGAAAGAAAATACACCATTCTTCCCTTTACAGAAAGAGATGCTTTAGGAATGAAAGCAGGAAACCTCTTAGCAATGATCAGCAGTAAGAAAAGGTCTGCAAATAGTAATACTGTTTTATATGTAAGGAGCTCTAAAATGCTGGATCCTAAATCCCCCATGTTATTTGTTTGAAATAAAACAGGCAAAGTAATGAAATCATTAAAAAATCCATAAAAGACGACATTAGCGCATAGCAAAGCCGACAACAGAAAGCTGCATACAATTGTACAATACAAATGCCATTTTCCTTTTGTAAACAACGCGAGACCGATAAAGCATAATAAAGAGCTGAGAGGACTCAGCAATAAAATAAATTCCTGTATTGTATTTTCAATTTTCATTTCAAATACGAATTTATATACGATATATGTTTTTACCCATAGCAGCACAACGGCAAGTAACACGAACCGCAGCTTCTTAAATTCAGATTGAAGCATGCTCCGCCCTCCATTCTGCTTTTTATTATCTGCAAAACAAAAAGCCTGCAGGATGCAGACTTTTTCACTCTCTCTTAATAATTCCCAAATTTTGTTCTTACTAACCATGCGCCGCCAATTACACCAGCATCATTGCCAAGAGTAGCGATAGCCAGCTTCGTGCTTTTAGCAACACGCGAAAAGGCATATTGTTCAAAATAGCGCTGAACAGGCGCGAGCAACACGTCTCCCGCTTTTGATACACCGCCGCCAATTACAACCTTCTCCGGATTCATGATATTAGAGATGTTGGCAATTGCAAGACCAAGATATGATGCCATTTGCTCTACAACTTGTTTAGCGATTGCGTCTGTATGAAGCGCATCAAACACATCTTTAGATGTAACCGTCCCATTGTTCTCGAGTATTTCACGGAGAGCACTGTTCTCCGTACTCTTTTGCAGCGCTTCTTTTGCTAAGCGCGCAATCCCCGTTGCAGACGCCACTGTTTCCAGGCAGCCTGTTTTGCCGCAATTACATGGTGCACCATTTTCCGATACAACTGTAATATGACCGATCTCTCCAGCCGCTCCGCTTATACCATGCACAATTTCGCCGTTTGCAATCACGCCGCCGCCAACGCCTGTACCGAGCGTAACACACACTAAGTCTTTGGCACCTTCGCCAGCACCCTTCCACATTTCTCCTAATGCAGCGATATTAGCATCATTGTCTATCATTACCGGCAACCCCGTCTCTACTTCCAATAAATCTTTCAACGGGTAGTCCTTCCACCCTAAGTTAATACCTTCGTACACAACGCCTGTCGCCAAGTCTACAGGTCCTGGCGCTCCCATGCCGATACCGAGAAGCTTATGCTTCACCTCTCCCAATTCATGGAGCTTTTTATTGATGGCTTTCGCGACATCAAGCGTAATATGCTTTCCTTGTTCACTCAAATTCGTAGGGATTTCCCACTTATGAAGAATTTCCCCATACATGCTGATAAAAGCCAATTTAATCGTTGTACCGCCAAGATCAACTCCCACTAACCATCTTTCTTCCATACTGCTTACCTTCCTTAATTACAACTTTTCTTTATCTTTCAATCTTTGAGCTTCCTGCCGAAGCAAAAGAAGCGCCGTTTGATACTTCCTTTGTTCAATAAGCCCCGATTGATGCAGCTCGCGCAGTTCGTCTTCCATAAGTTCAAGATCCGCAATACGGTCTCCTGTATAGATGATGGTCCCAAACTGCTTTAATAATTGCTGAATGTCGTAAATGGATGTCATGTTTTCACCCTCTAGTTCTATCATAAGAAAACGTTCACATATTCCATTATAAAAAGAACAGCGGAGAGCGTCAATTTGCTATTTTCTGCTGTTTTGATGATTTTGAAACAAAATCGGGAAGTGCATGATTTACCTTAATTATTTTATGTACGAGTCAGCTCGTTGAAGTGCTTCTCTCGCACTGTGCAGGATTACATACCGAACCCGTACCATAGCAGACCTACGAGCAAAAACAAGCCTACACTTGCCGCACCCGCTCGTTTGAACCATTTTGTTTTTTGTTTCGGAACATGTACAACAGCTGTTGCTAAAAAACCGCCAATCAGTCCGCCGATGTGCCCAGCATTATCAATTCCAGGTACAATAAACCCAAAAAGCAGGTTAATTCCGATTAATGTTAAAACACTTTGCATTACTGTTTTTGAGAAAACTTTAGAATATGTTAAAGCAATGTATAACAGGGTTCCAAAGCATCCAAAAATGGCACCGGACGCTCCTGCCGAAACGCTGTCTGACATAACAAAGCTCAAAGCACTGCTGCAAACTCCTGCAAATATATATACAAACAAGAAACGTACATTTCCAAGAATCTGCTCTACTTGACTGCCGATATAATATAAAGCGATTGTGTTCATAAGCAGGTGGAGAAAACCGATATGCAAAAAAATTGGAGTAATGAACCGCCACCACTCTCCTTGCAAAATGAGCGGGTTATACTTTGCCCCAAACCGGATAAGTGTTTCGCCGCTTGTGCTGCCCCCGTACCATTCTAATAAGAGGAACATGATGATTTGCATGGCAATCAGCACTTTTGTCACAATCGGCTTTGCATTGCTTAAAATTTGTTCTTGTTGCTTTTGTTTCATCTGCATAACTTGGGCGAACCGATCGCGCAGCAAGTTCGGCTCTTCTTCTTGGAGCGCAAAAATTGCCGCTGTTTCTTTTTCCTTTAATTGTAAAACAGATTGAAAAAAGTGCGCTTGCTCCCCCACATTACCCTCTGTAAAAAAGAGCGTTTCTACCGGAGCATGCACTTGTACGTCCTCTATCATTGCTTTCCAGTCATCCACAGGCTCCCGCTGCGAAATATACACGTTATACACGGCTTTCCTGCGGAAGCTGCTCTTTGCGACCTGCTTTAGCGGCTGGATCATTTCTAAATCATTGCGAACCGTGCGGCTCCAATCCATATCGCTTCTCTTTAGCCGAATCATTATATTTTCATGCAGCTGGCTTGACTCTAACCATGCTTCCTGTTCTTCATCTGAGTAATAACGCAGTTCATACTTGCCGAGAGACACCAGTATATACAACAATGACCAATATAAAGAATCCTGTCTATTATGCAAGCCATCTCCTCCGTTCTTCCCTCTACCTTATATTATAAAAGATATTCGTCTCTTCACCTAATCACGAACACTGAAATTAAAAAATAGCCAATCGGATGTAGGATTGGCTATTTTAAAATAGTTCACAATTGAAATGTATTAAAGGCAGATGAAGACAGCTTGGTCTGTAATAATCTTTTGCACCTTGTGATCATTGGGCTCGAGCGGCACTTCGGTCAAAAGCTGCTCCGAGAAAGCAAGCGCAGCAGTGCTTCCGTTGTATGACGGCAAGTAGCGGTCGTAATAACCGCCTCCGTATCCCAGCCTGTCGCCTTCTTGCGTAAAAGCAAGTCCCGGCACAATCATTAAGTCTATTTCAGATGGTATTGCCTTTAAAGTTATTTCGGGAACCGGCTCTTTTAAATTCATATAAACTGTCTCTAACTGTTCGTAAGATGTTATATAACGAAATACCATAGCTCTTGTTCCCCGGTCACATTTTGGAACTGCGACCTGCTTACCGCTGTGCCATGCTTGCTCAATTATAGGATATGTATCAACTTCATGAGCCATAGAAAGTGTGATGCCGACTGTGCGTGCTTTCTTCCATTCCGGCTGTTCATATAAGCGTGCTGCAATAACAAGGGATTTCTCAATATGCTTCTCTTTTGAAATAGAAGAAAGCTTTGCGAGCATTTCCGTACGCAGTTTTTGTTTCATTTCTTTCCTCCCAGCATATAAAAGAAGCAGTAGGAAAATATCCTACTGCTTACTTTGTTTCGCGGTGTAATGTAACTTTCTTTAATCTTGGGCAGTATTTTTTAAGCTCGATACGCTCAGGATTGTTACGCTTGTTTTTCTTAGTGATATAGTTACGATCTCCGCACTCTGTGCATGCTAGAGTAATGTTTACGCGCATGTTGATTTCCCTCCAGTCTTTAATAACATAAATCAGACTTTACTATGATATCACTTTTTAAATAAAAATTCTAGACCTTTTGATATTCTCTAATTTTTTCTATTATATTTGTGATTTTTTTCTTCGCCATTGCTGGACTTGAAGACTGAGAATAGACAATAAGCTTCGGTTGTCTGGAGTCTGAAACAATATAAGACCATTCCCCATTATCATGGATGAACTTAATACCGTCAAGCACCTCGAGTTCATGCTGCGGAACGTCATCAATCAGCATCCGCATTACTTTTCCTTTTTCCTTCCATGGACAAATTACTTCATCCCATAGCAAGTGAAACTGGGGATGATTTTTAAAAATCGCATAAAGGGGGAGCTTTTGCCAAGCCATAATTTCAAGAAGCTTCCCGATTCGAAATAAGGCATCTTGCCTAAATCGAGCAGCATGATCAGGAGTATTTGTCTGCTCCACATAACAAGTAATATAGCTGGTTCCCCGCTTAAGCGATAAAGGATAAACACCGGCTTCTTTATGAAGTAATCCTTCTGGGATATATATGCTGTCTTGCCCTATGCTCGTGTAAACATTTCCCCGTGAATCATACAATTCAAATCCATTTCCTTGCTCGTTAAAAATAACTCCCATATCGGCATGGCTGGATTGAACAAGCGATTTAATATGGTCCTCATTTACACGGGAGTATACCCAAGTAATACGGCAGCCAAGAGACTGAAAAAAAGATATAACCGTAGAATTAAAAGAGCTACCCAACTTATTGACCAGCAAGTGGAAACGCTGCTGCTGAATTGAAGGAACATTCAGCATTTGGCTAAGAGAGTGGACATATTGTTCCTCACATATTTGAATCGGCAGATTTGCTCCGATACTTTCTAAAGCTGTGCGACGATACTCTTCAGACATATAAGCTGTCTCAATGTCTTTTTCTTTTCTTCCAGAGACTAAAAAGCCTGTCGCATTATAAAATCGAAGAGTTGCTTCTTCTGCATCATCTTGCATATAGAAGAATACGCCACCTTCAACACTTTCTTGTGAGACAGCGTAACGAAAACAAGAATCATTCGTTTCTTGACACTCCAGTGTATGAATGCCCGTGGCATGAATACTGCTTATAAACACCTGCTTTAAAAGTTTGGAATACGGATTTTGATCACTGCCGACAAGAATAGAAGCAGCCAAAGGAAGCGTTGAACCGTAGGCACCTGCTATTTTCACGATTTGCTCTGGCGTCATATGAATATTTGCTTTTCCGCTTATGCTTCCCCTGCTTAATAAGGAAAAGGCGTTTTCTTGCTCAGACATAACAGAAGAAATAAGAACAGAACTTCCGGCAATGATTCTTCCAGGCCAAATTTTAACGTTTGCTTTTACAACTGTATTTTTTCCGACTTTACAATGATCTGCCAATATACTCTTTTCAAAAAGAGTGACACCATCCTCAACTATCGTACCATGCGCAATCGTTGCACCGTTTGATTCGCACTGTTTGCCAATATGCACATCATTCCCTACAATTGTTTTTGCCAATTGTGCATTTTCACACACTGTACTGTTCTTGCCTACAATAGTGTAAGGCGCTATCGCAGCGCCAGCCTTAATAACTACACCATCTCCAATTAGAGCCGGACCTTGAATTTTTGCGCCCTCTTCAATCGTCACACCTTCTCCCATCCATACAGCCGGCAATATTTCCGTGCAATCTATCGGGACATCTACCTTCTTTGCAAGCAAATCAAAATGCGCCTGTCTATATTGAGGAAATGCCCCGATATCAAGCCAATACCCATCACTTAAATAACCGTATACTCGTTCATTTCGCTCTAAAAGCAACGGAAATATATCATGGCTGAAATCATGAAACGTGTTGGGCTTCATATAAGAAAAAATTTCAGGATCCATCATATAAATGCCAGTATTGACGGTATTTGAAACAACCTCATTCCAATTGGGTTTTTCAATATATTTAACTACTCTGCCTGTATCATTTGTTACAACGAGACCAAAGTTCAGCGGATCTGAAACTTCTTTTTGAAAAATAGTAACAAGCCGATGCTCACTTGTGTGAAAATCCATTCCTTTTGACAAGTTAAAATCCGTAAGAGCATCCCCGCTAATCACAACGAATGGTTCATCTAAAAAATCCTCTGCCTGCTTTATACTTCCTGCTGTGCCTAAAGGCGGAGCATCTTCAAAATAAAATATTTTCACTCCCCACTTGCTTCCATCTCCAAAATAATTCCGAATGGCTGAGCTCATATACTGAACAGTCACAGCAATCTCCTGAATTCCATGCTTTTTTAACAGCTCTAGGCTATACTCCATAACAGGCTTATTAAGGAGAGGCAGCATGGGCTTTGGGAGGTTACAAGTTAACGGTCTTAAACGCGTACCTTTGCCGCCTGCCAGAATAACTCCCTTCATCATGTTTACCTCCCGTTTCTGGATTTATAAGTGACTTTATCATAAATTTTTATCGTATCGATCGCTATTTTTTTCCAACTGTATTCTTGTCGCACTAAGTCAAACCCTTTTTGCGCTACGCACTGAGCGCTGTCCTTGTTTTCTAACACTGTTTCTATTTGCTGCATGAAACTATCGGCATTGCCTGGTTCTGCTTTGTACCCATTATGTCCGTGCTTAACAATTTCACTTAATCCGCCGACATCGGACACAATAGTCGGTTTTTTGGCGAGCATCCCTTCTAAAGCAACAATACCGAACGGCTCATAAAGACTTGGCACTACTACGATATCGCTTTCTTGCAGAAATGCGCGCTGTTCTTCTTCACTGATATGGCCTACAAATAAAATAAAATGCTGCAGTTCTCTCTCCATAACCATATTTCGGTATACATCAAGCATAGGCCCTTTACCAGCTATAATAAAAATAATATAAGGATATTTTTTAATGAGGGAAGGAGCTGCTTCTATCACAGTATAAAAGCCTTTTTCATTTACAATACGACCAATTGAGAATACGAGGATGCGGCTATCTAAGCTATATTTTTTTCTTACTGAATAAGAGGGCTTCGCATAACAAAAGAAATTCTCATCAATTCCATTCGGAAAAACGAACAGCTTTTGCGGGGGGGATTCCAAAATCGTCTGAACTTCTTGCTTCATATATTGACTGCATACAATAATAGCATCAGCTTCTTGCACTAATTCTTTTTCTTTCATATGTATTTCCCACTGTAAGGATGTATGAATACCATAATTCCGTCCATGCTCTGTCGCATGAATCGTTGTAATGAGAGGGAAACCTTGTGTCTGCTTTAACGTTTTCGCGGCCGTACAGACCAGCCAGTCATGAGCATGAATAAGATCAAAGGTGATTTCTTTACATAAACGTTCAGCATATTGGACGATAGCCTCATTCAAACCGCCAATCCATCTATAGAAATTCGTCTTATCTTCGTACCGGCTCTTCACTCGATGTATGTGCACCGTATCCATATGCTCATAGCAAAGAGAGTCTTCTACATGGGTTGTAATGATATGAACGATATGGCCAGCTTCAGCTGTAGCTTTTGATAATTCGTATACATGTCTTCCAAGACCGCCGACAAGCATAGGAGGATATTCCCACGTTAATATGAGAATCCGTTTTTGTTCCATATATCCCTCTTTCCTCTCTCCTCCCAATACCCCTTACGCGAAAGAAAGCGTTTTCCTTTCAAAAGTCATTTTGAGGAGAGTATACATATTTCTATACAAATCATAACATTTGTCTTTTTTAGAGACAACGAGGCTATTTTGTCTAAAAACAGAAAAATTTGAAGAAAAAAGGAGCAAACTCACCTTGAGCTTGCTCCCTTTGTCATTTTTATTCGTTTAATAAATAATGCTTCCCTTTTACAAGGTAAAAAACATCTTCCGCAATGTTTGTAATATGGTCTGCCACACGTTCAATATAGCGTGCTACAAAGGACAGCTGCGTAATTTGATTAATATCTTCGGGCTTTTGCGGAATAGATGCCATAAACTCACGAACCGCTTTTCCGTATAATTCATCTACTACATCATCCATCTCAGCAATTTGCTTTGCAGAAGCCAAATTTTCTTCTTTATATGCCTCAATCGAGAGCGCCAACATTGCGTTTGCTTGTTTAAACATTTGCTCCAAGTCTTCGAGTGTAACGGAAATTTTCTTTTCTCCTAATCGGATTGTAGATTTGGCGATATTCACAGCATGATCTGCAATACGCTCTAAATCCGTTGCAATCTTAATAGAAACAAAGATTCTTCTTAAATCCGTCGCAACCGGCTGCTGTTTTGTAATAAGCATTAAAGCAAGCTCATTAATCTCTTCTTCTAAATCATCCATACGGTTATCATTGTCGATAACTTGCAGTGCCAATTCAACATTTTTAGAACGCAAGCCCTCCATAGCTACTTCCAAAGCTTCCTTCGCTAAAGAACCGAGCTCTATTACTTTTGATTGCAATGTTTTTAAATCGTAGTCAAATTGTTCGCGTACCATTTTCTTCCTCCTAACAACGCATCGATCAACCGAAACGTCCAGTAATATAGTCTTCTGTTCTCTTATCTGTCGGCGTTGTAAATAGACGATTTGTATCCGTATATTCTACTACCTCGCCGCTTAGGAAGAATGCCGTACGGTCGGAGATACGCGCCGCCTGCTGCATGTTATGCGTTACAATTACAATACTGAAATCTTTCTTCAACTCTTGAATCAGCTCTTCTACTTTCAATGTAGAGATTGGGTCTAACGCCGATGTCGGTTCGTCCATAAGGATTACGTCCGGTTCAATCGCCAAACAGCGTGCAATACAAAGACGCTGTTGCTGTCCGCCGGATAAGCCGTATGCATTATCATGCAAACGATCTTTTAATTCATCCCAAATCGCCGCACCACGCAAGCTTTTTTCAACAATCTCGTCTAAAACTTTTCTGTCGCGGATACCATGAATTTTAGGACCGTATGCCACATTTTCATAAATGGATTTTGGAAATGGATTTGGCTTTTGGAATACCATTCCAACGTGCGTGCGCAATTCTTCTACATAATAACCTTTATCAAAAATGTTGCGTCCGCGGTAAGCGATTGTCCCCGTCGTACGAACGATTGGCACAAGCTCTACCATGCGGTTTAACGTTTTTAAATACGTGGACTTACCGCAGCCGCTCGGCCCGATAATAGCTGTCACTTCATTTTCATAAATACTTAAGTTAATATCTTTTAAAGCATGGTCTTCCCCATACCATAAGTTTAATTCTTTCGTGTCAAACACAATATTTTTAGGAGCTTCCGCTTTCGTTTGTTGATTTTTCCCCTTCACATTTACAACTGTTGATACCATTTTATTTTCCCCTTTCATCCACGTTCAGCAGTTAATACCTTCCTTGCTTACGATTTCTTAAAATTACAGCTGCTGCATTCATCAAAATTAACAGCGCAAGCAAAACCAAGATACCCGCAGCAGCCACATATTGAAACTCTTCCTGCGGGCGGCTCATCCAATTAAAAATTTGGATGGGGAGCACAGTAAACTCATCCATAATCCCGACAGGAAAATAATTAATAAAAGCTAAAGCGCCTATTACAAGAAGCGGTGCCGCTTCTCCTATTGCACGGGACACTGCAAGAATGCACCCCGTCATAATACCAGGAAATGCTGCTGGCAGGACGATACGGCACATTGTTTGCCATTTTGTCGCTCCAAGCCCGTAAGATGCTTCTAATGCAGAGCGCGGAACAGATTTCAATGCTTCCTGAGAAGCTACCACGATGGTAGGCAGCACAAGAAGACTCATCGTTAAACCGCCAGCAAGCAAACTCTGTCCTAGGTTCATCATGTATACAAAAAACGTCAATCCCAGCAGCCCGAATACAACTGAGGGCACGCCGGCAAGCGTTTGGATATTCAACTCAATCATTCGTGTCAGCGTTGTTTTTTTTGCGTACTCCTCAAGATATAAGGCTGTACCCACTCCTAAGAGCAAGGAAACAAAAGCAACAATTACCATCAATGATACCGTTCCCCAAAGAGCTGCTGCAATTCCGGCCTGTTCCGCTTTTCTTGATGAAAAGTGGGTGAAGAATCCTATATCAATATACGTGATTCCTGCTAAAGCAATTCGATACAGCAGAATCACCAGCACACTTAAGGAGAATAAAGCAGAGCATATAAACATCATTTGATGAAACACATCCCTTTGCAGCCGGGATCTCATATGCGTTTTTATTTCTTTTCGGTCTATCAGCTTCATCCTAATAGACCTCCTTAAATCGCCGTGCTATATGCTGTGCCAGCAAGTTCATTCCCAGTGTAAACAGAAACAGCGTTGCCCCTACGGCATACATGCTGTAGTACGTTGTTGTCCCGTACACAGCATCTCCTAAGCTGACCTGTACGATATACGCCGTTAAGGTTTGAATGGACTGCGTCGGGTCTAACGAAAATACTGGCGTTGCTCCTCCCGCAATCACAACAATCATCGTTTCTCCCATAGCACGTGAGGCAGCCAGAACAACGGATGCCACCACCCCTGTAAAAGCTGCTGGAACAACAATCTTTTTCGTTGTTTCAGATTTGGTTGCTCCCATTCCATACGATCCTTCTCTCAGCGCCATCGGTACTGCACGCAGTGCATCCTCTGACAAAGAAGCAATCGTCGGAATCATCATAATTCCAATGACAATACCAGGGCTGAGCGCATTAAAAAATTGCAGACTCGAAATAACAGATTTGAGCAAAGGCGTTACAAAGGTTAATGCGAAAAAGCCATACACAATAGCTGGAATTCCCGCAAGTATTTCTAAAATAGGCTTTACAATTTTCCTTATCGTATCTGTGGCGTATTCACTTAAGAAAATGGCACACCCAAGTCCTATGGGAATTGCTACTGCCATCGCAATACTCGTTACCAGCAAAGTTCCGCATAAAAGCGGCAGTACACCGTAGCTCGGATTGTTCTTAAAAAACGGAAACCATTCCCGTGATGTAAAAAACTCTGCAAACGGTACTCTTTGAAAGAAGATTGTCGTTTCTGTTCCCAAAGTCCATACAATAGCCAACGTTGTAAAAACAGATACCGCTGTCATGCCGAGCAACAGAATTGGAATAAGCTGATCAATCAGGTATTTGTTCTTACGGTGCAGCTTGTTTTCGTTCATAAGCTTACGAACAACTAAGTTCCTATGACTGTTCTTCATTACGCGCAAAGATGAAAACCCCTTTCCATCCTTATCATACATTTGCGTTCTTATCTCTTTATCTGCTCCAGCTCTCGCAGTTGCTGTTTGTATCGATACTCAGGCAATGCAACATAACCAACTTCCTCAGCCAGTGAACCTGCATGCGTCAGCGTGAAGCGCAAGTAGTCATAGACACTATCGTTATTTCGTATAGATGCATGATTTACATATACATATAGAGGTCGAGAAAGCGGGGTATATCTTCCTGACTTAATTGCTGCCCTGGTTGGCAGTACACCATTCACTTTAACAGCCTTTACTTTTGCTGCATTTTCCGAGTAATATGCATAGCCCAGAAAAGCAATTGCGTACTTATCGCTCATGACTCCTCTGATTAACATGTTATCATCTTCTGATAAAGTGACAGACTTAACAATCGCCTGGCCTTTAAGCACTGCATCCTCAAAATAGTCATACGTACCAGAATCGACACCCGGTGCATAAAAATGAATAGAGGTATTTGGCCAATCCGGATGAACATCCGACCATTTCTTAACAACGCCGTTTTCAGACCACATGCGCTGCAAATCTTCTATTGTTATATTTTTTATCCACGTATTTTCGTTATTTACGATAATGGAAAGACCATCGCAGGCGATTTGAAATTCGGTATACGCTATATGATTCCTCTTGGCAACCTTCATTTCCTCATGCTTAATAGGGCGCGATGCATTATTAAGATCTATCTTGCCCCTGACAAAGCGATTAAAGCCGCCTCCTGTTCCCGAAATGCTAATCGGTGTTTTTACTTTCGGCTGTTCCCGTGCATATTCTTCTGAAACAGCCTCCATAATAGGATAAACAGTAGAAGAACCATCCATTCGAATTTCCCCTGATAAACTTTGCCGTGCGCTCGCATTTTCTGAAACTACAAGTACGGCACAAGCGAACAGCACTGCTGCAATAGGAAGTCCCTTTTTCATTCTTCGTTTCCTCCTAGAAGAACCCAAATGGGTCACTGATATAAGGATAATGTCAAACTATTAATAAGGTTTTAAAGCTTTGTAAAGGTTTTGTAAATATCGACATTTTTCGCTATAAATAAAGCTTGTACAAATGACAACTACACAAACACTATATGCGCTTATCCGCAAAAAAAGCACACTATCTATAGATAGTGTGCTTTTTTTTGTGGAAATTTATGTTTTATTCGTCCGTCTTCGGTATAAATGGTTGCTCAGGCTCGATATTTACCTCTTCTTTTTTTAAGTCGAAGTAAGCATCCATCACCCTTCTGGCGATGCTCTTGCTGATAGGGCTGTCATCAGGTACCCATGGGACAACAACGGAAAAGGCAATCTCTGGGTTATCTTCCGGAGCATACCCGATCATAGTCAGATTATAAGTAGAAGGAGGCTCGCCATTTGTACCGCTCTTCCGCTTGGCTGTATCAGGACCATCATAGAAGGTTTCAGCTGTTCCTGTTTTTCCAGCCACCTTATAAGGAGCGTTCCCAAAGGCTTTATGCCCTGTTCCTTCCGTTGTTTGCATGACCATATGGAATCCGTTCTGCACTTCTTTAATGTACTCAGGTTTCATATCGATACGATTCAGCACGACCGGTTCCATCGATTGCACCACTTTTCCGATTTCTCCCGGCTTGGAAACCGGCTCACGAATTTCTTTTACAACTTGGGGTTTAATTCGATACCCTCCATTCGCGATTGTTGAAACATATTGAGTAAGCTGAAGAGGAGTATACGTATCATATTGCCCGATAGCAAAGTCAAGCAAAAAACCGGGCTTAGCTGTAGTTCCCTTAAAACCTGTCGCTTCATTCGGCAAATTAATACCAGTAGGAACTCCAAGACCGAATTCACTGAAGTAATAACGCATTGTATCAAATGCTTTTTGAGGTACAGACAGCGTTCCGTCCGGTACATATGTGACACCGGCTATTTTCATGGCCGTTTTAAACATATATACGTTTGAAGACATTTGCAATGCCTGCAAATCGGTAATAGTCCCCATGTTTTTCCATGATTTTTTTTCTTTTGTCCCTTTAATTCTGATAGGTTCATCGACTTCCGTATTTCCTGGACTGGTGACTCCTGTTTGAAAACCTGTCAGCAAAGTCGCTCCCTTTACTACAGATCCTACTGCGTAAGAGCTTGTCATCGTCCCCAATGCATAATCGCTTACCTCTTGCTGACCGGCTTCGTTCGCAATAAGTTGCTTTCCGGACATCGACAGTACTTCACCGTTTTTCGGATTCATCATCACAACAAAAGCGCGATCTAGATACGGAGCGCCTCCCTTGGCTTTCGTGGCTTTAAGCTCTTCTTCTATAATTTGTTCCACTTTCTTTTGAAGTTCCATATCTATGGTCAGGATCAAATCTTTGCCTCGTTCCCCTTTAGACAAATATACCTGTTCGAGGATATTTCCGTCTTTATCGGTGACATTTTTGATTTTTGCCTTTGTCCCGTGAAGCATATCTTCATATTCTTGCTCAATGTAGCTTTTCCCGATCCTGTCATTTCGGTTATAATCCCGAACCAAATAATAGTCCAACCGCTCTCTCGGAAGCCCTTCGTCGGCACTCGTCACTCTTCCAAGCACAGTAGTAAACATGTTGCCGTACGCATAATTACGCTCCCAATCAGTGGTTGTATCGATCCCGGGAAGACTGGCTAAATTTTCACTGATTCTCGCATACTCCTCAGGCGTAACATCTTTATTTTTAATGATTTGCGGCGTCATCGCATAGCCGCTGTCCATTTTTCGCTTAATTGCTAATACTTTTAAATCTGAAGGCGTAAACTCCTGCAAATCCGCCTCTGTGATGCGTTCAAGCTGAAGATTATATATCTTCTTATCATCCAGCTTTTTATTTTGGAACGCTTGCCATTCTTTTTCTGTTATTTTTTCTTTGGCTTTCTCTGGATTCATCTCGAGCCAGAAGTCTTTTTTGTCTCGATCTGTCAGCTTGTCCGTAGGCATATCAATCAGCTTCGCCAATTTCTGAGCGATCGCTAAACGACCTTCACTCTTGAATCCCTTCAGACGTGTATATGTAACAGTTCTTAGCGGTGTGTTGTCCACTACCGTTCGACCGTAACGATCATACATTTTCCCACGCGGCACCGGCGTATTGACCGTTAAATTTTCTGTTCTTTCAACCTCTTTCGTATAATCCCCGCCATATACAATCTGCACGATGCCAAGGCGTAAAATGAGAGCAGAAAACATGATGAACACAAGGAAAAACAGCATATTTAAACGAATCGGCACATGACTCTTTTTTTTCTTCTTTTTCTTTTTCATGTTTATCCCCCTTTAAGCGGAAAGAGACACCTGATCGGCAGGTGCCTTTGTATACTGCGTTTTTTATTCTAATATAAAATATGAGAGAAGTTAACCTTCCCCTTCCTTCAGCTCCTGCCTTGTCCGAGAAACCTCCAATCCGCTTTTGGGCGGTGTTTTCGTATCGTACGTAATATTTCGTACTGCAAAATAGATAAACAAATGTCCCGCACCTATTATTCCAAGCAAAAACGGAAGACTTTTTTCTGCAACAAAAAAATGAACAGCCGCGAGGAAGGACAAGATGGAACAAATACGCCCTAAATTCAAATATAGCTCTCTGACCACTATATACTCTACCCGCAGTTCTTTTGCGTTTCTCGCTTTTCCGATTACATCATATGTCATAGAATTGTACGGTACAAGCAAAATAGGGTATGCCACTGCAATACAGGCGGCATATATGAGCAGCTTTGCATATGTTACATCAATAATTACAAAATAAACAGCCACATATAAAATGATACCGCCTAAAAGGATCGCTTTTTTTCGAAGCTTCCCTTTAATAATGCGCGCTGCCAAGTAATAGCATAAAAAAGATACGCCGGAGCTGACGAGACCGAATTTCCCGATTGCCAATTCACTTCCCGTTGTAATGTAGACATAAACGGAGATAACAAATATAAACGTGCCTTCCCGCAGCCCTTGAAAGAAATGGGCAAGCGTGATTCTCTCCCAATTTCGGTTCCGTTTTCTTTCTTGAAACACCTGCCGCAGTTCATACCTTCCTTCGCATTCTCGCCGAGAAAGAAAAAAGCTTAATACAACTGCGATAGTAAATAAGGTTAAAGAAAGGACAAAGATAAAAGTATACCCATTCCACTTTTTCATATTGGAAATGATAAGACCAGCTAATATAGGACCTATCATTCCTGCTAAAGATGTTAGCAGCCCTAGAAATCCGTTAAAAAAGTCCCTTGTTTCAGGTTCCGTAATTTCAAAAGTAAGCAAGTTGAAAGCAAGCCAATAAAATCCGTAACCAATTCCCAAAATGCTTCCAATCATTAAGATAAATTGCGATGCATGCGTTCCGGCCAGCAGCACTGTGATGAAAAAGACTGCGAGAGCACTGACACCAAACCGAAGAATTACAATACGGTCAATCTTTTTTGCAAGCTTGCCCGCAAAGGAAAATGTAATGGGCTGCATCACCACAACTGCCAAATTGTAAAGACCGAGATTCATGAAATTTTTCGTTTGCTTCCATAAATAGATGTTTACAAACGTATTAGATAAAGATATCCCTAACGTATACAGACCGCCAATTGTCAACAACAAAATCAAGTCGCGATTTACCTTCACATCACCGAGTAAATGTTTCATTTTCATAATTCAAAAACTCTCCTTTGCTTCATGCTTTATTCTCCCAAAGAATGAAGCAATTATGTAAGAAAAGCAGAGCACAAAAAAAACAGGCCGGGATTTTCCCGAACCTGTTTTGCATTACTTCGCTTCTTGATAACGTTTTTCTACTGCATTCCAATCCACTACGTTCCAGAATGCACCAATGTAGTCAGGACGACGGTTTTGGTAATGTAAGTAGTAAGCATGCTCCCAAACGTCCAATCCTAAAACAGGTGTTTTACCTTCCATTAGAGGAGAATCTTGGTTTGGTGTGCTTGTAACTTCCAACTCGCCGTTATTTACAACTAACCATGCCCAGCCAGAACCGAAGCGAGTTGTAGCTGCTTTTGCAAACTCTTCTTTAAACGCATCGTAGCTGCCGAATTTAGCGTCGATTGCTTTTGCAAGCTCGCCTACAGGTGCTCCGCCGCCGTTTGGAGAAAGAATCGTCCAGAATAAAGAATGGTTCGCATGTCCGCCGCCATTGTTGCGAACAGCAGTACGGATTGCTTCAGGAACTTCATTTAAGTCTGAAACTAATGCTTCCACGCTCTTTTCAGCTAATTCCGGGTAGCTTTCTAAAGCAGCATTTACGTTTGTTACGTAAGTGTTATGATGCTTTGTATGGTGGATGTTCATTGTTTCTTTGTCAAAATGAGGTTCTAACGCATCATAAGCATAAGGTAATTGAGGTAATTCGTATTTCGCCATTATAAATTCCTCCTATATATGTATTTGGCAACGGGTTTGTCCCCTTATCACCAAGTTTTATTTTACACTATTTTCAAAATAGTGAAAAACATAAACTGTACTTTCTGAAATAAAAGTACCAAATTTTATTATGTATTTCAAATGATATGCTTATGCATGAAAAAAAACGGGCAAAAACCGCCTGATCCTTTTTAGATGGGCATAGTGTGCCTGCCGAGTATAGTAACGGTCAGAGCCTTCCAGATGCCCTCCCCTGTGTCTTTTTACTCAGCATATTTTGCTGCGAACAGTCGCAAATAGAAGAAAGAAATAGAGAGCATTGGCGCAGAATTTTATACTTTCTTACTTTACAAGAAAAACGGAGCCGGCGAAGTTAGACATCACCCAAAGAACCGGCTCGGTCAGGTGCAGAACAAAAAAACTTATCCCTGCTTATCTTTAAATAAAAAGCGATTGGCGCTCCGCCAATCACTTCGGATGGACCCTGTAGGGCTCGAACCTACGACCGGACGGTTATGAGCCGTCTGCTCTAACCAGCTGAGCTAAGGGTCCTCATAATAGCGGCAGAGGAGATTCTATTGGGTATGGATTGTGAAGCTGCACCGCCACGACCTAAAATAATGTTAGAGATAGTAATAAATGTAGCATGTGTCAAATAATTATGTCAATTAGGTTTTTGCGCATTCTTTCAGTAATTGCGGGGCCAAGCCTTGTTCAATTTGTTGAAGGTACGTTACAATGAAATTGCTGATTCTAAAGAGGGAAGTGAAATTATGTCATTATTTACTCAATTGTACAAGAGCCTATATTCACCAAAAGACATGGCGCGTTTTCGTTTTCAAAAAATCGGAAAAACAATTTTATACATATTGCTTTTGTCTCTTCTTGCTACTATCCCTGAGACTATTCAAATCGGGAACATCATGAAACAACAATTTTCTCTTTTAGATCAAACCATAGACTCCGAAATTCCTAATTTTTCGATTGAAAATGGAGAATTAAAATCAGATTCGCAAGAGCCTGTTGTGAAGGAAGAAAATAATTTCACATTTGTATTTGATCCAAATGCAACGGAAAGTACAATTTCTTCATCTAATTTAAATAGCCTTTATATTTTAAAGGATCGTATTATTACTGTTTCTAGCGGACAAGAACAAACATATCTGTATTCTTCTTTTAAGGAATTTGCCATTTCTAAAAAAGACATTCAGGACTTTGTTGCGTTTATACAAACGATGTATCCGATTGCTATATTCGTTATTGGGGTATTTTTGTTTCTGTTCAATGCCTTTATCACTTTTGTCGGCATTACACTTTTGTCATTTGCGGGAACGGTTTTAAGCAGCCAAATGAGCCGGAAATTGAATTACAGGCAGCTGTGGACGCTTATGGCCTACAGCTTTACCATTCCTACTATTTTCTTCATGATTATGAAGGCATTAAACATCGTCGTGGCATTCCATCTGTTCGTATTTATATTTGCAGCATTTTTTGTTCTCTATTTAATTATAAAAGAAGTTCCTCCTATAAAAGAAAAAGCATCATAACTCGCATATGCGGCATTTTTTTATAGGACAAGCATATATTTCTCTACAAAAGGAGTGGAGAAATTATGAAACGTCTGGGCATTGTCATATTTGTTTTATTAATCGGCTATGCAATGTTTTATGATATAACAGTAGGAACCCTTCCCATGCTTGGTACGTATGCCAAAGCTAAGCAAACAACAGTTCAGCAAAAAAAAGAAGAGGCTGCTGCCCCGTATCAAAGCATTGAGGTAAAGAGCGGAGATACTGTCCTTTCTGTGGTAGAAGCTGTCAGCAAAAAAAAGCCGCCGTCTGTTGAAAAGGTAGTGGAGGATTTTAAAAAGCTGAATCCACAAGAATCCCCGTCTAAGCTGCGAATAGGAAAGAAATATAAATTTCCATCCTATAAATGAAATGCATCATAATTCTTGTCAATATGATGAAAGCATTGATACAATAGATGAGAACTATAAATAATAGGAATAAAACCTTTTATAAGGAGAGCGATCGATTCGTGAACGAGATTACTCATCGTACGCAAACACGTCCTGTTAAAGTTGGCAACTTAACAATTGGCGGAAATAATGAATTAATTATACAGAGCATGACGACTACAAAAACGCATGACGTAGAAGCAACTGTAGCTGAAATTAAGCGTCTGGAAGAAGCAGGCTGTCAGATCGTGCGCGTTGCCGTTCCGGATGAACGCGCAGCAAATGCAATTGCGGATATTAAAAAACGCATTAATATCCCGCTCGTAGCAGATATTCACTTTGACTATCGCTTGGCTCTAAAAGCGATTGAAGGCGGCATTGATAAAATCCGTATCAATCCCGGCAATATCGGACGCCGCGAAAAGGTAGAGGCTGTAGTAAACGCAGCAAAAGAACGCGGCATTCCAATTCGCATCGGGGTTAATGCTGGTTCCTTAGAGCGCCGTATTTTGGAAAAGTACGGCTATCCTACAGCAGATGGCATGGTAGAAAGCGCTCTTCATCACATCAAAATTTTAGAAGACCTTGATTTTCACGATATTATTGTTTCAATGAAAGCTTCTGATGTGAATTTGGCAATTGAAGCATATGAAAAAGCATCCAAAGCTTTCGACTATCCATTGCATCTGGGCATCACAGAATCCGGCACGTTATTTGCCGGCACTGTAAAGAGCGCTGCTGGCCTTGGCGCCATCTTAAGCAAAGGCATCGGAAATACATTGCGCATTTCCTTAAGTGCAGATCCTGTAGAAGAAGTGAAGGTTGCGCGTGAGTTATTAAAATCATTCGGACTTGCTTCCAACGCAGCTACATTGATTTCTTGTCCGACTTGCGGCCGTATTGAAATCGACTTAATCAGTATTGCAAATGAGGTTGAAGAATATATCTCAAAAATCAAAGCGCCGATTAAGGTAGCTGTTCTAGGGTGCGCCGTTAACGGTCCTGGAGAAGCGCGCGAAGCGGACATCGGCATAGCCGGCGCACGCGGAGAAGGTCTCCTGTTCCGTAAAGGTGAAATTGTTCGCAAGGTACCGGAAGAAACGATGGTAGAAGAATTGAAAAAAGAAATTGATAAAATTGCAGAGGAATATGCTGCAAAACAAGATAAATAAAAAAAAGAGCACGGGTTTCCCTGTGCTCTTTTTTAGGTGGGCATCCAGTAACCGTCAAAGCCTTTCAGACACCCTCACCTGCGTCTTTTGACTAAAGGGTTTGTTCTTTTTTATGTCGTATACTGCGAGCATGATATTCAAAAGAAGGAAAGGAATTCGAAGCATTGCCGCGGAACTTTATAATTTCTTATTTTGCACATTGCGGACACTTTCCGTATACTTCAAACTTATGTCCAGTTACTTCAAAGCCCTCGAAACCGTTTAACGTCTCCTTCATCGGACAAACATGAATTTCTTTCGTTTTTCCGCAATCCAGACAGATGAAATGATGATGATGTCCTGTTGTGGAGCATGTAAAGCGAAAATGCTTTTCCCCGCCCAATTCCGTTTGCTCAAGGATGCCAAGCTCCGCGAATAAGGATAGATTGCGATAAATTGTATCAAAGCTGAGACCTGGATAATCATCTTTCATATTCTCAAGCACATCTTTTGCCGTCAAATATTTATTGTGAGAAGAAAACAGCCGAAGCATCTCTTCGCGCTTTCCCGTATGCTTATAGCCTTTTTCCTTCATCAGATGTAACGCTTCCGTAAGATTCATCTTTATCCCCTACTTTACGCTGTTTTTTCTTTTTCCAAAGAATCGCTCCTATGAGAATTATAACCGCAACCATTACAATTGTGCCACCAGAAGCATCTCTGTTTTAATGAATCGCTGATTTGAACTTGGCGCCTTTTGTTTCTTGCGTGTTCATAATTGTAATGAAGGCATTGGAATCAATTTCATGCACGACGGATTTAAGCTTCGTTACCTCTAAGCGAGTCACAACAGCGTAAATCACTTCTTTTGCATCGTCCGTGTACCCGCCCTTACCCATAAGTTTGGTCGTACCGCGCCCGAGGCGGTGCAAAATGGCGTCAGAAACTTCTTCATAATAGTCTGATACGATGAGAACTGCCTTTGTTTCATCTAAACCTTGAATGACTGTGTCGATTGTTTTAAAGGCAATATAATATGTCATTACAGAATACATTGCCTGCTCCAAGCCAAACACAAATGCTGCCCAACCGAAAATGAAAATGTTCATGAACATTACAAACTCGCCAACAGAAAACGGCAGCTTCTTTGTAAGCAATATTCCCATAATTTCTGTTCCGTCAAGCGAACCGCCGTGCCTGATTACAAGCCCTACTCCTATTCCAAGAATAAGCCCTCCAAACACAGTCGCTAAAATCGGTTCTGCCGTAAACGGATGAAACCGGTGCAATGCCCCTTCGATAACAGCTAAGCAAACAACAGCAAAAACGGACGAAAACATAAAGGTTTTTCCAATTTGTTTATAGCCGGAATACATAAACGGTAAATTGAGGATAACGACTAAAGTGGAAAAGCTCAGCCACGCGATGTTGGGTGTTAGATAATCGAGAATGAGGGAAATACCGATAATACCGCCATCAATGATTTGATTCGGAATTAAAAAAAGCTCGATTGCAACAGCTGCGCACGCTGCGCCCAGTGCAATCATGATAAGTCTGTAAATTAAATGACTAATACTTTCTTTTCTATGTTGTTTTTTTTCCATAATTCCTCCTTAAAAAACACAATCTATGTATATTTATTATAGCATATCCCTTATTGCCCAGACAGCGATACGCCTTTTACTGGAATATATCCAAGCCGTCTTCACATATATTCCGGTAGAAAAGCGCAAAGGGAGGAACCCTTTATGAATATTATTCAGCAAATTGTAAATAAAAAGCTAAATGGTATTACAGCAGCCGAATTGATGAAACTCAGCAAAGATTATCAAATTACAATTACTGTGGAACAAGCGCAGCAAGTCACTGCATTAATTAAAGGACAAAACATTAATATTTATAATTCTGCAGAGAGGCTCGAGCTTATTAAAAAAATTGCAAAGGTTACGTCCCCTTCTACGGCACAACAGGTTAATATGCTGCTTCAAAAGCTTTTATAAGTAGATAAGGAGGGGTTTCTCCCCTCCTTATCCTTGCATAACCCTTTCTAATATAACGGAATCGAACTCCTGCTTGCGAAGCATCTCGATTTCAAGCTTATACGGCGGCTTTTTATTATTTTTATCCTCTCCAACATAAGGCGTTTCTAAAATCTTCGGAACGTGCTGAAGTTGTGGATGATGTACAATGTAATTTAAAGCCTGAAAACCAATTTTTCCAAATCCAAGGTTTTCGTGACGGTCTTTGCGGGCCCCTTGCTCGTTTTTGCTGTCATTAATATGCAGCACTTTTAAACGATCAATCCCGATAATTTTATCAAATTGCTCTAATACACCGTCAAAGTCGTTTGCAATATCATAGCCTGCGTCGTGTGTATGGCACGTATCAAAGCATACAGACAGCTTTTCATTAAGAGTTACGCCATTTATGATTTGCGCAAGCTCCTCAAAGCTTCTTCCGCACTCTGATCCTTTCCCTGCCATTGTTTCCAAAGCAATCTGAACGTTTTGCTCAGGTGTTAATACTTCATTTAATCCTTCAATAATTTTCTGGATACCCGCCTCAGCGCCAGCGCCCACATGTGCTCCTGGATGAAGAACGATTTGCTTTGCCATTCCTAATGCAGCAGTTCTTTCAATTTCCGTGCGTAAAAAATTTACGCCAAGCTCAAACGTAGCCGGATTTTGTGTATTGCCGATGTTAATAATATACGGCGCATGCACAACAATTTCTTCAATTCCATGCTGCAGCATGTGCTTTTGCCCGGCTTCTATATTGAGCTCTTCAATTGGCCTTCTTCTTGTATTTTGCGGAGCGCCTGTATACACCATAAATGTTGTTGCCCCGTATGAAACTGCCTCTTCACTCGCCGCAAGAAGCATTTTCTTGCCGCTCATTGATACGTGTGACCCAATTTTCATTACTTTCACCTCTCCACAATAATCATCACATGGTATAAAGAAAGCCTCAAAAACAAGATAAAGGAGCTATAAGCGCTCCTTTATCTTGTTTTTCTATTATACCGTCTCTTTATCTTTTCACGGTCTTCAGCCAGCTTTTTCTTATATCCCGGCTTTACCGTTTTCGGCTTTTTAATCACTTTCTTCGCCATAACATCTAAATCATTCTCTTGCTTTTTCCTGATTTGCCGCTTATGACGAGGACCGAGCTCTACCCATTCTCCATCCTTCAAATCTACATGACGAAAGACGATGTTGCGCTTCTCCAGCTTTTCCAGCGCTTCTTGGTCAGATAATTCGTAAATGGTAATAGCTGTCCCAGAGTATCCCGCACGAGCTGTACGGCCGACACGATGCACATAGAAGTCAAGATCTTCCGGAAGCTCATAGTTAATGATGTGACTGACGCCTTCGATATCAATGCCGCGTGCCGCCAAATCTGTAGCTACGATATATTGATATTCCAAATCGTGAACTTGCTTCATCATCTTCTTGCGTTCACGCGGCGTTAAGTCTCCGTGAATACGTCCCACTTTTAATCCGCGTTCTGCTAATCCTTTTGCCACTTCTTCTGCATTCTTTTTTGTATTTGTAAATACAATTGCCAAATACGGCTGATACTCCACAAGAATATCTTTAAGCAAACTTATTTTATTGCGATGGCGCAATGGAATTAAGCTATGCTCAATGTTTTTTGCCGCTGCTTGACGCGGGTTGATCTGTACATATTCCGGATTTTCCATGTACTTTTTCATAAAGGCTTTCAGTTTCTCAGGAATAGTCGCAGAGAAAACAAGCATTTGCAAATCTTTTGGCATACGCGCCGCAATTTTATCTACCTCTTGAATAAAGCCCATATCCAGCATTAAATCCGCTTCATCAATTACAATCATGCCTGCTGTATGTACAAACAACGCCTGCTCCTCAACAAGAGCAAAAATACGTCCAGGTGTACCGACAACAATGTGCGGCTGCTTCTTTAATTTGTCAATTGTACGTTGCTTGTCCGTTCCGCCAATGAAACAGCGGGCTGTTAATTCTTTACCGGCTTCGCAAAATTTCGTAAGCTTTAAAATCTCTTGATAAATCTGCTGTGCAAGCTCCCTTGTCGGCGCTGTAATAACAAGCTGTACTTCTTCTCGTTCTGCCTCAATCGCATTAAGACACGGCAATAAGTAAGCAAGGGTTTTTCCAGACCCTGTTTGAGATTGCCCGATAACACTCAGTCTTTTTTTCGCAATCGGAAAAATTTTTTCTTGAATTTCAGTTGGTTCGGAAAATCGCAATTCCCGAACGGCCTCTATAAGAAATGGTTGAAAATCAAACTGTTCAAATGCTCCAGTTGTCATTTTTCCACCTTCTTTCTTTAATTTTATTCGCTCAAAAGTTAGTCAAGATTACATTATAGCGGATTCTGGCTATAAAATCTATTATTAGTTTGGTTTTCTGCTTGGAAAACTAACCCCTTTTCTTTTCCGTGCATACTGTAGTGTATACACCCATGAGAAAGGAGGATTCCCTATGCTTCCAAGACAAATTCCTCCCTACCGTCAACCGATGTATATGCAGCTGCCCCTTAACGGAATGATGATGGGAATGAATCAAATACCATACGGAATGAATCAAATGCCACAAGGAATGCATCAAGTGCCACAAGGAATGAATCAAGTGCCACAAGGAATGCATCAAGTGCCACAAGGAATGCATCAAATGCCACAAGGAATGCATCAAGTGCCACAAGGAATGAATCAAGTGCCACAAGGAATGAATCAAGTGCCACAAGGAATGAATCAAATGCCGCAGCAAATGATGGGGATGAATCAAATGCCGCAAAAGCGGCCAGGGCTGCTTTCCAAGCTGTTCGGACGAAAAAATCAAAATCCGCAGCAAATGTATTATATGATGAACGAGCAAGGCGGCTTTTCACCTATGATGATGCCAAACGCACAGCAGCAATTCTCACATATGAATCAACGGCAGCAAAATAACTCTCAAGTACGAATGATAAGCCCTCAAGCAGCAACTGCAACAGCTGGCACTGCTGCACGAGGAGCTGCAAGCGGTGTCGGCGGTGTCGGCGGTGTCGGCGGTGTCGGCGGTGTCGGCGGTGTCGGCGGTGTCGGCGGTTTCTTTTCCAACATTTTATCAAATCCAGCCTCTATGCTTGGCAATATGGAAAAAATCGTACAGGTCGCCCAAACTGTAGGTCCAATGGTACAGCAATACGGTCCGCTCGTTAGAAGCTTTCCAAGCATCGTAAAAATTCTTACCTCTTCAAGTGATACTGCAGATAGCGGCACAGAAGAAACAAATGCCGAATCGGCTTCTAAAGCAAAGGAAGCACCTGTTACAAAGCAAAAAAAGGCCGTTTCTAAAACACAAGATAAAATAGAAGAAACACCTCTTCCCGAAACAGCGCCACCTCTTACAAATACACCGAAGCTTTACGTTTGACAGCAATCTTTTTGTCAACTTTCCTCCCGTCCATTATAATGAAGAAGAAGAAACATCCTAGAGATACTAATAGAAGGATTCCTTGCTAAAGGAGAGGATAAGTTTGGAAATTGTCAAAATTGCTCCTCGCGGCTATTGCTACGGCGTAGTTGACGCGATGATTATCGCCCGCAATGCGGCGCTTGATAAAACCTTGCCTAGACCGATTTATATTTTAGGCATGATCGTGCATAACAAGCACGTGACAGACGCCTTCGAAGAAGAAGGCATTATTACATTAGACGGTCCGAATCGTTTAGAAATTCTTGATCAAATTGAATCCGGCACCGTTATCTTTACGGCACATGGTGTATCTCCTGAAGTAAAGCGCCGTGCAAAAGAAAAAGGCTTAACAACAATCGATGCTACCTGCCCGGATGTAACAAAGACACACGATTTAATTCGTGAAAAGAAAGAAGAAGGCTATCACGTAATCTATATCGGCAAGAAAGGTCACCCGGAGCCGGAAGGAGCTCTCGGTATTGCACCGGATATTGTCCACTTAATTGAAAAAGAAGAAGAAATCGACGTTCTGGATATTCCAACGAACAAAATTTTAGTTACAAACCAAACAACGATGAGTCAATGGGACGTACAGCACCTGATGAAGAAAATCCAAGAACGGTACCCGACTGCCGAGTTTCATAAAGAAATTTGCTTAGCAACACAAGTGCGCCAAGAAGCCGTTGCACAACAGGCAGGGCAAGCTGAGCTAACGATTGTAGTCGGTGATCCAAAGAGCAATAACTCCAACCGTTTGGCACAAGTTTCTGCAGAGATTGCAGGAACAAAAGCTTACCGTATTTCTGACGTAAGCGAAATTCAATTGGAGTGGCTGCAAGGCATCAACAGAGTAGCCGTTACTGCTGGGGCCTCCACGCCAACTCCTATCACAAAGGAAGTTATTGCTTTCTTAGAGCAATATGACTCTGGCAATCCAGATACATGGGAACGTAAACGACAAGTGCCATTGAATAAGATTTTACCTAAAGTGAAAACGAAATAATTAAAAGCGGAAGAGAAATCTTCCGCTTATTTGTTTTATAAGAATAAAAATGGGTCCGTATGTATGGACGAAGCGTGAATGGCAACTTTGAATTTTTTCTCCTCCGCTTTTTGCTGAAGCTGTACTCGTACACCATTCTTCATCACTTTTTCTACATTATGTCCCGGATCTACAATGTTAAGTCCCAGCATCATTGCATCATGTGCCACATGATAGTATAAATCGCCTGTGACATATACATCCGCCCCGCGCATTTTTGCTTGATTGATGTATTTATTGCCGTCCCCGCCAAGAACCGCAACCTTTCTTACTTTATCTTGCAGATTGCCAACAACACGAACTCCTTCTACATTCAGGCGCTCCTTCACATGTTGCGCAAACTGCTCAAGCGTCATCTCTTGCGGCAGCTTGCCCAGTTTTCCTAATCCTAATACGTTTCCCTCATTATCTAACGGATAAATATCGTATGCCACCTCTTCATATGGATGAGCCGCCAGCATAGCTTGTACAGCTGCGCGTTGCAAGGACACGGGAATGATTGTTTCAATCCGGACTTCTTCTGCCTTCTCCAGTTCTCCTTGTGTCCCTATATAAGGGTCTGTTCCTTTAAGGGGCAAGAATGTTCCTGTTCCTGTACTGTTGAATGTACAGCGGCTGTAATTGCCGATATGTCCGGCACCGCAATTTCCAAGCGCCTCACGCACTGCATCAGCATGTGAAGACGGAACAAATACAACGAGCTTTTTCATTTTATCTTCATGCGTCGGAACAAGCACCTTTGTATCCATAAGACCGAGAGCTTCTGCTAACAAGTCATTTACCCCGCCCTTTGCTACATCAACATTGGTATGTGCCGCGTAAACTGCAATATCATGTTTTATGCAAGCTTCAATAATACGGCCGTGCGGTTTGTCCGTTTGAATGCTTTTTAATGGATGAAAAATGAGAGGATGATGCGCAATGATAAGATTGCACTCTTTTTGTATCGCTTCTTCCACTACTGCTTCAGTTACATCTAGAGCAATTAATACATTTTTAACAGGCTGATTTAGTGCACCGACCTGCAAGCCGATTTTATCCCCTTCCATCGCCAGGTGCTTTGGATACATGCTCTCGAATAATTGAATAACTTCATGACCGTTTGGAATTTTACTCACCCTAACACCTCCTCTATCAGCTGTATCTTATGCAGAATCTCCTGCCGTTTTTCTTTTGTTTCTTCTGTATCAGCAGCCTGCTCAAGCTGCATAAGTATCCGTTTTTGATTTTTAAGTTCGTACGACCATTTTTCAATAAATACATCGCTTTTTTCCCTTATTAAAAATGGACCGAGGAATATGCTATGCTCTTTCTTTTCTTCGTACGGTTTTAGAGAATCTCCCATTTCCGCTACAAGAATCTCGTAAATCTTTCCATCCTCTTTTAAAATAAGCTCCTTTTTAAGCTCCCATCTGTTTTCAATAAGCCATTCCCGGATGTTATGTGCTCCGATGTTCGGCTGGAGAATAAGACGTGTCACACCGTGGAGCTTATCTTTTCCATTCTCTAATATATCTCGAATGAGTGCTCCGCCCATGCCTGCAATCGTAATGGCATCAGGTTCTCCTCTTTCTATAACAGCCAGTCCGTTTCCCTTGCGCACTGAAATTTTATTTTCAAGGCCGCACTCCCGAACCTTAGACAAAGCGGATTGAAATGGCCCTTCCACTACTTCACCAGCTATCGCAGAGGACGCAATGCCGTTTAATACAGCATAGCAGGGCAAATAAGCATGGTCTGAACCGATATCAGCAACTATAGATTGAGGCGGTATTTCCTTGGCTACCGCTTCTAGCCGTTTTGAAAGTTTTACTTCATTCATCTATTATTCACAAACTCCCTCTTTTAACAGTATGCTTTCATCATAAGAATTTCTCGTTACAGTTGCAAGTTAAGAGAAGAAACTTTTTATATAGGGATATAAAAAGCCCCTTGCAATTTCGCAAAGGACCGTTTCATTATTTCTTTTTCGCAAGATACTCCGCAACTTTAGTAGCTTGTTCAGCTGGAAGCAAGCCTGCCGGCATATTGCCTCTACCGTTCATAACTACGTTTTTAATCTCGTCTTGAGACAATTTCGCGCCTATTTTTTGAAGGTTTGGTCCAACAGCACCTTGCAATTGCTCACCATGGCAAGTCGTACAGGTTTGTTTAACAATATCTTCTGGTTTAGAAGCCGCTTGCGTTATTTTTCCGCCATTTTTCTTTTCTTCAGCCAGCTCCTTACCCTTTTGCTGTCCTTGGAAGGAAAGCAAAAACATACCAACAATCCCTAAAACAGCAATTAATGCGAATGGAATCAATGGGTTGCGTTTCATTTCTCTTCTCCCCCTCTATGTACCCCATTGTACTATATAGACATTACTATTGTACTTGAAAACGCTCTATCGGAAAAGTACAAACTCTAGAATAAAGAAAAAATATTCTAGAAATTCCGTAAATTCTTCAAAGTCAGAAAAATTCCATTTATTTTTTGATAAATCTCATCTTGAAACAAGATAAAACAGCATATTCCGTAAAAAATGCTGTAAACAGAACAAGAAATTGCTCGAAAAATATAAAAATGAGCATTTGCAAATCAATAGACAATTCTGTAAAATAAATTACAAGAATTGCAATTGATGAATGCGGTCTCATTTGTAAGAAAATTAGAGAAACTTAACAAAAGAAAAAAGTTTACTTCATTCTTATGAAGTAAACTTAAGTAGACTCTATTCCAAGAAATCTTTCAATCGTTTGCTGCGGCTTGGGTGTCTCAGCTTACGAAGCGCTTTTGCTTCAATTTGACGAATGCGTTCTCTCGTTACGCCAAACACTTTTCCTACTTCTTCAAGCGTACGAGTTCGTCCGTCATCTAATCCGAAGCGCAGGCGAAGCACATTTTCTTCACGGTCTGTTAACGTATCCAGCACATCCTCCAGCTGCTCTTTCAATAGCTCATATGCAGCATGGTCTGCTGGTGAAGTTGCTTCCTGGTCTTCAATAAAATCACCAAGATGAGAGTCGTCTTCTTCACCGATTGGTGTTTCCAAAGAAACAGGCTCTTGTGCAATTTTTAAAATTTCGCGAACTTTTTCAGGTGCAAGATCCATTTCTTCTCCTATTTCTTCCGGAGATGGTTCACGCCCTAAATCCTGCAGCAATTGACGTTGCACACGAATCAGCTTATTGATTGTTTCAACCATATGCACGGGAATACGAATCGTTCTTGCCTGGTCAGCAATTGCGCGTGTAATCGCTTGTCTAATCCACCAAGTTGCATACGTACTGAACTTATATCCTTTGCGATAATCAAACTTTTCAACAGCTTTAATAAGGCCCATGTTTCCTTCTTGAATCAAGTCAAGGAATAACATGCCGCGTCCTACATACCGTTTTGCGATACTTACAACAAGTCGCAAGTTCGCTTCTGCCAAGCGGCGTTTTGCTTCTTCGTCGTCTTGCTCAATGCGCTTTGCAAGCTGAATTTCTTCCTCAGCAGATAACAAGTCAACACGGCCGATTTCTTTTAAATACATGCGTACAGGGTCATTAATTTTCACACCAGGCGGAACACTTAAATCATTTAAGTCGAATTCTTCTTCTTTTTCTAACTGACGAGCATTAGGATCTTCATCACCATCACCGATTAATTCGATACCTTGTTCTCCTAAATATTCATAGTACTCATCCATTTGTTCGGATTCCATGTCAAATCCGCTCATGCGTTCTGCAATTTCTTCGTATGTAAGAACGCCTCGCTTTTTTCCGAGCTCTGTTAATTGCTCTTTTACTTGCTCCACAGTAACATCCGTTTCGATTTCTTTAGAACGAGCTGATTTGTCAGCCATTTGTTCCCCTCCTTACGCGAGATACAAACAATGATTATAGTTGGTTTTTATACAAAAAGCTATTTTCTTGCTCTTCGCTTATTAATGATATGTTCTAAAGCAAACAAGGCTGCTGCTTTAGGATCTGTCTTTTCCAGTTTTCGCAGTTCAAAAACGTAATTCATCTCTTCTATCTTTCGCTTATGATTTCGTAAAGATTCGAGATTTCCTTCAAACATTTCTTGAGAGTAGACCGGATTAATCATCTCATCTGTCGAAAGATCCACTGCAATTTTTTTTAGTTGATCATTCGCAAGCCAGTCGAGAAATTTGCTGATATCAGGTTCATATCCTTTTTCATAATATGCATACAGTTCATATAAAATCCCTTTATGTTCCTCTGTATGAAAATATTGAATATGAGGCTGCAAACGTTGCGCCATCTCTTCGCCTTGAAGCGCATGATAGATAAGCTCCCTTTCAGCTCTTTCATATCCGGCAAACTTCGGTTTCGTGCCTGCACGCTTTGTAATCTCCTGGGCAGCAGCTCCAGCCTGACGGAGCTGCCCTTTCTGGAATTTCCGCAGTTCGCTTCGCAAATCCTCCATTTCATATGGAAATTCTTTTGCTAACGATTGCAGATAGGGCTGAGCTTGTACAAATGTTGTCAGCTTTGCGAGTTCTTGCACGACAGCCTGTACATATTTTCCTTGTTCCTGAGGGTCTTGCAAATTCCTTCCAGAACGAAGATAATAGAGTTTAAAATCAACAAAAGCCGTATTGCTTTCCACAAGCTTTCGAAAAGAACCCGCACCATGCGTGCGAATGTATTCGTCTGGATCCAATCTGTCGGGAACCACTACAACTTTTACATTGCAGCCAGCTTCCAAGAGAAGGCTTCCCGCTTTAACAATCGCCTCTTGTCCTGCTTTATCACCATCGTAGCAAAGTATAACAGTCTCAACGTTACGCCGAATCATCCTTGCCTGCTCTTCTGTAAGAGATGTTCCCATAGTAGCAACAGATTCCTCAAATCCGCTATGAACAGCTGCTATTACATCGGCATATCCCTCAAATAAAAGGACTTGCTGCTGTTTTCGAATGGCGGAACGAGCTTGATGAAAATGATACAAAACTTTGCTCTTATGAAAGATTGGCGTTTCCGGGCTATTTAAATATTTCGGCGAATCATCGCCTAAAGCCCTTCCGCTAAAAGCAACTGTTTTTCCTTGCGAATTATGAATAGGGAAAATAATTCTGTTTCGAAAACGATCATAGTAACCGCCTTCTCTTTCATTTGGAATAACGAGTCCTGCCTGCTCCATTTGCATGAGGGAAAACCCTCGTTTTTGCAACACTTTTGCTGCATGATCCCAAGAAGTACTCGCATAACCAATTTCAAATTTCGCAATCATATCTTTTGAAATCCCTCTGTCCAAAAGATATTGCAAAGCTTGTTTTCCTTCTTGTGAATTCATTAAAAGATGATGATAATATTTTTTGAGAAGCTCATGAGCTTCTATCATGCCGGCGTCAGCATGATCATTTGATTCGGAAATATATTCCGTAACATTAACACCTGCTTTTTCACTTAGCTTTTGTACAGCTTCTGTAAAGGAAATGCCATCTATCTTCATTAGAAACGAAAGAGCATTTCCTCCCTCTCCGCAGCCGAAGCAATGAAAAATCTGCTTATCTGACGAGACTGAAAAAGAAGGTGTAGTTTCCCCATGGAACGGACATAATCCGAAGTAATTTCGCCCTTGTTTCTTCAGTTGGACATACTCGCTGATTACTTCAGCAATATCAACCGATTGACGAACACGCTCTACAACTTCTTCGGGAATTCTGTTTCCCATAGCTCCATCTCCGTGTCGTATTTTTGTATTCGATATAAGTTAATGGATTCCTTCATGATTCGACAATATTTTTTTGCAAAATGTGCAAAAAGCGCTTGCGGTCTTCCCTAGAAAATGCTTTAGGACCTTTTGTAAACGTTCCTCCTCTGCGTAATTTTGCAGATACGTATCGATTATACAAAATCGTATCCATATGTTTATCTTTCAAAAGAGCGCCGCGCGGAGAAATAACCTGCACACCTTGCCTCAAAAGAAGACCAGCTAATCCCATATCCTGAGTAACAACAAGATCCCCCTTCTTAGCATGTTTAAAGATATAGAAATCCACCTCATCTTTCAAGGAATCCACATATACCCAGCTTCCTCCCTGAAAGTCAGTCTGATGTGCATAAGATGCTACAAAATAAATGTCGACATTATGTTGGTCCCCAACCTAGACAATTTCTTCTTTCACCGGGCATGCATCCGCATCAACAAAAATCCGTTTGATTTTTTGCATATTTCTCTATTCTACATCCCTTCTGTGAATCCTTCCATAATGTACGTTTAATTATTTAGATTTTTGTCGATTTTACGTAAAAAGATGCCAAACACGAATCCTACCCATAGTTTATTCGGAAAAAACAAAGTCTAAACGTAAAATATATGTTTTTATCACAATTTTTTATTATAATATAATTTTTTAAAATTGGCTATAGATAAACGATGTTTTTCAAAAAAAAAAGCACATCCCCTAAGGTAAATGTGCATTAAAAGCTGCGCTGGTTTTGAACTGCGTTTAAAATGACATTTGCAGTTTCTTCAATCGCTCTATTTGAAACATCGATGACTTGACAGCCAATTTTATTGACCACTCTCTCAAAATGAGTAAGCTCCTCTTTAATCCGATTCAAATTGGCATAGCTTGCTCCAGCACTTAAGCCAAGCGATTTTAAGCGCTCTTTGCGAATATTATTCAGCTTTTCCGGATCGATTTTCAATCCAAAGCATTTTTCTGTCGGCACTCGATACAGCTCTTCTGGCGGGTCTACTTCAGGCACAAGAGGAACATTGGCCACCTTTAAACGTTTGTGCGCTAAATATTGAGACAGAGGCGTTTTAGAAGTGCGCGATACGCCAATTAACACGATATCAGCCTTTAAAATACCTCTGGGATCCCGGCCATCATCGTATTTTACCGCAAATTCAATTGCTTCAATCTTCTTAAAGTAATCTTCATCCAGTTTGCGAACCAACCCTGGTTCAAATCTCGGTTTTGCACCGGTAGCTGTTTGTATGCGTTCAATAAGAGGACCTATAATATCATATACTTGCACTTTTTCTTTTGCAGCTTCTTCAATAAGATAGCTTCTCATTTCCGGCTTGACAAGAGTAAAACAAATAATAGCTTGATTGCTTTTTGCGATAGAAATTACTTCTTTTAATGTTCCTGTATCCTCAACATACGGTACTCGGCGAATGTCCGGCGTGAAGAGAAACTGTCCCATTGCCGCCCGAACGACTAAATCTGCCGTCTCTCCTACAGAGTCGGATACAACATAGACAATTTGATTGCTCATTCCATTACCTCACTTTAACTGTAATTACACTAATTCATTGTTGACCAAATCTACAAATGCCCGTGTAATATTCGTTTTTGTAATACGCCCCACCACTTCAAGACCCTTCTCCGTGTCCCGAATGATCGGCATGGCATCAATCTGCTTTTCTATTAATTTTTGGGCCACCTCGTACAGGCTGTCTTCTTTGCGGCACATTGTAATGTTAGGCATTCTCGTCATGATAATATTTACAGGTATAGCGGTCAGTTCCTGCTTCCCAAGGCTTGCACGCAGTAAATCTTTACGCGACACTACACCGACAAGCAATGTATTTTGATCTACAATAAACAGCGTCCCGACATCTTCTAAAAACATGGTACAAATCGCATCGTATACAGATACATTTTTGTCTACTACTACCGGTCGTGACTGGTACGATTGCACAGTCAATTTTTTGACAGCTTCAGACAGCAATTGCCCTCCTGTCTTTCCTGTATAAAAATAACCGACTCTCGGACGAGCTTCTAAATAGCCTGCCATTGTAAGAATCGCAAGGTCCGGACGGAGCGTGGCTCTTGTTAAGTTTAATTGATCCGCAATTGCTTCTCCCGTAATGGGTCCGTAGTCCTTTACGATCTGGACAATTTGTTCTTGCCGTTTATTCAGTTCTATGATAATCACCACCTTTACTGCTCATCGGAATAAAAAAAGGCCTACTGTCTTTTCAATATTATATACTAAATACACTATTCAAAAAAGAAAGTATATGAAAAGGAACCTCTAAGGTTCCTTTTCATGTTTTAAATTTATCGATTTGATTTAAAAATCGCCTTGATTTTAAATAAATGCCGCAATATTCATCATAATAAGCATTCAAAACGGTGCGAATTTGTTGTTTTGTTTCATCTTTTACTGATACGTTCCCTAATCGATTCAAATCAAAATGGTGAAACAAACGAATCAGTTTGCTTGCAGCTTCGTTCAGCGGAATACGATACGGGTCTTGTTCAGCGTGCTGCGAACATAGAAAGCCGCCTTCTCGCACGGAAAAGGCGACAAATGCATTCGACTGGTGACAAACTGCACACTCGTCAAAGGCAGGATATAACCCGAGAACAGGCAGCATTTTCGTTTGATACATGAGCGCCAAAATTTCCGGGTCTACTCCTTCGTTCATATGATGTAATGTTTGATATAGCATTTCAAACAAATATGGATTATTCTTTTTTTCTTCCGTTGCTTTGTCAGTTAATTCTACTACAAAAGATGCATACGCTGTCAGGAATATATCCCCGCGTATCTCTCGCATGGAAGAAAGAATTTCACCTTGCTGCAAGGTACCTAAGCCTGAACCGATTTGAAGAAGAAAATAACCGTATGTAAACGGCTGAGAGACAGCGGTTAAACGGCTTTTCGGTTTTTTTGCTCCGCGAGCCATGGCACTTACCTTCCCAAGCTCCCGGGAAAATATGGTAACAATCTTATTTGTCTCTCCATAATCGGTCGTGCGAATGACAATTCCCTCAATTTTTTGAAACATGTTCGTCACCATCCAAGGCTTGAACAAGTAAGGTCAAGAAATTGGAGAATCGATTTCTGCTAGCTCGGCAATTTGTTGGTCTGGTATGTCTTGCCCTTCTCTTTCGAGATCTTTCAAGAGAAGATATGTTTCAATGTTGCCCGTCTTTGAAAACACATTCCAGGTAAACTTCAACATAAGAACCCACCTTCCTCAGTAAGCCTAGCATAGTATCCAATTTCTTTTGTTATTAAAGTGACCTTATTTGTTCATTTTCATGTGAGAAAAATTTTGTTAATTAATATTCGTCCTCTCGGAAGCCAAAATCACGAAGCTGCGACATTTTATTGCGCCAGTCCTTCTGTACCTTGACCCACAGTTCCAGAAATACCTTAGAACCGAGAAGCATCTCAATATCAAGACGAGCGCGCTTCCCCACTTCCTTCAGCATACTTCCTTGCTTTCCAATAATGATTCCTTTTTGAGACGGACGTTCTACTACAACGGTTGCGTTGACATACACAGCTCCGCCTTCTCTCTTTTCAATAGCGTCAATGACAACCGCTACAGAATGCGGTACTTCCTCACGCGTTAGATGAAGCACCTTTTCACGTACAAGCTCAGCGATAATGAATCGCTCTGGATGATCTGTAATTTGATGCTCCGGATAATATTGCGGCCCTTCCGGCAAATACTTCTTAATAGCACTGATAAGCGCCTCTACGTTGTTGCCTTCGAGCGCAGAAATGGGCACTATTTCTGCAAAATCATACATTTCACGATATTTATCAATGAGCGGCAACAGCTCGTTCGGGTGAAGCTGATCAATCTTATTCACCACTAAGAACACCGGCTGCTTTGTACTTTTGAGTTTTTCAATAATGTACTCATCGCCGCGTCCAAATTTTTCTGTTGCATTAATCATAAATAAAACGATGTCTACTTCTTTTAAAGTGTTTTCTGCCATCTTTATCATAAAATCGCCAAGCTTATGCTTTGGCTTATGTATGCCGGGGGTATCAATGAAGATGATTTGAGCATCTTCCTCCGTATAAACCCCTTGGATTTTATTGCGTGTTGTTTGCGGTTTATCGCTCATAATAGCAATTTTCTGACCGATAATTCGATTCAGAAATGTAGACTTTCCTACGTTCGGTCTTCCGATAATGGAGACGAACCCTGACTTATATTCTCTGCTCATTTAAATCCTCCGATGAAAAAGCTCCCGGCAATAACTCGGCAACCGTCGTTTCTTGCACGTCGCCTTTCAAATTTGTTAAGTACACCTTCGTGTCCGGCTTGCATAATTCTACCATAACTTGGCGGCATGCGCCACACGGGGGCACCGGACCTGCTGTATCCGCAACGACCGCAATGGCCGAAAACTCTAAATCCCCTTCGGAAACAGCCTTAAATAAAGCTGTTCTCTCCGCACAGTTTGTCAGCCCATAGGAGGCATTTTCTATGTTGCATCCTGTATACACTTTTCCGTCTTTTGTAAGAAGGGCTGCTCCTACTTTAAATTTAGAGTATGGTACATATGCTTTTTCACGCGCTTGAATAGACTCTTGAATAAGCTCTTGGATGTTCACATGTATTCTTCCCTTCGGTTTGAAAATGTAAGATGTAATTTTTGTTATATTCAAATTAAGATAGGATACAACTATAAGATATACGGGAGAAAGATGAGCCCTCCTATGAGGACGGCAATACAAGAAAATAATAGTACGGCGCCTGCAGCAGCATCCTTAGCCAGCTTGGCTAACGGATGCTGCTCGCTTGTGACTAAATCCACACTTTTCTCAACCGCCGTATTTATCATTTCTAAACTCATTACGCCGCCGATGGTTAAAAGCAAAATCAGCCATTCGTGTTTTTCAATATGGTAATAAAGTCCGGCAAGACTGATAAAAACGGCTGCACCACAATGAATTTTCATGTTTCGTTCATAACGGATGCATGTCCAAATACCGGAAAAGGCATATTGAAAACTTTTGATTAGCTTTCCCTTTTTCATCTTTCTAGTCCGTATGCATGCAGAATTTCTTTTTGCTTTTTGAACATCACTTTTTCATCTTCTTCTGTCATATGATCATAGCCTAGCAAATGCAAAAAACCATGTACAGATAAGAAGCCGAGTTCTCTCGCAAACGAATGTCCATACTCTTCCGCCTGCTCTTTTGTACGTGGAATCGAGATAACAATATCACCCAATAAACGAGCGGATTCTTCCCCTATAATTTCCACTTCTCCTTCACCCATATCCTCCATTGCAAATGAAATCACATCTGTCGGCTGATCTTTGCCCCGATATTGATGGTTCAGCTCTTGAATACGTTCATTTGTCACAAATGTGATAGACATTTCAGCCTCGTCCACTTCCTCCATTTGCGCAGTCAAATTTATAAGCCCTTGAATCATCTCAATCTGCTCTTCCTTCACTTCATTTGTCTCATCAAAAAAATCAATTATCACACTCATGATTACACCTTCTCTTCTGATAATTCCGGATATTTAATCCTGGAGTGGAAAATGCCGTTCAGCGTTTCACACAATGTTCTCGTTACAATTTGAAGCTCTTTAAATGTTAAATCGCACTCACTGAATTGTCCGTCCTGCAAACGATCAGTAACAATCCCTTTTACAAGCTGTTCAATTTGTTCAGGTGTCGGCGCATTTAAAGAACGAACAGCAGCTTCTACGCTATCAGCAATTCCGACGATAGCGGACTCTTTAGAGCTCGCTTTCGGTCCCGGGTAACGAAACATATCCTCTGTATATTTTCCCTTATCTTGCTGTATAGCCTTATAGTAAAAGTATTTCAATAATGTAGTTCCATGATGTTCTGCTGCAATATCTATAATTTCCTTGGGAATTTTATGCTCCTGCAGCAGCTTCACACCCTGTGTTACATGTGAAATAATAATGTCACAGCTTAATTCCGGCTTGAGCCTATCGTGAGGGTTTTCAATTCCCATTTGGTTTTCAATAAAAAAATGCGGTCGCAGCGTTTTGCCGATATCATGGTAATAGGCTCCAACACGTGCCAATAACCCGTTTGCACCTACCGCTTCACAAGCAGCCTCTGATAAATTCGCAACCATAATACTATGATGATACGTCCCGGGAGCTTCCAGCAAGATTTTCCGCAGCAGCCTATGATTTGGGCTGCCAAGCTCCATAAGTCTCATTGTAGAAACAATACCTAAGCCGCTTTCCAGGTACGGCAGAACTCCCATTGCTAAAACGGAAGAAATCAGTCCTGAAGCAGCTCCCATTAAAAGATGGAGCCCGGCTTCAAACAGTGAGAAATGACCATTTCGCAGCAAAAGCAAAGCAGCCACTACAGCTACATTAAAAATAGAGATAAAAAGACCGGCCTGCAAAATAATGCTGCGGCGATTTTTTTCCCTTAAAAAAATGCTTGCAGACAGCGCGCTGAGCAGTATATAAATACCTACAGAATAGTTAAAAGCGCTTGTAACACCCTCGTTAAACATAATGCTCCCGCAAATAGAAAAAATCATACTTGTAAGAAATACGAAACGATCTCCAATCATTAGCTTGATTAGCATCGTTCCCATTGCTACAGGCACAATATAACCGATACCTGCATACTCAACCTTTTGGAACAGACTGATAGTTTTCATAATTAAAATAGTAATTGTTACAATTATTGTATAGGTCAGGACATATGGCTTGTCCTCATGCTTTTGCTTGAGAAACCCTTCAAATTGTCTATAAACAAAGTACAGCAGAATAACAATTAAAATGAGCAGTCCGATAAACGGCTGCAATGCATTTTGGTTGTCTGCTAATCCCACGAGCTTCAGCTGATCATACACTTCACGCTTAATGGTATCTCCTTCTTTAACGATGACCTGTCCCTGTAAAATATAAACAGAGTCGACAGCGCTCATTTCCAGCTGTTTGCGCTCCTTCGTTGCAACCGGATCATAGAAATAATTTGGGACAACAGCATATTGACCAAGTGAAATAATTGTTTCCTTTAAAGGTCCCGTGACATCGGCGTAACGAAGCTCATTTGCAATTTGTTTTTTCGCTAAATCGGTTTCGTTAATCTTGATTTGGGTACTCATTGAGTTGTTAACAGCCGTTACAGCAGATTCTCTTGCTGCCAGAAGCTGATCGGACGAAGCGCTCAGCAAAGCGAGCAGCCCTTGATCTGTCAGGCTTTTTGTTAAGTCATTTGGCAGCTTTTTTTTCAGTCTATCCAACTGCTCCGTAACAGATAACGGCTGAGGCTGCCCGCCTGATGAAGGAGCTCCTTTGCTCTCTTCTTTTACTTCTTTTACTGCGTCGAATACAGAATCTACAATATCAATTCTATTTTGCTTATACTCACTCCGATACGTGTACTGATCTTCCACCTTTTGAGCAGCTTCCCGTCTTTTCTTTTCAGTTGTTGCTTTGTCTTCGATTGTTATAGGCGAATGAATTGTCTTCTTAGCAATGGATAGAAGCTTAATATCGAGCTCATCTGGTTTCACATTGCTTGCAAGCGCTGCAAATAACACAATACCTAAAAGAGCATATAGAACTTTCGTAAGCACTTTGGAATACGAAAACTGCCTGATCCATAGAGAGACTTTTTGCGACCTGGACATGTTACTGTACATTCCCCTCTCCCCAAATAGTGTCTGCTTCAATATGAAGAGAACTTTTTTGCACAATCTTATGATATAAAAAAAGCTGGTAAAAGCCAACTCTTTGTATATATTCTCTTCCCTTATGTAAAAAAAATGACCCTGAAACAGGGTCATTCGCCTTTATCATAAGCTTCAATTATACGCTGCACAATCGGATGGCGCACAACATCTGCTTGCTCTAAAACGATAAACGATATTCCCGAAACATCCTTTAAAATAGAAGTCACAACGGAAAGTCCGGATTTCACACCCTTTGGCAAATCCACTTGAGACGGATCGCCAGTAATGACCATCTTAGACCCAAAGCCAAGGCGCGTCAAAAACATTTTCATTTGTGCACCGGTCGTATTTTGCGCTTCATCCAAAATTACGTAAGAGTCGTCTAATGTCCGCCCGCGCATATAAGCAAGAGGCGCTATTTCAATGGTTCCGCGCTCAATCATACGCTGTGTATGTTCCTGCCCTAAAATATCATGCAAAGCATCATAAAGCGGACGCAAATATGGATCTACCTTTTCTTTTAAATCACCCGGCAAAAATCCGAGACTTTCACCCGCTTCTACAGCCGGCCTTGTTAAAATAATCTTTTTAACTGAACCGTTTTTCAGAGCACGAATCGCCATTACAACAGCCAGATACGTTTTTCCCGTGCCGGCCGGTCCGATTCCGAATACAACATCATTCTTTTTCATCGCATGAATGTATTGACGCTGCCCCATTGTTTTTACATGAATCGGCTTTCCTTTTGCGTTTTTCAACAGCTCTTCTACATATAAATCTTCAAAGTGCTCCAGCTTTCCATTTTGACCCAATTGCAGAGCATACGCGACATCGCGTCCAGAAATGGAAACCCCTTTTCGGATGATTGCAAGCAACCGCTGTAAAATTTCTTCTACAAGCTTCACAGCTTCCTCAGAGCCGGAAACAAGCACCGTTTCACCTCTTGTAATAATTGATACATGCAGCTCACGCTCAATAATCTTCAAGTTTGCATCTTGAATACCAAACAGCGCAGCTGCTTCATTAGGATTTTCCACTTGTTGTTTAATCTCTACTAATTGTTCGGCCATTACTCAATCTCCTTGAATATTGGATTCCGTGATCGGTTGGATTTCAGCTATATTTTCAATCACTTTAAAATATAAAGATAACTTTAATGTACCATTCTCTACGCGCTTGTGCAAAACTTTTTCACCTAAGATAGCTGCATTCCCTTCCAATTTTTTCTTCAATTCCTTTTCCGCCATTTCTTTCCCAACCTCAAGAGCTTGCTTCTCTGTATACTCGCGCATCGCTTCCTCTTCCTCCCGGACGGTCACCTTTTCATACGCAATCGGAAGCGTCCAGCGAAGAAAATGCACATGATACGTCATTGCATCTTCTTTATATCGCTTGTACTTATTTTTTTCAAACCCCCATACTTTTATCTTAAAACTGCCGAATTTTATGTAGTGTTTTTGAAAAAATTCGCCGGTATATACTTGGAATAAGGTTTTGAGCGGAACATCTATTTCCGAATCGTACCATGTTTCTCCGAAAATAATTCCTTTGGCAGGGACCACAGTCGGACTATCCTCTTTTCCGAATATACCGGAAACTAAGAGTTGCCCTTTCTCAACATGTTCATTTTTCGTTACCATAATTTTCCCCTGCTCTACAAACATCTTTTGAATAACAGCTTCTTTTCTTGCAACTAAATGCCGAGGGGAAAGGACTTCTTCTTTTTCCGGCTCATTTTTCTCCACAACTTGGAAATGGTACGTTGTTCCCCTGAGTTCTACTCCTACCCATGTTATCGAGCTGACGTTATTGGTTAAGTACCGCTGAATCGTTTCTACATCAGGAAGCTGAAATTGCATCTTCCCGCGCGTTACTCCCATCTTCTCCAATTCCTTGGCAATCATGTATTCCGTTTCTGGTTTTGCACCTTTAATCTCCACATTCCACACCATATTGGAAAGCATGATAAGGAGTGCGAAAAAAGCAACAAATCCAATTAAAAATCCGCTATTTCTCAGCAGCCGCTTTTGCCAAAACGGAAAACCGTAACGCCCGATGAATTTTAAATCACATTCATATTTACGAAAAACAGGACGGAGACGATGCACATCCTTTACATACATATGAAAAGTCAATGTATCGTCTCCCACTCTTCTTACATTCCAAATATGCATATTTATCCGTACACATTCATTTAAAAAGCGCTCTGCCCCCCGTCCGCTCAACCGTACCTTAACATGTCCAAGAAAGATGGTAACCCATTGATTTTTCATGCCACTCCCCCATTACTCATCTAGAAATAAGACTTGTTCAATCGTTCCTTCAAGCAAGAGCTCTTCTGGGAGTATAGTCTTGATGACAAAGGAGCTGCCTTTAATTAAAAGCTGTCCTTGCTTTAGCAGCAAGCGCACTTCCGTATCTGAAAACACAAGCAAGCCTCTGTGATTTTCTATATAAATATGAATTTGTCCAATTAAGGTGATGCGCGGAAGATCCATTAACACATCCGCAGGCAGGTCCATCTTCTTTGTCATCCAACTTTTCATTTGTTGCAGCTTTCTCACGGAAGACCCCCCTCTCATCTCATATGTATGAAGAAAAGGGAATATCTATCACCGAAAAAGAAAAAAGCATAAAAAAACGCCTCATTGATGAGGCGTTTTTTTATGCTAGCAACTGTGAAACAAGCTGATTGACTAATGAACCGTCTGCTTTTCCTTTTACTTTAGGAATCACAGCGCCCATTACTTTACCCATATCGGCTTTGGAAGCTGCACCTGTCTCAGCAATCGCTTGCTTAATAACAGCAATAAGCTCTTCTTCACTAAGCTGCTTCGGCAAGTACGCTTCTAAAACCGTCATTTCGTCTTTTACTTTATTCACAAGGTCTTCACGACCCGCTTTTTCAAATTCGAGGAGGGAGTCTTTTCGCTGCTTTACCTCGCGAGTTAAGACTGTGAGCTCTTCTTCGTCCGTTAAAGCTCGTTGCAGCTTAATCTCTTCGTTTTTTAAAGCAGCCTTTACCATGCGAATCACGGTAAGCTTTTCTTTTTCTTTACTCTTCATCGCTTGTTTCATATCATCGTTTAAAAGATCGAGAAGACTCATAACTACACCCTCTCTTAGAATTTACGCTTTCTAGCTGCTTCGGATTTCTTCTTGCGCTTTACGCTTGGCTTTTCGTAAAATTCGCGTTTTCTTGCTTCTGCAAGTGTACCAGTTTTGGAAACTGAACGCTTGAAACGGCGAAGTGCATCCTCTAAAGACTCGTTTTTGCGAACGACTGTTTTAGACATTATTCTTTCCCTCCCTCCGAAACATCCACTTACACTAATCTAGGGCATGCAAAAGAAACACTTCTTCAGCATGTCTTCTAAAATTATAATACATTTAACTCCGCTTGGTCAACAGTTCTGTAAAGAAAACTTCATTGACACCAACGAAAAGCGGAATCGGCTTGTTCAGCTCCGGAAGGCAGAGGTTCTTTGCCCAAAAAGGCGCTTTTTGCCTTTATGGGCGAAGGTTCTCTGACAGGAGGAGCTAGACACAACCGAAAAACGGAGCCGGCTCGCTCAGGCACAGAGCATAAGGTTCTCCGCCCTCAAATACGCTTTTTGTCTTTGTGTGGCGGAGGTTCTTATGCGGCAGGGCCTTGCCGGCGGAGTTAGACACAACGAAAAGCGGAATCGGCTTGTTCAGCTCTGGAAGGCAGAGGTTCTTTGCCCGAAAAGGCGCTTTTTCCAAATAAAAAAGAGAGACACAGGGTCTCTTAATAATCTGTTGCAGCTGTTTTGCCGCTTACAAGCAGTACGCCGGAACTTGTTCCGATACGTGTTGCTCCTGCTTGTACCATAGCATCCATACCAGCTGCATCGCGAACGCCGCCGGAAGCTTTCACGCCGATGTCAGGTCCTACCGTTTTTCTCATAAGAGCTATATCCTCTACTGTTGCACCGCCTGTAGAGAAGCCAGTAGATGTTTTAACGAAGTCTGCACCGGCTTTTACAGATAATTCACATGCACGAATTTTTTCTTCTTCTGTCAGTAAACATGTTTCAATAATGACTTTTACTAATGCTTTTCCTTTTGCAGCTTCTACTACAGCGCGGATGTCGCGCTCTACAAGCTCATCATTTTTATCTTTTAATGCACCGATATTGATAACCATATCAACTTCTGTCGCGCCTTTTGCGATTGCATCTGTTGTTTCAAATGCTTTTGTTTCAGGTGTATTCGCTCCAAGAGGGAAGCCGATTACTGTACATACTTTTACGTCTGTGCCGTTTAAGATTTGCGCTGCCGTTTCTACCCAAGTAGGGTTTACGCATACAGAAGCAAAATCGTGCTGCTTCGCCTCTTCACAAAGTGTCACAATTGCATCCTTTTTTGTATCTGCCTTTAATAATGTGTGGTCAATTAATTTTGCGTACTTCATTCTTTTACCCCCTTCTCATGCTATGTATGTCAGTTGTTAGTTGTCTGACAACCTCAATCGTTAATCATTATAACATAAAAATTTTTTGTTTCATATCTTAAGTTTTCCCAAGGAATATGCTTCATGCACAAAAAAGCGCGCAAAATAATTTTGCACGCTTTTCTTTATGCGCTGGCTGACTCTGTTTCTGAAGCAATCTCTTCAAGCACACGTACGAACTGACCTTCATTATACGGGTAGCCCGCTTTTGCGATCTTTACCTTTACAAGCTTTCCAATCAATTCCTCAGGTCCGTCCAATAATACTTTTAAATAGTTATCCGTGTAGCCGACAAGAAGCCCGTCTGCATTATATTCTTCCGGAATAATTTCAAGCACTTCTCCTTCAAATGCAGAAGCATACTCTTTTGCAAGCTGATCTGATAACGCAATTAAGCGATGAACGCGTTCATTTTTCACTTCTTCCGGAACTTGTTCATCCATGCGTGCAGCAGGCGTACCAGTACGTTTTGAATAAGGGAATACGTGCAGCTCAGAGAAACGATTATCTTTAATAAAATTGAAAGTTTCCATAAATTCTTCCTCTGTTTCGCCAGGGAAGCCGACAATTACGTCAGATGTAACCGCAAGACCCGGAAGAGCTTCCTTCAAACGGTCTAAGCGTTCTTTAAAGAATTCCATCGTGTACTTGCGGCGCATACGCTTTAGCACTGTGTTAGAGCCGGATTGCAGCGGAATATGCAAGTGACGTACTACAACTTTAGAGTTACGAAGCACTTCAATAACTTCATCCGTAATTTGGCTCGCTTCAATAGAAGAGATACGAAGGCGTTTCAAGCCTTTTACTTGCGCTTCCATATCGCGAAGAAGCATGGCAAGGTTGTAGTTCTTCATATCTTCGCCGTATCCGCCTGTATGAATCCCGGTTAAAACGATTTCCTTATACCCAGCATCCACAAGCTGCTGTGCTTGATGAATGACTTCTTGCGGATCGCGGGAGCGCATTAAACCGCGCGCCCAAGGAATGATACAGAACGTACAGAAATTGTTGCAGCCTTCTTGAATTTTCAAGGATGCGCGAGTGCGGTCTGTAAAATACGGTACGTCAAGCTCTTCGTATACACGTGTTTTCATAATATTGCGCACTGCATTAATTGGCTGGCGTTCATTTTTATATTCTTCAATGTATCCAAGCATTTTGCTGCGGTCTTGTGTACCAACTACGATGTCCACGCCTGGGATTGCCATAATTTCAGCGGGAGATGTTTGTGCATAGCACCCTGTTACGCAAATAACCGCATCCGGATTTTGACGCACAGCGCGGCGAATAACCTGACGGCTCTTCTTATCCCCTGTGTTTGTTACTGTACATGTATTAATTACATACACATCAGCCGTACGCTCGAACTCAGTTCTTTCGTAGCCGGCTTCTTTAAACAGCTGCCAAATCGCTTCTGTTTCATAATGGTTTACTTTACAACCTAGTGTATGAAACGCAACTGTTGCCATACCATCACCTCATTAGTTCAAAATAATACGAAACGGCCGACAATGCATAAAGCGGCGCTGTTTCTGTCCGCAATATTCTCGGCCCCAAACTGCAAGCTATAAAACTATGTTCACGTAAAAGCCGGACTTCCTCTTCTGCCAAGCCGCCTTCTGGTCCAAATACAATCAGTACTTTTTGACCGCGCTGAAGCTGCTCCATTGTTTTTGCGAAATTTGCTTTCTCTCCTTGCTTTGCCTCTTCTTCATACGCAACGATGCATGCATCATACTCCTTGCCCATCATCACCATTTCTTTAAAAGAGACAGGTGCGTATACAGAAGGCACAACAGCACGGTGAGACTGCTCCGCTGCTTCTTTTGCGATTTTCATCCAGCGTTCTACTTTTTTATCACCTTTTTTCGCATCCCATTTCACAATGGAACGCTTTGCTTGAAACGGTAAAAAAGCGGCTGCGCCAAGCTCGGTGCCTTTTTGCAGCACAAGCTCGAGTTTATCTCCCTTTGGCAGTCCGCTTGCAATCGTAACGAATACAGGAAGCTCATTCGATTCCTCTACCCATTGTACAACAGCCGCTTTTACAAATTCATTGGTAATTTCAGCAATTGTACAAAGAGCCGTTTTTCCGTTTGCACAGCAGTATAATTCATCTCCAGGCTGCATGCGCATCACCCTTGCAATATGATGAGCGTCGTCACCTGTAAGAATTGCTTCATTGCTCTTGATTTGCTCTACAAAATAGCGCTGCATATCATCACCCTAGCAAACGTCAGCTCTATTCCATTGAATAGAGCTGCGCCATTTTATTTATTTTACTTATCATAAGCAGACAAAGCACACTGATGAAAGTTTACCTTACTTGTTTCTTGCAATAATCGCTACCCAATCTTCAATATGCAAGACTTCTTCAATCGTAAAACCCGCTTGCTCAAGTGCATGACTTACTTCTTTTTGTTTTGTCTGAATAATGCCGGATGTAATGAATAATCCGTTCGGCTTAATAACTTTTGCCGCATCTTCTACAAACAATAGAATAATGTCTGCAAGCAGGTTTGCGACAACAAGATCAACAGGACCTTCAATATTGCTAAGCAGGTTATTTTGACCGACCGTTACGACGTTCTCGGTTTTATTTAGGAGCACATTCATCTGCGCGCTCTCTACTGCGACATAATCCAAGTCATACGCCTGTACAGCAGCTGCACCCAGTTTAGCGGCGGCAATGCTCAAAATGCCTGATCCCGTCCCCACGTCGATAATATGATCTCCTTCTTGCACAGTCTTTTCCAAAGCTCGAATGCACATCACTGTCGTTGGGTGTGTTCCTGTCCCGAACGCCATCCCCGGATCTAGCTCAATGATTCTCTCTTCCGGCGAAGGATCATACTCTTCCCACGTCGGAACAATTGTGAACGTATCAGAGACCTTTACCGGGTGGTAATACTTTTTCCATGAAGTCGCCCAGTCTTCTTCATTTACTTCATTTAACGTAACGGTATTCGCTCCTAAGTCTATATCATAACGTTCCAGATCTTTAATTGCAGCCTGTATGTTTTCCGCTGTTTTTTCTAATTCATCATTTACAGGGAAATAAGCTTTGACAATTACCCCTTCTGACGGATAATCTTTTGGGTCTAACGCATAGATTTCACCGAACTTATTTTCGCGTTCTTTTGTAAAGTCCGCTACATCTTCAATCGCAACCCCGCTCGCGCCTGCTTCATGCAAAATATGTGAAATCGGTTCTACCGCTTCTTGTGTCGTATGGATGCTTATCTCTGACCATTTCATTATTTGCCAACTCCCGCAGTTTTCTTCTTACCAGTATTACCCTTTAAAAGCTCTTTTAAGCTTCGCAAAGAGACTGTCGTCTTTGTGCAGCTCTTCATGTCCGTCTCTTGCGAACTCTTCAAGCAATTCTTTTTGTCTTGCCGTTAGATTTGCAGGAGTTACTACGCGTACAATGACATATTGGTCGCCTTGACCGTATCCTCTCACATTCGGAGCGCCTTTTCCTTTTAAGCGGAATTGTTTGCCTGTTTGTGTGCCCGCCGGGATTTTCAGTTTTACCTTCCCATGAACGGTCGGCACTTCTACTTCATCTCCAAGCGCTGCCTGCGCAAACGTTAAAGGCATTTCACAAAGAACATCATCGCCATTTCTCTCAAAAAACTCATGATCACGCACGCGAATGACTACATATAAGTCCCCAGCCGGTCCTCCGTTCACGCCGGCCTCGCCTTTGCCGGATACGCGGATTTGTTGACCATCATCAATACCCGCCGGAATCTTAATGTGAATCTTCTTGCGCTTGCGCACTTTTCCAGAGCCATGACATGTTGTACATTTTTCTTTGATGATTTGTCCTGTGCCGCTGCAATGTGTACATGCGCGGCGATTTACGACACGGCCGAACGGAGTATTTTGCTCAACGCTAACCTGGCCCGTTCCGCTGCAGTGAGAACATGTTTCCTTCTTCGTTCCAGGCTTTGCTCCTGAACCGTGACAAGTATCGCAGTTTTCCTCGCTTGGAATTTCAATATCCATCTCCTTGCCGAAAATGGCTTCTTCAAAATCCAGCATCATAGAATATTGTAAATCAGACCCTTGGCGCGGTGCATTTGGATCGCGTCTTCTTCCGCCGCCGCCAAAGAAAGTACTGAAAATATCTTCAAAGCCAAAACCGCCGAAGTCTCCGCCTTCGAACCCGCCGCCAAAGCCTTGATTTGGTCCGGCATGGCCGAACTGATCATATTGAGCGCGCTTCGTATCATCGCTGAGCACCTCATATGCTTCTTGCACTTCTTTAAACTTTTCTGTTGCATCCGCCTCTGTGCTTACGTCCGGATGATATTTTTTCGCTAAACGCCGATATGCTTTTTTAATGTCGTCTTTGGAAGCAGTTTTGCTTACGCCTAACACTTCATAATAATCTTGTTTACTCATAGCCGACTCCTTTCACATAAACGTAATTGTAACACCTTAAGAAACACCTTTGCAACAATGTTTCGCCGCAGCAGAACGAAAATACAAAACAGTTTTCTTCATAGAAAAAAGCCAAAGTCAAGGCGTACTTGACTTTGACTTTCGTTCTTACTTCTCGTCTTTTACTTCTTCAAACTCTGCATCAACGACATTGTCATTTTTAGCCCCTGCGCCGCCTTCTGCACCTTGAGCCTGCTGTGCAGCTTGCTGTGCTTGCTCATATAGCTTTACAGATAAGTTTTGCACAATTTCTTGAAGAGCGTCTTTCTTTGCACGCATTTCTTCTAAATCGTTTTTCTCAATTGCCGCTTTTAACGCATCTTTTGCTTCGTTTGCTTTTGCTACTTCTGCAGCGTCCACTTTGCCTTCCAAATCTTTTACCACTTTTTCTGTTTGGAACACAAGTTGGTCAGCTTCATTGCGAAGCTCTGCTTCTTCCTTGCGCTGTTGGTCAGCACCTGCATTTGCTTCCGCTTCTTTTACCATGCGGTCGATTTCTTCATCAGACAGTCCTGAAGAAGATTGAATCGTAATGGCTTGTTCTTTGTTTGTTCCTAAATCTTTCGCACGTACATTTACGATACCGTTTGCGTCAATGTCGAACGTTACTTCGATTTGAGGAATACCACGTGGTGCTGGCGGGATATCAGATAGCTGGAAGCGTCCTAATGTTTTATTGTCGGAAGCCATTGGACGTTCCCCTTGCAATACGTGAATATCTACTGCTGTTTGGTTGTCAGCTGCAGTAGAGAAGACTTGCGATTTGCTTGTCGGGATTGTTGTGTTGCGCTCAATTAGCTTTGTGAATACACTGCCCATTGTTTCGATACCAAGAGAAAGCGGAGTTACATCTAATAATAAAACCCCTTTTACATCGCCAGCAAGCACGCCGCCTTGAATTGCAGCACCTAACGCTACTACTTCGTCAGGGTTTACACCTTTGTAAGGTTCTTTTCCTGTTTCACGCTTAATCGCCTCTTGCACGGCAGGGATACGAGTAGAACCGCCTACAAGAATAACTTTATCAAGCTCGCTTGGCGTTAAACCAGCGTCGCGCAATGCACGGCGAGTAGGTTCTAAAGTTCTTTCTACAAGCGGCGCAGAAATCTCTTCGAATTTCGCGCGAGTCAATGTTACTTCCAAGTGCAATGGGCCTGCAGCACCTGCGCTGATAAACGGCAAGGAAACCTGTGTAGATGTTACACCTGAAAGATCCTTTTTCGCTTTTTCTGCAGCATCTTTTAAGCGTTGCAGCGCCATTTTATCTTGAGAAAGGTCAAGACCGTTTTCTTTTTTGAATTCTGCTACTAAATAGTCGATAATAACTTGGTCAAAGTCATCGCCGCCAAGACGATTGTCACCGGCAGTTGCGATTACTTCAAATGTACCTTCAGCCAATTCAAGGATGGATACGTCGAATGTACCTCCGCCAAGGTCGTATACAAGTATCTTTTGCTCTTGTTCTTGCTTATCCATGCCATATGCAAGAGCTGCTGCTGTCGGTTCATTAATGATACGCTCTACTTCTAAACCTGCGATGCGTCCTGCATCTTTTGTTGCTTGACGCTCCGCATCGTTGAAGTAAGCCGGAACTGTAATAACCGCTTTTGTTACTTTCTCTCCCAAGTATTCTTCTGCATAAGCTTTTAAGTTCTGCAGGATGATAGCGGAAATTTCTTGCGGCGTATATTCTTTACCTTCTGCCTCTACCTTATGGTTTGTTCCCATATGGCGTTTGATAGAAATGATTGTGTTCGGATTTGTGATCGCTTGGCGTTTTGCCACTTCCCCAACTTGACGCTCCCCGTTTTTGAATGCAACAACGGAAGGAGTTGTGCGGTTGCCTTCTGGATTTGGAATAACTTTCGGCTCTCCGCCTTCCATTACAGCTATACAAGAGTTCGTTGTACCTAAGTCGATACCGATAATTTTACTCATGGCGAAACCTCCTAATTATGTAGAATTATTGATTTACTTTTACCATAGCCGGCCGAATGACGCGGTCCTTAAGCTTATAACCTTTTTGAAACTCTTCTACTACAGTATTAGACTCATAGCTGCTGTCTTCCACTTGCATAACAGCTTGATGCAAATACGGATCAAACGGTTGTCCTACCGCCTCAATCGCTTCTACACCTTCTTTAACAAGCGCCTCTACAAGCTGGCGATGTATCATTTCCATTCCTTGTAAAAGTGATTGCGCTTGCTCATCATTCACTTCCACCTTCATCGCTCTTTCAAAGTTATCAAGAGCAGGCAGAATATCCAATACAAGACTTTGCGCTTTATATTTTTCAGCCGCTTCTCTATCAAGTTGTACACGGCGTCGATAATTATCAAAGTCAGCTTGCAGACGGAGCGCGCGGTTTTCAGTTTCAGAAAGTTTTGCTTCAAGCTCCATTACCTTTTCTTGCAGCTCGTTGCTCTCATCAGCAGTTTCATCAGCCGTCACAGTTTCTTCTATTACAGCCTCTTCTGCTTGCTTTTCCTCTGCAGCCATTTCTTCTGTTGCTTGTTCGTTGCGTTCTTCCACAATTTTCACCTCCCTCAAAAGGTATGGATTAGCGAGGCTAATCCATACACATTACCTATTTTGCCATCACTCTTTTGTTTGATTCAAATTCTGAAAAACATTTGTAAGCTGCCCTGTAAACAATTGCAGCAGACTGATGACGCGCGCATAGTTCATGCGTGTGGGCCCCAATATCGCAAATGTCCCGAGCTGCTCTTCTCCGAGAGAATAGGAAGCAGTGATAAGACTGCAATCTTCCATTGCAGAAGCACCATTCTCACGGCCGATTTTTACTTGTATTCCTATTTCCTTATTGCGGAGCAAATGATAAAACTCCTGCTCCTGCTCAATCATATTCAATAGAGAGCGGACCTTGTGAATATCATGAAACTCCGGCTGTGCAAGCATATTTGTTTTCCCGCCGAAATAAATCTTTTCGGGGGAAGGAAATTGGAACGTACCGTCTAAGAGCTTCATAGCCTGATCATAATTATGAACATGCTGACGAAGCACCATCACGATTTCTTTAAAAATTTTGTTATGCAGTTCTGAAATTGGAACCCCGGCAAGCTTTTCATTTAAAATGTTCATCATTTTTTCTAAATCCGTTACTTCAATAAATTCCGGCACAGTAATCGTTTTGCTTTGTACATGTCCGGAATCCGTCACGATGATAGCAACTGCCGCTTGATTGCCAAGAGGAACAATTTGAACGTTCTTCAGCTTATTCTCGCTTACCTTAGGACCAAGCACAATTGCTGTATAGCTTGTCAGGTCCGATAAAATCTTCGCTGATTGCTGAGCAAGTTTCTCCATTTCAATCATTCTCTCGGCAAATACGCTTTTCACTTGCACCACATCTTCTTGAGGCAAGTGCTGCGGGGACAATAAATGATCTACATAGAAGCGATAGCCCTTTTCAGACGGAACACGTCCGGAAGAACTATGTGTTTTCTCAATATAACCGAGCTCTTCTAAATCTGCCATTTCATTACGAATCGTAGCGGAGCTGAAAGTAATCTCTTCTTTCTTCGACAATGTGCGCGAGCCTACCGGCTGTGCAGAGTGAATGAAATCATCGATGATAATTTGTAAAATTAAGAGCTGACGTTCTGTGAGCATCTATCATCACCTCTGTTAGCACTCTTTAACTTCGAGTGCTAAATCTAATATTAAGTTACCAAAACTCATATGCCATTGTCAACGTTAAACCACTCAATATCATTCAATTAGAAACGACTGGAACACTTCATTTCCAAGGAGCTTCCCTGCTCTTGTAAGACGTACAGAGCTCTCTGTTTCTTCTAACAACCCGAGCCTGATATTTTCGTTCAGCTGTTTCTGAAATACCTCATTCATTCCTGCATGAAACTTATGCTGGAATGCAGACTTGTTTACGCCCTCTTCCTTACGAAGGCCAAGAAACATCTCTTCCTCCATTTTCTCCTGCTTGGTTACTTCATGCACATCTAAATACGGGAAGCCGGATTCATCGATTGCAGAGAAATATTTTTTAAGCGGTCCTGCGTTTTGAATTCGTTTGCCGTTCAAATAGCTGTGCGCGCCTGCGCCGAATCCGTAATAAAAATCGTTATTCCAATACGTCAAGTTATGCTCGCTTTCATAGCCTGGTCGAGAGAAATTGCTGATTTCATATTGCTTATAACCATGACATTCCATCGCAGCCATTACAAGCTCATACATAGCCGCTTCATTTTCTTCACCGGGCAGAGGCAGTTTTCCGCGCTGCATTAAGTTATAGAATACTGTTTTCGGCTCAATGATTAAGGAGTATGCGGAAAAATGCTGGATATCTAATGTAAAAGCAACATCCAACGTTTCTTGCAAATCCGCAAGCGTTTGACCCGGCAAAGAATAAATTAAATCAACATTTACATTCGAGAAGCCCACCTCTTTCGCTTCTCGAATAGCCTGCAGTACATCCTGCTTTGTATGCGTTCTTCCAATGCGCTTTAACAACTCATCGTTGAAAGATTGCACACCGAAGCTTAAACGATTTACACCGCCATCAAGCAGCAGCTTCAGCTTCTCTTTCGGCAAATCTCCAGGATTCGCTTCGAAGGTAAGCTCATAGTTTTTGGAAAGAGGGCGTAAATGCTTTTGAATAATCAACAAAAGCTTTTCTGTTTGCTCCATATTTAATGCAGTCGGTGTTCCGCCGCCTACAAAGATTGTTTTCAAACTTTGGAACGGCGCTTGCCTTACAGTATTTACGATTTCTTTTTCAAGATAATCCAAATATTGCTCCACAGGCTGTCTCTCTATAAATACTTTATTAAAATCACAATAGTGACAAATGTGCTGACAAAACGGGATATGGATATATGCTGCTTGAATCAAAATAGCCTCCTACCTTCTCGTTGGGTTACGTACTATTGTTGTCGCAAATATATAAAAAAGCAACCATTTTGCTGGGATGATAAGAAAAAGAAGCCGCAGCTGCGGCTTCTTATTTGTTATCATCCATACGAAGAACGGCCATGAATGCTTCTTGCGGCACCTCTACAGAACCAACTGATTTCATGCGCTTCTTACCTTCTTTTTGCTTTTCAAGGAGCTTACGTTTACGAGAAATGTCACCGCCGTAACATTTCGCCAGCACGTTCTTACGCATCGCTTTGATGGTAGAACGAGCTACAATTTTGTTTCCGACTGCGGCTTGGATCGGCACCTCGAACTGCTGTCTTGGGATCAGTTCCTTTAGCTTCTCTACAATGATTTTGCCGCGATCATAAGCAGAATCCCGGTGAACGATGAAGGACAAGGCATCGACTGTCTCACCGTTCAGAACAATATCCATTTTCACAAGCTTGGAAGGTCTGTAACCAATCAGTTCATAATCGAACGATGCATAGCCCTTTGTGCTGGATTTCAGCTGATCGAAGAAATCATATACAATTTCAGAAAGCGGAATATCATACGTAAGCGTTACGCGTGATTCATCCAAATATTGCATGTCAATAAATGTGCCGCGCTTGCCTTGGCAAATCTCCATTACAGCGCCGACAAAATCATTCGGCACCATAATCGTAGCTTTTACGTACGGCTCTTCTACACGGTCCATCGTTTGCGGATCCGGCATGTTGGACGGGTTATCTACGATTAGTTCTTCTCCGTTTGTTAAATACACTTTATAAATAACGCTTGGAGCTGTTGTGATTAAATCGATTTTAAATTCGCGCTCAATGCGCTCCTGGATGATTTCCATGTGAAGCAAGCCTAAGAACCCGCATCGGAAACCAAAGCCTAGAGCTTGAGATGTTTCCGGTTCAAACTGAAGTGCAGAGTCATTCAGCTGAAGCTTTTCGAGTGCTTCACGCAAGTCGTTGTATCGTGCTGTATCAATCGGATACAACCCGCAGAACACCATCGGGTTCAACTTACGATACCCCGGAAGAGGCTCAGCGGCAGGACGTTTCGCATGCGTGATTGTATCACCGACACGAGTATCGCCTACGTTTTTGATGGAAGCTGTTAAAAAGCCTACGTCTCCTACTGTTAATTCATCACGCATAACAGCCTTTGGTGTAAATACGCCTATTTCCGTTACCTCAAACTCTTTGCCGGTTGCCATCATGCGCACTTTGTCGCCTACTTTTACCGTTCCGTTTACAACGCGGATGTACGCGACAACACCGCGATATGCATCATATAAAGAATCGAAAATCAGAGCTTGCAGCGGCTCTTCCGGATCACCAGGAGGCGCCGGAACTTTCTCCACGATTTGCTCCAGAATTTCTTCAATTCCAATGCCCGCTTTAGCTGAAGCCAATACAGCCTCAGATGCATCAAGTCCGATAACATCTTCTACCTCTTGACGGACACGCTCAGGGTCTGCGCTCGGCAAGTCAATTTTATTAATAACCGGCAAAATCTCCAAATTGTTATCGAGCGCCAGATATACGTTTGCCAATGTTTGCGCTTCTATTCCTTGCGCTGCGTCTACAACCAGAATTGCACCTTCACAAGCCGCTAAGCTGCGAGATACTTCATACGTAAAGTCTACGTGTCCAGGCGTATCAATCAAGTGCATAATATACGTTTCGCCGTCTTTTGCTTTATAATTTAACTGAACAGCATTCAGCTTAATCGTAATTCCACGCTCACGCTCTAAATCCATGGAATCTAACAGCTGATTCTTCATTTCACGCTGTGACAGTGCGTCCGTTTTTTCTAGAATACGGTCCGCCAGCGTGGATTTCCCGTGGTCAATATGGGCAATAATCGAAAAGTTTCGAATTCGGGATTGCCTGTTTGCTCGTTCTTCTTTATTCATGCTTTCTCACTCCTACTGATCTCGCCAACATACACTAGCATTGATTATATCAATACAACAACGAAGATTCAACGAAAATTGCTGGAAAGGGATTGGCTTCTATTTGTATAGTATGTATTTATTACGGGGCAGGACAATTAAAGTGAACCTTCACCAGCGGAAGTATTCTCCTTCATGTTATGTAAATCAGAGCGGAGTAAATAGTGCATGGAGTATGTTCCATGCACTATTTACTGAGTTCTTGAAAAATATCTTGTATTTTTCCGACAACCGCATCTGTGGAGAAACGCGTGACCTTTTGCACGCCGATTGCAACTGTATCCCCAAGCTTAGACAAGACATTGAAGCTTTTCATATTCTCCAGCTGCTTTTCCTTTTCCTCAATTGTAAACGTCTTTCCAAGCAAGGAGGCCTCTGTATCACCGCTTTTTGTATTCGTAATATGCGCCACCTGTTCAAAGGTCGGATCGTTATATCCCTTCATTCGCTTTAAACCATCGTTGGCAAGCTGCATCCCTGCCAGCACACCAATAAATAATGTGAAAGCAAGAATGAAACATTTTGTCGCAAATCGTTTCATTCCTCCCTCTCTTTCCGAGCACAACTTAATGTGTATATGCTCCTGTGTTATCTTGATCCACTTGATGATGAAGCGCCGCATTCAGACCGCCGGCAAGAATATTAGCCATATCCTCAATGAACGCATCCACTTCCTTTGGCGTTACCATTAAATTATGGCCAAGCGGTGCCAGCACCTCATGAATGAGCTTGCGCTTTTCATCGTCCTCAAGCGTTCCGACAATACCCATAAACATATTGCGCTGCTTTTCATCAGGCAGATCAGCATCCGTAAATTTCTTCCGCTCTCCAAACGAAAAACCGGCTGGAAGCAAGGAGCGGGACGGCTTGTTTCCTTCTCTCATCTCTCTGCCGAAATGCTTTAAAATAAAATCAATCGTGTCGCTCGTAATAGATACGGCATCTACTACCGTCGGCACCCCGATTGCAATGACAGGAATACCAAGCATGTCCTTGCTCAGTTCTTTTCTTTTATTTCCAATCCCTGAACCTGGGTGAATACCCGTATCCGAAATTTGAATCGTGCTGTTCACCCGCTGAATAGAACGCGAGGCCAATGCATCGATTGCAATAACAAAATCCGGCTTCGTTTTTTCAATGACTCCATATATAATATCGCTTGTCTCAATTCCCGTAATCCCCATCACACCAGGGCGAAGGGCGCTGACCGGGCGGAACCCTTCTTCTACTTGTTCCGGCTGCAGCTGAAACAAATGGCGGGTTACCAACAAGTTTTCCACTACAATAGGGCCGAGAGCATCCGGTGTCACATTCCAGTTTCCAAGTCCGACTACAAGACAGCTTGCTTCTTTTGTAATCCCGATATCTTCAAGAAACTGAGAAAATTCTTTCGCAAAAACACGCTCTACTTTTTGCTGAAGCTCGGTATCCTGCTGACGAATGCCCTGCACTTCCAGTGTGAGATAATTACCAGGCTTTTTCCCCATTGCCTCAGAGCCGCTGTCTTGAATGACCACCTTTGTAATGGTAACGCCTTCTTCCTCCCGTTCTTCAACATCTACGCCCGGAATAGCACGTTGTACCTCCTGCCGCTCCTGCAGCATTTGATGCGCTTCAAGCGCCAAGTCAGTCCGAACACAATATTTGCTTAAATCCAATTCGCTCATACAAAATCCTCCTATGTATTAAATACGATTAGAATCTCCAAAATAAGAACTCCCCATTCTTTCACGGAAATTGTATTTTGCAGAAATTTCATTGCTCAACTCTATTGCAATTCTGCTATGGGTTTGATAGAATATCTCTTGTTCTATGTAAGTATCGAGTTACTCGATCGCACCAGGGAGGTGAAAGATATGGCAAACATTAAATCTGCTATCAAACGCGCTAGCCTTAGCGAAGAGCGTCGTGCACATAACGCTTCTCTAAAGTCTGACATGCGTACAGCTGTTAAGAACGTAGAAGCTTTACTTAACAATAACGATCTTGAAAACGCAAAAACTGCTTTCGCAACTGCTGCGAAAAAGCTTGATAAAGCTGCAACTAAAGGCTTGATTCACAAAAATGCTGCTGCTCGTAAAAAATCTCGCTTAGCGAAACAATTAAACGGCACAAACGCATAATGACAAAACGATCCGAATGGGTCGTTTTTTTCTATTCCGAAAAGCGGAACCGGCTCGTTCAGGTGCAGAACCAGAGGTTCTCCGCCCTAAAAGGCGCTTTTTGCCTTTTTCCCACTCTAAGCGTCCGTAACAGGATTGCTTAGACAAGATGAACAAACGGACGCTAAGAGCCCGATTGATTCAACTAACATCCATGGAGGAAAATCACCTCCACGGATGAAGTTTCATCTTATGCGGCGGAGGTTCTCTGGTGGCAGCACCTAGCCGGTGGAGCTAGACATAACCCCAAAGTCGGCTCGTTCAGCCCCTTTAAAATACCCTCATAAAAAAACTGCTCATGCAGAATCCCACATGAACAGTTTGTCATAATTTAATATGCTTTAAACTCATAATAAAAAACTCCAGCACAAGCCGCTTCTCCATTTTCCCGGTTTTTATATCATAGTCTGCATCGGCAAGACTGTTTATAATGTTCCGCAACTCTTCAAAGGAAAAGGAAGAAGTTTGATTCATTGCCAGCTTCACGCGATAAGGATGCACGCCAAGATGAGATGCCATTTGATTTTGAGCGTACCCGTGCTGCTGCAGCTCCTTCACTTGGTATAACAAGCGAAACTGCCCTGCTAATAACGCCAAAATTTTAATAGGCTCTTCTTGCTGTACAAGGAGTTCGTCTAAAATCCGCATCGCACCTGCAATATCTTTCCGCACCACTTTTTCTACAAGCGTAAAAACATTCTGCTCTACTGATTTTGGAACAAGCTCGGTTACAAGCTGTTTTGTAACGGTTCCTCCTGTACCCGTATACAAGCAAAGCTTATTCATTTCTTGGGAGAGCATCATAACATTGCTGCCCGCTAACTCTAAAAGCATGTCAACTGCATCTGTTTCCATGCTCACCCCCTGCTCATCCGCTCTCTCTTTTACCCATTTACGTACATCTTGGATTTGCAGCGGATTTGCTTCTAGCACCTCAGCTTGTTTTTTCAGCAGCTTTGTAATTTTTTTACGCTCATCCAATTTTTCAAATGGCGCAATAAACACTACAATGGAAAACGGGGAAGGCTCTGTCAAATATGTCTCTAAAACTTTCACATTTTGTTCAATTTTTTCTTTTTGTGATGTTAAGAAATAAGGGGACTTTACAATGATGACTTTGCGCTCCCCAAAAAACGGCAGCGTACGCGCGTCTTCTACAACGTCATCCAAATACGCCTCGTCCAAATCATACGTAACCGTATTGAACTCCCTGTCTTGTTCTTCCAGCGCATGCGAAAGAAGAACGTTCAGCGTCTCATTAATAAAATACGTTTCCGTTCCGTACAATACATATAGCGGTGCGAATTGTCCTTGCTTTAATTTTTTATGTAAAGCGTTCATGTTTCTTCTCCCTTAAGCAATATATCTCTATAGTAATGTTACCGTACGCGTTTTACAAGCACAAAGGCAAGGACAGGCGCCAAACGGAGCCCGCCCCGAATCTATATGAAACGTTAACAAATAAGTCCCGGGTCGCTTATTCATTAACGGTGACCACTTTGTACGAATAGTATTTGCTCCCGCCTGCCAAGTATAAGTGACAACTGTTGACAGGGGTCGCGAGAAATTGTAGATTTTTTTCTGACATTAACTTATACTGAAGTTGATGAGTTGGGAGGGGTATAAGGTGAATGAATTCGAAAAAAACGTTCAAAGCAAGCGAAATGACGCGGTAGATTCAGGGGTAGGGTTTATGGTTTCCTTCGGGTTCTTTGCAACTCTTTTTATTATTGCAACGGTTATCAAGTTTATTGCTTCATGAGACTGCCGCGCGCAGTCTTATTTTTTTCCGTTTCCGTGTTTTCATCATATGTCATGTGACTGCGAAAGGTTCCCGTTTCTTTGCGAAAAGTATAGGTAATTGCTCCGCCTTGGTCAGTTCGCCATACAGCCGCACCAAGCTTTGTAAGCTGCTGCAGCACTTCTTGATGGGGATGACCATATCGGTTTCCTTCTCCGGCTGAGATGATTGCAGTATTTGGATGCACCCTCTGTAAAAAAGCTTCCGATGTAGACGTTTTGCTTCCATGATGCCCTGCCTTTAACACATCTGCTTGCAAATTTTCATACGTCTCTAACAGCTGCTTCTCCCCTTCTTCTTCTAAATCGCCTGTGAACATCCATTTCCTTCCTCCAAGCTCGGTGTAAAGAACAATGGATTGATTATTGCTTTTTTGTTCAGTTCCAACTGGGGATAAGATGGAAAAGACAAGGTTTCCATTGTTCCAATTATCACCTCTTTTCATAATTCGCACCGGTATTCTCTTCTCATCGGCAATCATCATAATCTGCTGCTCCTGCTGCGAGTATAGTTTCTTTTGCCCGAGTACTACTTCTTTGATAGTAATACCGTTTAAAAGTTCAGGCGCCGCTCCGACGTGATCTTGATCCCCATGCGTTAAAATTAATTTATCAAGATGTTTAATTCCTTTGTACCGCAAGTAGGGTACCACAACATCCTCTCCGATGGAATACTCGCGCTTTCGTGTTTGCCACTCCTTTTTGGGGATGGAGACGGTCCCCCCGGTATCAATGAGGTAAGTTCCTTTTGCATAAGGCAATTGCATCAGAATGCAATCTCCCTGTCCAACATCTATAAATGTAACGCTGCCGTATGGATTTAAATAGGGATACATATAATGCAATATAATTAAAGCTCCTAAGGCGCTGCTTATATGAACTTTATACCGTTTTAAAAGTTTTCCTTCCCACGCCATAAACAGCAGCACAATCACAACGCTGTATACAGCAGTCAGCCACGGGAACGAGTTGCCGAACGTCAAACGATTAAACGGCAAATGCTCGCACCAGCGCAGCAATTCATTTGATATTTGAATAAGAACCGAAAGCAAGGAGGCGATAAGAGAGGACAACGGGGGAATGAGAAAGGAAAGAGCTAACACAATAAGACACAGCGGCAAAATGACAAACGATAAGTACGGCACGTACAAAAGATTGAGCACGAAACTATAGGGAGAAAATTGGCCAAAGTAATGGAGCGTAACTGGCAGCGCTGCGATTTGAGCGGCAAGTGCAAGGTTCAAGGAGGCGCGTAACCAGTTCTGAAAAAGAATAACAGACGCTGACAAAAGAAGGACAGCTGTGGATATGAATGAAAATTGGAAGCCGATATCATATAAAACATACGGATCCCATACCAGCATCACAATAGCTGTTATACTTAATGCGTCTATTCCTGATAAACGGCGCGAAATAAATAAGCAGCCCAACACAAGGACAGCCATTAACGAGGCGCGTACAACCGAGGGAGAAGCACCTGCGAGGAACATATAGAGCGGAAGAATAGTTAATAACAGTGCATTCGCATTTTCTCTTGTACATCCGATGCGGAGAAGCAAATAATAACACACGGCAGCCAATAAACTGATATGAGATCCTGAAATCGCAAGTAAATGAATGAGACCGAGTTCTTGATAATGCTTCTCTACTTCTTCTGATACATCTTGACGGTCTCCGTATACGAGCGAATTAATAAAGCCGACTGTTTCTTTCGGAAAATTTCTTTGTACATACTGGCTGGCAGTTTGCCGCACAGACAGAAGCCATTGCGGGAAAGATGGATTTTTCATTTGACATAAGGAAATGGAGGAGGCATGAAACATATAGTGGATATGCTGACGGTGTAAGTATCGCTTATAGTCGAAGGCGCCAGGATTGCGGGAGACCTGCGGTTCTTTTATTTCCCCTTCAAACATGCACGTTGTACCGGGTTTTAGCTGCTCCCATGATTTCTTCTCTTCCGGGGTTGCAATGGTATGAGACAGCCGCAGCTTTTCCTTTTGATTTGCGAATACAACAAACGCAAGCTTGTCTCCGTCAATAAGAGGAGACGTTTCTACAACACCTGTAAAAGAAGATAATTGCGGTGAAATATGTGATACATTTTGTTTTTCAACTGTACTTGCATAGAGAGCAGAAATAAAAACACAAAACATACAAATCAAAAACCGCTTTCTTTTCAGCACGATAAAGCTATATAAGCTGTAAGCCAATATAGCAGCAAGAGAACAAAGAGAAAAATATGAACAGGCAGCCGCAACTCCGAGAATAACGGAAATCGCGGCATACCCCCATTGGCCTCGCAAACTTCATTCACCTCTTTTTTAACAGCTGTTTTACTTGCAGAAGCAAATCCCGAGCCTCTCGTTGATTTGTGTCATCTTCTAAAGAAGCAAGCAGCGTTCCCAGCTCTGCATATGTGTCCTTTTGTTCAAGCGTCGCAATAGAATATTCCAACGGCACATGACGCACCTTCACTCCCGCTTGCTCGAATAATTCCAGTGCATACGGATGGTTTTTATAATCGACTGCATAATATACCGCAGTAATACCGCTTTGGATAATGGCTTTGCAGCACTGCAAGCATGGAAAATGCGTAACATATATCTCCGAACCTTCTGTTTTCACACCAAATTTGGCGCACTGCAGCAAAGCATTCATTTCAGCATGAATCGTTCGCACACAATGATTATCAATTACATAGCAGCCCTCGTCAATGCAGTGCACCCCTCCGGTAATGGAGCCGTTATAGCCGCCTGCAATAATACGTTTATCCCGAACAATGGTTGCCCCTACTGCCAATCTTGTACAAGTGCTGCGCAGTGATAACAAATAGCTTTGCGTCATAAAATATTGATCCCACGAAATTCTCTCCATCAATTCTCACCTTGTTTTTTCTTTCAGTGTACCACGGAATAAGCTACGGAACGATGATTTGCTCCTTTATTTTTTCAAGCGATTTCTCTCCAATCCCATCTACTTCTAATAAATCCTCAGCTTTTTGAAAAGGTCCATGCTGCTCGCGATATTTCAGAATACTTTCTGCTTTTTTCGGCCCGATTCCCGGTATTTTTTCCAACTCCTCCTTCGTAGCGATATTAACGACTATCTTTTGCGGTTGGGACGTAATTGCCCCCTGCTGCTCCCCTTTTTTCGGAACATACAGCAGCATTTGATCCTGCACGAATTGCGCCAAATTCACCTTTGATGCATCCGCCTCCGGCAAAAAACCTCCTGCCTCCCCAATCGCATCTCTGACCCGCGCTCCAGCCTGCATTTCGTATACGCCTTCGCGCTTTACCGCCCCTTTAACATCTATCATAGCAGTCGAAATTTCTTTCTTCGTTTCTTTCCTCGTTTCCTTCTTCTCTTCTTTTTGAGGAGCGGGAGCAGCCGGAAGAGCGGTTTCCTGCGTATTCCAATAAAACATACCAATCACGGCAAATACAGCTAAAAAAAGCACGATCCACTTTTTATATTTTTCCACTATGAAGCACACTCCTTTTTGACAGTAAGCCTAAATCATAAAATTGCCAAACGGCTCATATTGTTTAGGAGAAAGATGTTGCGAAGGAGGGGATGAAACATTGAACATAGGCATTATAGGGACAGGAAATATGGGGAAAATCCTAATCGATGCGCTCATTGAAGCACGCGCAATCAAGCCTTCGTGTCTCACCATTATTAACCGGACTTTCGCGAAAGCTTATCATATTAAGGAACAGTATCCTTCCATTCATATAGGAAAAACCGTCAAAGAGGTTGTTGAACGTTCGGATCTCGTTATCATTTGTGTTAAGCCTCACGAAATCCATCCTATTTTACAAGAGAATGCTTCCTCGTTCACAAAGGAGAAATGCTTATTATCCATCACAAGCCCGATCAGCACACAGCAGCTCGAATCCATTGTAGCTTGCAGCACGGCACGGGTAATTCCAAGCATTACGAACCGCGCTTTGTCAGGGGTGTCTCTTTGCACCTTTGGAGAACACTGCTCAAAAGCCTGGCAGGAAAAGCTGCTGACTTTATTTCAAACCATTTCTACACCTGTGTTGATTGAAAATGACGTGACAAGAGTAGCATCTGACATCGTGAGTTGTGGTCCTGCTTTTTTCAGCTATTTACTGCAGCGGTTTATAGAAGCGGCGGTGAAAGAAACGAAGATCTCACGCGAGCAAGCGACTGAATTAACTAGCGGCATGCTAGTGGGAATGGGAAAGCTTATCGAAAAGAACATTTTCACGTTGCAGACCTTACAAGAGAAAGTGTGTGTAAAAGGCGGCGTAACAGGAGAAGGCATTGGAGTCATGGAGCAGGAGCTTGGCGATATGTTCGAGCATGTATTCAGAAAAACGCATGCGAAATACAAAGAGGATCTTGAGCGGGTGAGCGAGCAGTTTAAAGACTGCTGATTATACTTTACGACATACCTCAATGTTTTCCTTCTTATATTTTAAAAAACTTAGTACGGGAGGAAATTCGTTCTAAATTCCTTTTAAGCGGGCACAGTGCGCCCGCTGAGTATGGTAACGATCAAAGCCTTTCGGAAGCCCTCGCCTGTGTTTTTTACTAAGTAACAGGTTTGTTCTTTTATGTATGGCATACTGCAAGCATCATAGTTTCAAACAAAAAAGGAATGGAGATACGCGAAATTTTACAATTTCTTATCATTACAAGAAAAAAGCCGTGAATATCACGGCTTTTTTTTCGCTGCAAAGAAAATTCGCTCTGTTTTTTCAGTTACACCTTCGGTAAAATCACCAGTAATACTCATAATTGAAAATCCAGCTTCCTCTAACCAAGCCTGCAGATTTTCAATGGAATATGTACGCTGTACGTGAAATTCGTCAAAACGATAGTATACGTCTTCGTCCTCGCCTTGTACAAAAAACGTCATATCATGCTCTACGCTGTCTGAATCCTCTCCCGGAAAGCAATTCCAGATAAGCGCTACATCGTTTTCGTTGATTGTATATGTTTCGTTCATGAATACGTGATGAATTTTGTACAAAGAATGAACATCGAATAAAAGCAAACCGTTTTGCTTTAAATGCTGATGTACGCGGGCAAACGTCTCTTTTACCCCCTGCTCCTTTGTTACATAGTTTAAGGAGTCACAGAAAATAGTGATGCAGTCAAATTGCTGCGGAAGCTCAAGCTCGCGCATATCCTGCTGGTAAAACGGCACCGTATGTCCTGCTTGGGCAAGTTTTTGCTGCGCGATAGAGAGCATGTCCTCAGACAAATCTACACCTGTTACATCATATCCTTTTTGGACAAGAGGCAGCGTAATGTTCCCTGTTCCGCAAGCTAAATCCAACAGAGAGGTTCCGGTACTCCCGGCCTCCTGTCTTTTTAATTCTACAAACGCCACCCATTTCTCGTAGGGAACATCATTCATAAGTTCATCGTACAGCAATGCAAACTGTTCGTAGTTCATCGACTCAGCTCTTCTGCCACATCTTCGCGCGGCACATCGCCCCAAAGTCTTTCCAGGTTATAGTAATCGCGGTCTTCCTTATGGAATACGTGAGCCACTACATCTCCCATATCAACGAGAACCCAACGCGCTTCGTCAAAGCCTTCTACACGCTTTACCGTAAAGCCTTGCTCATTTGCCTTCTCTTTCATTTCACGCGCAATGGCTTGTACTTGCTTATCAGAGTTCCCATGGCAAATCAAGAAATAATCTGCTAGCGCAGAAACTCCTTTCATATTCAAAGCCACGATGTCCTCTGCTTTTTTATCGTCAGCAGCTTTTACTGCTAAGCTTAATAATTCACGTTCCTTCATCCAATTGTTTCCTCCTTTATGAAAGCATTGTACGTATGAAACGTAAGCGGATAAATGCGCTGGTTTTTTGACATTAAAAATGAAATCGTATTTTTAAGGGCTTGCAGCAGCGCCAGATTCAAATCTTGACGGGCAAGCTCTCTCACTTCTTCCACACCAGGAAACTTCCGTCCCGGTTCAATATAGTCTGCCACCCAAATGACTTTATCCAGCATCGTCATTTGCTCATGTCCGCTCGTATGATACGCAATAGCCTGCAAAATTTCCGGGTCGGTGATCCCGACCTCCTTTTTTACTAAGTACGCCCCGACTGGCGCATGCCACAGCTCTTTGTTATGCGCCAGCAAATCACTCGGCATATTCTCTCGTTTTATAATTTCTTCCATCTCGTGAATTGGTCTGCATTTTGCATAATCATGAAAAATCGCAGCCAGCTCAGCTTTTTGTTCATCGACTCCGTACTGGCGTGCCAGCTTGATTGCCGTTTCCATTACACCAATTGTATGGATGTAACGCTTTTCATGCATTTGTTCACGAACGATCTTCAGCGCTTGTTCCCGTTCCATATAATCCATTCCTCTCAATATAATCCTGCACCTTCTTCGGAAGCAGATAATGAGTGGTCCCTCCGCTTTGAAACCGGTCGCGGATAAGCGAAGAAGATACAGCAAACTCCGGAATTTCAAGCTTTATAATATCATAAGGCGAAGACAGCGAATATCCGGGACGAGCCACGCCTACAAATGCAATAACCTCTAAAAGCTTGGTTATGTTGTGCCATTTCGGGAGATACTCTACCATGTCGCCGCCGATAATAAAATAAAATTCTTTATCCGGGTGCTTCTTCTTTAATTGTAGCACAGTATCATACGTATAAGACGGTCCCTGCCTGTCGAGTTCAATCAGGCAAAGCGTAAAGTGCGGCTCTTGTTCAATCGCAAGCTTCAGCATTTCCGCGCGGTCGCGCGCACTTGCAACATCTTTTTCCATTTTGTGAGGCGGGATCTGATTCGGCATAAACCAAACTTCATCAAGCCCCAGCGCGTGATACACTTCATCGGCAATGAGAAGATGACCGTTATGCGGCGGGTCGAATGTGCCGCCGATAATGCCTATTTTGCTCATGGCAATACGATTTGTTTATTCTCTTTCGACTCTTTGTACAGAACGATGGTATTGCCGATCACTTGCACCAATTCCGCTTGTGCGCCAGATGAAATCTCCTCTGCCACTTCATGACGATCGTATTCGCAATTTTGCAGCACGCTTATTTTAATTAACTCTCTCACTTCAAGCGCTTCACCAATTTGCTTTACCATGTTTTCATTTACTCCGCCTTTTCCCACTTGAAAAATGGGCGATAAATGATGTGCTTGCGAGCGTAAATAACGCTTTTGTTTTCCTGTTAACATATGTCATCCTCCGAGTTTCTGAATTACTAGCTGCTTCATGCGCTCAACGTCCGGCCATTTCTTTGTCCACAGCTCAAACGCCATAGCTCCTTGATAGACGAACATATCGATGCCGTTTTGTGTAACGGCGCCTGCGCGCTGTGCATCCTTTAATAGTTTTGTTTGCAGCGGATTGTAGATAATATCAGATACAATGGCGTCTTTCTTCAGCTTTTGAATGACGAGCGGCGTATCCTCTGTTTTCGGATACATACCGACTGCCGTCGTGTTAATAATAATATCGTACTCTTGCTGCATACCCGCTGCTGCTTCTGGTGTAAGGGCGCGGGAACGAATCGTATGCTCGCACGCTTCAATAAGCGCTGCGGCACGTGATACTGTCCGATTCGCAATATCTATCTCTGTGACACCGACGGAGGCAAGAGAAAAATAAATGGCCCTGCATGCTCCTCCGGCCCCTAACAGTAAAATGCGCTTCTTTGAAAGCGGGTCTTTACTAATAGCTTGCAACGAGCGGACGTACCCTATTCCATCCGTGTTATATCCAACGAGCCTTCCGCCTTCATTTACTACTGTATTGACGGCTCCGATTTGCTTCGCAAGCTCGTCAATATCGTCAAGATAGTTCATAATTGCAACCTTGTGCGGGATTGTCACATTAAATCCCGAAATCTCAATAGCTTGAAAACCGCTCACCGCGTCTGCGAGTTTTTCCTCTTCAATCCGAAACGCATGATAGTGCGCATCGATCCCCAAAGCGGAAAATGCATCGTTGTGCATAAGCGGCGATAAGGAATGACCAATCGGATTACCGATTACACCATATAATTGTTTCATAAGCCTCTCCACTTTTAAATTAATGATTTACGTATAGATGCGCTGACTCCCTTTGGCACATGAACTGCAACCTTCGCTCCCGGTTCGTTGATTGTTATCCATCCTAAACCGGAGATAACAACGTCCGTCTTCGGCTCGCGAATGACGAATTCATGTCTTACGAGCTCTGGAAATGTTTCCAGCTCTTCCGGCGAAGGCGGGCTTAATAATTCACCGACATGATTGCTGTAAAGCTCATCTGCCTTTTCAAGCTTTGTGCGGTGAATGTTCACATGATTGGACACATAGCAAACGACCGAACGGCGGCCGCCCTTTATATAATCGAAGCGTGCCATGCCCCCAAAGAACAATGTTTGTTCTTCGTTCAGCTGAAAAATTTTCGCTTTTACTTCCTTCGTCGGCGTGATCACCTTCAGGCTCTTTTTATCTACGAAATGCGCCATTTGGTGGTGATTGATAATGCCTGGTGTATCGTACATAGAAGATGTCTCATCAAGCGGAATATCAATGAGATCAAGCGTTGTGCCAGGAAAATGGGACGTTGTAATCACATTATCCGTTTCTTCACTGAATTCCTTAATCATACGGTTAATAAAAGTGGATTTGCCGACATTCGTACATCCTACTACATATACGTCTCTTCCTTCGCGATACTCCTCAATCGCTTCAGCAAGCTCGCGAATGCCCTGACCTTTCGCTGCGCTGATTAAAAAGACATCTGTCGGTTTTAACCCCAGCTCCTTGGCGCTGTATTTCATCCAGTGAATCATTTTTTCCGCTTTAACGGACTTCGGAATTAAATCTGCTTTATTTCCGACAAGAAGCACTTTATTGTTCCCGATGAAACGGTGCAATCCAGGAAGCCAGCTGCCATTGAAATCAAAAATATCAACGATTTTCACAACAAGCGCGTCCGTTTGACCAATGCCGTTCAAGATGCGCAGGAAATCATCATCCGTTAACGATACATCTTGAATTTCATTATAATGCTTCAAGCGGAAGCAGCGCTGGCATATTATATATTCTTTTTCAATCGCAGACGACGGCGCGTATCCAAGCTCATTCTTATTTTCCGTTTGAATGGCAACACCGCAGCCCACACACTTCATTTTTTCTGTCAAAGATTATTCCTCCCATTGAATCAAACCTTGGCGTTTAAAATTATTCATGATGCGTCTTTCAACTTTACGATTGAATCGAGTCATAAATCCATCAGACGATGCAACTGGGATAACAAGAATCGTATATAAGCCTAAACGATTGCCGCCCAGAACATCCGTTAAAAGCTGATCTCCAATGACTACCACGTCCTCCGGCTGCAGCTTCATTTCCTTCAACGCTCTGCGAAAGGCTCCCCCCATTGGCTTGCGCGCTTTAGGAATGAACGGAATTTGCAAAGGATCAGAGAAAAATTTTACTCTTTTTTCATTATTATTGGACACAACCGTTACCTTAATGCCGTTATCCTGCATTTCCTTCAACCAACGAATAAGCTCCGGAGTTGCACTTGGACGGTCCCATTCAATGAGCGTATTATCTAAGTCCGTAATAATTCCTTTTACACCGCGTTCTTTTAAAATTTCAGGCGTAATTTGATACACATTCTTAACATACTCGCTCGGTAAAAACAATTTCAACATGATTCCACCTCTTCTTATGAGGAATTTCAATAAAATGTTTCGACAGCATTTTTCGCAACAAAAGCTGTGGATAACCTTGTGCACATTTTCCACACAGGCACTTTCAGTAAATTCTAACTTTACACACATTTTTCACACAGGTTATCCACCATATTGTGTGGACAACCGACTGTTTGTGACATTAGGAAATTTCTGGTACAGTATACTCAACAGAACAATTCAGCTTCCTTATCATTCCCTATCAGGAGGTGACATGCCTTTAGCGGCAGAAATTATGGAAAAACTATCTGATGAATTGCTCACTGAATCTTATTATAAAGCAAAAGAACTAAAATTAAATCCCGAGTTCATTCTACTTATAAAGCAAGAGATCATCCGACGTTCTTTAGAGGACAAGCTCCAGCAATCCGCATATATGCAGCAAGTGTAAAAAGAGCCATCTGAAAAAAGACGGCTCTTTCTTTCTATCACAAAAGCAGCTTCTTTACAACCTTTTCCTATACCATGCGCGCCAGGCGTTCGCCTACGCGAATGCCCTGCCCCTTTTGTAAAGACATCTCAACTTCAGCAGTTCCTTTCTCAAATAAAAGAACAACTGTAGATCCAAACGTAAAGTAAGCGATCTCTTCGCCCTTTTGCACTACTTCTCGTTCATGCAAAAGCTCAATGCTGTTCACGAACATCGCGCCTACCTTCACCATTGCTACATGCTTGCCTTCGCAGTCTAATTCAGTCACAATACGATAGTTTTTCGAAAGCGGCTCTTTTCCGTATTTCAGCCCAAGCTTGTTAACCGGATACGATTTCCTTCCAAGCGTAAAGCGTTTCAACACTGTGGCCGATACAGGGCTGTGAATGCGATGATAGTGACTCGGGCTTAAATACAACACCATGTATGTACCGCCCTTATAAGGCTCCGCAGTTGCTTCAGTTCCAAGCATATCCACAATAGAATAACGCTTTCCTTTAATAATAAATTCTTTGTCCTCTGTAATCGGACCAAAATCCTCCAGTACACCATCCACTGGACTCGCTACGCTGTCCGTTCCGGCATCAATTGGACGCTTGCCGGCCTGCAGCCGTCTCGTGAACAACTCATGCAGCGTACGGTAGCTCTTCAAATCGTTTTCCATCTCGTCCTGCTGGATGTGGAATACGCGCGCATAGGATGGTATAACAAGTGCGCTCAGGCGGGACTGTGCAAACTTTCGCAATATGTATGAAGTAAAGCGGCCGTTCGTCAATTCAATAAACAATCGATATAATGTGCGTCGCAAACTGTAGATCCTCCTCTTTACGAATGTAAACAGCTTACATTACAATAGTGCTATTATATTCTAAATCTTATTTCGAATCCATAAAGAGTGCGTGCTATTTGATTTTTTCGGCTGACACTCAGCTATTTTCTTATCAACACACTTCCCGCAGGATTTTTTCTTTTCCTATTAGTATTGCTTTCTTTCCCAATGGTAAGCACATTTACAATCAAAAAAATATAAACCCTAACATTTCGCTAGGGTTTACGATTTTTTCTTCTCCTTCTCCGCCCGCACAAACTCATGAAACATCTTCATCAGCGCTCGCTTCTCGATACGCGATACGTAACTTCTTGAAATCCCAAGCACCTTCGCGATCTCCCGTTGCGTTTTTTCTGTTTCCATGCCAAGACCGAACCGATTGACGATTACTTCCTTTTCCCGTTCATCCAAAATATCAATATACTCCCGAATCTTCTCAAGCTCCATGCTGAGCTGAATCGTATCAATCACATCTTCCGATTCGGATTTTAAAATATCAATCAAAGAAATCTCGTTGCCCTCTTTATCTTGGCCGATTGGATCATGCAGCGAAATATCCTTCTTCGTCTTCTTCAACGCCCGCAAATGCATTAAAATTTCATTCTCAATACAACGCGCTGCGTACGTCGCCAACTTCGTCCCCTTCCCTTGCGAATAGCTCTCGATCGCCTTAATTAATCCAATTGTCCCGATGGAGATTAAATCCTCTGCGTCTTCGCCCGTGTTTTCAAACTTCTTTACTATGTGCGCCACCAAACGAAGATTATGTTCAATTAAAATGTTGCGAGCTTCTGCGTCGCCCTGCTCCATGAGTTCTAAGTATCTTCTCTCATCATCCGGTGACAGCGGCTGTGGGAATGCGTTGTTTTTGACGTACGATACGAAGAGAATCAATTCTCGTACTAAGTATCCGATTGCGGCTAACATGCTCACCCTCTTCACCCCCGTGAAAAATAGTGTTCGTTACTATATGTATGTGGGCGCAGGGATGTCCGTGTTTGTACAGGGGAAAAAGATAAATTTATTTGGGGGTGTGAGCGGATTGGTTGCAAGCGGGATTGTAAAGGCACAAATAAAAAGATGACTGCAATCAGCCATCTTGTATTGTTTACGTAATCAGTGTTATCAGAAGATAAATCTCATCTAAAATTTCGAATAAACCATAAAGTATATAATTTAAAAATAATAGGCACGCACCGATGCGATAAATGCTGTCTATTAATATCTTAATAAATAATGATAAAGTTTCAGAAGTGTATGGAAACACTGCCATCAAGATTGCCAAGATTGAACTACCCACCACTTACTCGCTAACGCTCGTTGAAGTGGGGGATTCCTAAGAACACCAGCCTATCGGCCAGTTATGGATTAGGCTACCCCCGTCGCTCCGACGGTTGAGAGACGAATCGCTTCGTTTCTAAGATTCTGTCCTGCGTTTAAATCTCGATCGTGATGGGTTTCGCAAGAGGGGCATGTCCACTCACGCAAATTGAGATTCTTCACGTCTTTATGTTTGTAGCCGCAACAGGAGCAGAGCTGACTGCTTGCAAATGTCTTGGACACAACAACGATTTGCTTGCCGTACCATTTGGCTTTGTACGCCAACATCGTGCGAAACTGCGACCAGCTTACTTCACTGATGGCTTTGGCAAGGTTGCCATTCTTCAGCATGTTCGACACCTGCAAATCTTCTATCCCGATGAGATCATGGTTTTCGACCACATAGGTAGAAATTTTCTGCAAGTAGTCTGTTCTGGCATTCACAATACGTTCATGAATACGAGCAACTTTGATGCGTTGTTTGTTCCAATTGGCAGAGCCCTTTGTACGTCTGGACAGAAGACGCTGGGCGTTCGCCAATTTGGCTTCCAGCGTACGAAACCATTTTGGATTCGAGAATACTTCTCCTGTACTTAAAATGGCAAAGTCCTTGATTCCTAAGTCGATGCCAACGCTTGATTCCGTTTTCTGTTTGAGTTGTACCTCTACTTCTGTCAATAGGGATACAAAGTATTTGCCAGATGGATTTCGCCTTACTGTGGCATTGAGAATACGGCCTTCCACTTCACGGCTTTTGGCAAATCGAACAAGGCCAAGCTTAGGGAGCTTCATGTAATTGCCCTCTACTGCAATGTTTCCATTCGTATGCTTTGTGGTATAGGATTGGACTTTGTTTCGTTTGCTTTTGAAGCGCGGCGCGTCATTTTGTTTTTTGAAAAAGCGTTTAAAGGCATCGTCAAGGTTCTTGAGGGAAGATTGCAAGGCGACGCTGTCTACTTCTTTCAGCCATGGCACTTCTTTTTTAAGCACTGTGAGCTGTTTCGAGCAAGCGTTGTACGTCAAACCTTCACCTGTTGCCTTGTAGGCATCATTCCATAGGGTAAGGAAGCGATTGAATACAAAGCGACTGCACCCAATGGTTTTATTGATGAAGGTGGACTGTTCTTTGTTTGGGTAGATACGGAACTTGTATGCCTTGTTAACTAACATGATGCTTCACCTCCTTGTTCCATATAGGTAGTATAACACGTATACACTGGAAGAATAAGGAAATTAAAGAAAAAAACAAACAAATGTTCCGTCCGCTACAAACACACGATTGGAAAGGTTGGATTTCTACAAAGAACAGAAAGGGTTTGGCACTCGTGCACAAATGATCCTGTATCTTCTGCAGATAACAGTCGGACAATCGGGATGGCATATAACCATCCCTTGTCCGAAGGCGATTCATCTCCACCCTACTCATTGGGCTGCGCCCTTCCCATTCCTTGAGGATGGGGTCTTCTCGCCTACAAACGATAAATATACTATGGATGTATATGGAAATGCAGAAATTGTCGGAAAATGATGAAGATTAATATTATTATGAAATACAAATTCATGTTACTATTGCATTGAAGAGATACATCAATAGCCATTAATGTTAAGGGAGAGATTTCAACATGATTCAAACAGAGGTTGTTATTGTTAGTGCTGTAAGAACTGCAATTGGAAGCTTTGGAGGTAGTTTACAAAATGTTTCCGCGCCTTCGTTAGGTGGAGTTGTCATCAAAGGAGCACTTGAAAAAGCTGGGGTAGATGTAAATCAAGTAGATGAAGTCATCATGGGGAACGTCTTACAAGCTGGACTAGGACAAAATCCAGCAAGACAAGCTGCTATTGCTGCAGGCTTACCTCAAGAGGTATCAGCCCTTACTATTAATAAAGTATGCGGATCTGGTCTGAAAGCGGTTCATTTAGCAACACAAGCTATTCTTGCCGGCGATGCAGAAGTGGTTGTGGCAGGAGGCATGGAAAATATGAGCCAAGCTCCTTATTTGCTGAATGGGGCTCGCAACGGATTTAAGATGGGGAACCAAAACTTAGTAGACAGCATGATTCAAGATGGATTATGGTGTGCCTTCAATGACTATCATATGGGGATTACGGCTGAAAATCTCTGTGATACATATAGCATTTCACGTGAAGAACAAGATGAATTCGCTGCTTGGAGTCAGCAAAAGGCTCAAGCTGCAATCGAATCGAATCGCTTTGCTGATGAAATCGTTCCCGTAGAAGTACCAGGTCGAAAAGGGCAAGTAACAGTATTTGCTCAAGACGAATTTCCTCGTTTCGGCACTACAGCAGAAGGATTAGGAAAGCTTCGTCCAGCGTTTAAAAAAGACGGATCTGTCACAGCTGCTAATGCTTCAGGAATTAACGATGGTGCTGCGGCATTTGTCGTAATGAGCCGTAAAAAAGCAGATGAATTAGGAATTAAACCATTAGTAACGATAAAAGCGAATGCGAATGCAGGTGTGGATCCAAGCATTATGGGAATCGGTCCTGTTCAAGCAGTGAAAAAAGCTCTTGAAAAAGCAGCTATCCAATTAGAAGATATCGATTTAATTGAAGGAAACGAAGCTTTTGCAGCTCAATCTATTGCAGTGGATCGTGAACTTCATTTTAATAAAGAAAAATTAAATGTAAATGGCGGTGCTATTGCGCTAGGGCATCCAATCGGTGCCAGCGGTGCCCGCATTTTAGTAACACTTATTCACGAAATGTTAAAACGTGATAGCAAGACAGGATTAGCAACACTTTGTATCGGCGGCGGACAAGGGGTAGCGACAATTGTAGAGCGCAGCTAAATCATGTGAGAAAGTTCTGGTACAAGAAATCTATGATTTTCTAGGCTGGATCATAATCAAATACCCTCCTATCGTTTTTAGATAGGAGGGTATTGTGTTTACATAACCCAGATTACCGAAAGTAAGTAAACAAATTTTGTTACTATATATGAGTGAATTATAATTTCGACATGTCCATATGCTATGTGCAACCAAAAGGGAATATTGTATGCTTCTTCTCTCTGGTTTACCCTTGCATGAACCAAAGGTTTGACCGCTTCTGCACGTCTTTTGATCTCTCCCCACTATCAACGGTTTTTTATTCACTTGTATATAATTTAATTCGAAGGAGATATGTAAAAAAGGTGAAGCTTTATTTATTGAGAAGCATCTACCAAACAAAATTACTGGATTCCCCTAAACAAGTAAAAAGCCGGCATCATACCATGCGGCTTTCAAAATGTGGGCATCGGCTAATTCGGTTTCTGCCAGTTTGTTTTGCTGTGTACAACCCTTCGTCTGCTTGACGTATCAGTTGTTCAACGAAAATATTGTTTTTATGGTTGATGGTGGAATATCCGATTGAAACGGTTATTTTTAACTCTACATTCTCATTTACGACAAATACACTCTGTTCTACAGACGTTCGTATCCTGTTTGCTATCGATCTGGCAGTAGTAGAATCGCAAGCTGGCAGAATGATACTAAATTCTTCTCCACCATTGCGGGAGACGATGTCCACAGAGCGACATGACTGTACCAGTATTAACCCCAGCTGTTTAAGCACTGCATCGCCAGCCGGATGACCGTACGTGTCATTTACTTGCTTGAAGTAGTCAATATCAATGAGAAGCAGGGATAGATCTTCTTTATGCTCCATTGCCTTTGAGAAGGCAGAATTGATCGCATAGTCAAAGGAACGAGCATTATTCAAACCCGTTAGGTAGTCTTTTTGGGCATCCTCCTTTAGCTTCAGATAGTTGTCATGAAATCGCCAAAGGTAAGAGGTAAGCAAATGAGTCATTATAGTGCCACTTGCAACAGCAAAGACGTATTGGACTAATATAGTGAATCCTTTTTTCCATTCGGGTATAATGAAGTGAATGGAAGAACCGATAATTGCAATGAACGATATAGTCATGAAGAGCCATTTTTGTTCCCTTTTCATGCTGGAATAAGAAATGAATGAAAATGCCGTTCCTGCTAAAGTAAGAACAACAACGTTAACAAGGGATGAATAAGAGATGGGATAGAACGTCAATCTGCAAGTAATGATGATGATTGTCGCCACGAGAGTGGATACCCATCCACCTACTTGTGCGGCGATCATCATGGGAATGCTTCTAAGATCAATCAGCAAACCACCTTTTAAGTGGATGCCAAAATGCATAAGCACCACACCGAATAGCCCATATAAAACTCCTTTGCTGATTCTCCTTTCCATAAAGGATTTTGATGACACACTCTCTCTACGAAAGCATAGATGTATCAGAAATATCCCGGTGCATAATATGGAGAAATTCACAAAAAAATCTTCAAGTATCATAATATTAAATATTCCCTTTCCAAGGCATTCAGTAAAGATTTAACATAATATCTTATTATCGGTAGTAATCGTTATTTATTATCTTTCCAATAGCTCTAATTGACTATGTACAATCGGCTCATGTTCTGTACGTTGCACATAATGATAATTTCCTTCTTGGTCTTGCTCACGAGCTTTTACATTGTCAGCCAACCACAGTGACAGCCATGTTTGAACTCGCTTTTTCAAACGACAATCAAAAATGGGAAAAAGAATTTCTACACGATTTACCATGTTTCGTGTCATCATATCAGCAGACGAAAAAAAGATTTTTTGTTCACCATTATGATGAAAATAATAGATACGACTATGTTCCAAAAAGCGACCAAGGATACTGCGTACTGTAATATTTTCACTAACCCCTTTTATACCAGGTCTTAAAAAACAAATGCCCCGTACAATAAGATCGATTTTCACCCCTGCACTCGAGGCTTCATAGAGCTTCTTAATTAAGATTTTATCCGTTAGTGAGTTCATTTTCGCGATAATATGGCCATTTTGATATCTGTTATGGAACATAATTTCCTGATTAATCAACGAAATAAAGTCATTTCGAATATCAAATGGTGCTACTGATAAATGGTGATAGGTTGATTTTTCCATATAACCACTTAAATAATTAAAAAAATTCGTGGCATCGATTCCGATTTTGCGATTCGCTGTGATTAAACTTACGTCTGTATATATCTTAGCTGTTGCATCATTGTAGTTACCTGTTCCTAAATGAACAAACTGTTCAATTCGTCCGTATTTATGACGCACAATGAGTGTAATTTTACTATGTGTTTTTAAGTGCGCTATTCCATATATCACATGACATCCTGCTTGTTCCAGTTCTTTTGCCCAATGCACGTTATTTTCTTCATCAAATCTGGCTTTCAATTCCACTAAAACGGTTACCTGTTTTCCATTTTCCGCTGCGCGTTTCAATGCCTGAATAATGGCAGAATCACCACTGACACGGTATAAGGTTTGCTTAATCGCTAATACATCTGGATCGTCAGCGGCATCTGAGATAAAATCCACTACTGGTTCAAACGATTCGTATGGATGGTGAAGAAGAATGTCTTGTTCTAATGCTTTTTCAAAAATGTTTTCACCAGGCTCTATATCTTGTGGTGACTTCGGAATAAAGGTTTCATCAGTAAGATGTTCATGTGTTGTTTCAATACATTTATAGAATGAAAATAAAAAGGTTAAATCAAGCGAACCCTCGATCATATATATGTCCTTTTCATGAATTTCAAGTTCTTCCTGTAAATATTTTAACAGATTTGGATCGTAACCAGGACCTTGGATTTCAAGCCGAACCTCAGCCCCCCATCTTCGTTTCTTTAATTCTTTTTCAATTTCAAGAAGTAAATCACTTGCCTCGGCTTCATGGATAGTCAAATCTGCATTTCTTGTAGCACGGAACGGGGTTACACTTTTGACAGTAAATCCTTTAAATAATTTATATATAAAATATGCGATTATATCCTCTAACAAGACAAATATTCTTGTTTCGGGGGTATCTGGCAATTCTACAAAACGCTGTAATATAGCTGGTACTTGTACAAGTGCTAATTTTCCCCTTAATTGTCCAATTTTCATATTTTTTTCTTCCGTTTCCTCAATTACAACTGCTAAATTTAAACTTTTGCTTAATGGCTTTGGAAATGGACGATACGCATCAATAGCCATTGGAGTTAAAACGGGGAAAATTTGTGTATCAAAATACGTTTCCAAAAAGGACAGCTTCTCTTTACTTGCTTCCTCCATTGAAATAATGGAAACACCTTCGTCTTCCAGTTTAGGGAGAAGGCAGTCTTTATATATCCGACATTGCAATTCAGTCATTTCATATGTTTTTTGAGAGATGAGAGACAGTTGTTCTTTGGGAGTCACGCCAGCTTTATTTTCTGATTTCTTAAATCCTGCCTTAACTTGATCTTTTAACCCTGCTGCACGAATCATAAAAAATTCATCTAAATTCGAGCTGAAAATCGCGAGAAATTTAAATCGTTCTAATAAAGGGTTTCTTTCATCGATTGCCTCTTCCAACACGCGTTCATTAAATGCTAACCAACTTAATTCACGATTGTTATAGTATATAGGATTATCTAGATTATTTGTTTCCCCTACCACAATAGCTTCTTTCATTACAAATTCCCATCCTTTAATTCACGTTGTAAATCCAAATTTTATTAAATTTATACATTTTTATATTTAGTTTATATAGATTAATAAAATTCATTTTAACACCAAAAAATTTATTGTAAATATAAAATTAAAGAGTTTTTAGGATTATCGTTGCTAAACAAGAACAACATCACATTTACAAATATATATGAGTGAATAAAAAAAACGTCTTTCTATAAGCACACATAAATACCCATTCATTTCCTTTTTATTTATTTCATAGTAATTCCTGAAACATGAATAATATAAACATTAAGATTCAATTACAGATTTCTTAACAAAGGATGAAATTGCTATTTATTCATTATTGATGATACAATATTCATTATGAAATCTACATAATGATAGTGTAATAAACATGTTTTCAGCATTTAAACGATTCTTAATAGGAAGACATCTAAAATCAACCGCCTTAGGCGAACAAAAACTAAACATATTAAAGGCTTTGGCTATTTTGTCTTCTGCCGCTCTTTCTTCCACAGCTTACGGAACCGAGCAAATTTTGTTGTTACTTGTTCATTCACTATACTTCAATTTTAAAGCTATACAACTACATTTTCATTACTATTAAAAAGGTGGATTAGACATGGCACAACAACATCTGAAACGCGAACTGCAGCCGCGCCACATCAGACTTATGGCAATAGGCGGGATGATTGGGACGGGAATTTTCAAAGGAAGTGCAGATACGATTTCAGCCGCAGGACCCGGCATCATTTTTTCTTATTTATTTGCAGGATTTCTTCTACTCATTGTTATGACCGCATTAGCGGAAATGGCTATTGCTTATCCAGGTTTAAACATTCAAGGGATGATTCAAAAAGCTTTCGGTTCTCGTTTCTCCTTTGTCATCGGTTGGCTCTACTGGGTTGACTGGATTTTGGTTATTATTGTTGAGATTTTGGCAGGTGCAAGCTTTTTGCAATACTGGCTCCCATCTGCTCCGTTATGGCTGCTCAGTTTAGCATGTACTGCACTGATTGTCGCGATTAATTTAATTAGCGTCAAACTTTACGGTGAAATCGAATTTTGGCTTGCGAGCATCAAAATCATTACGCTTATTTTATTTATTTTGCTTGGCTTCGCCTTATTATTTGGACTCATTCCTAATCATGAAGCAGTCTATTTTGAAAACTATACCAGTCACGGCGGATTCCTTCCAAAAGGATGGGGAAGTGTTTTCACCTCCCTCTTAATAGTAGTCTTTTCTTTTGGAGGTTCAGAATTAATCGGGGTGACTGTAACAGAAACAAAAAACGTGGAACAGACGCTTCCTAAAGTAATAAAAGGGGTTATGTTCCGAGTAATTTTATTTTACACATTACCTATTCTTGTTATCAGCGGGCTCATCCCTTGGAACGAAATAGGAAAGCAAGGGAGTCCTTTCGTACAGGTTTTCTCTGCAACTGGATTACAAGGTGTAGCGCATATTATGAACTTTGTTTTATTGACCGCTGTGCTATCGGCTGCCAATTCAGGAATGTATGCTACTTCCCGCGTGTTGTATTCGCTGGCGCAAAATAACGAAGCCCCCGCTCTATTCTCCCGCCTTACTAAGCGCGGTGTTCCTATCTGGGGGATTCTTGTCAGCTGCATCGGCTTGTTGATTGGAGCTTTTGTTGCGTTCCTTACACCAGAGCATGTCTTTGCCTATTTGATGTCCATTCCGGGCTTTACTGTTTTGTTTATTTGGACTAGCATCTGCCTTGCACAATTCAAGTTGCGCAAACAGTATCCTAAAATCCCGCATTTTCACGTGTGGTTATTCCCGTACAGCACTTTATTTGCAGCAGCAGCCTTGGCAATTATTTTTATCTTCTTCTTGTTCAACGCAGGCAATATAATTAACTCCATTGTATGCGCAAGTATTCTCATCCTTTTATCTCTTCTGTCCGTTCTGGTTGGAAGAAAGGAATCGAAATAATGACCCTTAGCTTAAAAAGGAGCATTATTTTATATTTACAGTAAAATGAGCAATAAGAAAGAAGAAAAAAAGCCGTGTGAAACGGCTTTTTTTCTGTCTCCTGCCTCTGCAACACAGTTTGCTTTCTTTCTCTTAATCAATACTTGATTTTCCCTCTTATCAGTACGCAGCAGTTCAAAATTCCCAAACATGTGCATACAAACAAAAAAACAAAACGTCTACAAAGGCGTTTTGTTTATAAAATTAGAAATTTCTTATATATTTTTCATTCTTCCATCATCATTCTTTCATTTCGCTCCAACATTCCTGTTTTACACTAAGAACCAGTAAGACATGACGAAGTGATACAACAGCAACATCATCACTTCCAAATTCGAGTGAAAGGAAGCTTCGTGCTTGTTTCTTTCCTCTTATTTACTCCATTACATGAGAAAGATTACTCTCAGGCAGGAGGTGAAAATATGAAAAAGAAAGGGAAGAAACACAAGAGATTACGTTGGTTGAAATGGTTCTTCATCCTTCCGCTTTTTATCGCTATTATGTTCTTTGGATTACATAGCATAAAAATGGAGAAATGGGCTCACGAGAAACAACGATCTGAACATGCAATTCTTTCCCAAATAGAGGGACAAGCCTTCTCCGCAAAACAAGAGCGTCCCGCTAATTTTGAAGGAGATATTTCAGATAAAAAGTATGGCGATGAGAAAGGCGAACATAGCCATAAACATCATGATGAGAAAAGTGAAAAGGGAAGTGAACATCATAAAGAAGAGTTTGACGGCATCTTCTTTGTCCCATTCCTGTTAGAACTTGGTCTTGTTCTCTCTGGCTGGCTGCTTCTTCGCAGGTCTGAAGGAAATACGGCTAAAAAATGGACAGGCATCCTGCTCCTTGTTGTCGGTTTATTCCCGCTGCTCCCGATCCTTGCACTGGCTGCAGGCATTACCTGGGTATATAAGAAGTGCAAGCAAAGAAAAGAAACAACAAGCTGGATGGCAGACGACCATATGTACAGTTTTACACCAACATCGTATAACGCAAATATTTTAGATGAATGGGAACGAAACATTCGTAAGGAGGAGAAGTAAAACATGGGTATTATCAAACGCATTCGAAATATTGTCATGGCAGATGTTCACGAGACGCTGGACAAACTGGAAAACCCGATGAGCATGCTGAAGCAATACTTGCGAGAAACAGAAGAACAGATTGCAAAAGCACAGCATGCTTTATCGCAACAACTATACCTGGAGAAGAAATATGAAGCACTGATTGCGGAAGCAGAGGCTCTTGTCGCAAAGAGAGCACGTCAAGCTGAGCTCGCTGTGTCACGAGATGAAGATAGTATGGCACAATTAGCGTTACAGGATAAGATTACAAACGAGAAAAAAGCCGCATTGTATCGTGAACAATATGAAGTAACAAAGCAACAAACAGTAGCTTTATATGAGCAAATTGACAAGCTACAAGAGAAATATCAGGAATTACAACATAAACAGCTCGTGCTCGTTTCCCGATTGAACGCTGCACAAGCCATCAAATCAAGCAACGCTGCACTTTCTTCCTTCCACACAGAAAATGCAGTAAAGGGCTTTGCACGTGTAGAAGCCTATGTTCAGAAACTAGAAGCGGACGCGGCAGCCAGCAACTACTTCTATCAGTTAAATCACACTGTGAAAGCACAAGTGTTAGATCCGCAATTGCAAGAAGAAGTACAACAAGCACTGGAGCAATTAAAAGCAAACAAATAGTCCCCTTTTTCATAGATGTATAACATGGAAAAAGCTCCTCATTCTTCCCCCTCCGGATGAGCGGGCTTTTTCCATATTTTATACTGACCATCGTTTCTCAACCACACATGCTCCATTAGAAAATTCTCATCTGGTTCTTTTATTAATCATTCGTTGGACTCGCAGAGCAAATCGCAGCAAGCGAGATACATATTCCAAAGCTTTGAACCCTCATCATTCTGATTAGAAATAAATGCGCCACTGTAAAGCAAAAGGAGAAGAACTTATTCTGTTCTTCTCCACCCCCAATTATTGATTTACTGGTAATAGAAGTGTTACCACTGTGCCTTCTCCTTCTTGACTCTCCAGCATAATACGACCGCCATACTTCTCAATTAAACGCTTTGCGATTGCCAAACCAAGACCGTTGCCACCTTGTTTGCGGCTTCTTGCTTTGTCTACCCGATAGAAACGATTTAACACATACGGCAGTTCGGCTTGAGGTATGCCAAGCCCTTTGTCTTCTACACGGATGAAAATGTGTCCGTTTGTAATTCCACTGCGCAGAATTACTTGCTTCTCTTCCTCCTTTGCATACTTCACAGCATTATCAATTAAGATAACTAATACTTGTTCAAAGTAACGAGCTGGCATGCTTGTTCGTGTATCCCCGGCCTCTAGCAGGCATTCAAACATAAAATTAGGGTACAATACTTCAAAGTTCTTTGTTACCCGTTCGGTAATGCTGTCTACATCAGCAGCCTCTATCGCAACAGAGTGTGTTTGCTCCGACTCTGCACGGGACAGCTCTAACAGTTCTGCCACAAGACTATTCAAACGTTCTATTTCCTTCAAGCTGGATTGAAGTGACTTTTGCAGGACTTCAGGATTATGTTTCCCCCAGCGATTCAGCATGGATAGATGTCCATGAACAATGGTTAGCGGTGTTCGCAATTCATGAGATGCATCTTCGACAAACTGCTTCTGCTGCAAAAATGATTCTTCCACATCATCCATGAGCTCGTTAAACAATCTTCCCAGCTTTGCAAGCTCATCTCGGTTATTCCGAACAGGTACGCGTTCCATCAGACCATTTGTACGAATTCGATGCATGGTATCCGTGATTGTCTGTAAGTTGGACAACAATTGGTTTGCAATAATTCTTCCGCCAAAAAAGCTTAACAGCAGCCCTCCCACTCCAGCTGATATCATCACGATAAAAACCTTATCAATAAACTTATCAAACATATCCATGCTTCTGATAATTTCAATGGTTCCAGAAAATGTCCCGAGCTGAATCGGTTGCCGCATGACGAGCAAACGATCTTCATGATGATGTTTAATTGTATATTGCCGAGAATTTACGTGCTCAGGGGGAATCCAATCTGGCTCCACTTCATTCGAAACAGTAACAATCGGGTGACCTTTGTCATCTGAAATCCGAATGAGCTGATGCCTATCATTAATGCTGGAGAGAAATTCCTCGCTCTCTGCAACAGTTTGCGCAGACAAATTCTCCTTCTTATCTGTAAGATATGCTTGTACTTCTTGCAGCTGGCGACTGCCTTGTTGTTCCTCATAGTTCACCGTCCAATGATCCAGAACAACGTATTGCAGCAGATTATAAGAAGCGAATAAAACAAATAAAAGGAAGGTAGACCACAAGGTCAACTTCCACTTAATTGGGAGGTTATGAAGGAAAGAAGCGATAAAAATCCAAATTCGTTTCATCATCGCATCACATACCCTGCACCGCGTACGGTGTGAATATATGTTTCTTTATCTGAATCGCTCAATTTGTTGCGCAGATACCTGACGTACACGTCTACGACATTTGTTTCTACAGCTGACTCATACCCCCATATTTGTTCCAAAAGTACGTCTCTTGTTAGCACGCGATTGATATTCTTCAGGAACATTACAAGCAGCTCAAATTCTTTATTCGTCAGTTCAATCTCCTGCTCTTCCTTTTTTAAGATGCGAGATTCCACATCGAGTTCTAAATCTTTAAAACAAAGAAGCATCTTCTTTTCCACTTCTCGCTTTTGTTCTCTTCTAAAAATGACACGCATCCGTGCCAGCAGCTCTTCAATTGCAAACGGCTTAGATAAATAATCATCGGCGCCGCTGTCAAGCCCAGTGACACGGTCCATCACACTGTCTCGGGCTGTCAACATAATAATAGGTGTGTCTTTTACTGCTCGTAAACGGCGGCACACTTCAATCCCATTCAACCCGGGAAGCATAAGATCTAACAGAATCAAGTCATACTCATTTTGTGTAGCTTCCTCTAGTCCTTTCCGGCCGTCATATACAGCAGCGACTTCATAGCCCTCGTACTTCAGTTCCAATTGCAAAAATTCTGCTAGACTCTCTTCATCTTCTACAATTAAGATACGCTGCATCTCTTACCCCTCCTATATTATCAGGTGAATCAGCCACCTGTATCTTCCTTCTCCGCAAATATAACATAGAACAGCCTATAATCCTCCTGTTGCAATAACTATATACTCCGCAATCGGCCTGGTCTTGCTTAGTTCAAGCATAGGATTATCACCGGTGAGTATACCTAAAACTATATAAGTGAATGATAAATTCGACATTTCCATGTGCGATGTGCAACCAAAAGGGAGTATGGTATGCTTCTTCTCTCTGGTTTACCCTTGCATGAAACCAAAGGTTTGACCGCTTCTGCACGTCTTTTGATCTCTCCCCACTATAAAAAGACGATTTTTTTATTCAGTTTTATATACATCACACTCGTTCCTGATACTAATGGTTTCCCTTGTGTTATGCATATCTTACACTTTTCTTTTTAAAGGACACTTAATAGAAAGTAAAAGAGACTTAATAAATTGATGAGAAATTTCTCATAAACGAAATTCTTCGGTTGCTTCAAAACAATGAAATTGGGAATTATGTTTTAAAATTATAAGCAACATTTTCTAACCTTAAAAACTTTTCATTTCCTTCTCATAAACTTCTCATGTACGATTCATGAAAATGTTGGAGAAGCGGTTTATAGTACAAAGTAAGCATCGCCCATCGTTAGGAAAGGATTATGTGACATTCCATTACGGTTATACGCTACTGTTTAGCAATTTGTTTTTAGCATTATTGGCACTACCATTTCCCAGCACATATTTACATGCTCTATGATTAAGACTTTCATATGAACCTCTGCAGTTGTTTGATTAGGTAACTGGGACCACAATGGTATCAAATTCATTATATTAAAAAACACTTGTTCGTATCAACTTTAGATATGTTGAATATTTTCTCACGCATCGTCTCCTGTATCCTAATATAACGGGATTCTTCAAAAAGCTTAACAAGCAAAAAAGATAAGGGATAGTACATCATTTGAACGCTTTTATTATGAAGTAGTATACAACAAGTATGTAGTCTATAAGAAAGAGCTTTTAGTAAATTACTGTAAAGGATGAGGATTATGATAAAACAGCCTAAAATATTACTCATTACAGCCAGTTTCGGAAATGGGCATTATCAAGTATCGAATGTATTAAAGCATGCATTCGAGGAATTTGGGGTAGGTACCGTACAAGTTCATGATTTATATGCTGAAGCATATCCTCGTTGGAATGAAATAGCAAAGTTTCTATATAAACAAGCATTCACATATGGTTCATTTTTCTATAAACACTTCTTCTATTTCATGGACAAAATGTATGGAACAAAAGCTACTCATTGGTATGTAAAACTAGGCGAGCAAAGGCTCGAGGCTCTTTTACAAACCGAACAGCCTGATATTGTTATCACTACATTTCCAGTTGGAACGGTTCCTGAATGGAGGAAAAAAACAAAGGGGAAATTTCAGCTTTACACAATTGTAACAGATTACTGCCTTCATCGCACATGGCTTCATGATGAGATAGATCGCTACTATGTAGCTACAGAAGAAGTAAAGCACAAAATTCTCTCAAACGGAATTCCGATTGAAAAGATATATGTAAGCGGAATCCCCATCCGAAAGGAATTTGAAAGTATTAAAAGTTATGGGGATGTGATACAAACATACAAACTAGATCCAAATCGAAAAAAAATCCTTATCTTGGCTGGTGCGCAAGGGGTTGTAAAGAATATCAAATGGATTACGAGTCGCCTGTTGCGTGAAAGTGACACCCAAGTGATAGTAGTTTGCGGGCGAAATGAACGCTTGTATAATCAATTACAAAACATACAAACAATGTATAAACATCAACTAAAGGTTTTTGGATATGTAGAACATATTCATGAATTGTATGAAGTAGCAGATGTAATGATTACAAAACCTGGAGGCATTACTTTATCAGAAGCAATTGCCAAAAAACTTCCGACCATTTTATATAAAGCTGTTCCAGGCCAAGAAAAAGAAAATTCCATGTTCTTTGATATAAAAGGAGCCTCAATTGTTTTGAGGAACAAAGAAACAGTTGTTCAAGAAACATTGCATTTGCTATCTCACTCCAATAAATTGGATAAGATGCGTACAGCGTTAGAGAATTTATACAAAAAAGAAAGTTCTCACCAAATCACGTCAGATATCCTGCACTCTTTTTATCAACATAAGGTAGCGCAAAATGCTAATTAAGGAAATGGAATTTCGGTTTTAGCAGAAATACCCTGAGATATCATTCATCATTTTCATTAAAATCTAGACAAACATATTAGACCGCGGGATGCTATTATGTCTTTAGTTTTTACAAGCTTACCTATTGGAATATTAAAAAAATCACTTAACCATAAAAAATAGGGTGACAAATTAGAGATACTGGTACTGCTGCTCCATAATTGGAAAAGAAACACGATACAGATGAACCTGTATCGTGTTTCTTACTTTACTTATCTTTAATAATAGCTTTATATTTTTTATAATTAACATAAGGCAGATATATCTATATAAGTCCACTTTGTTATTCCGACATATCTATCGTTTGCCACGTAGAACAAAAGGGAAACTGCACTCGCTCCCTCTCTATGGCTTACCCCTGCATGGGCCACGAAAAGGGTTTGACCGCTTCTATGCTTAGTCGGATGCTCTCTCCCCCCTAAAAGAAAAGTTTTTATGTCGATTTTTTAGTTGCATTTATATAGTGCTGTTTCTAGCTTAACTTAATTCTGTTTTCTAGCGGAATCATTTCATCTATCCGCACACATGTATAATCCCGAAATCGGATCTCTTTGAAAACATCCTCTAATGCCTTGATGGTGTGTAAAGGTGCATCTATATCGGCTCCCCATGTTTCTCCACTGTCGTGTAAAACAATGACAGCTCCTCCGTGCATCTTATGAAGCAGTCTTCTTTTAATTCTTTCACTCCCGCCCCTACTTCGCCAATCACCTACCATTATAGACCATAATACAACCTGAAATTTTTTGTGTAATAAAAAATCAAACAAGTTTAATAATCCCCATGGAGGGCGGTAGTAGACCGGACGCACACCTGTAATTCGTTCAATAATTGAAGCGGAACGATTCAGTTGACGACGTACTGTCCAAGGTGTCATTAACCAATTGGACCGATGTACATAATTATGAATTCCAATCAAATGTCCTTCTTGATGCATACGAATAATCAATTCAGGAACTTGTTCTGCTTTCGAGCCTAAGACAAAAAATGCGGCTTTGATATTATATTTCTTTAGAAGATCAAGGAGTTGTGGTGTATACTTCGGATCGGGACCATCATCGAATGTGAAGGCTACCTCATGGTTCGTGCGGCTTCTTTGAAATACACCTAAACCTAAACCGCGTGACAGTATACTTGGAATAATTCCATATGCCAACAATAGAGTTAAAGCCGTCCATAGTAATATATTCTCCATGTTAAATCTCTCACCTCACTGTATTACATATTGTTATCTATATCAGATTTTGTAATTAAGACTGAAATTTAATAGGCCTATCCTGAGCAAGTTTGGCAATGGGACTAGGTTCTTGATGGCTTGCCCGAACAATAACATCCAGAGCGGCAGCAGTGGCCGCTTTTGCATGAAATCGATTCGCATTCTCTTTCATGTTCGATAAGAACTTTGGATTACATAACATGTTGGAGAGTTTAGTACGTAAATCAGTAAGATTTTCAGCCTGTACCGCGACTCCCGATTGCACCAAAAATCGTGCATTATCCTGTTCCTGTCCAGGCAGAGGGTTATAAAGCAGCATAGGCAACCCCATCGCTAGAGCTTCTGAAGTTGTTATTCCGCCTGCTTTTGTAATAATAAGATTAGAAACAGCCATGAGCTCATGCACATAGTCAATATATCCCGCCAAATGGATACGATGCTTCGAGTGCTTCAGTCCCTCTCTTACTTGATGCCGCAATTTCTCATTGTGACCACATACAATCAGAATCTGTATCGGTTCTGGTAACTCATTTAAAACTTGAAATATTGATAATCCATCGCCCATCATTCCGTATCCTCCACCCATCACCAGTATCGTAGGCACCTTTGAATCTAACCCATATTTCATAGCCAACCTTTCACTGGAGTGGAAATTAGAAAATGCCGCTTTAATAGGGATTCCTGTATCGGTGATTTTATCATCTGGAATTCCTTGGCGATGCAAAGCTTGTCGAATCAGGCTTGATCCGACGATATATTGGTCAGTATAAGGATGAATCCAATAGCTGTGATCGGTATAATCTGTAATAATGGTGACAGTTGGGACAGTTGTTAATCCGTATTCCTTTAACTTCGACATGATTGCTGCCGGATAAGGAAATGTACTCACAACTACCGACGGCTGAACCTCCTGCAATAACTTTAACATTTGACCCTTCTCAAGTGATAAAATTGTTTTAAGACTCATTGAAAAGGAATTTCTTCTCCTAGTTTTTTGATACAAATAATCATATATAGCAGGAAAAATTTGAATTCCTTTCATATAGAGATAATGACTAGCAGGATATAGGTAAGGATGAGCCCATGCCATAAAATCCAAAACAACTGATTCCATAACCGGTTGGCGTAGCTGCGTAGCTTCATGAATCGCATAGGCAGCCTGTTGATGTCCTTCCCCAAAGGTGCTAGAAAGAATAAGAATCTTATCTCTTCGGCTTGGTTTCATATATATTAGCTCCCTTGTTCCATATCTTCAAGTTCATTCTAGCTGACCTCCTACAATCCTTTCTTTCTCCTGTAGTTTTTGAATCCTATCTCAAATTTCGATTTTTTTATAAATAAAAACATAATTTATTATTAAAATGACGAATACGATACTTATGAATACAGAAAGCGCTCCTCCTTCTCTTATCCATACAAAAAATAACGCCTTATGCGTACAGCCTAAAACAAGAATACAAAAAACGAGAAGTACACTGCTAATTTTATTCAACACCATTTACTTCTGATACCAACATAATTATTATTAACAGCATTTTAAGCCGTAATTTAAGATATAACCTAATTGTTACCTAATTATAACATCTAATATAAAAGAACCTATGTGCTACATGCATAGGCTCTTTTTATAACTACATATCATTTTGTGACGTATGGTTATACCTTAATAATATAGGAACCCGTTTCGCTAATTTATCATAAGTACTATCAGTTGTGCGAAAGGCTCTGCCTTAAGCATGATGCTGTGTGTTTCTTTTTCTAGTCAAGACAATTAGATAGACGATGGATGCCAATATTGCAACTACCATAACCGGTTGAACATACGGTTTCGCCATTTCATTGACTCGTTCCCAATTTGATGCGAGTTTCTGTCCAAGAAAAATAAAAAAAGCTGACCATGGAAGAATAGCCAACGTCGTATACACGGTGAATTTACGGAACGACATCTTAGAAATACCTGCTGGAATCGAAATGGCATGTCTAACGACCGGAATAAAACGGGCGGTAAAAATAACTCCTACCCCATACTTCTCAAACCATGCTTCCGCTACACTAATATGTTTCTCACGTATCAAAAAGAACTTGCCGTATTTTTTCAGAAATGCTCTTCCACCGAATTTCCCAATCCAATACAAAAATAACTGTGCAATGACTCCCCCAATCGTGCCGACCAGAATTGCCCCTAAGAAATTGATTTCCCCTCGTGAAACGAGATACCCTGCATATGCCAACACAATCTCACTTGGAATCACCTCTACCATTAATCCGAGAGCAATTCCTGCGTATCCTAACTTCATTAGAATGAGTAAAAAGGAATGAATAAATCCGCTCATATATTTTCTCCTTTAAGATATATTGCAATGACAACTCCTACTAAAAATAAGATGGACTAATGCCTCTTCTATAAATAAATTTGATTGAATATCACCTTCTGCATAAAAAGTACTCACTTTCTACTCAATACATTTTGTAGTTATTTTACATATTGTTTTTTAAGTTAAACTGAATAGATATTAAAAAATTGATTAGAATTACATTAAAATTTTCTCATAATTATAGATTAATGCATACTTAAGCAGTTCCTACTCACAAGCTGCTTCATGCTAAAAAATCTCCTTCGTACTATTACATTTGGCTTCTTTGCTAGTCATTCGATTGCGAGTTCCTGGGTAGGAGAAGGAGACTGTGCCGGAAATTTCAAAGCACCTGCCCGTGCTCAGTCCTTTTTTAGATGGGCATAGTGTGCCTGCTGCGTGTAGTAAAAGACAAACCCTTTTAGACGCCTCCCTGTGTTTGTAACGAAACATACAGATTGATTCGTTTGTTTGTCGTATACTGCGAGCAGCATGGGTTGTAAACAAAGGAAAGAATTCTTATCTAAAAAAAGAAAGTGGAAGTCTCCACTTTCTTTTTAGGAATTTTTAAGTATACAGAATTTTTAAAATATTATCAAGAGAGGTGTTTCTGTGAAAATGATATTTCCTTATTTACACCCCGTGATATACAACAAGGATATACCCGTAGGTTTTATCGCCCCTAGAGGACACCTTGAAGGGTTTGACCGCTATCTCACACGGAGGCTGCTCTAGTCCATCCCGAAAAAAAAACAGTTTTTTTCATCCGGGGATGCGGCTAAGCCATGCGGGTTTCTTTAAGACGAAACACCTTAGTTCCTAATTAAAACTTTTAATTCTTCTTCGTATTCCGTGATCGCCGAGTCTAGAACAGCTAATCCATAATCGATCTGATCTTTATTTACCGAAAGAGGAGGAATCATTCGAACTACCTCACTTGAATTTCCACAGAAATAAAATAATACTCCCTTTTTCAGTGCAATGTCCAAAATTTTAAATAATCCCTCTCCATTCGGAGTATGCGCTTCTGGATAAACAATTTCAATCCCTATCATTAGTCCGATAGCACGAATATTACCAATAACAGAATGCTTCTTCTTTAGCTCATGGAGCTTTTGTACAGCATAGCTTCCCATTTCTTTCGCATTCTCTACAAGTCTTTCTTCCTTCATGACTTCCAATGTAGCAAGCGCAGCCGAGCACGCAATAGGATTTCCTCCAAAAGTAGTTCCATGCGTTCCAAGGGGCCATTGCTGCATTAATTCTTTTGATGCAACAGTTGCACTAAGCGGCAGACCGGATGCAATTCCCTTTGCAATTGCCATAATATCCGGCGTTACGCCAAATGCTTGAGCAGCAAACCAATCGCCTGTACGTCCAAAACCTGTTTGAACCTCATCGAAAATTAACAGTATGCCATGGCGATCGCAAATCTCGCGGATTTTCTTGAGCCATCCTGCCGGCGGCACAATATATCCCCCCTCTCCCAAGACAGGCTCCACAATGACACACGCCACTTCTTCCGGAGTTACCTGATGATTGAAGAGAGTTGCAAAATCTCTTTCTAATTTCTCTATACAATATAATTCTGGGTCCATACCTTGCGGACAATCTTTCGTACTTGCATATGGAATTTGATACGTTAATCCATTAGGCTGTAAAAACTTTCTGTATTTGCTTTTTGAAGTAGTTACACTCAAAGAGCCCATGGAACGCCCGTGAAAGCAGCCGAGAAAAGAAATGACATACGGTCTCTTTGTAACATATTTCGCTAGCTTAATAGCACCTTCTATCGCTTCTGTGCCGCTATTGGCAAAGAAGAAACAGTCCAGGTTCCCAGGCAGGATTTTCCCAAGCTCTTCTGCCAAGCGTAAAATGGCTTCATACATAATGACTCCAGATGGACCATGCACAAGAGAATCGGCACCGTCTTTAATGGCTTGTACAACTTTAGGATGACGATGTCCAACGTTCGTCGTCGCGATTCCTGATGTGAAATCCAAATACTTTTTGCCATCCAGCCCATAGTAATAGCATCCTTCTTCTTTTATTACCGGCAGATTTGGATGATCTTTAGCCATGCTTGGGGCTAATAGCTCCGGCATTCTTTCGATTAAATGGCTCCAATTTGTAGTCATATGAATTCTCCTTTGCAATGATTTATTTTCCTAGTGCTGCTGTTGCTATCCTTGTGTGTAAAGATAATTTTTATATTTTATTTAAGATGGCTTCATATCAACATCTCTATTGACCATTTTGCTTTTCTGAAGGAAATTTGTTGCTTACAGGATCAAATTCAGTTTCTCGCGAGTTCTATGCTTTCACTTCCTTAGGATAAAATCTGTTCTTCCTCCTGTGAATGCATGATTAAACTTGTTTCATTTTTGCTAAAAAGTAGAGTAGTGACGCACATCACTACAACCCCCGCTGCAATCCCGTAAAGTATCGGATTCGTAGCGCTTAATCCTTCAACCGCAAGTCCTCCCAGAACAACAATTGTACTCACAATAATCGAATAGAAGCCTGCTTTTGCTGTAGCTCGTTTCCAGAAAAAGCCCATTACAGTAGGTACAAAAATCGCGCCTGATAAGATCGCATATGCCACATCTAATGCTACCAATATATTTTGAATCCAAAGAGCAAACACAATTGCCAACAGGCCAACCGTCAATGTAGTGACACGTGATACGAAAACAAGCTGCTTATCGCTAATATTTTTTAAAACGTGTTGTTTTAAAAGATCATTCGTTATAATTGTGGAGGACGCGAGCAATGTACCTGAAGACGTAGACATTAGAGCCGAGCAAACCGCTGCTAGTATAATCCCTAGAACACCATGCGGCAGAATGGAAATTGCCATATGTGCAAATACATTCTGCGGATCAGCCAAGTTAGGCAGTAAAATCACTCCGCACATTCCAATAATACTCAGAGCGACCGCATAAGCAACGCTGTATGCACCTGCGAAAATCGCGCCCCATTTAGAGATTTTCGCAGTTTTCGCCGTGAAAATACGCTGCCAGATATCTTGCGAGACTACCATGCCCAGGGTGTAAAGCATAAAGTATTGAAAAATCTTATCATACCCCATGTTGGACAAATCGAAATAATTTGCTGGGAGCGTCGCCGTAAGCGCTTTCCAACCACCTGCATGAGAGAGCGAGATTGGAAGCATAATGAAAAACACACCTGTTGTTTTGACAACAAACTGGATGATGTCTGTAACCGTTACACTCCACATGCCACCGAGGATCGTATAAAACACCACAATTCCGCCGCCTAAAACCATGGTTATCTTTAAATCCCAGCCAAGAAGAACGTTAAAAATCGTGCCGATCCCGATGACCTGCGTCACTGATACCATGAGCGTATAAATGGCGGCCACCACGCCGCTAATGAGCCTCGCTCGCTCATTATAGCGCTTTCCTAAAAGTTCACTGATAGTTAGTACTTTATATTTCGAAATTTTAGTGATAAAGAAAAGACCTAATACAGCGATACCAAGCCCAATCGAAAACACAAACCAAGCACCGGAAATACCAAATTTATAACCAAGTGAAGCCGTCCCGATTGTCGAAGCACCACCTAAAATTACAGCAGCCAGGCAGCCGAGATACATGAAAAAGCCAAGGTTCCTACCAGCCAGAGCATAATCCTCGGATGTTTTGGCTCTTTTGGAACCGATAACCCCAACAATAATTAGGAGTGCAAAATATAGAAGAACCTCAATAATATCGATTTTGCTCATTAAGAATGCACCTCTCCTCAGTATTTATTATTTATTTGAAGCAACTAAACTTCGACGCTTTTGCAAAGCCGCCAGTGTAATCATTTCATATGCGATGCTCGATGCTGCGACAGCTGTTATTTCTCCGCTATCGTATGCAGGCAAAACCTCTACTAAATCAAAGCCCACGATGTTTAGTCCATCCAATCCTTGAACAAGTTCAACAGCTTCAATACTAGTAGGACCCCCTATTTCGGGTGTTCCAGTTCCAGGAGCATATGCCGGATCGATGAAATCTATGTCGAATGAGACAAAAACCAATGCATTTTGAACTCGTGAATGGATTCTTTGAAGAACTTCTTGATATCCTATTTTCCGTACTTCTTTCATTGTGATGACTTCAAATCCCAGCGCTCTTGCATCATCGATATCATTTGGCCCGTATAAAGGTCCGCGCATCCCGATTTGAATAGAGTGTCTTACATCGATTAATCCCTCTTCAACAGCTCTTCGAAACGGGGTTCCGTGCATATACTTTTCTCCATAATAGTGATCCCATGTATCACTATGAGAATCGAAATGAATAAGCGCAATCGGACCAAATTGCTTTGCGAACGCTCTCAAGTTTCCTAAGGAAATTGAATGGTCCCCGCCTAAAATGATTGGGGTTATTCCTTTTTGCAATAGAGGTGTCAATCCTTCTACGATGTTGTCGTAAGTTCGCTGGATGTTTCCCGGTATAACATCTAAATCCCCATAGTCTACACCTGAACAATACTCAAAGATATCGATATCCTGGTCTGGATTGTACGGACGCAATAAGCTAGAAGCATTGCGTATATGATTGGGACCTAAACGTGCTCCTACACGATAAGATTGGGCCGTATCGAAAGGAACTCCCAACACAGCAAAATCTACGCCTTCAGTGGTACTTTTTTGTTCGAGTCTCATAAACGTTTTTACACCGCAAAAACGTGGTGACATAGAAGAATCTTTTGGCTTATACATTGTTTCCCTCCCCGATTTCTTTACTCGCCTTTTAATAATGCAAGAACTATGCCAAGCAGGGAGGTACCCCTCATTTTTTTAAACTAAAAAGAAAAAAGATGGCATAGCCATCCCTAGCAAATATCCTTAATTGATTCCATATTTTTTCAGCTTCCTTACTACCGAAGGCTGACTAATCCCTAATGCTTCGGCTATTTTCACTGTTTTTTTATGCTTTCTTTTAGCCTCTAATAATACTTCCTTCTCTACTATTTCTAAGGTTTCAGTAAGCGTTCGGGCTGAGCCCGAAAAGTTCTTAGTGTAATGCTCTTGCTTATAATAATCTGGTATATTTTCTATTGTAATTAATCTAGAGCGGGACGTAATAACAAGCCTTTCCATTAAATTCATTAATTCTCTGACATTCCCTTCCCACTTTTGCCGCAGCAGAAATTGTATAACTGCTTCGTCCAATTCCCGTTCTCTTTCATATTGCTTACAAAATTTATTCAAAAATAAATAAATAAAATTCATCAAGTCTGCCGGCCGCTCACGCAGCGGCGGAACGATAATAGGTATTACGTTTAAGCGGAAATATAAGTCCTGCCGAAATTTCTTCTCCTCTACAAATTCTTTCAGATTCCGATGTGTAGCAGCAATCAAGCGAAAATCTACTTTTCGTGGCTTCGTGCCCCCGACGCGATAAAACTGCTTCTCTTCAATAAGTTTCAGGATTTTCACTTGATTCTCAAGAGAAAGCTCCCCTACTTCATCAAGAAATAAAGTTCCTCCCTCAGCAAGCTCCGCAAGCCCGACCTTTCCACTCTTTTTCGCACCTGTAAAAGAACCAGCTTCATATCCGAAAAACTCCGCTTCAAATAGCGATTCCGGTATAGATCCACAATTGACCTCAATAAACGGACCGGTTTTTCTAGGCCCTTCATTATGTATATATCTTGCAATAGCTGTCTTTCCTACACCCGATTCACCAAGTAAAACAGTACTAACGTCTACTTCCGCCACTTGATGGATTGTCTCCATTATTTTGCTCATAGCCGGATCATCAGCTACTAAACCTAGAGATAAAAACTTCTGCTGCCATTGACTCTGCAGCTCCAGCTTTACAAGCTCCAGCTCATCTTGCATATGATGCAAATAATTTTGAATATCCAATAGATCTGTAACATCGTGTGAATAGCTTACAATGCGATATACATCCCCTTTTGCGTTAAGTACAGGAAGGCCTGTCACAAGCAGCTTTTTCCCCGTCATTGTTAGCTGAACAAGAGTAACCTTTTCTTGTTTTTGAATAACGAGAGGGGTTAGAATAGGGGTCATTATCCCAGCACGTTCTAACTCATAAATGGAACTGCCAATTAAATCCTCATACTTAAGGCCGTATATAGCAGCTGTAGATTTTGTAGCTTTTAGAATGATGCCATTTATATCTGTAACCATTAAATCATCCTTTAAAGATTCCAAGATGGCTTCCGTATCACCAAAGTATTGTATATCTATCAAATGGTTCACCTTCTTTCTTGAAATATTCAAAATATTCATTTATAAATATTTTATTCGTTTTTGTTCATTTAAGTAAAGTATAACTTGCATTTACTAAACTTAAATGTTGCCCATAAAACCTATATAAATGCAACTAAAAAAATCGACATAAAACTTTTCTTTTAGGGGGGAGAGATCATCCGAATAAGCGTAGAAGCGGTCAAACCCTTTTCGTAGCCCATGCAGGGAGAGGGAGAGAGAGAGGGAGCGCAGTTTCCCTTTTGTTCTACGTGGCAAACGATAGATATGTCGGAATAACAAAGTGAACTTATATAAAAGAACTTTTCTTCTTAAGCAGAATAGAAGCCTTATTCATGCTTTCTTAGAAAAGTGAATACTCCCCTTTGCAACATCAAATTGAATGATACATAGAGAAAGGAGTAGTAAAAGTGGTGAGCCCTTATATCTTTTACTAGATTATTTATAATAGGAAATGTTAAAGTTCTTGACAATGATACTCATATACTATTAGACTATAACTTATTCAAATGAAATTAACGTGTATGAAACTTTTATATAGAGCGTTGAAAGGAATCAAGTAGGACTTAGATTACTGTTACAGAGAACTGATGGTTGGTGCAAATCAGTACATATCTAAGTGTGAATTACACTCCTGGAGCATCTTTTTCGTAGTAAAGATTGACTGTCTTTATGAAGGGAAAGACGGTAAAAACCGTTATTATAATGAAGTGGTGAGCGTAAGTATGTTCACAACTAGGGTGGTACCGCGAAATCTATTCGTCCCTACTGGAAATCCAGTAGGGACTTTTTTATTTGGATTCTCATAATAAAATAGATAAGGCGTTGAAAGGAATCGAGTAGGACTTAGATCACTGTTACAGAGAACTGATGGTTGGTGCAAATCAGTACATATCTAAGTGTGAATTACACTCCCGGAGCATCTTTTTCGTAATAAAGATTAACTATCTTTATGAAGGGAAAGACGGTAAAAACCGTTATTGTAATGAAGTGGTGAGCGTAAGCATGCTCACAACTAGGGTGGTACCGCGAAATCTATTCGTCCCTACTGGAAATCCAGTAGGGACTTTTTTATGGAATAAAGGAGGTGAAAAACTAGAACGGAAGATTCGTTTATCTTGTGAAGTGAACTTACAACAAAAAAAGATAAAAGCGAAACAACAACTTTACAAATTTTATTAGTATAGAAAGGTAGAGACTTAGAGATGGAAAAACAACAATTGAAAAGAGGGTTATTGCCAAGGCACGTTCAACTTCTTGCCTTGGCAGGGATGATTGGTACAGGAATATTTAAGGGGAGTGCAGATACATTACATATAGCAGGCCCCAGTGTAATTTTTGCATACCTATTAGGAGGGATTCTGCTATTAATCGTGATGGCAGCACTAGCCGAGTTAGCTGTTGTTTATCCTAATCTTAATATTCAGCACTTGATGTACAAGGCCTTTGGATTTCAAATTTCCTTTGTGGTTGGATGGTTGTACTGGATAAATTGGATGATTGTAACAATTGTAGAAATTCTAGCTGCAGGAAGCTTTTTGAAATACTGGTTTTCAACGGTTCCTCTATGGGTTTTAAGTCTCATTTGTGCCATATTTATAGTGGCATTAAATACATTCCAAGTAAAATACTACGGGGAACTGGAATTCTGGTTCGCAGGAATTAAAATAACAGCACTGATTGCATTTATCGTGTTAGGTGCACTCGTTCTATTTGGATTTACTTCATCTTCGCCGGAGCAGCCTTTCTCTAACTATGTTTCTCATGGGGGCTTCTTTCCTCATGGCATAAAAGGCATTTTGACTGGATTTTTGATTGTTATGTTCTCATACGGCGGTTCTGAATTGATCGGGGTAGCGATAACAGAGACCAAAGACGCAGAAAAAGTGTTACCCCGTGTTATCAAAGGAGTGGTATGGAGAGTAGTCATTTTTTACGTCCTTCCTATTCTTGTGATATGCGGCTTAATTCCTTGGAATCAAGTTTCAGGAACAGATAGTCCGTTTGTACAAGTATTTTCTGCAATTGGATTGCCGGGAGCAGCACATATTATGAACTTTGTTCTTTTAACTGCAGTTCTTTCAGCAGCTAATTCCGGCATGTATGCAACATCAAGAACATTGCATGCGATGTCCCAAAACGGTGAAGCACATAAGATTTTTTCTACTCTATCAAAGACGGGTGTTCCAGTATTCGGTATCTTATTAAATGGTGTTTGTTTAGCAGCTGGAGTATTGCTTGCATACATGACACCTGATAAAGTAATCGGTTATCTTATGTCTATACCTGGATTCACGGTTATTCTTTTATGGATTAGTATTTGTCTTGCTCAATTGAAATTGCGGCCGAAATATGAAAATATGCCTTTTTTCCGCGTCCGAGCGTTCCCATATACTACCATCTCAGCCATAGTATGCTTATCTGTCATTTTTATCTCTTTTCTATTTAATAAAGATAATGTAATAGGATCTAGTGTTTGTGTCATAATACTCGTTACTTTAACTATCATGTCTATAGCGCAAGGAAAAAAAAGCAAACATAAATCAAACTTAAAGGAAACTTTACACGGCTAAGAAAAAGATTTCATCTTTTCAATAACGTATTTACCATACGTAGTAAATCAGAAAGGGGAACCATTTCAAAATGGTTCCCTTTTAATAATTACAGCACCTTTCTCATTGCCTCTTTCATTTCTGCAAGACAGAAAAGTTATGAGAGATAATCCATTCTCCTTCTTACAGTTGTATAATGTAACTATCACTCTATGCAGATGGCAAAAAGCCGCATATACAAAGGAGGAAACTTTATGAATAGGCTGCAACGCTCATTAGAGAAGTCTTCAGAACGAGCATCCTCTTTTGCTCCAATTTGTCAAAGTTGTGAGGATGCTATATCCGGTGTCCGCGGAACCCATCATTTATGCCGGACGTGTTTTTCACGGGAAGCAGAGCAATATATACCGAGCTTGCTTGCTTTGAATCATACAGCAACGTTCATCCACCGGGAAAATAACATTGCCAAACGTTTAGAGCTGCTGACGGAAGCAAACCAGCATCATTCACATTTACGCTCCAGTCCATTTATTGAATGGAAAGCGCTCGGTTATTCACCGCATTACATGACTAGCTGCATTGAAGGCGATTTAGAATTACTCCAAACCTGGCACGACCAAGGGCTGAAAAAAATCACTGCTGAGATGAAGAAGCAATTGCAGCTAAAATACGCTAATCGGAAACCTTATCGAGAGTATGTAGCTTTTGACTTAGAGACGACTGGCTTTCACCCTGGCAGAGGTGCAGAAATTATTGAAATAGCTGCCGTTAAAGTAATTGACGGCTGGCCGGTTGCCGTCTTTCAAACATTTGTAAAACCGAAGAAGGGTATACCTAAGAAGATTACCGATTTAACAGGTATCACAAGCGCGGATGTTGCGGGCGCTCCGCTTGTTCAAGAGGCGTTGCTGCAATTTTATGAGTTTGCAGGCGCTCATCCGCTGATTGCCCATAACCTGCCCTTCGACCTCGCATTTTTGAAACACTACACTGAAGGAGAATTAAAGATAAAGACAGAAGACACCCTCAGTATCGCCAAACGAAAGCTGGCGCGCGCCAAACAGGAATATAAGATCAACTCCTTCAAGTTGGGAGATGTAGCTTCTTACTTCGGTCATGTCATTCCCCAAGCACACCGAGCACAAGATGATGCACTCGCTGTGCATGCTATATACGAAGCATTTCGTGATGATTCGGTCCAATGAAGATTCCTAGTGAAAAAGCCCTGTAGTTGGGCTTTTTTTAATCAATTGCTGATTCAATCCTTCCATTTCTCTTTATTGCGAAATGTTTCATAATCATATTCAGCCACATATTCAAACTCTTCATTATGTTTATATTCGTATGCTTCCGATGCGATATACAAGAGCGCTTCAAACTCCATATCTTTTGGCATACTATTTGGATTCTTTAGCACTTTATTGTAAAATTCTTTAATATCATAACTTATCTTGCTGTTAAGGTTTTACAGCTTATGCTCAGCAGCAAACTCTTCTATTTTCCGTAAAAAAACTTCTACTGCTTTAGATGAAGCATCGGATTGCTTTTGGCGTACAATCGAAAATTGCCTTTTTAATGTTACATTCTTAATACGAAATGTATGTACTTCCCGTGCTTCCAGCTCTTTCCGGACTGTCCAGCTTGATAAAACGGCAATTCCCAAACCAGCTGCAACTGCCTCTTTTACTCCTTGAATGCTACTGAAAATAAAATGCCGCTGCATTTTTAAATGTAAATCACGTATAAACTGATCGCTATAAGTACGTGTTCCCGATCCTTGTTCTCTAAGAATCCATACTTGGTTCTGCAGCCTCTCCTTTTCGATTACTCTCCTCTGCGAAAGAGGGTGTTGCGGCGGAACGATTACAATCATTTCATCCTCCATGAAAGGGTCTGCCTCTATATCCGCATGTATGACTTTCCCCTCAATTAGTCCTATATCAATCGTATTGAACCGGAGAGCTTGTATAACTTCTTCTGTATTAGAAATCATCACTTGTATGTCTACACGGGGGTGCTGGTTTGTATATTCCGCTAACACTTTAGGGAGAATATATTCACCAATCGTGAAGCTGGCGCCTATTCTCAAATTGCCGGTTACCACATGAAAAAGTTCATTGATTTCCTTCTTTGCTTCCTCATAATGAGACAGTATTTGTTTAGAGCGTATATATAAAATCTCTCCAGCCTCCGTAACCTGTACATGCTTGGGGGAACGAGTAATGAGCTTAACGCCAAGTTCGTTTTCCAAATTCCGAATATGCAAACTAACGCCCGGCTGCGACAGATTCAATATTTCGGCAGCTCTTGAAAAATGCTTTTGCTCTACAACTGTTACAAAAATTTTTAATGTATCGACAATCATTTCACTCCTCCTCTTTACCGCACTTACGCTTATTATTTTATCATAAGTTTTTTTAATCATTAACATATCAAATATATATTTCACTTATTGTTAAATTCTCTTTATAGTGGATGTATACCGAACATGTAACATACATTGGAGTGATTCATAAATGGACCAAATACTTGCTGAACCAAAACAGCACTATCTAGGCTTTTCAATAGGAATCGGATTGACCTTTCTGATTGCGATTGCTGCAAAATACTTGGCACAGCTCCCGTTTTTAAGTATTATGGGGCAACTGGTGATTGCCATTTTGATTGGCATGGCATGGAGGGCTTTGACAGGGGTGCCTGATTATGCAGCGGCAGGTACAAATTTTTCAAGTAAGAAACTGCTTCGCCTCGGTATCATTCTTTTAGGCATGCGGCTGAATGTAATTGATATTTTGCATGCCGGTCCTAAAGTATTTGCCATCGCAGTTATTAATATCATTTTTACCTTAATTGTTGTCTATGCATTAAGTCGTCTATTTAAAGTTGAAAAGAAGCTGGGAATTTTAACCGCATGCGGAACAGCAATTTGCGGAGCTGCAGCTGTCGTCGCAATTTCGTCTCAAATTAAAGCGAATGACGATGAAACGGCAATCGGAGCTGCGACAGTTGCTATACTGGGGACTATTTTTACATTAATTTATACGATACTTTACCCGGTTATCGGATTATCAGCACATGGGTACGGCGTTTTTTCCGGTGCCACACTTCATGAAATCGCCCATGTTATCGCCGCTGCAGCTCCGGGAGGAAATATCGCTATAGATACAGCAGTTATCGTAAAATTGACGCGCGTAGCACTGCTCGTACCCGTCGCTATTGTTATAGGTATATGGTCAAACCGACAAGAACGTTCTCAAAACAGTTCAAATGCCAAAGCCTCATGGAAGTCTATTCCTATTCCTTGGTTCATTCTTGGATTTCTAGCGATGAGCGGGATTCATTCATTAGGAATTTTTTCTTCCTCTATTTCAAACAGTGTAGTGCTTGTTGCATATATGCTGATTGCTATGGCAATGGCCGGATTAGGGTTAAACGTGGATGTTGCTGCGTTTAGACGGATGGGGTTAAAGTCTTTTGCAGCAGGTTTAATTGGGTCTATATTACTCTCAGTTTTAGGGTATGGGTTAGTATATATACTTGGCTTGGCGTAATGCATATTAAAAGAGTGAACATGTGCCAATACAAAATTTGTATTTAATTGATATTAAAGTATTGCTTTAAAACTCTTGGAAATCATTTAGTGTTCTGGGAATGGTCGTAAATTGATACTCAGCAGACCATTCTCCAGCTTCTCTTGCAATTCCCGAAGCAATTCCACTCCCTGCCTTTTCACAGCGGCATTCATGCCTATTCTAGATAAATAAGTCGCTACATTCATACAATCCATCCCCTCCACCAGATTCGTTTAGTTCCTTTTACAAACGAATAAACAGCCTCGGCTTCTTCCATTCAAAACAGATCAGGCTCTACTCGACTATAAAATCTTTAGAAGCCTTTACTTCTCCATTAATTAGGATAGATAACGTATGAACTCCTGCGTAATGCTTCCTAGTTGTTAAATCCTTAAAATTTTGCTTTCTATTATATACTAAGGCACTGCCTTTTCTTAATACATTTTCGGCTATTTTAAACATTCGCTTCGAGCGATGTCCTTTTGCTTTTACAAAATCTACAGCATATTCAATTCGAACCGTACACGGCATCTCATCTTCAGCGATAACCCGGAATGAAAAATGGAGACTGTCGCCAATCCTGACCCTATCAGTATCTAATGAGAAATCTTCCACTTGGACGGCATACGCATTTTCAAAGCCAAATAGGGAGAGGGCCTGTTTATTTCCTTGTTTTAACAACGTACGGCACGCGTGCTTAACAATCCAATCTGTATATGGATTGCTCCCATACCATTCCTTGGCAATTCGCAGCACAAAATCAGGATGGTCCTTTGATATATCATTCAAATTATTGGCCACACTTTTTCGAACGTATAGCGATTCATCTTGTTTCAAATTTTCCAATACGGATATAACGGGGAGCGGATTTCCCTTTAGACCCTGCAACGCCATCCCCCAAGGCAATCGCGGCCGACATCCTTCACTTGCCAATCTTCTTACACGGTGATTGGAATGGACTGCCCACTGTGCCATCTGTATCACCATTCGTTCTTGGTCTTTTAAAATAAACGGCCGCACTGCAAATTCAGAAGTCGTATATTGCGTGAAGGTTTCTAGTGCAGAGATTGAAGTTTCCCAATCATCCAAACCATACGCTTCCACAAAATCCGGCAAAAACAAATATGCCAACTCTTGGTCATGTATATATGGTACCGTCTGAAGCAAAATATCAATTGCTTCCCTATAATCGGGAGGCAAAGTTTGATGTAAACATCTAGTAATATGTCTCATGCGCTCTTTAAGTGCTTTTTCCTTCCAATTCCCCTCGAATATCATTTCACAAAAAACTTCCGCATGAAACCCCTGATATACTTGTTTTACTACGCCCGCAAAATGAAAAATGAACTCCTTGCTATAAATATCCTTTAACGCTTTAGTCATTGTTTTCGTTCCACCTATCATAAAAGTGTGATTGCAATACGACACAAAACAAGAGCTTATCATCGCTGCGATAAACTCTTATTCCATCTGAATTATTGTATTAACTCTCCATTACCTCTTTCAGTTTCACAATTTCTTTATCCATCAATTTCATTTGTTCATCACATTCCCTTTCTACAATTGTCAAGTCAACTATTGTCTAGTCAATTTTATATCTATGCAGACTCTTACTGTTTATCTTTAAGATCAACTTTTATTCTCTTTTAGCATGGTGCAAGGTGAATCTTATATTCGGAGAAAAAAATTCAAAATAAACAAGCTTTCTTTCTTTTAACTGCTTAATAGTTATTTTTTGTTCTACAAAAGATAATAACCACTCTTTTAATGAATTACAAATTTTTTGCAGAACACAATAAAAGCAGCTGTTTTTATACTTTTATAATGAGTTGACAAACAGTCCTCCAAAGGAGTATATTAACTTACATAAAGTTAGTTAATTTAAAATCATGTTTTTAAAATGTAATACTTGAAATCATTTCAAACATTTGGTTTTTGCAAAAAAAATTAGATTTGGTAAAGATAAACTATTCATTAACACCTTACTAAGGAGGCAATCACTATGGAATTAAAAGGAATCCATCACGTATCCGCATTAACTGCCAAAGCTTCAAAGAACTTTGATTTTTACACAAAAGCGCTGGGTCTTCGTTTAATCAAGAAAACGGTCAATCAAGATGACACATCTGTGTACCATTTGTTTTACGGAGATGAGAAAGGAAACCCCGGAACCGAGTTGACTTTCTTTGAAATTCCAATGGCTGGGCACACTTACGAAGGAGTCAGCAGTATATCAGCCATCTCTCTTCGCGTCCCAAATGATCAAGCATTAACATATTGGAAGCAGCGTTTTGAAGAATTGAATATTGAGCATGAGGACATCGCGGAACGTGCCGGCCGTTCTACTCTTGCCTTTAAAGATTTTGAAGAGCAGCGTTTCATCTTAGTGTCAGACGAAACAAACGAAGGAGTTGCAGGAGGAATTCCTTGGGATAAGAGCCCGGTTCCTCAAGAGTATGGAATCCGAGGGCTCGGTCCGGTCAAATTAACTGTCCGCTCTGCCGAACCAACCGTGAAAGTCTTGACAGAACTCATGGGCTTTCGTAAAAAAGGACAATATCCATCCTTCATAGATGGTCAGTCCGATATTTTGGTTTTTGAAACCGGCGAAGGTGGAACAGGTGCGGAAGTTCACGTGGAAGAAAGAAAGGACCTTCCTCCTGAGCGCCTTGGCCGAGGCGGAGTTCATCACGTTGCATTTCGTGTGGACAATGAAGACGAACTTCGTCAATGGGCGCAGCGAATCCAACAAGCAGGATTTCCTAATTCCGGATTTGTCGACCGCTTTTACTTCCGCTCCCTCTACTTCAGAGAGCCGAACGGTATTCTGTTTGAACTGGCAACGGACGGACCTGGTTTCGATACTGACGAAGATATAGAGCATTTGGGCGAATCCCTCGCTTTGCCGCCGTTTCTTGAACCGCAGCGAAAACAAATTGAAGCTCGTCTGAAGCCTTTAAACACCAAGCCGGAATGAGCACTAGTACATTCTAATGAAAGCAGCTAAAGCTAAAAAACTGAGCACGGGCGTTTTCCCGTGCTCAGTTTTTCTTAAATTAACAAAATACATATAGCAGTTAATACTAACTGCCTTATTATATTCGGTGACTCCAATCACCCTATATCATTTCTAATCAAATCCTCGTACGTCTCTCTTCGAATCACTTCCTGCACTTTCCCATTATAAGCAAACACTACAGCGGGACGCTGCATACGGTTGTAGTTGTTGGCCATGGCATAGGTGTAGGCACCCGTACAAGAGACGGCTAAAAGATCTCCGTGCTGCACTTTCGGCAGTAAAACGTTCCAAATGAGCATATCGCCTGATTCGCAGCATTTTCCGGCGATAGACACAAGCTCTTTTTGCCTCCCATATGCACGATTTGCCAACATGGCTTCATGCCGGGCTTTATACAGCGCCGGCCGAATGTTGTCGCTCATTCCTCCATCGACCGATACGTATTTGCGTACACCGGGAATTTCCTTTATGGCTCCTATTGCATACAAAGTGGTACCCGCTTCTCCGACAATACTGCGACCCGGCTCCACCCAAATTGCAGGGAGTTTATATTTATAATCAACAAACCGTTTACGTGTCTCACGAATGATAACCTCAATATATTGTTGAACTGGCAATGGGGCATCTTTGTCTGTGTATCGAATGCTGAACCCCCCGCCCAAGTTCAATACGTCCATCGTATGTCCTGTCTCTTTGTGAACCTGTTTAAAAAAACAAGCAAGTATCTCAATGGATTTTATAAATCCGCTTGTTTCGAAAATTTGCGACCCGATATGCGAATGAATGCCGATAAGCCGATAAAGCGGTTTTGCAATCACCATTTGCACCGCTTGTAACGCCTGACCGTTCTTTACGCTGAACCCGAACTTCGAATCATCTTGCCCCGTTGTAATGTATTCATGCGTGCTCGCTTCTACGCCCGGCGTGATGCGAAGCAAAATATTTACCGACTGCTTGCGTCCTTCTGCAAGTTCATGCAGCAGCTCCAGCTCCCAAAAGTTATCGACGACAAAACATCCGATATTCGCTTCCAAAGCCATACAGATTTCGGATTTTGTTTTATTATTGCCATGAAAGTGAATTCGTTCCGCAGGAAATCCTGCCTGTAAAGCCGTATACAGTTCTCCACCTGAAACTACATCCAAGGCGAGCCCCTCTTCTTGAATAAGGTGAGCCAGCTTGATACAGAGAAAAGCCTTGCTGGCGTAAGAAACTTTATAGGAAACACCAGCTTTTTGAAATGCTTGCTTATATGCCCGGCACTGTGCGCGAATCAACTCTTCATCATATACGATTACAGGCGTACCGTACGTTGCGGTAATCTCAACGGCATCTGCTCCGCCGATTTCCAAATGTCCCTTTTCGTTAATCTTACTCGTTCCATGCAGGTACATCATTTTTTCCTCCTCTCTTGTGTACTGCTTTGTCCCTTATTTTATATATGTATGCGAAAGAGACTTTTAATAGATTTCTCTCCAATAAGCTAATTTATATTAAAATTCCTAATTACATATGAGTGAATTATAATTTCGGCATTTCCATGTGCGATGTGCAACCAAAAGGGAGTATGGTATGCTTCTTCTCTCTGGTTTCCCCTTGCATGAACCACTACAAAGGTTTGATCGCTTCTGCACGTCGCCGGATAATCTCTCCCCACTATAAAAAACGATTTTTTTATTCACTTGTATATGAATTTGACTCTTTCTCTTTTTTCATGATACATTTACCTAGGTAACTATTTTGTATAAACAGTTATTTTTGATTATATACTTACCTAGATAAACAATTTCAGGAGTGATTATCTTGTTACACAATCATAGCTTATTCCACTCTGTGCATCAGTTGTCCAGGAACCTTACCAAAAATGTAAATGAAGCTTTACAGCCGTTTGGGATTTATAGTGCACAATGGTCTGTGTTATACACGTTAAAAGTAAAAGGAACTTTAACGCAAACAGAGCTTTGCGAATACCTGTCTGTCGAAGCCCCGCCTATGACGAGAACGATTCAACGTCTTGTTAAACAAGGATACGTGAAACAAGTGCCAGGAGGGGATAAGCGAACAAAGCATATTCAATTGACGGAGCAGGCGCTTACGGAATATCCGAAATGGGAGCATGCTATTTTGGAAGTAAATGCCTCATTGCTCACGCATTTTCCGGAGTCTTCACAAGAGGAGCTGTACGCACTCGTGTCCGAATGGATTCACCAGCTTCAGCTATCAGGAGGAAAGTAAATTGAAAACAAAATTATGGACAAAAGATTTTATCAATGTCTCCGGCAGCAGCTTTTTTCTGTTCTTGACCTTTTATGCTTTGCTGGTCACGCTGCCTATTTATGCACTGCAAAGCCTGCACGGCCGTGAGTCAGAAGCCGGTTTGATCGTAACGGTATTTTTGATTTCGGCCATCATTAGCCGTCCGTTGACAGGTCAATGGATTCAGCGTTTCGGAAAGCGCCCGGTTTTAATAACATCGCTCCTCATTTTTGGAGCTGCCTGCGCCTTTTATTTTATTCCTAATTCTATGACAGGCCTACTCGTTCTTCGTTTTTTCCATGGAATCGGTTTCGGCATGGCTACGACGGCTACAGGTACCATTGTTGCTGATATCATTCCCGATTTCCGGCGCGGAGAAGGAATGGGATACTATGCGATGTCTATGAATCTCGCAATGGTAATAGGCCCGTTTTTAGGTTTGACAATTTTTCGTCAGTGGGGCATACACATGGTGTTTACGATTAGTACATGCTGTGCTTTATTTGCACTCATAATGGGCTTGTTCATTCATCTTCCAAAGATAGAACAGTTGAAAAACAAACCTGCAGTGAAAGACGCACAGCTACAAAGCTTATTTGAGATTTCCGCCATTCGTATATCCTTAACAGCCGCTCTATTCGGATTAGTCTATGCCTCTATTCTTTCTTTCGTATCCATATATGCGAAGGAAATCGGTTTAGCGGCGGCTGCGAGCTATTTCTTTGTCATATATGCTTTCGTTCTGCTGTTATCTCGGCCTTTCACTGGAAGATGGTTCGACATATATGGAGCCAATCGTATTATATATCCCGCTATTGTATGCTTTGCATGCGGCATGTTCCTTCTAAGCGCAGCCAAAACAGCACCTTCTTTTCTAACGGCAGCTGCCCTTATCGGCCTCGGATGGGGAACGCTGTTTCCAAGCTTTCAAACGCTCGCGATTCAAGCGGCGCCTCCGGCAAGAAGAGGATTGGCAACAGCGACATTTCTTTCGATTTTCGATTTAGGCATCGGAATCGGTTCCTTTATAGTCGGACTTACCGTTGTGAAGGTCGGATTTAGTTCTTTATACTTTTACTGCTCAATTCTTGTTTTGCTTGGAATCGGTGTGTATTATGCATTGAATAAAAAAGCGGCTGTTGCTTCTATCAAAGAGACCAAACAGAGCGCTTAGCAGACTTTTGGATCAAGTAAAACAAAGCTCGCTGGTAACAGCGAGCTTTGTTTTATTTTGCATCATCTAAATTTCATACAAGTAAAGCATACTCTCCAAATCGCGACAACCTTTCCCATATACCGTTTAGTATGAAATGTAAACCGAAATACAGTTCATATTCCTTTATATACACTGCATCTCCTTATCTTGCTTTTGTTTTTCGGCTTGTAACCAGAGAGGCTGTCAGCAATACAAGTAGCATGCCTAAGCAAACAAAAACACTGATTCTATTTTGTGGACTGAACATAAATGCTATACAGCTTATACCCAGCGCTCCCGCAGTAAGCGCCGTTATATATGGAAATCCCCAAACCTTAAAGTTCGGGACATTCACGTAAGTCTTACGAAGTTTCAACTGCGCCAGGCAAATGCTGATCCATACAACAGATACCGTAAATCCTGGAATCGCCATCAGATAACCAAACACGCGGTCCGGTGAAAGATACGCGATAAAAGCACCCCCAATAAGCACAATCGCACTTAGAATCAAGCTGTATATAGGAATCCCGTTTTTGGATACATAAGCAAAAGCTTTAGGCGCTTCTCCTTCTATTGCCAAAGAATGCAGCATACGTGTACTGCCGTATATACCGGAATTCGCTGCGGATAAGACAGCTGTAATAAGTACAAAGTTCATGATATGTGCCGAACCTTGAAAACCGGCTGTGGACAACACCTGTACGAACGGACTCGCTTCATTGCTAATTTCATTCCAGGGAATCAGTCCACAAATTACCATGATAGGGATCGTATAAAATAAGACGATTCTTCCAATTATGCCTTTAATGACTTTAGGTAAAACCTTCTCCGCACCCTTTGTTTCACTTAAAGTTAATCCCACCAGCTCAGAGCCGCCATATGAAAAGATAACTACTAATAAAGCCGAAAATACACCACCCCAGCCATGCGGGAAAAATCCTTGATGATTTACATAGTTTTGTATATAACCAGTTTGGCTGCTTGGAATAATTCCAAAGAGAATGCTTGCTCCCAGTAAAATAAAAATCACAATCATTGTAATTTTAATGCCTGCAAACCAAAACTCAAATTCACCATAATGCTTCACATTCAGAAGGTTAATGCCAACAATCAGCAAGGCACACCCTAAGCTTAAGATCCAAAGCGAAACAGATGGGAACCAATATTGCAAAAAGCTTCCCGCCGCAATAACTTCAATGACGCACACGATCAGCCACATGAAGCAATACAGCCAGCCGATGACAAAGGATACCTCGGTGCCAAAAGCTTTACGAATAAAGCCCTTCATATTCAAACCAGGGTAAGCAATCGCCATCTCAGCCATTGCGGTCATCACGACAAGAAGCAGCAGCCCCGCAAACAAATAGGAAAAAATAACACCTGGCCCTGCGATAGATACTGTTTCAGAAGTCCCTTTAAAAATTCCTGTTCCAATTGCTCCCCCTAATGCCATAAAACGAATATGACGCGGCAGCAGCTTCTTTTGCAGCTCTGTATGACTTGTATCCATTTTTCTCTCTCCTCCATCGTGTTGTTATAAAAAAAACGCCCCTGTCGATTCCTCGACAGGGACGATTAAAACCGCGGTACCACCCTCATTGCAGACCATGTCTGCCTCTTTCCTTTGTTAACGGTCATATGACCGTCTTTCCCTTCATAAAGAACTTGCCTTTACTTTAAAAAAGATGCTCCAGGATCGAAATTCATGCATATTTATGTGCTGATTCACACCGACCATCAGCTCTCTGAAACAGGGAAATATGTACTACTGTATTCCTTTCATTGCATATAAATGTATTCATTTATCTTCTAAAACAAAAAAGCCCCTGCTGATTTCTCAGCAGGGACGACATAATCGCGGTACCACCCTCATTGCAGACTATGTCTGCCACTTTCCTTTGTTAACGATCATATGACCGTCTTTCCCTTCATAAAGGACGTGCCTTTACTACGAAAAAGATGCTCCGGGATCGAAATTCACATTTACCTTTGTACTGATTTTCACCACTCATCAGCTCTCTAAAACAGGGAGGTAAATCCTACTGTATTCCCTTCATTGCTTTTGCGTACAGAATATTCATTCACTTAAGTATGTTTTGTATTATAAAACGGTCTCTCTCAATCTGTCAACAGATTCTTCTTATTTAATTTTTCACTCTTTTACTTAAAACTTATTCTACTTCCCTGTTGTATTGTTTTTTCAACATAAACATACTCGCTGTAATGATAGTAAAAGCGGTAAATGCAAGCAAGGGAATCGTAATAAACCCTAACCAGTTAATGTACTCGCCGGAACATGGCACTCCGCTCGTACACACTTCAAATTTTTGCAAAAACGGTATTTTTTGCAAAGCGTAGTGATACCCAGAAATCATCATCCCTATAATCGAAAGGGGCAGAACGTATTTATAAATGCGGCGGTCATCATTGTAAAACGCAATCCCGATTAAAACAGCTAAAGGGTACATTAAAATGCGCTGATACCAACAAAGCGTGCATGGAATGAAATGCATAACCTCGCTGAAAAACAAGCTTCCGAGCATAGCTGTAATAGCTGTCAGCCAAGAGAAAACTAATGGCTTACTCATTTTTCTTTCTCCTTCGCTGCTTCTTCTACCATTTTTTTAAAGTCCTCCATCGTATTTCCTTTAAATTCTTTTCCATTAACGAACAGCGTTGGTGTTGAGTTGATTCCGAGTTTTGTTACATACGACTCATCTTTATCTAAAGCAGCTTTAGCCTTGTTCTGCTGAAAAGCCTTCACCACTTTCTCCGTCTGCGCATCATTAGTTGCTTCTCTTAATACGTCTGCTAGAAACGATTCTGTATATACATCGATCTTCTCATATTTTGCATCTTCAGGCTGCTTGCTGTACAAAAGCTCATGGAATTTCCAGAACGCTCCATTTCCAAGCTCTTGATAAACCGTTTCAGCAAATGCTGCAGCACGTGTAGAATCCACATTGATGAACGGGTAATTCATAAAGTAAAACTTCGCTTTTCCTGTATTTATAAAATCCTTTTCGATTTGCGGAAAGAAAGATTTATTGAAGTTTTTGCAAACCGGGCATTTATAATCGCCGAATTCAACAATTTGAACAGGAGCAGATTCTTTTCCTAAATACGGCTGTCCTTTATAGTCAAAGTTTGCTCCCTTTTTAGGAGCATTGCCTATAAGGATTAACCCTAATATACATAAACTGAACACGCCGATGATCCAAAATATCCACTTTGAAGATTGCTTTGCTGCCGATTTTGATTTCTTCTTAGATTTTGCCATAACTCCACCTCATCACATATTCTATAAGAAAAATTCCTTTCAAATTCAATCATAAACAATAAGCATTTACCTGTATAGATAATTGTTTTATATAACTTATTTCAAATAGAATATATCATATTTAGAATTAAAAATAATCGTATTTTGTTACAAAAAAAGCAGCCTCCGACGGAGGAAGCTGCTTTTTCCTTAATTTAAAATATACTCAATTATACACCTCTCGTAACTCTTTCCGCCCATCTAATCCCCTTTTCGTATTACATTGCCTCTTCTTTCTCATAATCGAATGATTTCTTACGAGCTATATCTTTATTTATCTCCTCAGCTGCTGCCATATACTCGGTCTTCCTTCCGCTTTTCACACCCCAGTAGTAGAACATGAGCGAGACAACTGCAATAATAAGCATATCCCAACCATATTTGATGATATTTTGCCCACCAAACTTATCGCTGCCCAAATAAGAGATAAGCATCATACACAATAAATAGATAAGCATCCAAATACCTGATGAAAACTGCTCTCGGAAACCACACCATTTGTTTTTGGCCTGATAATAAAAATAAATCGGTAATCCTATTAGTATAATGAATAATACTTCCCCAGTAAGCGGCCAACGCGCCCAATACAATGTCAGAGAAGCGAAAATAAATCCGCAAGGTGCGATAACTGCTGCACCTTTCAACTTAAATGGACGATACAGGTGATTAGCTGTTCGGCGCAATACCATAAGCGCTACCGGTCCCATGATAAAGGACATTAACGTCGCTACAGAAGTAACCTCCGCTAAAACACCCCAACCGCGGAATAAAAATAAAAAGAGAAAGCTTATTCCTAGATTGAAAATCATTGCCGGACGCGGAACGCCGTAAAAAGGATGGATGCTGCCGAAAACTTCAGGCATATATCCATTCTTTTGCATACCGTAAATCATGCGTGCTGTCGTAGCTGTATAAGTCGTTCCTGATCCAGATGGAGATACAAACGCATCTGCGTACAATAAAATCGCAAGCCAATTTATACTAAGAGCAATCGCTAAATCTGCAAATGGAGAATTGAAGTTAATATGACTCCAGCCTTTCGCAAGAGTAGATGCATCTATAGCACCGATAAAGGCAATTTGCAGTAACACATAAATAAGTGCCGCCGCAACAATCGAACCGATCACTGCAATCGGTATGGAGCGGCTCGGCTTTTTTGCTTCTCCAGCCATATTAATCGGGCTTTGAAAACCGTTAAAAGCAAAGACAATTCCTGATGTCGCTACCGCTGTCAGAACACTTGCCCAGCCATAAGGCGCAACTCCGCCACTTGTAAAATTCTCTCCTTGAAAGCCTGTGAATAATAAAGTTCCGGCTGTCGTGCCCGGAATAATAATCTTAAATACAGTAATGAACGAATTTGCTTTAGCAAAAAGATTCACTGTCCAATAGTTTAAGAAAAAGTAGACTAGAAGCAATACACATGCGATAAGCAATCCTTTAAAAGTCAATGTATTGTTGTGTACGAGAGTACGCGTCCATCTTGCCCACTCCCAAGGCCATGTACTCATGTATTGAACGGAAGCGATCGATTCAACGGGAACCGTAGATGCAATCGCAATCCAGTTCGCCCACGCCGCCAAAAATCCAACGAAGGATCCATGAGAGTATTGAGGATACTTCACCATTCCACCTGCTTCTGGGAACATTGTTCCAAGCTCTGCATAAGACAAGGCAATGAACAAAACGACGACCATTCCTATTAGCCAGGCAAAAATGGCAGCTGGTCCAGCAATTTGCGCCGCCTTCCACGCTCCAAATAACCACCCTGATCCTATTATCGAGCCCAGGCCTGTCATGGTAAGTGCAAAAGTTCCCATTTTCCTTTGCATATGATTCATATTTCCCTACTCCTTTTTCTTTTTATAGAAAAACAAAAAGCACCCGATTTTTCAATCAAGTGCTTGCCCAGGCGTACGGCTCATATATCTATATGCTTCCTCATGGTATTCCATGTTACGCCAGTCGCATATAGAGCTGAATTCTTATTTAAGAATAATATATAAACGAATGATTTTCAATACTTTTTATGAAACACCATGAGATTCCCGTTACATTCTACACTAATTCATATAAAAATGTTAAGAAATCGATACTTGTATATATAAGTATTGCTAAAAAAGTAACCTTATCAGGTCACTCGTTTTGTTTTCTTGATTTGCTGCTCTTTACGTTTACAGAAAAACGTTTTTATGCATTTACAGACTCTACAGAGCTTCCTTCAAACGAACAAAGTCAGCATCCTTTCATTTTTCCTTGCCGTTTACTCATGAACACGATATTCTTATAAATCTAAACCGATAGAAATATATTTCACTTCCAAAAATTCTTCAATGCCATAATGACCGCCTTCTCTGCCCAGTCCGCTTTCCTTATAGCCGCCAAAAGGAACTTGCACCGCAGACGGCATTGCATCGTTTAATCCGACAATACCGTATTCCAGCTGTTCCGTGATGCGAAATGCACGGCTTAGATTTTCTGTATATACATAAGCGGCTAAACCGTAATTCAAAGCATTGGCACGCTCAATGACTTCTTCTTCTGTTTGAAATGATGCAATCGGAGCGAGCGGACCAAAAATTTCTTCCTTCATGCAAAGCATCTCATCTGTTGTACCGGATACAATTGTCGGTGCATAATAAAGGCCGTCCTCTTGCTCCGGCTTACTGCCGCTATATACGACTTTCCCGCCTTTTTTCACTGCATCGCTCAGCAATTCTTCTACTTTTTCCAGTGCAAACTTATCAATTAACGAACCAATATCAATTCCTTCTTCGAGTCCGTTCCCAACCTTTAGCTGCTCCAGTTCGTTTTGAAAAATAAGGATAAATGCATCCACTACCGATTCTTGTACATACACTCGGTTTGTACAAATACACGTTTGTCCCGCGTTACGGAACTTAGACTGCACCAGCCCTTTGGCTGCCTTTTTTAAATCAGCATCATCCATCACAATAAACGGTGCGTGTCCGCCAAGTTCAAGCGACATCTTCGCCTACCAAAGCGCATGTTTCAAACGTTTTTCTCATCATGACTTAAATATATAACTGGTGGATCTAATGGGTTTTTATCTAGATCAAAAGCAAACATATCTCCATTCCCTATATCAAAAAATGCCAACTTATTATGCCAAACCTTATGCAAGCAAAGGTGTTAAACAACCGAATGGCACAAAGATCACCAGCAATAATAAAGGTGATAAATCCTAAATATAGCGACTGCTGTAGATTTGAAATAAAGTCACGATGTTTATAAAAAAGATGCGATGTTTTGAATAAAGACGAGATGTTTATAAAAAAGTTACGATGTTTTACCCCTTTGGATATTTTTGTTTGAAGGGGTGTTTTTATGACTAAAAGAAAAAGAACATCTGAATGAGCCTCCCCCACTTACTCGCTTCCGCTCCTTGAAGTGGAGGTTTCTTAGCACCAACAAAGACAAGGTCCCATGAGAAGCGGATTTGCCATCTCCTCTCTGCACCTATGCAGGGGCTCCTTTTCTTCATTTGACTAAGCAACTTCTGCACATGCAGAAGGGTGGGAACACACCGTCTACTACTTTTTGCTTACGCAATCCGTAGATACTTTCTCTTTGTTTCTTCCGGAATATGACACATCTTCCCGTACAGTTCTTTTGCCAAGATGTTGCGGGCACCGTGAATGTCCCGGTGTTCTTCGTAGCCGCACGCACAAACGTAGTTGCGTGTCCGCACTTTCTTTCTTCTTTGGCAACATGGACATGCTTGAGA
>NZ_AUMR01000005.1 GCF_000430785.1 Ectobacillus panaciterrae DSM 19096
TTCAACTGGAATTTGGGAGGAATAAGTTGAATCAAATCTTTTGAATCTTCTCCTTCCAACAGCCGGTTGAAGGCATACCGCGTGGCACAGCCATACACGCGCATCAGGTTGTCTAACTCCTCATGTCTCGGTACAAGGGCTTTACAAATACGCGTGACAAACACATGAGTCACCCCCCGAACATCGTTTCTTATCTCTAAGATAACAAACAAATGTTCGAAAGCCTTTTCGATTTGGTAAAAAATGTGTAAAGATACGATTTACAACCAGGATTCACCTCCTTTTCTAGGAATGACAAACAAAATTATGTTACTTTTATACGATATAATACGGTTTTGTACGGTTTATAAAGAACTGTCTACACCTCCCCCACTTGAAGTGGGGGTATTCTCGCCTAATTTATGATAAACGTTTTCATGTATTTCTATTTCTCCCTTCCTATGAGGCTCATAATAATACGAATAATTTTGTTAAACTGCTTAACGTAAGATTCCTTTACTTTTTGCCTCGCCAATCCACAAAGGAAATTCATTCAACAAGCGGTCATATAGTACATCATCACTGATGCTTTCAATATCTTTTATATGGAAAAAATTAGCGTTGTCTATAAATCTGCCTTCCATAGTATCCAGATTTTCCAGAACTTCAAAATTGGCATTACCGATTCCGACAAATTGCCAAAATATCGGTTTATTTGAGGACTCCACAACAGGCTTTTTAATGGTTCTTTTGCATCCTCCATCATTAATGAACACGATAAATGCCGGTTCTGCACTTGGTTCCTCAATAGTGTATTTTTGAATTACATCTTCCATAACTGGCGGCTCATCATTTCTGCCAAATTTATGAATAAGGGAGTTAGATAGAATCGTATTTTCAACATAATTCTCAAAATCCCTTTCAGTTACCGGTTTCAGTCTCGCGAACTCATTATCATAAACCCAAATATCTAGCGCACCGTCATCATCAAATTGACTAGCCACAGCCAGGATTCTTTCTACGACTTTCTGGACGGTTCCGTTTTTATACAGCGTTCTCATAGAACCGGAAATGTCCAGCACCAATCCTACCTTAGCTACGACTCCGGAGAGCTTCTTCTTTTCAAGAACAATATTTACATTTTTCTTCATTAAATTAATTGCACTCATAGCGACACCTCATTCTGTTTGTAATTATGATTTTCTGTACAGGCCAGTTGTTGCAGAAGCGCTGCACCAGCTAATTGCAGTATCTCTTCAGAAGCTAAAATTCCTGATTGTGACGTTCGAATAATATGCTTACTAAGAGTCATACGGTCCAATTCTCCATGTACAGGAGAAAATGCAAAATCTGCTACCTCAAGCATAGGTAAGTCCAACAACGAGTCGCCTGCAGTGGCTACCTTCTTTTTATTTGTCATTTTCTTGATGTATTCAACTGCTTCCCATTTATTTACGGGATTCGGAACGAAATACAACTTCCTTCCCTGTAAGGAGTACGTCCATCCATTTTGCGTCAACCATTCGCCAAATGCTTCCAATTCATCATGAGGAATTCTATCCTGCGCGACAATGGCGTAACAAAACAAATCATCTGCCGTTTTTTGAGTTAAAACCCATTCTTCATGATAAATTTCTTTAAACTTGTTAAGAATGGCCTCTTTAGGCTGACACTCAAAGAGCTTGTTACGGATCTTCTGACTCCACTCCTTATCAACCATCCCTTTATGTAAAATATGCCCTCCGTTGCTAGTCACTGCGTATTCAGGAATAATTTCGTGCTGAAACAAAGAAATACGTCGATACTGTTCTATAGTTCTAGTAGTTACAGGTACAAATAGAACTTGATTGGCTAAATTCTTCAACATGCTGATAGCTTTACGTGTCATGAAGGAAATTTCCTTTCCCTCCAATACTTCAATAAGTTGTACATCCGTTTCTCCCATTTCACACCGAAACGCTTTTTTTGAATAAATGAGCGTTTGATCCAAATCGCTTGCAAACATCATTCTGTGTTTCCTCCCAAAGATTTGATTAGACCGCAACAAGAATAGGACATACGCGGGTAAAGCTCTACAGGTACATTTCTCTCCTTTGCAAGAAGCAAAATATGATGTAAATTCGGATCATCGTAATTGCTAACGAGAACTTTCCACGGCACTCTACGCAACAAAACTCTCGTCGTTTCTCCGACCCCTGGCTTAACTAGATTCATATTTTCAATTCCAAATTCCTTTTGAATGCGTTCCACCTCCTGAAGACCACTCCAAGTTGGTTTGCTAAAAACTGCTCGGAGTAGACCCAGTTCAGTTGAGATTTCATTCTGTACAAGCGGAAATTGTTTCGCAATGGTATTGATGAAATGATTTGAGACGTCTTCTCCCTCAAGTTCCCTATAATACTTTACACCGTGAAAATCGTCAGAGCCTATATACAGTTTGTTTAAAATGGTACGACTCACCAGACCGGAAACAGTGGCATTCAAACATGCGCTTGGAATTAAAAAATCCTCCCGTGTTCCAAAGATTGCGGCACAATGTCCTGGATCTGCTAAAACAGCTATGCAAGCATCTAATTGTTGATTGTATATTTCATTCAACCGCGCAACAGCCTGTTGTAATTCCTTTGTAATTGCCCCTTTTCCAGTCCATCCATCAATGAACTGAATACGTTGGTTTGGATGGTTTTGAAAAATATATTGCATTGCATTCTCGTCGATACCTCTGCCGCGAATAATGGAAACACTGTAATGCGGAAGAGAAAGGCCATGTGTTGCCAATATATAACGTTTGATTAAAATCCCTATTGGCGTACCCGCTCTCGCCAGGGATACCAAAACCGTCTCCGTTCCTTTATTTTCTATAATCTGCTCTGCCACAACTCCGACGGCTACGGCGAGCTTTTTTTTATACATCTCAAGCGAAGAATGAAATAGCTTCATATACTCCTCTGATGGTTTGTATTCCACAGGCAGCATTTCAGAATAATGCGTTCCAGATTGGATCGCTCTTTCGCGTTCCTCCGTTGAGCTTTCCAGCATACTAGAACTTAGATCTTTTAATAGAAATGTAACGTCTTCTTGCAAATAGCTGCCGACAGGCATGAGTGTTGGCAAAGAAGTTGTAAAAGCCATTTTATTCACCTTCACTTTCTTTGTTTTTTCCAAATGACACAACATGAATATGTGAAATGGTCTGACTCAGCCTGTCAATAATGGGGCGAATTTTCGTTTCTGGCAATTCCCTTTCCAGAAACAGAAACACTTCATCGTACATGTCAGGTAACACATTATAAAAATAGTTAGTTATTGTATGGTCTTCTGGACATTCATAAGAAAAGAGTTGCTTAATGACGTAATGGTTTGCTTCACAGCTATAAATTGGACTTCTTGTAGTAGATTGATACGCTACTCCTTCTCCCATTTCCGCCGCTATACGCATAGGCACATACATAAATTCTCCAGTCCCTAAACAAAGAGTCTTCTTGCCTTTTCGTTTTTCCGCTAACAGCTGCCCCGCTTTACTAATGAATGCATCTACTTCTTCTTTTTGATTGCTAGAAAGTCCAAATCTTCCAGTATAAGCAATATATCGACTGCTTGCCGCTCCGTTTTCCATTGGTAAAGCTGTATAAGCAACCATTGGAACAGAAAGCGAATTTATATCCACATGCTCAACTGTCGCATTATGCGAGTGAGTTGGTACTTCATATGCTGCTTCTGTTACAGGCTGTCCTTCCGCTTGGATTGTTCCGGCAACAAGCGACACAGCATGGATAGTAATACCCAATCGACTTTCCATCGCTTTAAACTGTTCCTTCTCTTCCGGCGAACGCCAATCTAAGATAGATACAATAGCGTACTCCTTTCGAGGATATCTGCTTTGAATGGACTCAATAATATTTAGCGTCGTTTTTCCTGTCGTGATTTCATCATCCACCAGAACTACAGGATTCGTATTATTTAAATATTGATCGTCTACGTAGACCCGATGTGACACCGCATGAGAATGTTCTTCTTCAAAAGTAATGACAGGCTCTAATCCATCTACTGCTTCTCTCGTTGTATGGAGAAATGTTGCGTTCTTAAAACAATTAAATACCGAATGCCCCAATGCAGTTGCCGTTTCAGCGAACCCGATGAACAGAGTCTCCCGAGACAGCGTAAAAGAAAAGTCTGTAACCATGCCTAACGTTTGCTCATCGCAAGCACCAGCCTGCATTGCAGCTATAATCTCTTTCTTGAAAGGATGAGATTGCAAGCACACCATTTCCATGTATCTCGCAGAGAGGGCAGCTCCTGTCAGTAGAGACAGACTTGGCTGAACAGGTAAGTGCTTCCCTAACACTTTGCTTACAAATAAAAAGGCTCGCTTTTTATTAATTCGCGCCGCCATGCCAAACAAGTTTTGAAGCCGAATAGCGTACGGATTTATCTGAATCTCTGTCGAAACACGAATCGTATCCAGGATATCAAACGAATATGCGTTCTTCTCTTTTGCTGCTGATGAGATTAATAAAAGATTGTTGTTCATGAAACACTCCATAAATGTTTGACTTGATTAAGATTTTGTTCGCCCAGTTATAGTGCGGTTTTACTTCATTCATTTTATTGGCATACGAGCTTTTCATGACACCATTGAAGCTTTCAGCACTTTCAATTATAGCCTTCGCATCCAGATACTCTTCCTTCGTAACAACCTGTAAAGATTGAACTGTTTTAATATGAGAGGGATGAATAATTGTTTTTCCCACTAAGCCATTTACTTTATCGAGGAGAACTTCTCGAATCAGTCCGTCCTCTAAGCGGTTGGTGATTTCAGTTCGTATCTGTAATCCCGTCTCCTCTGCACCCTGTCGAAAAGGAGTTTGTCTAATCCGCTGCTTCAAAATCTTTGGATTTCCGTTAAAATATTCCCAAACGGCTCCGGAAATCACATATTCATTTTCACTTCTTCCAAAAACGTTTAAAATATCTGCCATACAATCCCTGATGACCGCAATATCATATATAGTAGTCTCGTTGTTCCTGCGAATCCCATACAGTCCGCTAAAATCAGTGCCTCCGATTCTCACATTCAAAACAGAATCATGGTGTTGATCCAGCAATGCTTTTATACCCAATAAGGTCTGCATTCTCGATTCCCGATATATAATTTCAGGAGACTCCAGTATAGGCATACCGTAAAATTTTTGAGAATAGCGATCATTTACATCTTGCAATGTTTGAAAATATAGCTCTCCATTTTCCGGTAAGAACTTTGGCAAAACAAACCCGCTCAATATATATGCAGCACTCCCTAATTCAGCTACTAGTGCAGAAATCTGTAAGGTATTTCGTACTCTAATAAAGATTAATGGGAGGTTACTTCGGCTCAATACACCCGATTCAAGTGCTCTTGCTAAATTCTGTAATTGGGTAATCACATTTAGTTCCGCTTTTTTCACTTCATGATCTCCAATGGAATCTTCTAAACAAAGTACCATTGACGTTAATCCCGCATAACTACCACTTAAATATTTACCAGAAAGTACATCTTTAGAAATGTGTTCTCTCGTCCCCGGTGTGTATAGCAAGGCTCCCAGGGCATATGCTAATATCTTTTTTGGAGTATGTTTTGAAAACTCCATCGGCTGCCGATAAAAAATGTTATGTTTCTCCTGCTCTCCCACATAGTAAAAATGTTTCAATTCTTCATATTCCTCCCCCAACTCAACACGCTGTTTCTAATTATGTACTCGATGGTAAAAAATGTTTGAAAAAACAAGGGAAAGAGCCGTGCTCTCTTCCCTCGTTAGCTGCATTATTTACTAGATTGTATGTCTTTGTTTGAACCCTTTCTAACTGCATGTACGATGAATGTAGCTAAAAAGACCCCTATTAAAATACTGAAGAACAACAATTCTTCTACATGGAAACCAAATGCTGCTCCAATCATTTTGAATCCAATAATTGCAATTAGGACAAAAGCTGTTGTTTCAAATTCAGGAATTTTTTCAATCAATACCAAGAATAACTGAGCTACTCCGCGCATCATCAGTACCCCCAGCATACCGCCTAAGAATAGTACCCAAATTTGATCGGATACACCAAAAGCAGCAATAACACTATCGATACTAAATGCAATGTCTATCATTTCAACAGCCAAAACGGTTCTCCAAAAGCCCATTTTTTTATTTTCGACTTCGTCATCATCGTCATTTTTCTTAATAAAGTGCTGTAGAGATAACCATAAGAGATAAAGACCGCCTGCAATTTTAATCCATGTAATTTTGATTAAGAATACTCCGAGACCAATCGCCAAGAAGCGGAACGCATAAGCTCCTAAGATACCGTAAAACAAGGCCTTTTTCCGCTGCTTCTCCGGCAAATGCTTCACCATTACCGCTAATACAAGAGCGTTGTCAGCTGAAAGTAACCCTTCCAAAATGATTAAGCTGCCGATTACGCCCCAGCTTGCAGGATCTGTAAGTACTTGTTGAATAGCTTCTAACGAAAAGAAAGAAATGTAGCTATCAATTAACTTCTGAAAAAAATCTGTCATAAAAAGTCATTTCTCCTTTTGTTTTGAACACAGGTTATTTTGAACCCTCAACCCAGTTCATATTCCAGCCGAAAGCTCTGTCCATTTCTTTATGCCCGCTAAAATATTGGACTAATTTTCTCACTTTAAAGGTTTCATCGCTTACGTTTTCCAGCATAGCGATGGCACACATACCTAATCCATTCCGGTGCTCATCCATTTTCACTACAATATCAGGACCATTCTGTTGTTTAATTGTCACTACACCATCTACTTGAGACCAATTCGCCGCTCCTTCGTATATGTAAGCAAAAATTAAAATACGCTTCAAATCACGAACCTTATTGCCATTGATGCGAAGATTTTCTCCATTTTGAGAAGCGCCTGTGCGATCATCTTGATCCAAGTGAATATAAGGTATGCTCTCATAAGAACCAAACGTATTGCCTAACGCTTGTACAACTCCTTTTCGCCCTGCTTTAAATTCAAATAAGCAACCTAAATCAAGGTCAACTCCTCGCTGAGATGTACCAAACACAGTAGCAAAAAATCCGCCTGATTGCTGGTTGCTTTGCTGATTCCAATTTAAATTTACAGCAATTTCACCAAGAGGTTTGGATGTTTTGTTAAGATTAATAGCGTCTCCCGATTTTTTTAACTCAATCTTGGAAAGATTGATCGAAGCAGAATTATTAGAATCTAATACCGGCTGTTGTGGCGCCTTCTTCTCGAAGAACATTGGAGGTAAGTGAGATAATCCGTAGCTTTCAGCCAAGGCAATCAAGCCTCCTTCCAGTCCTCTTCCAACAGCACCAAACTTCCATTCGCCTTTATAGCGATATATTTCTCCAAGAACAACAGCTGTTTCAACAGAAAACTCCTTACCTAACTCATAGCGACATATTTCTTGTTTCGTTATCTTATTGCTTATACGCACGAAAGCACGGTTTATTTGCCCAAATGTTTGCTGTCTCTTCGTTGCTTCATGAATAGTAACAGCCAACACAATTCGCTCAATTTGAGGAGGGATTTTTGAAAGATGAATCATAATCTCTTCATCATCACCTTCTCCTACACCAGTACGGTTGTCCTTAGATAAAATAACACCGCCTTGAGAAGCTGTTAAATTGTTGTAATAAACAAGATTTCGCTGAGAAACGATTCTGCCCGTTGTGTCAAGCAACAAAGCGGATGCATCCAAGTCAAAATCATGGGACAAACTTGGATTTACATCCCATCCAAGTCCCACTTTAATAGTTGTTAAAGAAGGAGACTGTTTGGTCAAGTCTACCTTTTGTCCTTTTACGAGAGCAATCAATGATAGCCCCTCCTTTAATAGAGGGTGCTTTATCTAAAGCACCCTTTTGTATGATTTACATTCTATTAAACTTGCAGACCATAGTTACGGCATAAGTCGGCTAATCCCCCAGAAAACCCGCTGCCAATTGCATTAAATTTCCAGTCACCACCGTGTTTATACAATTCACAAACTACGATTGCCGTTTCAATAGAGAAATCTTCTCCCAGATCATAACGAAGAACTTCTTGATTCGTTTCAGCGTTAATCACACGAACAAATGCATTGGATACTTGTCCAAAGTTTTGGCTGCGTGCATCCGCATCGTGAATTGTGACAGTAATTCCGATTTTTTCCACATGAGATGGCATTAACGAGAAATCAACTATAATTTGCTCATCATCCCCTTCTCCTTCTCCAGTACGGTTGTCACCTGTATGTTCTACAGCCCCATTCGAGCTTTTTAAATTGTTGTAGAAGATGAAATCACTATCATTCAATACTCTACCATTTGCATCTGTCAAAAACGCAGAAGCATCTAGGTCAAAGTCATGACCGCCGTTGTATTTGTTTGTATCCCATCCAAGTCCAATAACTACTTTCGTCAATCCGGGATTTGTTTTTGTTAAATCAATTCGTTGACCTTTTGATAAAGAAATAGACATATATACTGTGCTCCTTTTTTATATAAATTTAATAATTTATAAACGAATTTGTGAGCCTATATACAAGTGAATAAAAAAACGTTGATAGTGGGGAGAGATCATCCGGCGACGTGCAGAAGCGGTCAAACCTTTGTAGTGGTTCATGCAAAGGTAAACCAGAGAGAAGAAGCATACCATACTCCCTTTTCGTTGCACATAGCACATGGACATGTCGAAATTATAATTCACTCATATATACTTTATTAAGCGTTTAAACCATAATCGTTTACAAGAGAAGATAAACCGCCTTGGTAACCGCTGCCGATTGCGTTGAATTTCCATTCGCTATTGTGACGGTATAACTCACCTACAACCACAGCTGTTTCAATAGAGAAATCTTCTCCTAAATCGTAACGAATAAGCTCTTCTCCGTTTGCCTCGTTTAAAATACGAACATAGGAGTTGCTGACTTGTCCAAAGTTTTGGCTGCGAGTTTCCGCGTCATGAATTGTAATCGTAAATGCGATTTTTTCAATATTGGCAGGAACGTGCGGAAGATTGATTTTGATTTGCTCATCGTCACCTTCACCTACTCCCGTACGGTTGTCACCTGTATGTACAACTGAACCATTTGCGCCAGTCGCGTTGTTATAGAAAATGAAATCAGTTTCGGAAGCGCATTTGCCGGCACCGTTTAAAAGAAAGACAGAAGAATCTAAATCAAAATCATGTCCGCCGTCATATTTGTTAACATCCCATCCAAGGCCAACAATGATGTTAGTTAAACCTGGATTTGTTTTTGTTAAATCTACTTTTTGACCTTTTGATAAATTAATAGCCATGCTTAATCCCTCACTTTTTTGTTTTGGTTTTAAATCTTATATAATCAGAAATAACGGTTTGCGATTTCACTAATAGAAGTATCTTTTGTTCCCTGTCCAACCGCTGAAAATTTCCACTCCCCATTGTGTCTATAAATTTCACCCGGGAATAGAGCCGTTAATCCTGGCATCACAATCTATATCACTACTACCAAAACTAAAAAAACCACCTTTTTTTACGGCATCCCCCCCTAAACCGACCATAATAGAAGAAAGTCCTGCTCTTCCTTTGGTTAAGTCAATCTTTTGCCCCTTTTGTAAGCTTATAGCCATGCTTTCACACTCCCTCGCATCAATTTAACGTGATATACTGAAATTTTAACATGTTATAGCTTAATCCCCAATACATTTTACATTTTAATACAATTACTTTACCTTAATATAATAATATTAATTAAAACTTTACATTTTATAAAAAATATTGACAATATATTATTTAATTTTGGTTTTTTCTCATTATATACAAGTGAATAAAAAAACGTTGATAGTGAGGAGAGATCATCCGGCGACTTGCAGAAGCGGTCAAACCTTTGTAGTGGTTCATGCAAGGGTAAACCAGAGAGAGGAAGCGAGTGCAGGCTTTGGTTCTGTATAGCAGCGGTTCATATGTCGAAATTATAAATCATTTATATATAGAAACGATCGGGCATATGCTGCCGGGCTTCCATCAATAGACGGACGGGAAAAACGATCAGCGCAAAGCATACTTTAAACAAATTTGCGGGTCCGATACTGTTCAAGTTTCTTTGCCGTCGTCTCCAGATGCAGCGGAACTATTTTTAGGTCAGCTGTTTGCTTTAAGCCGAAATCGCCTGAGAGCGGACCGGATTACAGATATATTCTAGTACTGTTAAGATGAAAATCGCTTTCGTTTTTAGAGATGATTTTCATCCTTTCTTTCACATAAAGACGTCGTTAAGAAAGATGATCTTTAGGAGAAATATCTTTTCTGCCGTTGTCCTTGAGGATTTCTTTTACCTCTCCTTCATCCCCTTTCGCATTGATTACTTCCACAAGTTTAATCAAATCTTCTACTTCATTTTGTTCCTCTTCACGTTTCATTTTTTCCTCCTTCTGCATTTTCTCTTAGCTTTCCCGTCATTCCTAACAGCATTCCTCTCGACTGCAACTTCATTATTTCAGAATAAGATATTGCATTCTTATAATTCACACGCTATAATTACCCTTGACTTTATCAAAATCCAATATCAAAAAATCCTCATCAATCCGATGAGGTAGAGGTCGCGGCTTTTATGAGTATGACGGATGAGACACAGAGAATGTCTTTGACTCCGCCAAGAAAGGAAAAGCTGCCGAAGTTCGTGTTTATCTCTGAGAACATGGGCTGGGGCTGTATCCGAACAGGAACAGAACTGTCACGCTTACGAATAACCAGGGAGTGTGATGCGCTATCTTACGGAAGGCATGATGCGGGTAGTATATAACTGTCGCCAGGTCTTTGGGCGGCTTTTTTTATTCCCCACTCCTTCCAAAATTCTGAACAAGGGAGTGTTTTTTTATGGAAAGCACAGCAAAAAATAACACTGCAAGTACTACGTCATCTCAACCTTCAAACGAATTGAAGCGCGGATTGAAATCCCGTCATTTAACGATGATTTCACTCGGCGGCACAATCGGAACAGGCTTATTTTTAGCAAGCGGCAATTCCATTCATACAGCTGGGCCCGGCGGGGCTTTATTGTCTTATGTAGCAATTGGTATCATGGTTTATTTCTTAATGACAAGCCTCGCGGAAATGGCAACGTATATGCCGGTTACAGGTTCTTTTAGCACGTATGCGACAAAATTCGTAGATCCATCTTTAGGATTTGCGCTAGGCTGGAATTATTGGTACAACTGGGCGATTACGATTGCGGCGGAATTGGCTGCCGTGACGATGATTATGAAGTTTTGGTTCCCGAATACGCCTTCCATCATTTGGAGTGCTGTGTTTTTGGTAATTATGTTTCTTTTAAACTATTTATCTGTTAAAGGTTTTGGTGAAGCAGAATATTGGTTTTCAATGATTAAGGTCATTACTGTTATTGTATTTTTGATTGTCGGCACGCTTATGATTTTTGGTATTATGGGCGGCGAGGCGGTCGGTTTCAAAAACTTCACAATCGGCGACGGTCCGTTCCACGGCGGATTCATGACGACTCTCGGTGTATTTATGGCTGCCGGGTTCTCTTTCCAAGGTACGGAGCTTTTAGGCGTGGCTGCCGGTGAAACGGAAGATCCGCGCCGCAGCATTCCGCGTGCGATCCGCAGCGTGTTCTGGCGTATTCTGTTGTTTTATGTGTTAGCAATCTTTGTCATCAGCTTACTCATTCCTTATACGAATGAAAATCTTGCGAACAGCGATGTAACGGTAAGTCCATTCACGTTAGTGTTCGATAAAGCAGGTATCGCTTTTGCGGCTTCTGTGATGAACGCGATTATTTTAACAGCGGTATTATCCGCAGGAAACTCCGGCATGTACGCTTCCGCTCGTATGCTTTGGGATATGGCGCGCGAGGGAAAAGCGCCGAAATTCTTGGCTAAGCTTGATAAACGCGGCGTGCCTGTGAATGCGTTGATTGTAACTGCTGCTATTGGTGCAGTTGCATTCCTAGCTTCTTTATTCGGCGATGGCGTTGTGTATACATGGCTCCTGAATGCTTCCGGTATGTCCGGCTTTATCGCTTGGCTCGGCATTGCTATCAGCCACTATCGATTCCGTAAAGCATATATCGCCCAAGGACTCGATGTAAAGGATTTGCCGTATCAAGCGAAATGGTTCCCGTTCGGCCCTTTATTCGCCTTTGTACTTTGCTCTGTCGTGATTCTTGGACAAAACTACACGGCATTTACAGGCGGCTCTATCGACTGGAACGGTGTGCTCGTATCTTACATCGGTCTTCCGATTTTCCTTGTGGTATGGCTCGGCTATAAATTTAAGCATAAAACAAAGGTTGTTCCTTTAAATCAATGTGAATTTGAATAATACATGAAAAAACCACTTCTTCTGAAGTGGTTTTTTCTTACTATGAAACTTGTAAAAGAAATTGCTTTTTCTTTTCATTGTATCTAAAGTAAAAAATAAGATGAATTTTCACTCGGAAAGGAGACTGTGTATGTCTTACGTAAATCAACCCGACGGCATATTTCCGTCTGTCTGTTCTTTAGATTGCCCCGATCAGTGCGGCTTGCTTGTGCATAAAAAGGACGGCAAAATCGTCAAGGTGGAAGGCGATCCGAATCATCCGGTCACACAAGGGAACATTTGCAATAAAGTCCGGCATATGGCAGAGCGTATATACGATTCAAAACGGTTGCAGTATCCGATGAAGCGCGTCGGCGCAAAAGGCGAAGGAAAGTTTGAGCGCATCACTTGGGAGGAAGCGATTGCAACAATTGCTTCGCACTGGAAAGAGCTCATTGCATCTGAAGGGCCGGAAAGCATTCTTCCTTACAGCTTCTACGGCAATATGGGGATTTTGAGCGCTGAAGGGATGGACCGCCGCTTTTTCCACCGTCTCGGCGCAAGCAGATTGAACCGGGCAATTTGCAATGCGGCCGGTTCGCAAGGCTACAAGTATACGATGGGCGACAGCTTCGGCACGGACCCCGAAGATACAGTGCACACGAAGCTGTTCATTTTTTGGGGCGTCAATGCAGTGAGTACGAATATGCATCAAATCGCGCTTGCGCAAAAGGCCCGTAAAAATGGGGCTAAGGTGATTGTAATTGATGTTCATAAAAATCAAACCGGCCGCTTCGCGGATTGGTTTATCCCGATTCTCCCGGGTACGGATGCGGCACTTGCGCTTGGGATGATGCATATTTTGTTTGCTGAAAATATGACGGATGCTGCATTTCTTGAACAATACACAGTAGGTCATAAGGAGCTGCAGGAGCACGTCAAGCAGTATGATCCTCATACGGTTTCTGCGATTACGGGCGTACCTGTGGAAGATTTGTACCGCTTGGCAAGAATGTACGTTGAGACGTCCCCTTCTCTCATTCGCATCGGAAATGGACTGCAGCACCATGATAACGGCGGCATGACCGTACGGACAATTTCTTGCCTTCCTGCGCTTACGGGACAATGGCTTGTAAAAGGCGGCGGTGCAATAAAAGGAAACTCTGGCTTTTTAGCGACTAATACGACAGCGGTGCAACGGCCGGACTTACTGGAAAATAAAAAAACGCGTGTCATTAATATGAATTTGCTTGGAAACGCGTTGCTGGAGTTGGATCCGCCTGTTCGTTCTTTGTATGTGTATAACTGCAATCCCGCGATTGTGGCGCCGGAGGCAAACAAAGTGCGGCAAGGGCTCTCTCGTGAAAACTTGTTCACCGTGGTTCACGACTTATTTCTGACAGAAACGGCTCTGTACGCAGACCTTGTTCTCCCTGCAACTTCCGCCTTTGAAAACACGGATTTGTACACTTCTTACTGGCATCATTATATACAAATCCAAAATCCGATCATTGAACGCTGCGGAGAAAGCAAATCGAACATGGAGATTTTCTGTTTGCTGGCACAAGCAATGGGATTCGATAACGAAGCGTTTGTGGATACGGAAGAAGCGATAATTCGTCAGGCTTTAGATAACCCTGATAACCCATATATAAAAGATATTACGTATGAAGCGCTTGCTGAAAAACAATATGTAAAAGCGAACCGGACTGTGATTTTTCCAGAAACACTCTCTACCCCGAGCGGGAAAATCGAACTGTATTCCCAGTTGATGGAGGATGACGGCTATGCGCCGCTTCCTGCATATATACCGCTCCCGAAAGAGTCCGAATTGCCGTTTTTATTCGTACCGGGACCGAACCATAACTTTTTGAATTCGACTTTTTCCAATAATGAAAAACATACGCAAATGGAAAAAGAGCCGCGTCTTCACATGAACAGTGCCGATGCTTCGCAAGCAGGCATTGAAGACGGAGACGTTGTGCACATTTGGAACGAGCGCGGCGCGTGCGAACTTAAAGTATCGGTTGGAGAAAACGTGCTGCCCGGCGTACTCGTAAGCCAAGGACTTTGGGCTGATCTGCCGGGAACGAAATATACAGTGAATGCTCTGACGCCGGACCGGATTGCGGATATGGGCGAAGGCGCGGTGTTCTTTTCCGGGCGTGTTGATTTGAAAAAAGTTCATGAAGTTAGCTTTAGATAAATGAGTTTTAGACATGTAAAACAGAAAGCGGGCACATATGTAATCGGATATGGGCCCGCTTTTTTATGTCATAAAAATACTCATACTCATTTAAATCACCCCAAACTTTCCCCATTATTTTGAAGGATAATTCCTTGCAAAAGCTGAATAAGAACATGTAAGTTTCCTATGAGATGGAAAAAGATAATGTGAACTGAGAGGAACAATTTTCATGAAACTTGACGGAAAAGAAATTTATATACGTTTTACAGAAGAAGCGGATGCAGAGGACGTATTGCGTCTTCAAAACAATAACCGGAATTTTTTTCAACTGTATTCACCTAAAAAAGAAGAATCCTTTTATACGTTGGAGACTCAATTAAAATCTATTCAAGAGGCAATTGAGAAAAGGAAGAATGATCAATTCTATTCATTCGCTATGTTTCATAAAGCTACAAATGAATTAATTGGACTTGTTACTTTCATGGATATTTTACGAGGAGCGCTGCAAAGCTGCTTCATCGGCTATTTTTTAGATCAGAAGCATAATGGGAAGGGCTATATGACCGAAGCAGTGAAATTGGTCGTGCAGTATGGGTTTGAGCATCTATCTCTCCATCGAATCGAAGCAGGCGTTATGCCCCATAATATCGGCTCGATCCGCGTTCTTGAAAAAGCCGGTTTTGAAAAAGAGGGTATTGCCAGAAAAAACGTAAAGATTAACGGAAAATGGGAAGATCATCAAGTATTGGCCATCATAAATGAAAACATGTAAATCGTACTTCGTTAGAAATCATAAATCCCACAACACAAAAGAGAGGAACCTTTATGCTCCTCTCTTTTGCATACACAGCTAAATATCCAAACGATAAAGAAGAACAGCCTACCATTGCTACCTTAATGTGAAACTGGTACAAAAGGGTTAAGAAAAAAACACTAGGGATCTCCTAGTGTTTTTTTCTTTTATGAACCTGGAGAAATTTCCTCTCCTGTCTTTAAATCAATGACATTTGTGTTGTTTTTCGGTGTCGGGATCGTTTTGCTTTTCGGCGCTTGTTTCTTGTTTTCTACCCAATCTACAAGCAAGTCAAAGGATTGATGAACGTATGGAAGTAATGGCTGCATTTCTTTTGTGGCATCTAGGCCGCTGTTCCATACTAAACCGTCGACATGGTTCCCTTTCTCAATTGTGTACAAACGGTGCAAGTTCTGCTTTCCCGCTTTCTTCACCAAATCGTCATAAGCATTCGCATGAACGGATGGAAATATCAGCGCATCCCATGATCCCGTGATACTGATTAGCGGCACATTGATGTTCCCTGTATTTTGAATCTTTTTGACGTTCTGCTTCACGCTGTCTGGACGGGACATATAGTCATAGTTTTGGAAAATATAATCGTATGTGCGATCGCGCAAGCCATTTTTGAAGTTCAGATAGTTGCGCCAGTCAATTCGATTCGGTGCGGTTGGATCCACTTCATCACGATATACATTTAAAGTAACGAACCAATATGCTTGATCATGATAAGCCCACAACTTTTCACTGCCCTTCGGCAAGCCGGCCTTGTACATTTGCTCTGTCGCTTTCTGTTTTTCTTCGCCAGAACCGTAGATAGCTTTTTCAGCGTTGTTCACAACGGTCGTTAAAGAACTGATTAAATTCGGATCATTTGCTCTCCACATCACGCCTTCCCAGTCGATGCCCCCGTCAAATAAAGGCGCTTCTTTTGTTTGCTTCGGATCATCATGTTCAAGCGCATACCGGACGACATAGCCTCCGTTTGAAATGCCGACTGCATAAGTAGGGATAAGATGATACGGTTTCACAAGCTTACTGGCAGGATTTTTACCTTTTGCTGAAATGAGTTTAGAGCGATAGTGGAGAATTAAATAGTCTTGGGTTGCTCGCGTAATTTGCCGGAAACGCTCATTCCATTCTATAATGCTGTCATCCTCTGAAACTAGCGCATTTTTCGTTTTAGCAAGCGGATCGGTCGGATCAACTTCACCTTGCGTTCCTTTATCAATGGCTGCAAATGCATACCCTTTTCCTAGCACAAAATCGCTGAACAATAAATCTGTAGATGTTTCATTTCGTGTTCCTGGAATGCCTGCAACGACCAATTTTCCGTTCCAATTGTCCGGCACCCGAATGACAAACTTCGCGTCCTCGAACATACCGTTCACTTGGACACCAGTTACCTCCCCCGGCTTGTACATGCTGTACCAGCCTGTCCCGGCTTCTTTGTTTCCCCAGTTATAAGGAGTAAGTCCTGCATTTCCAAAAAGAGCGGCAGCCTCATACTGCACAGGGTTTTTCGTTGTAAGCCAGTTTCCATTCTTTCCGTCAAATGCCGTGACCTTCACATCTTGCGCACCCGGTATAACCGAAACATAAGCAGCGGAGACGTTTGTTTCCCATACTGGCAAAGCTGTTGGAAACAGCAAAGCCGAAGCTGTCGCAAATGCAAGAAGTTTACGTTTTATCAAAGTAAATTCCCCTTTCCCCCTCATTTCAGTAAACGCTTTCAATAAATTGTATTGCAACCTGCTGTAACATGCCCTCCTTATCTATCATGCGCTACTCATACATAAGTTGTTAGTAAAATTATACCAAACTGATGTATAGACAACAACTATCAATATACAAATATACCGATATTTTACAAGATTGGAAAACTGCAGAATGCTTATTTCGTCTATAATGAAGCTAAATGAATGATCCACCGGAAAAGGGGAACGTGCATGAAGCTGTTTTTAGATTTTTTTGCTTACGCCGGCATTGGAGTTGTGATACTGTTTGCGGGCCTGGTTATGTTTGAAATCACGACGAAAACGAAGGAATTTGAGCTGATCGGCAAAGGCAACCAGGCAGCTGCGATGTCCATCGGCGGCAAGCTGCTCGGATTGGCTTTCGTTCTTGGATCCGCGATTGCCAATTCTGTTTCCTTAACGGATATGCTCATTTGGGGAGCTGTTGGAATTGCTGCGCAAATCATCTTCTTCTACTTGGCAGAGCTCGTAACCCTTCGCTTCAGCATTAAAAATGCAATTGAGGCGGTCGGCATTATGGCTTTGCTTTTATCGCTTTCTGTCGGCTGGTTGCTTGCCCAATGCTTGACATACTGAAACACACGCATATCGCGTGTGTTTTTCTTTTGTTGCCGCTGTTGTATATGAATGAACAAATAAGGCGAGGATGAAAAAGAGTATACAAAAAGGAGCGAACCCTATGGATGAATACAACGAGCATCATCATAAAGAAGAATACGCCGCAGAAATTTCCCCCGGCTACCGTCAGGATATAAGGACAGAAGAAGGACAGCGCTTGTCCCCGTTTCTTGTCGGACTTAGTGTATTTGTGGTCGTTTTGCTTGTGTTGCTGATCTCTTACTTTCAATAGGCATGTGACACACATGCCTATACTATAATGATTCCTAATCCATTGAATGACTTCACGCGAGCGGCTCCATCGAAGCAACTATCGTACTCATTTCCATCATTGTTTCTCGCCAATGCCTGTGCTTGCTCCCTATTACAAATTGTGTTTTATTCTTTTTTGTTTTGTTCACACTAACCAAGAAAGGAGTGAGTTCTATGAAAGATAAAAACTTGCAGACAAATGCACCAAAGCAAAAATCAATCGGGGTAACATCCGCTCTAAATACGAAAAATCCTTATAAGAGCGAAACGATTTATCCCGGCGACTCCGTAGATGAACATAAAAAGCTTGAGCAGGCAAATATGTTTTTAAACGAAAGCGCTCTGAAGCAGCAAAACGAAAATCTATAATAAGAAAAGCTCCGCCTTCGAGGTGCAGAACATCATATCCCATTTGCTTCTCTCCCTTTCCAAAGATTCCGCTCATTTTTTGTAGAAAATGAGTAAAATGTACAAGCTTTCTAAGGAGCCAAGCATATACTTATAGTGGACATAGTTCTTTTCAACCCTCTCCAGTCCGGAGCTTTGGCAGCTGCTTTTGCAGCTGCCCTTTTTTATATTATAAGTTTATAAATCAGGGCAGCTGACTCCGCCGGCTCTGTTTTGCGTTATTACTATTATTCCGGCTTCAGCAAATTGTCTGCTATTTGCAAAAACATTTGCGCACCGATAACGAGAGCATCTTCATCAATATCAAATCTCGGATGATGGTGAGGATATGTTGTTTCTTTTTGTGTATTTCCAGATCCAAGCTTAAAGAAGCAGCCCTTTGCTTTTTGCAAAAAGGCGGAAAAATCCTCTCCCCCCATAGACGGCGGAATATAGGCAACCGCTTCTTTACCGAACAGTTCAACAGCGCTTTGCTCGACAATCCTTGTCACGCTGTCTTCATTGATTACCGGACGATAGCCGTAGCGATATCGATAAGAGTAAGATGCTCCGTGAGCTTCTGTGATTCCCTTTACAATCTGTTCTATTTTTTGCTCTGCATCCTTGCGCAATGCTTCGTCAAAGCAGCGCACTGTACCAAGCAGCTCTGCCGTGTCCGGTATAATATTATCTGCTGTTCCTCCTTGAAACTGCGTTACAGAGACAACGCGCTGCTCAAATGCACCTGTCCGGCGCGAGACGATGTGCTGCAGATTTGTAATGATTTGCGCGCCGATGACAATCGGATCGACTGTTTCCTGCGGATGAGCCGCATGCCCGCCCTTTCCTTGTATCTTAATTTCAAACACATCCGGTGCAGCCATCATCGGGCCGTATACGATTCCGATTTTCCCCGTCTCGAGTCCTGACATAAGATGCAGACCGATAACAACGTCTACCCCATCCATCACGCCCGCCTGCACCATTTCTTCTCCGCCGCCCGGATATTGCTCTTCTGCATGCTGAAAGAAAAACCTTACTTCACCCGCTAAATTCTCCTTATGTTTTGCAAGGATTTCAGCTGTTCCCAACAAAATGGCTGTATGACCGTCATGACCGCACGCATGCATCACGCCCGGCACACGGGAAGCATAGTCTGTTTTGTTTTCCTCTCGAATCGGGAGCGCATCCATATCTGCACGCATCCCAATCGTTTTACCTGGCCTTCTTCCTCTTACTATAGCCACCACGCTGTAAGGCGTCGGGCGCGAAAGCTCTAAACCGCCGAAGGATTGCAATGTGTCATACACAAACTGGGATGTTTTTTCTTCTTGAAACGACAGTTCAGGATTTTGGTGCATATATCTTCTCCAAGCAATTAATCGTTCCTTTGATATATCATTTTTCCATTCTTTCACCTAGCTTCCTCCATTCAATACATACATTTCTGCCGGAACTCGCAATATAGAGCGCCGCCATAAAAATTTCCAAATTTCATATACATTTATTTTAGAATGTACTATACTAATTTCTGTTTTATTTGCCTTTTTCCTCTTCTGCTCATATGCTATATATAGGTATATGACAAAAATGTAAGGTAAATTTGTTGCGGAAGGGATTTTCTTTTTACCGTATTAGTGCTACTATCAGAAAAGAAAACCTCTCCCCTCATCCATAAGGTGGAAATTCTTTGTTTTACATATACCGGAAATGGGAGAGGCTTGTTTATAGGAGGAACACATGAAAGCGATTAAAGAATTATGGACTCAGCCGCTGACGCAATGGATTTTTAAAACCTTTTATTATCTCGCAATTCTCGTAGCGCTTCTGTGGCTTTACGGATTTAAAGATACGAATACAAGCACATTTATCTATAATGAGTTTTAGGGTGGGGTAAGAACATGAAATTATTAGAACAAATCGACCAGTGGGCGGCTTCGCATCCAAACCAACCTGCTTTTGTTTGGAGAGATCAACAGCTTACTTATGGTCAGCTGAAAACGTATTCTGATGCTCTTGCGCATTGGATTGCAAATGAATATAATGACGACACGCCTATCATGGTATATGGTCATATGCAGCCAGAAATGCTTGTTTGCTTCCTCGCTTGCGTGAAAGCAGGACATGCTTATATCCCTGTTGACATGTCCATTCCGCAGGAACGCATTGTACGCATCGCGGAAAATTCCGGCGCGAAGCTGATGCTTGCCCCGGCGGGCGTATCCGTGCCCGATCTGCCAGTCCGCACGGCAGATATGAGCGAATTAAAAGACATCTTCTCTACCTATCAAAACCAAGCCCCTGCTTCAGAATTGGCTGTGCAAGGAGAAGATAACTTCTATATTATTTACACATCCGGAAGTACAGGAAATCCAAAAGGCGTGCAAATTACACACGACTGCTTAAGCAGCTTTGTGAACTGGATGACGGAAGATTTCAACCTGCAGACAGGTCAAGTGTTCCTGAACCAAGCGCCGTTCTCTTTTGACTTATCTGTAATGGATTTGTACCCTTCCCTTGTAACGGGCGGAACGTTATGGGCAATCGATAAAGATATGATTGCAAAACCGAAGGAACTCTTCGCTTCTTTGGCGCAATCCGGCATTGAAGTTTGGACATCCACGCCGTCATTTGCGGAAATGTGCTTAATGGAGCCTTCCTTCTCTGAAGGCATGCTTCCTTCGTTAAGAACATTCTTGTTCTGCGGAGAGGTGCTTTCTAACGATGCGGCTCGTCAGCTCTCACAGCGCTTCCCGAGCGCTGCAATCATGAATACATACGGTCCGACTGAAGCAACCGTAGCGGTTACTGAAATTGAAGTAACTCGCGATATACTGGAGCAATACCGCTCTCTTCCTGTAGGACGCTGCAAAAAGGACTGCCGCATCCTAATCATGAAGGAAGACGGCACAGTCGCAGAAGACGGCGAAAAAGGCGAAATCGTCATCGTGGGACCAAGCGTAAGCAAAGGCTACTTAGGAAGCCCTGAACTGACTGAAAAAGCATTCACTGTCATCGACGGCGAACGTGCCTATAAAACAGGAGATGCGGGTTATATAATCGACGGTCTTCTTTTCTATAACGGACGATTGGACTTCCAGATTAAGCTGCATGGCTATCGTATGGAACTGGAAGAAATCGAGCATCATTTACGTACGAGCACATACGTGCAAGCCGCAGTTGTCCTGCCGATTAAAAAGGACGACAAATACGATTATTTGCTCGCGGTTATCGTTCCGACAGAGCATTCCTTTGAAAAGGAATTCCAGTTGACTTCCGCTATAAAAAAAGAAATCGGCGCTTTGCTGCCAAACTATATGATTCCAAGAAAGTTCATGTATCAATCATCTATTCCGATGACGGCAAACGGAAAAGCAGACCGCAAAAAATTGTTGAGTGAGGTTACAGCATGACCCCTTATGCAACGTTTTACTACTTTGCCATCTTAGCGATTTTGCTTGCGCCTACTGTAATCGCAGGACTGCGCGGAAAATCTCTGAGAACGTACAACTCAGTTGTAACAGTCATCATTTTGGCAATCATTTTTGCAGGCAAACCGGCACAGGCTGTTTCGCTTATTATATTCACTGCTTGGCAGATTGTGCTTGTGAAGGGCTATTTAGCTCTTCGTAAGCGGGACAATAAAGCCGGCACCTTTTATATAGCAACCGTTCTTTCCATTTTGCCGCTCATCCTTGTAAAAATCATTCCGTTTTTCCATATGTTGAGCGCAATCGGATTCTTAGGAATTTCGTATTTAACCTTTAAAGCGGTACAGATGATTATGGAGATCCGCGACGGGCAAATTAAAGAGGTCTCTCTTTATGACTTTCTTCGTTTCCTGTTGTTCTTTCCGACCATCACATCCGGTCCGATCGACCGCTACCGCCGTTTCCAAAAGGATATTGCGAACACCCCGTCAGGAGAAGAATACAAAGACCTGTTATATATAGGAATCAACCGAATTTTTCAAGGCTTTTTATACAAATTTATCATCGGCTATTTAATTAACAACCATATTCTGTTAACCGATATTGTGAAGCATGGTACGTTCGTATCCAAGCTGATTTACATGTATGCGTACAGCTTTTACCTATTCTTTGATTTTGCCGGCTACAGCGCTTTTGCCATTGGCGTCAGCTACTTAATGGGCATTAAAACACCGGAAAACTTTAATAAACCGTTTTTAAGCCGCAACATTAAAGATTTCTGGAATCGCTGGCATATGAGCTTGTCATTCTGGTTCCGCGATTACGTGTACATGCGTTTTGTTTTCTTTATGACGAAGAAAAAAATCATTAAAGACCGCTATCTCGTTTCCAACATCGGATTCTTTCTGAATTTCTTCCTGATGGGAATGTGGCACGGGCTTCATGTTCACTACATTATTTACGGATTGTACCATGCATTATTGTTTATGCTGTTCGATTGGTTCGAACGCAAAAACAAACAGCATAAATTTTGGCCGAAAAACAAATGGACGCATGCCCTTGCAATCATCATTACGTTCCACTTTGTAGCTTTTGGCTTCCTGATTTTCTCCGGCAAATTAATATAATGTTGCTTTTTGTCGGAGAACGGTTAATATAAATCTATGGAATGATATAAAAAGGAGAATCTTATCATGGCTGAATTAAGAGAACAAGTATTAGACCTTCTAGAAGAAGTTTGCGAAAACGATATCGTAAAGGAAAATCCCGATGTTCTTCTATTTGAAGAGGGTGTTCTTGATTCATTCGGAACGGTTTCTTTATTAGTAGAAATTCAAGAGCGTCTTGGCATTGAAGTTTCTATCTCTGATTTTGACCGCGATGAATGGGCTACACCAAATATGATTGTTAAGAAGCTGGCTGAAATGAAATGAAGCGAACGAACTTTGGTCCCATCCTTCTAGCATTAGCCATTTTTGGCATTTTGCTGTTCATGCCAAGCCGCTATTTGCTTCCGCTTATCAGCGATCAAAAGGTAGAACATGCTGCTGATGCCTTGAACCCTGCTATGTTTCAAGGAACAGCGCTGCAAAAGAAAATGCTCGAAGATAAGAAATACCTTCCAATGTATGGTTCATCTGAATTGTCTCGACTTGACGTGTATCATCCGTCTAATTACTTTAAAGCAAACCCGGACGGTTTTACACCTTTTCTAATTGGACGCGGCGGGACACAGTCCCTTGTGCAATTCATGAACCTAGCAACGACAATAGATGAGCTGAAGAATAAAAAAATTGTGTTCATCCTCTCTCCGCAGTGGTTTACGGCCCAAGGCTTGGACGACACACACTTTTCACCGAACTATTCCTCTTTGCAGGCATATGAACTCGTATTTAACAAGGAGCTTAAGCCAGCTATGAAGAAACAAGCGGCAAAGCGCCTTTTAAAGTTTAAAATAGTGCGCAAAGATAAACTTCTTACGACCATGCTTGAAGGCATTACGCATGATGATATGCAGCATACATGGAAGGCTCGTGCGGTTACACCGTTTGCCTACACATACCGAAACATATTGGAACGCAAAGACATTTTTCAGGCTGTCACTGAAAGAAATATCCCTAAGAATAATGTAGATCCGCATTTAAAACATCTTTCTTGGGATCAGTTGTATCAGCATGCCGAACAAACAGGGAGAAATGAATCCCGCTCCAATCCATTCGGAATTGTAGATAAATATTATGACAGTAAAATCGCAGCGAAATTGCCAGAGTTAAAGGGGTATAAGGCAACAGAGTCTTACGACAAGTCGCCGGAGTATGGAGATTTGCAAATGATTTTGGATTTATTGAAACAAACACATACAAAAGCGTTGTTTGTTTCCATTCCAGTGAACGGCCCTTGGTATGACTACGCAGAATTTCCAAAAGAACGACGCCAAGTGTACTATAACAAGATTCGTAATTTTGTTGAAAAAGATGGATTCCAGGTTGCCGATTTATCGGCTCATGAGTATGATAAATACTTTATGAAGGATACGATTCACGTAGGCTGGAAAGGCTGGGTATACATTGATGAAGCGTTAAAAAGCTTTCATCAAGCGAACTAAAAAAACGCAGCACGGTTCCCGTGCTGCGTTCTTTTTTATTTATGGATGATTGCCATTCGCTCATATGCTTCTTTGACGACACGCTGCACGATATCATATGCAGATTCCTTACGCGCCATGGGAGAAGCTTGCCCTGCCCAGAGCGACATATACTCCCTGTTCTTTTGCGCAGCAGCTTCCTTTCGTATATCTGTTGTCAGCGCGTTTTGAATTGGATACGGCGGGAGCGCATGCTCAACGCTTTGCAGTGCAGTCATGAACTGATTCTCAATACCGCGGGCATATCGGCCTGAGAAAGCCCGTGTCAAGCCTGTGCTTTGGTCGCCGCTTTCTAGAACAGCCTCCTGATGCACAGGGTGTGTGCCGCTTTCTGTACAAGCAAGAAATGCCGTTCCCATTTGTACGGCATCCGCTCCAAGAGCTAAAGAAGCCGCTAATCCTCTTCCGTCCATAATGCCGCCGGCCGCTATAATCGGGATGTGAGGAAGGGCATCGACGAGCTGCGGGATGAGAGCCATTGTCCCGATCATAGAGCTTTCGACAGTTCCTAAAAATGTGCTGCGATGCCCGCCCGCTTCGCTTCCTTGTCCAACGATCAGATCCGCTCCCATATTAGCCAGGATCTTCGCTTCCCGCACATTTGTCGCTGTTCCGATTATTTTTGTTCCCTTGCTTTTTAATGCCTGCAGCTCCGTAAGATCAAGTACATCAAATGCAAAGCTGAATACCGGAATTTTTTCCTCTATTAAAACTGCCAGTTTTTCCTTATACCCTTCCTCTGCAATTGCATAATTGGGAGATTGTATTCCTAGAACACTTCGAATCGGCTCCAGTAGTTCTTGTGCTTTTCGTATGTCTTCCTCATTTGCTTGTACACTTCTTGTGATAAGCAAATTTACCGCAAACGGCTTCTTTGTCTTTTCACGAATGTCTCGGATTGCTTTTCGTATTTCCTCCGGACGCATATAGCCTGCGCCGAGCGTGCCGAGCCCTCCTGCATTGGATACAGCCGCCACTAAATCAGGTGTGGTAACCGTTCCGGCCATTCCTGCTTGAATAATTGGACATGTAATGTGAAGCAATTCGGTTGCTCTTGTTGTATATTTCATGATTTTCTCCTCCTTCTTTTTCCGCTTTAAACTTCTCTTTCTATAGGAAAAACCCTTTTTCTTATGGAATATATTTTTATAAAGGAGGAAGCGAAATGAACAAACCGAACGCTCTACAAGCAGGTGACACCGTCATGATTGTTGCACCGGCAGGTCCTGTCCATGCAGAAAAAGTATGGAATATAAAGCAGCGTTTAGAGAAAATAGGACTGAATGTGTGGCTTGGACGAAATATGTTTGAACAAAACGGATTTTTGGCCGGGGAGGATGCGGCGCGCCTTGAAGACCTGCAGGAAGCCATTTCAAACCCGAATGTAAAAGCTATTTTCTGCTCAAGGGGCGGGTATGGAAGCGCACGGCTGTTTCCTTACTTAGACGTGTCACCGCTTCGAAGTCATCCAAAAATCTTTTGGGGCTACAGCGACATTACGTTTTTGCACATTGTGTTTCAACAAGAAGCAGGGCTCGTCACGTTTCACGGCCCAATGATGGAGGAATGCGGCTCTCCTGACGTGCCGGATCTCACCTTTTCCTCCCTGCAGCAGCTGTTTTCGCCGGCACCCATTTTATTGCAGGCTGCCGAACGAGATGTATATCCGCCGTTTTCCTATCCTGTCAGAGCTCCGATAACAGGCGGAAACTTAACAGTGTTAGTAACAACGCTCGGCACTCCTTATGAAGTGGATACGAGAGGAAAGATTCTTTTGCTCGAAGATATTGGCGAAGAGCCGTATCGCCTGGACCGCATGATAAATCAGCTTCGCCTCGCCGGAAAATTTGATGATTGCGCCGGAATCGTGCTCGCTGATTTTCATGATTGCGAGTCAAAACCGGGCAGACCTTCTTTATCGCTGCCGGAAATTATGTATAATCATATTGTCCCGTATCGTATCCCGATTTTAAGCGGATTCCCGGTAGGACACTGCAGCCCGAACCGCGGTATTCCGCTCGGAGGCTACGCTGTGATGATGGGACGAGAGCAAGCGCTTCTTATTGAGTCTGGTGTGGTATAAGAAAAGCGGAACCGGCTCGTTCAGGTGCAGAACCAGAGGTTCTCCGCCCTAAAAAGCGCTTTTTGCTTTTTGGCGGCGGAGGTTCTCTGATGGCAGCACCTAGCCGGTGGAGCTAGACATTAAGAAAAGCGGAACCGGCTCGTTCAGGTGCAGAACCAGAGGTTCTCACCCCTTAAAGGCGCTTTTTGCCTTTATCCCGCTCTAAGCGTCCGTAACTTAGATGTTTAGACAAGGTGGACAAACGGACGCTAAGAGCCCGATTGATTCAACTAACATCTGTGGAGGAAAAACACCTCCACAGATGAAGTTTCATCTTATGCGGGTGAGGTTCTCTGGTGGCAGCACCTTGCCGGTGGAGCTATATATGAGTGAATGATAATTTCGACATGTCCATATGCTATGTGCAACGAAAAGGGAGTATTGCATACTTCTTCTCTCTGGTTTACCCTTGCACGAACTACTACAAAGGTTTGACCGCTTCTGCACGTCGCCGGATGATCTCTCCCTACTATAAAAAGACGTTTTTTTCACTTGTATATAGACATGCTTCCCTATCGTATACTTTCTTATCTCTTGTTTTATTTTTTCTTCTTATTATTGTTCTTAGAAGAGTTATTATTTTTAGCAGAATTATTGTTTTTAGCAGAATTATTGTTTTTAGTAGACGATGCGTTTTTCTTGGAATTTTTGTTATTCGCCAATTTCCTCAGTTCCTTTCTTAGTCAAGCTACTATTAATATATTGTGAACGAAAAAAATGGCGACACCTTTCATAAAAAAAAGAAGAGGAATTTCCTCTTCTTAGTTGTTCGTATAATAGGTGAAGATTTTGCCGCTTGCAATATCTTCAATCTCATCCGATGTGAACGTCTTGTCTACTTCCGAGCCGATGTTTAATACAACAGCAGCCTTAGGGTCTACAATATCAAACAGCTCTTTGCCGCGAATTGTAATGGCCGGCATGTCCTTCAGTGTTTCTTCCGGCATCGCCCCACGCATATAATCCAAACGCGTGAAGATCGGCAAAACCCATCTGCCGTCTCCTTGGAAATAGCGGAGGTTCACAGTGCCTGTCGCTGCTCCTTCTTCTGCTTCTACTGTTCCAAACGTATATAAATGCGCTTCCAAAAGTGCTTCATAAAATTCTTTTCGTCTTTTTTCATTTGTTTTTGCCATGACTAAAAGCGTTTCAACTTTTGTTATGGCCGGATATTCTGTCATAAGGCCTTCATCCTCGCTTCTCTTGATGATGTTATAAATCATTATACAAAATATTCTTATTTTTTCCCACAAAAACTTTATGCTGCCAGCATAACCAGCGCCAACAGCAGCAAAGCAGCCGGAAGAATAATAAGCTCCATGTATACAATGCGCTTAACGAAAAGCCAAGCCTCACATGCCCCCAGCTTTTCATCCAACTTCTTCTCTAATGCAAGCATTTTTGTACGCAAATGCTCCAGCTCTTCCCATATAGTTTGCTCCGTATGTACAGTCATCAGACTCTCCTTTCGGGCCATGCTTCTCTATTTATCATAATACAGTCTCCTTGTTTTTCCTATGCAAAATTCTTCTGTAAAAAAACATTTCTTTCGCACAAGAATTTTTATTCAAAGAACACTAATAAAAAAAAGCAATAATATATCCAAAAGAGAATAAATATGTTATATTATGAATAAAAATGTATCAGTTAGCACAGAGAGGAGCTTCACTATGAAAATTTGGTTTTATGAACAAGATGAAAAGGATGCGGATTTGTTAGGCATTTGGGACAATGTTCCTGTTATTCCCCGCATTGGGGAAAAGATCGAGATTATTGATCAAACCCGCACTGTTGCAGATATAAAATACGTAAAAAAAGGCGGCAATTTTAAAGTCGAAGTCATTGTAGCGTAGTAAGAAAAGCGGAACCTTCGAGGTGCAGAACCAGAGGTTCTCACCCCTTAAAGGCGCTTTTTGCCTTTATCCCGCTCTAAGCGTCCGTAACTTAGATGTTTAAACAAGGATGAAGTTTCATCTTATGCGGGTGAGGTTCTCTGGTGGCAGCACCTTGCCGGGGGAGCTGGACATCCCCCAAACTTTTATACTTTCTTATGTTATAAAAAAGGAGACCTGTTGAAGGTCCCCTTTTTATTTTTTGAGCATGGCATACAACTTCATACCCTGCCGATGAAAGGTTCCATACATTTGAAACTCGGACTTTTCATACAGCTGAATAGCTCTTTTATTGAAAACAGCTGCGGTCAGTCTCAATTATGTTGAAACATTTTCTTCCATTGAAAAGAGCTTCTTCACGAAATTCTCGGCCGACTTTCCTCCGCTTTCGTTACAATAGCCTTGTTCCCCTGCACCTCAAGCCTTACATAGTCCTCTTCCTGCAATTTAAGCTGATTTACAATCTCATCCGGAAGCTCGACTGCCATGAAGTGATTGGTAATAAGCACTTTGCTGTATACGCCTTTGTCAGGATGAAACAGCTCTTCCTTATAAATCGGCTGCAATACGGGCAGCCCTTTTTCGGCAGCCATTCTCCATGTTTTTCGGATAAACGGCACAATCCAAAACAAACTGAGCACGACGGCGCCGATGCTAATGCCCAGCTCCGGAACAGATCGCAAATCCGAGAGCTTAACAGGACCATCTGTTTGCAGCATATCGCTGCTCCCGATTTGAATGAAGCTGACAATCAAGTTATTGAGCGCATGAACGACCATACCTGTCAGCAAGCTCTTCGTTTTAATATAAAGCAAGCTCATGATGACTCCGAATATGGCTGCCCCGATTATGTCGGAGTGCCCGAGTCCGAATAAAACGGATGACACAATAATAGCTCTTTTGACCCCCCATTTATAAGCAAGACGATTCAAAAAGAAACCGCGGAATACCAGCTCCTCCATAAAAGGCGCATACACGCATGCAGAAATGACGCTGTATATGACGGTAAATGTGTTACTGTTATCTATAATTCCTTCCGCATTCATCATATCCAATATAAAATTCGGCGCAAGATACGATAAAATATAAAATTGCACGGTTGAAATGCCGGATGAAAAAATCATTCCCATCACCGTCGCAATACCTATCAGCTTCCAATTCCACACTTCCGGTTTATCAAGGAAGCTCTTAAACTGTACGTTATGATCCTTTGTTTTATAAATGAGCCATAGGATTGGAAAGATAAAAAAGACAAGCGTATCGCTGATAATTGTATAAAGGCTGTCACCGAGCAGCCCGAACGAGGAGAGAAACGATAACGGAATATAAACAACCGCCGCGGACAACAGCATCCAAAGAAAGAAACTCCGAAGTTTAATATGCGCAAATGCTGCAGAAATAGAAAACACCCCCATCAATCTCTGTTTCTCTTTTCCATTTTACAGGATTTTGTTTCGTTTTTCTTTCTTATTATAAAAAAACTCTCTGCTAAGCAGAGAGTCTATAAAATATCTCGTTTTTGAAACACAGCTGCGGCTGTGATAAGAAATGCTCCTATATAAGCAGCAACAAGAAGCAAGGATGCGGTCATACTGAAATCGGCAAACATAGGCTTCATTCCATGATTCACAAGCGGATTGCTGTCATAAATGCTCGGATATAGATGGAAAACAAACAAGAACTTCGCCCATTTGTAACCGCCCAGCAGCATCATAACGATATTTTCCGAAAACAAAACAAATATCGCCGCTACAATTGGAATGACAGCGCTGCGAAACAGGGTGGCAAAAAGGAAAGAAAATGTTGCATAGAAGATGAGTCTTGGAAGTTGATAGACTAGAATTTTGCTGTATATTCCCGCTGTCAGATTCGTTTCGCCGCCAAATGCAAGGCTGCCGAGCAAAAGGGAAACTGCCGCCGCGAACATCACCATCAACACGATTGCCAATATAACAGTGATATACTTAGAGAGCAATATGAACACACGCTTTTGCGGACGAATTAGCAGCTGCTTGATAGTACCCTTTTGAAACTCTTCCGCCACTATTTTTGCGCCCAATACAACTCCGTATAATGCAATGAAAGACAGCAGGCTGTCAACGTTCATGTTTGCAAAATCAAGCAGAGAATCCACTTTCAGTTCTTGTGGAAGCCACTTCTTGGCAACAACAAGAGATATACCGGAAACCACAACTAAAAATATGGCAAAAATATAAGAGCCTTTTTTGGCATGAAGCTTTAAAAACTCGTTCCGTAATACATTCATTATGCTTTCGCCCCTTCTATTAACGTTAAAAATTCTTCTTCCAGCGACTTATTTTGGACGCCCACACCGTATACACGAACTTCGTTTAAGATCAGCTGCTTCACAAGCTCAGGAATTTCTTCTCGGACAGCCGTCACAAGAACGGTGTTTCCTTGTAATTCTCCATTTAAAATATCCCGTGCACGAACGGCAGGATCTGCTTCGAATAAAACGGAAACAGCCCCTTGTTCATCCTGCTGTTGCTTTAAGCTGTATTCTCTTACAAATTGACCATTTTGTATAATAACAACACGGTCGCACATCAGCTCGATCTCGCTCAGCAAATGGCTGGATACAAGCACGGCAATGCCTTCCTCTTTCGCTAAGTGCTGCAAGTAATCCCGCAGCTGGCGAATGCCTGCCGGATCAAGCCCGTTCGTCGGTTCATCCAAAATCAATACCTTCGGACGATGAAGCAGAGCCTGCGCAATTCCTAAGCGCTGCTTCATTCCCAGCGAATATGTTTTTACTTTTTTATGAATGGCATCCGCCAAATCCACAAGCTCTACAATCTCTTGGATGCGGGCAGACCCTATAGCTGTGGCAGCCATATTGGCAAAATGTTTTAAATTTTGCATGCCCGTCATATATTCATAGAGCTCCGGATTTTCAACGATGGCACCGATATGAGCCAGCGCTTTCTCTCTTTCCGTGCGAATGCTGTGGCCGTTTATTTCAATATCGCCTGCCGTCATGGAAATGAGTCCTGTTATCATCCGAATCGTCGTTGTTTTACCGCTTCCGTTCGGTCCTAAAAATCCGTATACCTCTCCCTCCTGCACCTCGAAAGAAAGGTCGCGTATAATTTCTTTCTTGCCAATCTTTTTGTGTACATTTCGCAGTGATACAACTCCCATATAATCTCCTCCTAGTTCTCCACTTGTTTTTCAATGAGAAAAGCTGTGCCTGCAATGAGTAATATCAGGCACACAATATTAAATATCACACCGTATAAGTGCAACGTACTGGGAAAAATACTAACCGTTAATTGGCCTGCCCCGTCCCCGTATCCGACTTTATTAACATCTTCAAGCAGCGCCCAGTTTGGGAAAGCACCTTCAACAAGTGACCTGATAAAATTCAGGACGGCATTCACAACAAAGAAAAAGATGGCACAGACAATTCCCTTTGCTTTCGCTGCAATCGGAAGAGAGTGAGCTAGAACAATGGCAAAAAAGAGCTGTACAAGCATAGCGTAGCTTTCTGCATATCCGATTATACTAAACAGCCCTTGTTGAGAGGGATTCGCTGTCAGCAGCTGCCGCAAGCCTGCATGAATTTCTGTTTCTCCCGCTGAAGCATGCAAAAGTATATGCATAGCTCCCAGCCCTATTATTTGTACTACTGCGGCCGTAATGGTCCAATACAGCAATGCAGACACAAGATACGTCCATCCGCGAACCGGAATCATTCTTGTCAGCGGATTTTTTATCAACTGCCGAAACATAGAAAACGTCTGAAGCAACAAAAACAGCATTACGGCGAAAAAGGTGAGAAAGGCGCCAACAAAGCTCATCACTTCTCTTGTTTCCTGCTCCGCGCCTAGCATATGAAATACTTTCATATTTAAGAAGATAAGAAGCTGTATCACCACAAAAACAAGCAATACTGTCAGCAAGCTTCTGCTGTTGCTTTTAAATTGATATTGCAATAGCTTTATCATGAGCCAAATACCTCCTTGAACAACTCATCCACTGCCTTTCCTTTTTCAAAGCGCAGCTTCTCCACATTTTCATGTAGCACAACTTCTCCGTCTTTTAAAATAATTACTTCATCAAACAGCTTTTCAATTTCATGGATAAGATGAGTGGAAATAATCATCGTCCGTTCTTCATGGTAAAATTCAATAAGCATATCTAATATTTGTTCCCTGGCAACCGGGTCGATCCCGCCGAGCGGCTCATCTAATACATACAGTTTGGCATTCCTCGACATCGTTAAAATCAATTGCACCTTTTCGAGCGTTCCTTTTGATAAAGAAGCAATTCTGTCCTCTTGCGAAATATTCATGGACGCAAGCGTGGTCACAGCTTTCATCGCATCGAAATCCGCAAAGAAATCATGATAAAAAGCTATCGCATCCTTCACTTTCATCCACTGATCCAAAAACGGGCCGTCCGGCATAAAAGACACGATTTGTTTCGTCTCCAATCCCGCTTCTTTTTCATCAATCATAATTGTTCCTTCACTTTTATGAAGAAGACCGGCTAATAGCTTCAATAAGGTCGTTTTGCCGCTTCCGTTGCTTCCGACCAATCCAATGATTTTACCCGGTGTCAAAGTCAGATTAATGCCGTTCAATGCTGTTTTAGAACCGTACTTTTTGGATACGCCTTCTAGCTTAACAAGATCATTCATGCCTCTTCTCCCTTCTTCTGCAGTGATGACCGAACAAGAACAACAATTTCCTCCTCTGAAAATCCTAACGCGTTCATTCCGTTAATAAAGGCAGTTAAAAGCTCTTTGGACATGTCTTTTTTCATCTCCATAATTCTTCCCCTCTCCTTCGTTACGTACCTGCCCATTCCCCTGCGTGTTTCTATAATGCCTTCCCGCTCCAGCTCTTGAAATGTACGCTGAATCGTATTTGGATTAATCTGCAATTCACCGGCCAGCTCGCGCACGGATGGAACCTTATTTCCCTCATGCAAGCGCCCTGTCACAATCTCTTTCTTGATGTAGGTCATAAGCTGAATATAGATAGGTATGTTTGGATCAAATTCCATTTTCATACTCCCCTCCTAACGTTCTAGTGTATTAGTTAAATAATACACTAATATATGTATGCTGTAAATATATAGAAGTAAAAAAGAAAAAGCCCATTTTATGAGCTTTTTTGTGACGTATTTCAATATGTTGTAATATTTTATCCTGCAAAAAAGAGGTACGTGCATAAAATGTAAGGAATATACAATTATAAAGCTCGCAAAAGGAAGTGTTACAATGAAAAGCTTATATGTGGTATGCTATGAAAGTTCGCCAGAACGCATGCTTTCCCCTTCCATACAAGGCCAAATTCACCAGGTGAATGACTACCTATGCCGACTCGGCATTCAAAAAATTGTATCCGGCTCCTCTCCCCTTGCTTTGCAGCTTATTGAGCCCTCAGCGAAACAGCTTTGCATCCCTATCTTTGTTCATAACCCATTTCATTCTCGAAAGACGGAGCACGCTGCATGTCATGATGCCATTCCTGCTATTTTTGAGGAAGAACTGCGCCTTCCCACTTCTCCTGTCGTTTTTGTGATGAAGAAAGAAAATGCTCTTCGACTTTTTCAATACATTGATCCGTTGTCCCTAGAAGCCGAAGGGACATCATTAAGCAGCATAGAGCTGTTTCATATTGTGTGTGAACAAGACCGCATCGGCATGGAACGGCTATGGAAGCCTTTGCTGCCTTTTTCGGCAGATTAACAGAAAGCGGTCTTATTTCAGAAGCCTTTCAATCGTATCCTGTAGCATGTACTGTTTACAATTTTACTATATAAGTCCACTTTGTTATTCCGACATATCTATCATTTGCCACGTAGAACAAAAGGGAAACTGCGCTCGCTCCCTCTCTCTGGTTTACCCCTGCATAGGGTTTGACCCACTAGCTTAGTCGGATGCTCTCTCCCCCTAAAAGAAAAGTTTCTATGTCGATTTTTTTAGTTGCATTTATATATACAAGAACAGAAGATAGTCAGCTCTTAAATTGAACTGACCACCCTCTGTTATTTACTTCCTTTTCCATATTCTTGTTGGATAATCGCAATATTTTTTGCATGACATTCTTTTGTGAAGCTTGACGGAAACGGCAGTTCCTCTTCCAATGCCTGAACTGTTTCTACGTCTTCCTTCATTACAGCGCAAATCAGACGTTCAAGATAATCCTGCGAAACTCTGATTCTTCGTTTCATTTCTTCTTCGCTTGCCGTCGTTTGACCGTGACCGGGCACCAGTACCTTTACCGCATGAAAATGCAAAATACGTTCAGCTTTTTGAAGGGTTTCCTCGTACGATTTCGCGCTGTCATGTATAAACGGCAGTTCAAAATCAGATACGTAATCACCTGCAATCCATATGCCAAGCTGTCCAATTACAGTAAACAACCCGTCATGCGTATGTCCTGGGGAGAGATAAAAGGTCATCGTTGTCCCTCCAATTGTGAGCTGTTGTCCGTCTTCTTCAATCATTATATCCACTTCCGGAAACGCAATCGGATATGACCGCTTTATATAATAGTCATTGTCAAACTGTCTGATGAGATTCAATTTTTGTTCTTTATTCGGGTGCTCCTGCAGCCCTTTGCTTCCTATTACCTTTGCACCGGGAAAAGCATGATAGCCGATAATATGATCGAAGTCCCCATGTGTAAACAGCAAGTACAGTTCTCTTCCATTTTGAATTTGCGCTACGTACCGCTGTATTTCCTCGATTTCATACGGAAGCCAATTCGGGTCTGTAATTAATATGAACTCATCAGCCTCGACTACAGCACATGTTGTTTGATATAGAGCACTTTGAAATACGGTAAGTCTGTCATTTTGAAATTGGATCATCTGTTTTCCCCTTATGGAATCAATAAAATTTTACCTGTACTCTTGCGGCTTTCTAAATAAAGATGCGCTTCTTGTCCATCATGCAAAGCAAATACAGACGGCTCGTTCATGTGCAAACGGCCTTCCTCCATCCAGCGAAACAGCTCTTGAGATCGGTTGACACGCTCTTCATATGACGTAAGAACATTCCAAAGGTCTCCGCCGGTCAATGTTTTGGATGTATCCATTAGCATGCGCGGATCAACCGGAGCCGGATCTCCTCCTGCCATTCCGTAAAATATAACGGTTCCCCCGATGCGCGTTGCCCCGAAGCTATCCATAAGCGTAGATCCTACTGATTCATAGACAGCATCCACACCGCACTCATTCGTTGCTTCAAGTACCTTCTGCTTCCAGTCTTCATTATAGAGGAATACGAAATCCGCTCCCGCAAATTGTGCTGCAGCTGCCTTTTCCTTTGAAGATGTAAGTCCGATTACTCTTCCGCCAAGCAGCTTCACAATTTGCACAAGCAGCTGTCCTACACCGCCGGCTGCGGCGTGAACGAGCACTATATCATTTTGCTTAATTGCATAGCTGTCCTTCGTTAAATAGTGTGCCGTCAGCCCTTGCAAGAGCACCGACGCCGCTTCTTTAAATGAAATGCCCTCCGGCAACGGAATCGCTTTTTCTTTCGGCACAGCCACAAGCTCTGCATTCGCATATGGCACATCCGCAAAGGCGATACGATTCCCAACAGATACACCCTTCACATGTGCTCCTACTTGCTCCGCGATGCCTGCACCCTCATACCCTAAGATGTACGGAGGCTTCCCTGCCAAATGATAGTTGCCTTTTCTTCTATACACATCGGCAAAGTTCAAGCCGATCGCCTGCATTCTTACTAATATTTCATCAGGACCGATAACCGGATCGGCAATTTCACGATACTCCAATACTTCTGGTCCGCCGAATCTTTCAAAGACAAGTGCTTTCATATGTATACCTCATCTGCAATAAATTTTTGTAATACGCTTTCATTAAAGAGAATTTTCAAAAGAAATGCAAGCAATTGCTTTTGTCGTACTCTTAACGGGCATAGTGCGCCTGCTGAGTATGATCTCCAAATGAAGGAAAGGAATGAGATGCATTGCTGTGAAATTCTATAATTTCTCATTTAAGTCAATAAAAAGTCCAGAAACGTAATATACCTTGGATTGCTCCAAGGTATATTACGTTTCTTGTGTTACTAATTAAACCCGCTGTAACAATAGTGGAGCACGGCTTCTTCTCCGCCTCTCCCAAAGATAGAGGAATCGCCTCACAATTTTATATAGACATAGCCGTCTTTGATTTCTGTTTCATACGTTTGGATACAGCCGTCATCCGGTTTTTGCACTTCGCCTGTTGAGAGAGAGATTTTCCAATTATGAAGAGAACAAAATACATACTCACCTGAAACAATTCCTTCCGTCAACGGTCCGTTTTTATGAGGACATGCGTTGCTAACCGCTTTTACCTCCCCGTTGCTTAAAAGAAACACCGCAATAGATAATCCGTTCACTTGTACTTCCTTGCCGATTTGCGGAGTCAATTCCTCGAGTTTCACTATTTTTACCTTTTGCTGCGAGACTGTTGACATATTCCTTCCTCCTTTATAGGTGCTCGATTTTGTACATGGAGCGCAATTGAGGCGTATCAAGAACTTCCTGCCACGGCTCGCTGTATTTGGCGATGGCTTCATCGAAACGCTCATTCAACTGCTGTACCTTCTGTTCATCCATCAATACTTCTTTTACATGCTCGAAGCCCATACGCTCAAGCCACGGTGCTGTACGTTCTAAATAAATTCCCGTTTCACGGTAATGCTGGACGAACGCCGCTGACAGCCGCTGCACTTCTTCTGCAGAAGACACTGTGCATAAATGCTTCGCTTCTTTTACCTCCGTTCCGCCGTTTCCGCCCACGTAAATCTGGAATCCGTTTTCTACGCCGATGACACCGAAATCTTTTACACCGGATTCCACGCAGCTGCGAGGACAAGCGGAAACGCCCATTTTCACTTTATGAGGCGTATCGATTCTTTCGAACTTCTTCTCCAAAGCCACTCCTAGACTCATAGAATCCTGTGTTCCAAATCGGCAAAACGCCGATCCTACACATGTTTTCACTGTGCGCAATGTTTTTCCGTATGCATAACCCGATAGCATTTCGAGCTCTTCCCACATACTTGGAATATCTTCTTTTTTCACTCCGAACAAACCGATACGTTGTCCGCCTGTCAGCTTGATTAACGGAACCTCGTATTTTTCCGCAACCTCCGCAAGTTTTTTTAGCTGCTTAGCGTCTGTAATGCCTCCGTACATTTTCGGGATGATGGAGTATGTTCCGTCCTTTTGGATATTGGCATGCATACGCTCGTTCACCAAGCGTGAAGTTTTGTCATCTTCATATTCCGGCCACACCATTCCTAAATAATAGTTAAGGGCCGGACGGCATTTCACACATCCTTCTTCTTGTTTCCAGCCCAATACATAGCGGACTTCTTTGGCCGTTTTCAAGCCTTTGCTTCTGATTTCCTCAATCAGCTCGTCGCGAGTGAGAGCCGTACAGCCGCAAATGCCTTCCTCAACTTCTTCTACCTTTCCGCCCAGTGTATGCTCCAGCACTTGCACCACAAGCGGCTTGCATTTTCCGCAAGAGCCACCCGCCTTCGTACATGCTTTCACTTCTTCGAATGTTGTTAACTCTTGTTCGAGGATACTGTGAACGATTTGGCCTTTTGTTACGCCATTGCAGCCACAAATCGTTTCCTCAGGAGACATCGATGCCACAAGCATTTCGTCCCCTTCGTCCTCTTTATGAAGAATGGACGCATTTTTATAATCGCTTATATTTGCTTCCTGCTTCATCATGCGGAATAAGCGATTGCTGTCGTCCACGTTTCCGTACAATACGATACCGGCGATTTTATTGCCGCGAACGAGCACCTTTTTATACATGCCGGCGATTTCGTCATGTACACGAATCGCTCTTGTCGCCTCATCTTCATAAATTTGTCCCGCCGAAAACAAATCGCAGCCTGATACTTTCAACTGAGTAGACAACACGCTTCCCTTGTAACCGTCCGTTTTAATGCTGCAAAGATAGTCTGCAAGCACTGCTGCCTGTTCATATAAAGGAGCCACCAGGCCGTATACATTATTGTTGTGTTCGGCACACTCCCCTACCGCATATATGCACGAATCCGATGTTTGCATATAATCATTCACAACAATCCCACGATTGATATGCAAAGCGCATTCCTGTGCCAACTGCTTATTAGGTCGGATTCCTACAGCCATTACGACTAAATCACAAGGCGTTTCCGTTCCATCGTTAAACCGGATTCCTGTCACTCTTTCATCTCCAAGAATTTCAGCCGTTTGCTTTTCCATCAAAAACTTCATGCCTTGTCCTTCCAGATCGCGTTTGAGCAGTGCGCCAGCTGGTGCATCTAGCTGTTGCTCCATCAAATGAGACATCAAATGAACAACTTCTACTTCCATTCCTAAGTTCAAGAGTCCTCGCGCAGCTTCCAATCCAAGCAATCCTCCGCCGATGATAACCGCTTTTTTATATTCTTCGGCAGTTTTGATCATCATTTCACAATCTTGAATGGTACGGAATCCTGTTACACCCGGCAAATCATTCCCTGGAACAGGCAGTATGAACGGTGCCGATCCCGTTGCAATGATGAGCACATCGTACTGTACAGCACAATTTTGGTTTGTATAAATGCGCTTTTCTCCTCTATCAATTCTGATGACTTGCTCATTCGTATATAAAGTAATTCCATTCTCTTCATACCATGACCAATCGTTCATGATGATTTCATTTTTGTCTGTTTTTCCCTGTAATACAGTGGACAATAGAATGCGATTATAGTTAGGATGAGGCTCGTCGCCAAAAATAATAATATCGTACCGTTCAGTGTTTCTTTTCAAAATCTCCTCTATGCATCGTACGCCGGCCATTCCATTTCCGATCATTACAAGACGCTGCTTTTCCATACTTTATCCCTCGTCTCTTTGTGAAGTATTGATCATTCTTTATAAGACCATTGTAGCAAAATAATATATAAAGCTATAGAGATTGGAAGCATGTGTTAAAAAACTGCCAAATTTTCCTCTGTACTGATAGTGATTATGTAATATACATCACATTTCCCTATGAATTTTCCGTGAACATTTCGCGTATTTTTCTTCATTAAAATTTGAACATAAAATGCAGCACATGAGAAACCTGTGCTGCATTCTTTTTTAAACGGGCATAGTGCGCCTGCTGGTATGGCAACGGCCAAAGCCTTTAAGATGCCCTCGTGCTTTTTTACTAAGTAAGTAGGTTTAATGTCCTATACTGCGAAATCTCTAAGCAAAGGAAAAGGATGCGATGCATTGCTGGGAAATTTTATAATTTCTCATTTTAAAAAGCCTATAATGAATCCTTATCGTTTTTCAAAAGAAAATATGAATTTCCTTACGGCGTATTTCAGCTTACTATAATAGTGAACTCTCAATTGGCACGGAAAGCATGAAATAAGGAGATGATTAGAATGGATGTAAAAAAACAAGTCCAGCAGCAATTCGGCAAAAATGCAGCGCATTATGTCACAAGCGAGATTCATGCGAAGGGAAATGATTTGGCTGCATTGCTTTCTATCTCGCACGCAACTGAACAAGATACGGTCCTTGATATCGCGACAGGCGGCGGACATGTGGCGAACGGATTGGCGCCTCTTGTCAGCAAAGTCACCGCTCTTGACCTTACAGAGAACATGCTGGAGAAAGCGAAAGAGTTTATAGAAGGAAACGGACATACGAACGCGGAATTCGTGCAAGGCGACGCGGAGAACCTTCCATTTCAAGACGAAACCTTCACAATTGTCACTTGCCGAATTGCCCCTCATCATTTTCCTGATATTTCTTCCTTTATAAAAGAGAGCTATAGAGTTTTGAAAAAAGACGGCACTTTTCTTCTTATAGATAATGTCGCTCCTGAGAAAGATGAGCTGGATGTATTTTATAATACAGTAGAGAAAAAACGGGATTACAGCCATAACCGGGCGTGGAAGAAGTCGGAGTGGCTTTCAGGATTGGAAGAAGCCGGTTTTGAGATTGGGCAGCTGATTACATTTTCGAAGACGTTTCAGTTTGATAATTGGTGCGACCGGATGGATTTGGCCGAGAATGAGAAAAGAGAGTTAGAGGCGTTTATGCTGGGGGCTTCTACAGATGTTCAGCGTCATTTTCATGTTACGGCGCAGGATGGGCATATTTTGAGCTTTCAGGGGCAGTCTGTGTTGATTCGATGTAAAAAATGAACTGTTGTATTTATACGGAAGAAGCTCCGTCATTTACAATGACGGAGCTTCTTCCATTTTTAAGATCTATTCAAAATCAAACATAAAATCTTCGTCTGTCAGCTTTTCTACATTCGTCGCTTTTACGTAACCATTTCCTTTACCTGTATATTCCCGCAAGGCCGCTAATCTTGCGGCGGGACGAACCCGGCTCTAGCGTTAGCTAGAGAGTAGACTATATCACCATCCGGTTTGGATGCTCCGCACTTCCACTCGCTTGAGTGTACTCTACTCACTTCCATATCTGCATCGCAAATATGTGCTTTCGATAGTCGTTGCACGTTCCCTCGAAGGGGCTTCGCTCAGGATTGCCATATTAACAGGTTCGTTAACTTAGGCTTCCCCTGAATTCACGGAGTGTTCGATAAGCATTCCTGCTTAAAGCCGCTCAAATCAGAACGGAAAAGAAATCATGGTTTTTCGTATCTGTACGCAATCCGTTCACAACAATCGGGTTGATGTCCTCATCTTCGAAATACGGATCGAATCCTAAGTTCATCAATCCCTTATTTGCATTGTAACGAACGAACCTGTTTACTTCGTCCACAAGTCCGATTTCTGCGTAAATTTCCTCTGTATATGCTTTTTCATTTTCATATAAGTCCAACAGCAACTCCAGCGTTTCTGCTTTTACTTCTTGCTGCTCTTCTTCGGACATCTTCATGAAAATCTCTTGGGCCAACAAGCCGACGAATACGCCGTGAATACTCTCATCCTTTCGTGTTCGCATAGGTTCGCTACACCTATACCGCCGTTTCGGCAGCTTGCTATTACTAGCAAGAACAGGCTATATCACCATCCTAAAGGATGTCCCCCGTTTCGGGCATCAAACGCTTATGCCCTACTCTACTCTGCAAATGTTCTAATTTGCATTTTGATAGCCGTCGAACGTTCCTCAAAAGAGGCTTCGCTGCTGATTGCCCATACCCACCGTGAGTCAATGTACTCGCAAGTATTAGGGGTTCCCAGCAATTAAAGGGATTTTTCCGCTGCCTGTCTCCAAAGCAGGGCCGCAAAATATTTACGGATAATGAGATTGATAATTTCACCGCTCGCCGTCATCTTTCCTTGTCCCGCCAAATACAGCGGATAGAAGAAGCCGCTGTAGAATAAATAGCTTTCTAAGAACACGCTCGCTACCATCGCCATATACAGCTCTTTTTTCGTTACTTCCGGCTTTAAAAGACGGCGGTAGTAGTTCGTGATGAGCTGCGCTTTTTTCTGAAGCAGCGGGTGCTCATCCACCCATTTGAAAATGCCGTCTATTTCTTCTTCTGTCGCAAGCGTCGTGAAAATATGGCTGTACGACTTCGCATGCACCTCTTCCATGGCACCCATGAAAGCAAGTACACTTTTTGCCTGCAGGTTATCTACATGCAAAAGAATAAGAGGCATCCCTTCTCCGCCTTGCTTCGTATCAAGAAGCGTCAAGCCTCCCAATACGCGTTTATAGGCGGTTTGCTCTTCCTTAGAAAGCAGCACCCATGTGTTTTTGTCTGAGGAAACAGAAATCTCCTCTTCCGTCCAGAACTGGGCGATATTTTGCTTCCAAAACATTAAACTATAATCATCTTCTTTTTTATTCCAGTTGACCGCACGCATTTCATTCACCCCTTCTTATACTACGCATGCTACGCATTCTTCTACCGTCAGCTTACGCGTTCTCGTATAATACAAGCTCTTAAGCCCTTTTTTATGAGCGTAAATGTAATAGCGTGCCAGTTCACGTGTAGAAATGTCGCTGTTCACATACAAAATAGTGCTGATGCCTTGATCGATATGCTGCTGAACTTCTGCGATTAAGTCAATCAGCTTGAATTGATTCATATCGTAGGCGGATTTATAGTACCAGAACGTTTCCTTCGATAAATACGGCATCGGATAATACGTTGTCGCATTCGCGTACGTTCTGGATTCAATTTGGTTTACAATCGGCATAACGCTGGATGTAGCGTTTTGGATGTAGCTGATTGACTGCGTTGGAGCGATTGCCAGGCGATATGCGTTGTATAAACCATATTTTTGAACCTGCTCCTTCAACTTGCTCCAATCTTCCTCTGTCGGAACGTACATGCCTTCAAACAGCTTCTGCACCTTTTCTGTGCGCGGGCTGAAATCCGTCGTTTCGTACTTAGCGAAATATGTTCCTTTCGCGTACTCGGATTTTTCGAAGTCTTTGAAAGTTTCCCCGCGCTCCTTCGCGATCATCATACTCTTTTCGATAGAGTAATAATTCAGCATCATGAAGAACGTGCGGGCGAAATCTTTCGCTTCTTCGCTTTCATAGGAAATTTTGTTTTTTGCCAAATAGCCGTGCAGGTTCATCGCACCAAGACCTACTGAGTGAAGCTCTTCATTCGCTTTCTTTACTGTCGGAGCATTCGGAATCACTGTCATATCAGAAACGGCTGTCAAGGCCTCCATGCCCGCGTGAACCGCTTCACGGATTTCTTTATTGTCCATTACGTTTACAATGTTCAATGAACCTAAGTTACAGTTGATATCGCGACGAATAACATCTCCGTGACCGTAGTCGTTGATTTCAGATGTTTCTTGTAACTGGAAGATTTCGGTACACAAGTTCGACATCTTCACAGATCCAATATCCTTCAACGGATGCTGCTCATTCGAATTAGACTTGAACATTAAATATGGATAACCCGATTCAAGCTGAATCATCGCAATTTTGATCAGCATATCGCGTGCGTTTAAATCAAGCTTTCTCTTTTTCACGTTCGGATTGTTGACGAGTTCATCGTACATTTCGTCGATATCTATATCATCAAGATGCTGTCCGTATTCTTTGAACACCGTATAAGGCGCGAATACATGCAGCGGTTCGTTTTTCTCTGCCAACTCCAAGAATTTGCTTGGGATGATGAGACCGATAGATAGAGACTGAATACGGCTCTTCTCATCGGCATTTATTTTTTTGGAGTCAATGAATTCCACGATATCCCAGTGGAAAATATTTAAATATACCGCTCCGGCTCCTTTTCTTTGACCCAATTGATTTGCGTAAGAGAAGGAGTCTTCCAGAAGCTTCATAACAGGCATGACGCCGCTTGCCGCATTTTCGATTCCTTTGATTTGTTCGCCTCTTGCACGCAATTTGCTGAGGTTGAGCGCGACGCCTCCGCCAATCTTGCTCAGTTGCATCGCAGTGTTAATGTTAAACCCGATGGAATTCAAGCTGTCATCAATTTCCAATAAAAAACAGCTTACCATCTCCCCGCGTCTGCTTCGTCCTGCATTCAAAAACGTCGGTGTGGCCGGCTGATAATTTTGCCTGATGATCATACGGGCGAATTGCTGCGCCTTCTTTGCATCTCCTCTTCCTAAGTAAAGGGAGACGATAGCTACGCGATCTGGATAGCTTTCTAAGTATTGCTTTAAATCGTTCGTCTTCAAAGCATAGTCCTTATAAAACTTGGACGCCGCCATGTACGACTGGAACTCGAAGTTTGCTCCGTATGTAACGTCGTAGACTGCTTCGATTTCTTCTAAAGAGTATTCATTAAGTACGTTGTAATAATAATCATGCCGCGTCATGTAGGCGATTCGTTCGCGGACACTGTTGAAATGCAGCGTCTGTTCGTGCACCTCTTTCAAGAACTCCTGCAGCGCCTCTTGATCCTTTTCCAGCTGATAGAAGCCGTCTTCCATTCTCGTAATTTCGTTGTTTAACTCAATGTGTCGCAATCTCCAGCACCCTCTCCTTAAATAATTGTATGTCTTTGCTTGTACCGGACAGTTCGAATTTAGATACAATCGGTACATTGTATTGATTGGAGATTCTATCCGCACTTGCCCCGAAACTGTCACCCCAATTTCTGTTGCCGCTTGCGGATACTCCTTTTAAGCAGGAATGATTGCGTTCCAAAAATTTTTCAACGCGCTCCGGTACATTTCCAAATCCTGTTGTATACGTAACGAGAATAAATTCTTCGTCCATTACTAAGTCCTCGCGAATTTGCATAGCCGGCATTCCTAGTTTATGAATAAATCGTTTTACGTTCCCTGTCATAGAATCATACACAATTCGCATCCTGGATCCTCCATTTTCAAAATATTTTAAATATTCCTAATTATTTTTTGTTCACCTATATATTGTAGTATGTTTTCTCCGCACATACAAGATATATGCAACAATTAGTTTATGGCAAAGTCTTGTCTTTTTCGACAGTAAAAAATCCGCTCCGGAAAATTGAGTACAAAACATATCAAACTACATTCTAAATTCCATGTCAATAAAGACTATTTCAAAAATCTTGTCAACGCATTTGGAGCAATAAAAAAAAGTCAGACATTTATATAAGTCCAATTTAAAAATTCGACATAAGAAACGAGCGTGACTACCGCATTCCTGGATAGAAAAACTATTTCTTGCGGGAGGGGCTAGAGCATCCTCATGTAGAAGCGGTCACCCCCTTCAAGATGTCCGCTGTACGGTTGCATGTTATCGATATTTATCGTGTAGAGGAAATACCTTTTCGCAGAAAATATTTATCTGTGTCGTATGCGTATATGAGACGAGTTTGTATATGTCGGAAAATTAAGATGTATTTATATATAAATACAACTAAAAAAGTCGACATAGAAACTTTTCTTTTAGGGGGGAGAGAGCATCCGACTAAGTATAGAAGCGGTCAAACCCTTTTCCTGGCCCATGCAGGGAGAGAGAGAGAGAGGGAGCGAGCGCAGTTTCCCTTTTGTTCTACGTGGCAAACGATAGATCTGTCGGAATAACAAAGTGGACTTATATAATTAGGGAGAAACATAAGAGGATTTGTAGAAAAATTATTTGAAAGAAGATGAAATTCGCAGACTGGAAAAAGTTATACACATCTATATAAATGCAACTAAAAAAATCGACATAAAACTTTTCTTTTAGGGGGAAGAGATCATCTGGCTAAGCATAGAAGCGGTCAAACCCTTTTCGTGGCCCATGCAGGGGTAAGCCATAGAGAAGGAGTGAGCGCAGTTTCCCTTTTGTTCTACGTGGCAAACGATAGATCTGTCGGAATAACAAAGTGGACTCATATATAAAAGTGAATAAAAAAACCGTTTTTTATAGTTGGGAAGAAATCATCTGGCGACGTGCAGAAGCGGTCAAACCTTTGTAGTGTTCATGCAAGGGTAAACCAGAAGCATACCATACTCCCTTTTCGTTGCACATAGCACATGGACATGTCGATAATTCACTCATATATATAAAATCGACATAAAAAAAGGCCTCGGGGACACGAGGCTTTCTCTTCTCATTCTTCCTGCAGGATATGAGTAATTTATAGGGTTTATTAGGGCGCAGAAAGAACGGAGAAGAAGTTGTGTTGGGACACTGTTTTTGCTGTTTGTGTTTGACTGACAAGTTATATTAATCTGGAAGTACTGCGATACCACATATTGCGTCTGTTTCTCCCCTTTCTATCGCCATCACGAGAGTGGTATATAGGGGCATTCTACACAGAAAAGGACATGTTGTAAACTTGACTCCTTTTGAAGAAAGTTCTTCTTGTATCAAATTTGTTACAAATTTGATACAAGAAGAATTGATAGAAAATACATTCTATTTTATTTAATTTAGACAATACATGATTAGATCGGGATACGTCCGTCCGAGCATTTATTAGAAATCAATATGACCGCTTTATCCAGTCCTAATTCGATACAAACAGCTATGCAACGAGGTTTTTACAATTAAAAGACAATGGCTCTGTGCGGAAGGATATCGTGTACCGGCAGCTGATAGACGGATTTCATATTACCAAGGCAAGTGCGGATGATTTTCTTGAAGATTACATACAACGCTTTCACGAAAGCGTTGTCCTATGCCTGAATGTAAAAACAACATTACGAAAACTTAACGATCAAAACATACAGCTTGCGATTGTTACAAACAGAAAAGAATTATTTCAAATGACTAACATTTGCGAACTCGGTTTACAGGCATACTTTTCTGTCATAGTGATTCCGAAGCTGCGGGTGTCAAACGGATCCGCTCATTTTCCAGCAGGCCCTTCTTTAAACGCAGACGTAAAGGGTTGCTTATTTGTAAGCGACCCTGCCTATGACATACAAGAAGCAAAGACGGCAGCTTTCTTACCTTTTAAACAAGGTGCGCCGTATAATGGCGCACCCTTGTTACTCCTTTATATGTGACCGACTACTTTACCCTGCCGGCATTCATAATAGGCTGTGTTCCTTTTTCAGAAACGATGGCGACCATGAGATTGCTCACCATTTGCGCTTTCATTTCCTCGCTGAGCTGCACGACCTGTTTCTCTTCCAGCTGATTTAACGCAGCCTCTACCATGCCTACGGCTCCTTCTACAATCTTTTGACGGGCAGCTACTACTGCGTTAGCCTGCTGGCGCTGGAGCATCGCATTCGCGATTTCAGGCGCGTACGCGAGATGTGTTAAACGTGCTTCAATCACTTGTACGCCGGATACGCTTAAACGCTCTTGCAATTCCCGTGCAAGCTCGTTTGCAATTTCTTCTGCGTTGCCTCGCAGCGACCACACTTTTTCTTCGTTTGTATCGTACGGATACTTTGTCGCTACGTGCCGAAGCGCCGTTTCGCTTTGAATTCTGACAAACTCGTTGTAGCTTTCCACATCAAACAGCGCCTTAGCAGTATCTGTAACTTTAAATACAACGACCGCTGCAATCTCGATCGGATTGCCGTCTACGTCATTCACCTTCAGCATATCGCTGTTAAAATTCCGCACGCGTAAAGATACTTTTTTACGTATAGATGGAATGGTAATGAAAAAGCCGTCCTCCCGGATTGTTCCTAAATATTTGCCAAAGAAAATGACCGCTACCGACTCGTTCGGCTGCACAACCGTCATGCCGCTTAATACAAAAATAGCGAGAATGCCGGCAACGATGAGATAAAGCGGATTATATTGAATAATGCTGAAATACAATGCAAACACTACAATAACAAGCAGTGCTGCCAATCCGATAAAACCGTTAATCTTCCATACTGCTTTCTCTTTCATGTATTCCGCCCCCTTCTCATAATAATAGAAAAATATTCCTATTTTATTTTACACTGTACAGGAAATTTCCTCAAGAAAAGCGAAACCAGAGCATCTTGCCCGTGAGTTGGACACACCTTACCGTTTAGCTATATGAGTGAATGATGAATTCGACATTTTGTGCTATGTGCAACGAAAAGGGAGTATGGTATGCTTCTTCTCTCTGGTTTCCTCTTGCATGAACCATGAGCACTTCTGCACATCTTTTAATCTCCCCCCACTATCAACGTTTTTTTATTCACTTGTATATACATAAAAAAAGCAGCTCCGGTTATAAGAGCTGCTTTTTTTACTCATTTGTTCGTTCATCGTGCTGCTTGCCGATATGCAAAACGTCGCTCATGCGGATTGTATAATAATTGCCTGCCGCATCCTTTATCAAAATGCTGTTTTCTGCTTCCTGTACACTCCAAATACGCGCGTCTATATCCAAAAAGGAATCGTGATGCAAAATGGTCATCGGTACATAGTCCTGACTTTTGTAAGCATCTGCAATTCTTTTTTTCATTTCCCATAAATAGCGGCCTTCTCGTTTTCTCTGACCTGGAAACAACAGCGCTGCGACAAATTTTCTTCCCTCTTTGTCCTGCCACATGTAGTCCCAGCTTGAAAGGCGCTTATGCTCAAATTCCTTCAATCCTCCAACCTCCTCTGCTGCCCGATTTAAGACCTTGGAACCTCCATGTATGTGTATACCACTTGACCCCCATGAGCGGCAATGCCTCGAAAATGCCTGAAGTCGGGGCGTTGTACAAGCACCTCACGAAACTGATAAAATACTTCTTTCGTTACGGTGTACTCATGTAAGTCTCCATTTTTCAGTTTATCTAAAATCTCGTTTACTAAAGCGGAATCCATTTCTTTCACCTCTGCAATATTTCATTTTACCTTGGTTTCCAAATATGAACAAGAGTGCTAATATAAAAAGTATGAATAAGGAGGAATATTATATTATGATTCGCAAAGCTGTACAAGCAGATCGGAAAGATGCTGCTGTTTTACTATATAACGCCCTTCACGACATTGCCGTAAAGCTGACGGGCGGCACAACCAAGGAAGAAGTGCTGCAAGGGCTCGAATATTGGTTCAGGCAGCCTGACAATCGCTTAAGCTATGAAAACTGCTTAGTAGAACAAATAGACGGGCTTGTAGTTGGTATAATCGTACTTTACCATGGAAGCGAGGCAGAAAAACTGGATGCTCCGATTGTAAAGAAGCTGCGCCGCCTGCATAACGATCCGTCTATTATACTGGAAAAAGAAGCGGAATATGACGAATATTATATTGATACACTCTCTGTGCACCCTGAATATGAAGGACAAGGCATCGGAACGAGTCTCATACGGGCAGCTGAAGAAGCTGCACGCGCGCGCAGTTATACGAAAATCTCCATATTGGTGGAGATTACCAACGACCGCGCATTCTCGCTTTATAAACGCATTGGATATACACAGGATAAAATCGTCTCTCTGATCGGCGAACCGTTCGCTCATTTAACAAAGAATATACAAAAGAAAGCACAGCCTGAGCTCCCGGCTATGCTTATGAAACCGTAAATCCCATGTTCTGAATACCCTCAAGCACGCGGCGGTACGTATATGTTGTACAGCCCCAATGCTCATGACTTATGAAAACGGGACCTGCCCAGCCGCGCTGCTTTAATTCCTTTGCAATCATAGAATTGAAATAGCCATGTCCGACTAACGCAACCTTTTGGTAGCAATGCGCGTAGCCGATTAATAAATCGACAGCCTGCCTCGCTCGGAACCGTGCCTGTTCGTACGATTCTATCTCTTTAGAATGACCGGCAAGCCACAGCATCCGATTCACAAACATCCAGCCATGCGGCTTCAGCTTGATCCATTCCGGGGCACCTAAGACCGATGGAAGCGCCGCATCGCAAAAAATCGGATTTTGTACAAATGAAAGCGAGTTCGTTAACAATGCAGCTGATTGAATGGCACGCGCGGATGTACTTGATATAACAAACTTCGCAGTTTGAATAGCCCGAACCGTGTCCTTCGGGAATTCCGTTTCTTCAGCAATCCCCTCTCTATCATAGTGCTCAAGCCATTCTTGAAATTGCTTCATATTCATAAAATCAGAGTGCAGATTTGAGCGGCCATGTCTGATTAACGAGATTTGCATCTGACTCACGCTCCATTTTCATATGAACTCCTATTATTTTTATCGTTTGTTATACTCTATCATACCATGCAGCGAAAAAAGGCAGCACGAAATATACATGCAACAAACCAAAAGGACAGCCGTGAGCTGTCCTTTTTAATCTGTACTGCGATCTGCTGAGGAACAATCTGCGCCTTCCAAAATTCCGTCAGATGAACTGTAATTTGTTTGAGGTGTACTTTGGTGAACAGCCGAACTCGCTCCAGTTTTGATAAGGCTTACAAGCAAAATCACAAGAATTACTGCGATTACCGCAATTTCCATACGTTTGCCCCCTTTATCATGTAACAGCTCCCCTTTTTGTTACACATGCATACACTCTTTTGTCTTGTTGCAATATTTCGATACATCGTATACAGAATCCTTCTTAGCAAGAGAAAAGAACATTTCATAATCCACCGGAAAAAAACCTTACATTTTTTAGTAAAAGCATGGGCTATTTCCAAGAAATTGTCATGAAAACATTTACAAAAGTGAAATTTTAGTTCAGAATAAGGAGAAGTAGAAAATGAGAACTAGTTTTGTCCTTTCCTACGAAAATATTTGCTTATGAGGAGAATGCTTATGAAGATTGCGGAAGCCGGGGATATCATAGAGTTTAAAAATGGATTGCAGGGCCGCGTCCAAAAGGTCAACACAAACTCCGTCATTGTCGATATTACTATCATGGAAAATTATAGAGACCTTGATCTAGAACCATTAACAGTGGTCAACCATAAAAATTACAAAGTAGTCCAAGAGGCATAATAAAGAAGGATCCTATTCGGATCCTTCTTTTCTTCACTTTATTAACGATTATCAATTTTCTCTGGATATAGGTCATGATTCATCATGCGATATTCCGCCATCTGCTCATACTTCGTACCCGGACGTCCGTAATTGCAGTACGGATCGATGGAAATGCCTCCGCGCGGCGTAAACTTGCCCCATACCTCAATATAGCGCGGATCCATCAGCTTAATTAAATCATTCATAATAATATTCATGCAATCCTCGTGAAAATCCCCGTGATTGCGGAAGCTGAACAAGTACAGCTTCAAAGATTTGCTTTCTACCATTTTAATATCTGGGATATAGCTGATGTAAATGGTAGCGAAGTCAGGCTGTCCGGTTTTTGGCAACTGCAAATATGCAGGTGGACTATATCATATTCTTATCCCACTGCGATATGAAATAAGAACCCTCGCGCTTCCATCATTACAATGTACTCTACTCTCTTCCTCAAACGCTACTTGTCTCGCTTTGCGTTTGAGCGATTTCGATAGTCTCTGCACCTTCCTCTTTGAGGCTTGGCTCAGGATTAGAATAATATTTACTAAGAAGATAGTAAAATTTTTCCTTCCCTGAATTCACGAGGTTTAAGCGACAGTGTCACCACTGAAGTGTGCCCCTATTGACACAAGCTGGTAAACTCCGGACAATTGAACTTCACAAAATAATCGCGGTTCGGATGGTTATTATCAAACGTCTCCAAAATCGCTGGGTCGTACTCAAACAAATATTTCGTATTTTGGTTGCCAAGCAATGTTACATCTTGCAATTCTTCATCTTTACGTCCTGTCATAATGAATCTCCTCTCTTATACGCCGCGTTTATTGCCCCACACTAATGCGTGCAGCTGCGGAAGCACCTTTGCATCATTCATTGCTGTACAATCGACAGCTTGCTCAATCAGCCATTCATAACGGCGAAGCAAACGTGATACAAGGTCTTCGTCGTTTGTTGTATGCACATCTTCATTTCCGACCTGCAAGAAAAACGGAACATGCGGGTAGCGCTGATGAACTGTTTTCGCATACGAAAAATCGGCTTCATCAAACACAACAACCTTCAAGCTTATATTGCGGTCTTTCATACGTTCCATAATGCTATCCAGTACAGCAAAATCAGTTTCCATACCGGAGCTTGGCGGCTTCGGCGAGAATGTGACCTCGTCGATCTCAAGCAGCCAGTCCTGCCATTTGCTTCCCTGTGTTTCAATAGCAGTGCGAATACCGTTCTGCTTCAATAAAGCCACAAGCTCCCCGAGCGATTTCAAGAGCGCCGGGTTGCCGCCGGAAATCGTAACATGTGAAAAACGATCGCCGCCAATTTCTTTTAGCTCCTGCCAAATTGTTTCGGCGCTCATCTGCTGAATTTGATCCTTCGCAGAGCCATCCCACGTAAACGCGGAATCGCACCATGCACAGCGATAATCACAGCCTGCCGTACGGACAAACATCGTTTTTTGCCCCACAACCATTCCTTCTCCTTGAATCGTCGGACCAAATATTTCTAAAACGGGAATGCTACTCACTTTCCATCCACTCCCGTCTCATTTCCGCATAGCTTGTCGGTGTTTCGTACAGTCTCACAAACTCTGTGCGCGCACCTTTATATTGCAAAGGACGCTCTCCTTTTTGCAGCGCCTCGTCCATTTTCTCAAAAATCCATACGACCATATTCTCTGCCGTTGTGTTCATAGGCGGCAGCGTTTCGTTCAAATAGCGATGGTCCAAATACACTTCAATTTCGTTTTTCCATATTTCTTTTATATCGCCAAAATCGATGGCAAGCCCGACTTCATTCACATAACCGCTGATGCCGAACACAACCTTATACGTATGACCGTGAAGGTTCTTGCACTTTCCCTCGTAGCAATGCAAATGATGCGCTGCATCGAAAGTAAATTCCTTGCTCACCATTACGCGTTTGTTGTGGTATTTCAGCTGCTTGCGTTCAATATCCTGACCGATTTTTTGCAGATTTTCTACGATACGAAATCCAAAGAAGTTTTGTTCCATTATGCTTTCGCTCCTTCGCGCTCTGCTGTATACGTATCTAATCCCGCTTTGCGAAGCTTGCAAGCCGGACATTCGCCGCAGCCGTCACCGATGATTCCGTTATAGCAAGTTAATGTTTTCTCTCTGACAAACTCAAAAGCGCCAAGCTCGTCCGCAAGCTTCCACGTTGCTGCTTTATCAATCCACATAAGCGGTGTATGAATAACAAATGGATAATCCATAGACAAGTTTAATGTAACGTTTAAGGATTTCACAAACACATCCCGGCAATCCGGATAACCGCTGAAATCCGTTTCGCATACGCCTGTTACAATGTGCTTTGCACCGATCTGTTTTGCCAATACAGCTGCAAAGGATAAAAAGAGCAAATTGCGTCCGTCCACGAACGTAGATGGCAGCTCTCCTTCTTCCTGTGTGATAGCAATATCACTGCGCGTTAAGGCATTCGGCGCAAGCTGATTCAACAAGCTCATGTCAAGAACGGTATGTTTCACGCCCAGCTCCTTTGCAATGCTGGCAGCACATTCAATTTCCAGACTGTGACGCTGATTATAATTGAACGTAACCGTCTCTACCTCTTTAAAATGTTGCAGCGCCCAAAACAAGCATGTAGTGCTGTCCTGTCCGCCGCTGAATACAACAACTGCTTTTTCCTGTTTCATTTTCACTCATTCTCCTTTTCTTTCGAAAGTAAGAAGAAGAGCGTTCTTGAACTTCGTAATAAGAAAAGCGCAGCCGGCTTGTTCAGGTGCAGAACCAGAGGTTCTTCGCCCAAAAAGGCGCTTTTTGCCAATACGTCGGCGGAGGTTCTCTGGTGGCAGCACCTAGCCGGCGGAGCTAGACACCACGAAAAGCGCAGCCGGCGCGCAAGCCCTTTGCTTTCTTATCCTTAAAAAACAGAAACAATACCCAAAGATATTGTTTTCCCTTAGTTTTTTATAGAGGGAGTTCGCGAACCTCTCCCATGCATCAGCATGGACTTTCTTCTTAAATTATACCGTAACCCATTCTATCATATATAAAACTTCACAACACTAGGAAACTGTTTCTTACTTTATTTTCGAAATATTTTGTATTTATATTCCTTTCTATTAATAGTATGATTAAATTAGGGTCACAACTTCAAAAAAAGGGGGGGACGGCGCTGAAGCTCTTTATCGTACATCTCTTCTTAAATGTCCTATTCATCATCGTTATCATTTTGCTGTACCACTTATTTTGGGTGCGACAGGGGAAGAACCATCCGAAATGGAATGCGTTTGTGTTTATTCTGCTTTGCATAGCGGCCACCTTTATGTGCCTTACCTTTGCAGCAGAGCCTTTTGACGGCTTTCGCTTCGATTTGCGCCATATAGTGCTCATTATCAGCACACTTGCGGGCGGACCGATAGCAGGCGGGATTGTTTGGGCTGTTACGAACATATATCGGGGAATTTTAGGAGGAGACGGCGTACTGCCTTCTTTATTGCTCTCATCACTTTTATACATATTGCTTCTTCTTACGTATCAGACTTTTCTAAAAGTAAATCTCGTGAAAAAAATCGCCCTCGCGATACTTGTGAGCGTCATTTTCACCTTAGGATGGATTCTTTTCTTTGCAGCCCACGCGGGCCATCCTGATTCCTATATAAAATATATTACGGTGTACGAGCTGTGCAACGTATTTGGAACAATGGTGACGCTGTATTTAATAGAAGTTTTAAACTCCCAAGTCAAGCTGCAGGAGGAATTGATTAATGCAGAAAAATTTCAGCTGATCGGCGAAATGGCGGCTTCGATTTCTCATGAAATACGAAATCCCCTCACCTCTACAAGAGGGTTCTTACAGCTGCTGCAGTCAGATATCTGTTCGGAGGATGAACGAAAGGTATACTTAGACATTGCGCTTAATGGCATTGACCAGGCAAATCATGTGCTCACCGATTATTTAACATTCGCAAAACCGAGTATAGATAAAGTACAAGTTCTCGATATAGAGAAAGAGCTATTCAGCACAATTTCTCTCATTACCCCGCTGGCGAATTTTTCAAATGTCATCATTCAATACGATAAATCGGACGATCTGTTTTTCATTCACGGAGAAAGGCAAAAGCTGCATCAATGCCTGCTCAATATTCTGAAAAACTGTATTGAAGCAATGCCAAAGGGCGGTGTGTTAGCAATTTCTGTGTCTCAAAAGCATGAAGTGATTGAACTGTTAATTGAAGATACGGGAATCGGCATGAACGTAGAACAGCTGAATCGTCTCGGTTCGCCGTTTTATTCCACAAAAGAAAAAGGAACTGGGCTTGGGATGATGGTTGTGTTCAGCGTTATGAAAGCAATGAACGGCACCATCCGTATTACAAGTAAATTGAATGACGGCACAAAGTTCGCTTTATGTTTTCCCGATGCAGCAAATACAAAAAAAGCATAACATGCAGCGATATGTCTAGCTCCACCTTTTAGGCGTAGAACCTTAGCTTCTGCGCCTAAAAGGTTCCGCTCTTCTTATTTTTTCTCTTCCCCTGCAAGCTCAGCAAAAGATTTCACTTTGCCGTGGGGCTGCTGGTTTTCTTTTCGTGCTTTCCACTGTCTTGCTTTTTCACGCTTTTTATCACTCATAGATGAACATCTCCTTACAACTGTTGTCTTCTTTAGAATGGCACAGAATAAGAAAAATATGCTTTATGAAATACCTTTATCCCAGTGATGTATGAATTGTTCTTCCGCCGTCAAGAACGGGTATAAGAAAACGGCTCAGGCATACAACCTGAGCCGTTCTTTATTTTCGCAATAAAGCCCGCTTCGCTTCTTGTATTTGCTCCAAATGACGCTGCTCATGAAGGTCAAGAAACTCCAGCCATTGGTATAAGCTTAACTCGCCGAATACAGGGTGCTGAAGCGATTTTTCAAACAAGTCTTGTTCATCCGTCACACTGTGCAGCATATGGAACAGCTTATCGCGGGAAGACTGCAGCAGTGTGCAAATTTGCTCCCGCTTCATAATCGTTTCTGTCGGCTTCATTTGATCGGGCACTTCTCTTTTATGTGTACGATCTGCTGTCAAATGAACAGGCTTCAATGCCACATCTTTTCGCTCGCTTTTATGAAGAGCATACGTAATGCCGGATGTAACAGCTTGCTCTACTAAATGAAGGTGATGCAGGTTTTGCACAATGCTCCACTTTTCCCGTCTCGGCTTTTCGTTTAACTGTGTATCGCTTAATCCATCCAGCTCTTGAATGACCGTTTCTCTTGTGGATGACAGCGCCTTTAAAATTGTTTTCACACTTGCATTCGTCTTTTGATTTACCATATCTTCTTCCCCCTTTATACAAAAAGGGGTGCCCCGCAGAAAGAAGCACCCCTAAAATCAACTCATTCAAGTATATAGGAGTTCTTCCTATAGCTTTCCTTTATTATCCCATGAATGAGAGTGAAAGTCGATGTGTAATAAGTCAGAAAATTGAATTAATTATTACATTTTTGTGTCATCTACGCTGTCCAGCCATGTCTGAATCTCCTGCACAACAGATTCAACACATCCCTCTTCAAACGGAGATTGTAAATTCGCGACCTCTACAAGCTCTAAGAATGACTTGCTTCCGCCTTGCTGACAAAGGTTCACATAGTCGCTCCAAGCTGCTTCCCGTTCTTCACGCGAACGCTTCCAGAATTGGAACGCACAAATTTGCGCCAGCGTATAGTCGATATAATAGAACGGTGAATTATAAATATGCCCTTGACGCTGCCAAAAACCGCCGTGTTCTAAGTATGCGTTATCTGCATAATCGCGGTGCGGCAAATACTTTTTCTCAATGCTGCGCCATGCCTGCTTGCGCTCCGCAGGCGTTGCATCCGGATTTTCATACACAAAGTGCTGGAACTCATCCACCGTCACGCCATACGGCAAAAACAGCAAGGCAGAGCTTAAATGAGAGAAGTAATATTTCTCTGTATCTTCTTTGAAGAACAGCTCCATCCACGGCCATGTGAAGAACTCCATGCTCATGGAATGAATCTCGCACGCTTCATATGTCGGCCAATAGTATTCCGGAACGGCAAAGCCACGGCTTTCATACACTTGAAACGCATGACCGGCTTCATGTGTCAGAACGTCAATATCGCCGGATGTACCGTTAAAGTTAGAGAAAATAAATGGCGCTTTATAGTTTTCAATATATGTACAATAACCGCCGCCCGCTTTCCCCTTTTTCGCTACAAGATCCATTAGATTGTTGTCGAGCATGAATGTGAAAAATGCATTTGTTTCCTCTGAAAGCTCGCTGTACATCTTTTTGCCGTTTTCCACAATCCACTCGGGACTGCCCTTTGGCACAGGGTTCCCGGACGGATATTCAAAGCCTTCATCATAAAATTTAAGCTTATCAACACCGATGCGGGCTTCTTGACGTTCGCGAAGCTTCGTTGCAAGCGGCACGATATATTCCAGCACTTGCTTTCGATAATTCGCGACCATTTCGGCGTTATAATCTGTACGATACATTCTTACGTAGCCAAGCTCCACAAAGTTTTGAAATCCAAGCTTTTTCGCAATGGATGTGCGCACTTTTACAAGCTTATCATAAATGTCATCGAGTTCTGCTTCATGCTCGGCCAAAAATCCGTAAAGCTCGGCACTCGCACGCTTTCTCATATCCCGGTCTTTATGCTGCATGAACGGAGCGAGCTGAGAAAGCGTACGCTCTTCTCCTTCAAATTCGATTTTGGCTGATGCAAGAAGCTTCGTATATTGTGAAGATAATTTATTTTCTGTTTGCAGGTCTGCCAGCACTTCATCGGAATATGTTTTTAATTCGCATTCTGCCAATGCAAACAGCTGGCTTCCGTACTTATCCTCCAACTCCTGACGATACGCTGAGCCTCCGAGTTCCTTGTAATATCTGCTCACATACCCTTTTAATACAGGCATAGTTTCATCAAAAAAGTCCTGCTCACCTTTGTAAAAATCATCATTCGTATCAATCGTGTGGCGTACATGGCAAAGATTTGCCATCGTATTGTAGTCGTTGCGGATTTCGTTAATGCGTTCCATTGCCTGTTCCTGTTCCTGGGCAGAAGAAGCACTTGAAAATTGCTGCAGCGCGTCTGTAAATCTATTCTCGATCACTTTCATATCTGGTCTTGTGTATACATATTTTTCAAAGCTCATCGTCTCACCTCTATTTTAAATTCGAAGTTATTGCTACATCCTGTATTATTCCATACCGTTTTGAAATCCCCTTTTCTCTGTAAAAAACTTTAAGAGAAGCTCTCAAAGTTTTTTATGAAATCGTTTGGCACAATTTCAGGCCGTTTATGTTTGCAGCGCAAAAGAGCTCATCACGATGCGTCATTCGAATCTTCAGTTTTTCCAGGGATATGATACTTTCCGATTTTTTTCAATAATGCAAGCAGCTCTTGCTTCTCATCCGCCGCAAGTACAGAAAGAGCTTCATACAGCTTCTCTTCATGAAGAGGAAAAATTTCCGCCATAAGCTCTCGTCCTTTCGTTGTCAGCTCTGCAAAAATAACACGGCGGTCGTAGCCGCACGGTTTTCTTACTGCAAGCTCCTTTTTCTCCAGCTTGTCTACAACATATGTAATACTGCCGCTAGCAATCAAGATTTTTTCACCGATTTGCTGAAGCGGCTGATTTCCTTTATGATACAAAAGCTCCAGTACTGCAAACTCCGTCGGATTCAGTCCATAGCTTTGAGCAGACCGGTTCGATATGTCCATCAACGCGCGCTGAACACGGGACAAAGCAATAAATACTTTAAGCGATAATCCAACATCTTCTTTTTCATATGACAGACTCATGTATTCTCATCCTTTTAATTTAAAATATCTCAAAGTAAAGATATTATAACGGAAACAATTGGAAAATGTCAATATATTTCCCATATATACCCATTGTGAATGCAATTTGCAACTTCAACTTCTTTAAAGAAAAAACGACAAAAATATTATTTTTTTACGCTAAAGTTTTATATACTAGTATAAATAATAAACTAAAGGGAGCAGTCGCTGTGAATTCAATTGCACGAACCGTTTTGTCATACGTGTTGTTCGTTATTCTCCCTACCGCTATTGTATGTGCGCTTCTCCTTGCCTATCATACGATAAACATGCAAAAAGAAAATGAAGCAGATGCACAAAATGTATATGATGTAAAAGACATTGTGAAAGAAGTATCGCTCATTATTCAGTCTGAGGCGAATTTGCATGGTGTTTCTCTTCTCACCTTAATGGAAAATAAACCGATTCAAATTCAATGCTCGAAAGACCATATGAAACAAGTAATTTTAAATATCACGAAAAATGCCTTCGAGGTGCAGAACCAGAGGTTTTCCGCTTAATACTTTCTTGCCTTTTAAAAAAATCCCTCCGGCCGGAGGGATTTTTGCATGCTATTATAACTTTAAAAGGCTGGCAAACATGGATTGAATTGCGGCCTTTGAAAGAAATTCTCTTTTCTTCAGAAGCGTGCTGGTGAGAAATATGCTAATTCCCGAAGGCTTGTCCATTTTCTCTTTATAACGCTGATATTCTAAAATTAACACGTCCAGTTCCTGGCTCGTTTGAATCGTTTCGGAGCTGTTAAACCCTGTTTGTAATCCGAGTTCAATCATTTCTTCCTGTTTTACCTTAATTTCCAACAACAGCTTGTCCATCACATACTTTCTTCTTGCCGTGAACATGAGTCTCTCCCTTCTCCTTCTCCCCAATATCTTTACGAAGCAATACGTTGTTATATGTACAATCAGCCATTTATCTGCAATCCCTATAATTTACAATTTTTTAACCTCACCTTGAGAATTATTACAAATAATTCTATCTTTGTAAATACATTCGCAATAATAGACAATTTTTTCGTTCGTTTTTTTCCATACTTTCAAAAGAACTGCATGACTCCTTATATTTTTCAACTTTCCCCATATCCATCTCGACATTTTGTGCGATTACATTCGTTACAAATTGCAAAAACTAACAAAAACTCACATTCTTTACACAGGGGTGATAACAATTGAGAAAGCTTTTTTTAGCTGTTTGTATGTTCAGCTTTGCCTTAGTCCCTTCTATTGCTTCAGCTAAAACCAATCATCAGGTTGCTATCGTGATTGATGATTTCGGCAACAATATGAAGGGAACAGATAAAATGCTCTCCCTGCCTATTCCGTTAACAGCTGCCGTTATGCCGTTTCTTCCTTCTACAAAAGAGGATGCCGAGCTGGCGCATAAGAAGGGGTACGAGGTTATTGTCCACTTGCCGATGGAGCCTATTAAAGGAAAGAAAAGCTGGCTTGGACCAAACGCCATTACAACGGATTTAAGTGATGAAGAAATTCGGAAGAGGGTTGAAATGGCCATTAAAGACGTGCCATTTGCGATTGGAATGAACAATCATATGGGGTCAAAAGCTACCGCCGATACAAGAGTCATGCGGATTGTGCTTGCCGTTTGCAAAGAACATGGTTTCTTCTATTTAGACAGCAAAACAAATCCGAAAAGCGTCGTTCGAAAGACGGCAAAGGAAGCAGGGGTGCCCGTTATTGAGAATAAATTATTTTTTGATGATGTGTATACGCATGCCCACGTTGCCAAACAAGCAAATCTGCTGCTGCAAAAAACAAAGGAAGAGCCTGTGATGATCGCAATCGGTCACGTCGGCCCTCCCGGTGAAATTACCTCAAGTGTAATTGCTTCCTATATTCCAAAAATCAAACAGGAAGCAAACTTTGTATTCGTTTCGCAGCTGCTGCCCCCTCGTCCGCCTTTGTTTTCGCCGAATTAAGAGAGGAGAATTCTCCTCTCTTAAATACGGTCTACACGGCTTACACGAAAGTCTTTCTTTTCTAATTTTGCAATTAGCTTTTCAAGATGTGCATCTTCTAAATCATCCATTTGGTTGCACATAGCACATGGACATGTCGAATTTATCATTCACTCATATATAGATCCCGAAATTAAAACGCTTACATTTCTCGTAGTTCCTGATAGTAAAAACACTCTTTAGGCAGCTTACCTAAGGAGTGTTAGTTTCGTTAGATGACAGAGCTTCGCGCGCCTTTAATCATCAATAATTTAACATGATAATTCATTAAGTATTCCAAGCCTTCAAGCCACTTCTTTGTTTCCTCCGGCTTGCTTGCCCAAACAATAAGGCCGTAATTTTCTACTAAGACGGCGCCGCGGCTCGATGTAAAGGAAGGCACTTCCTCTTCAAACAAGGTTGCAAACGCCTGCTCATTTTCAACAATAGGAATCGTAATAGTTTCAATCCCTTCTCGTCCGAATACGCGCGTTACGTTCTTTCGTTCAAACGTCACTTCCTTCTGATCGCCGTATATTTCTGAAACGAGGTGGCAGTCTACAGTTTGAACCTGCAGCACGCAGCCTGCTTCTGTTTTCTTGTATACATTAGCATGCAAAGAAGATTCGGAGGCCGGCTTTTCTGTTGCTTCAAATACAGGTTCACACGACGCGTTCACCACAATGAAATCATCTTCCGCATATAACCCTTTGTCTTTTCCTTCAGCATTAATTAAGAACGTAAGCGGCTCATCGGAAGCACGCATAGATAAACTGATTTTCGTTCCATAGAACCAGTCGCGCAAAGCAAGCTCCATCTTAATATCACTTAATTCCTTCCACTTTCTAAGAAAAAATAACATCCTTTCACCCCCGTATAATTTTGCTGCAGTGTATTTTTTATATATTAACGTTCCTACTTTAAAGTTTTTTGATAATTCTCAAAATTTAATTGAATTATCACATGAGAAGGACCTTTTTGTCAATAAGTTTTCTGATGGTTTAGACAATTATTTCCTAAAAAATATTTTATTGAAAAAGATACAGAATAAATAAAAAAGCCCTTAAAAGGCTTTCTTTTGCACGCTTATTTTCAAAATTTCCTGCTTCTCTTTTTCACTGATAATTTGCAGCTTTTGCAGCAGTTTTGCATAAAATTCAATTTTCCCCTGTGTCCGCTGATTCATACCCGTCCCCTTCTTTCCTTTAGTCAACTTTTTTTCTCATAGTAAAGTATATGAAAGGCCGCTTGAAAAGTGTACAAAAAGTTGCTTACAAACAACTTCTTCAGAAACATTTTGTTTCCATTGTCTTTTTTCCTTAGTATGCCTATACTAGGAAAGTGTCGAAACTATGACCAAAACTAGAGTTGAGGTAGATAACATGAACGTTATAATGAGCACATTAAATGCAAAATATATTCATACAAACTTGGCCATCCGTTACATTAAGGCCTATGCTGCGCCGGAGTTCAGCATAGAAATGGCCGAGTATACGATTAAAGACCCGGCGATGAACATCGTAACGGATTTATACCGCCGCAATCCAGATGTAATCGGCTTCAGCTGCTACATCTGGAACATTGAAGAAACCATTCAAGTTATGAAAATGCTAAAAAAGATTAATCCAGATCTCATTCTTTTTGCAGGCGGACCGGAAATAACTTACGACGTAAAAGAATGGCTTGAGCGCGTACCTGAAATTGATTTCATCATCATTGGCGAAGGAGAAGCAGCTGTTAAGAATCTTCTCTTTGAAATACAAGGCAGCAAACAATACGAAAATCTGGACGGCATTGCTTTTGTAAAAGAAGACGGTACATTCGTTATGAAGCCGCAGCGCGAAAAGCTGAACTTAAATGAAATTCCGTCCCCTTACCGCTTCCCTGAAGATATCCCCCATTTAGGCAAGCGGATTGCGTATATTGAAACAAGCCGCGGCTGTCCGTTCAGCTGCCAATTTTGCTTATCTTCTATTGAAGTAGGAGTTCGCTATTTTGACCGTGAGCGCATTAAAGACGATATTCGCTATTTGATGCAGCACGGTGCAAGAGTCATTAAATTCGTGGACCGCACCTTTAATATAAGCCGCAGCTACGCTATGGATATGTTCCAATTTTTAATTGACGAGCATATTCCTGGCACTGTGTTCCAATTCGAAATCACAGCGGATATTATGCGCCCTGAGGTCATTGACTTCTTGAACAAGCAGGCGCCGCCGGGATTGTTCCGCTTCGAAATCGGCGTTCAGTCTACGAATGACCGAACGAATGAGCTTGTGATGAGGCGCCAAAATTTTGAAAAGCTGACTCGCACCGTAACAATGGTAAAAGACGGCCAAAAAATCGATCAGCATTTAGATTTAATTGCCGGACTCCCTGAGGAGGATTATCATTCCTTTAAGAAAACATTCAACGATGTATTCGCGATGCGTCCTGAAGAGCTGCAGCTCGGTTTCTTGAAAATGCTTCGAGGCACAGGTCTTCGCTTACGCGCAAAAGATCATAACTACGTGTATATGAATCATGCACCATATGAAATTCTTGGAAACAACGTTCTTCCGTTTGATGATATTATCCGTATTAAACAAGTAGAAGACGTATTAGAAAAGTACTGGAACGCACACCGTATGGATTATACACTGGAGTATCTCGTGACAGAAGTGTTCGAAACGCCGTTCGACCTCTTCCAGGATTTCGGCAGCCATTGGGACGAACAGGGCTGGGCTCGTATCGGTCATCAATTGGAGGACCTCTTTAAGCGTCTGTATCAATTTTTAGAAGAAAAGAACGTGCCGCAGCTTCCCGTCATTAAGGATTTGATGAAAGTCGACTACTTGCGCAATCATAAATATAAACCTCGCAAGCCGTGGTGGGATGAACGGATCGACAAACAAAATCTTACTTCTTACTATCAAGCGATTGCCGAACAGCCGGCTCTATTGGGAGAGGATTTTGCTGCTCTTGGTTTGTCTGATAAAGATTTGCATAAGCATACGATTATCGAGTCTATTTCCTTTGATTTTACACACTTTATACAGCATGGCGAAATTGTGGAGAACGCCTCTGTTGTATTGGTATATTTCAATCCAAAAACGCTGCAGTGTGAGCTGTATGGCGCGCGTAAAGACGCCTTTTCCCATCTGCCTTCCGTAAGTTAAACGTTCTTCTATCTCTCTTTCCTTCATACGTATGGAAGAAGGGGGAACGCATATGCATGAGACAAAACGCAAATCATTCGGATTTGCTTTACTGATTTGGCTCTTTTTAGGCGGAATCGGCGGCCACCGCATTTATATGAAACAAGAAATCAATACCATTCTTTGGTACTGGCTCGCTTGTTTCCTTACCTTCGGACTGATTTGGGCGGCAGATTTGTTATTTTTATATAAATGGATAGCAGCACAAAAATGAGGCATGAAACCATGCCTCATTTTTGTTATATATTTTTCTTTCCTTTTTTCGAGTTGCGGTTTGCGTATTTTGCAATGTCTTCATTTGCGTATTCTACTGCAAATTCACCGTCCGGCAAGCTTTCCTTAGGTGTTTTATTATGGTTTGTCGCAGGCTTATAGGCTACTTTTCGTTTGACCATCGTAATCTCTCCTCATGAAAAAGTGTGAACATTACAACTTTAGTATGTAACAAGTGTGTAACAGCATAAGTGGTAACTTTTAACACCTTGTAAAAGAGAATATTTCTTTTCTGATGGTCACACTATATTGAGAAAAACTTAGCACGGAAAAAAACGTGCAAAATTCTTTTAGGTAGACATAGCGCGCCTGCCGTGTGTAGTACCCTCCAGTGTCTTTTGACTAAACAAGCAGGTTTATCCTTTTTTGTGTGTCATACACTGCGAACAGCATAGGTTGCCAATCATATATGAGTGAATTATAAATTTAAAAAGGAGTGTAGCTATGATGGATCAAAACAATGTCCCTTCTCCAATTTTGGATGAAACAATCCCGCATCAAATGAATTTTCCATCCTTTAAAGGTACCGGCATTACGATGGAGCCCCCGTTTGTGAATGAGTACGGAGTTGTAATTGGAGACAGCCTATATGATTCCCCGGACAGCCCTTTAAATAACTGGAGCGATGAAGTTGACCCTTTCATCATGGCAGGAAATGAGTGGATTCATCCGACCAACGATATCGGATGGACAGCAGAAGAAAATCAAGAGCTGCTTGCGGAACGAAAACAACTGGATAATGGTCCAGACATTTTCATGCACCCGCAGTTTGGCATCAATGACTAAAGCAGGAATGTCCCTGCTTTTTTTTAAGAAAGTATAAAATAAAGGGGCATGTCTAGCTCCACCGGCTAGGTGCTGCCGCCAGCCCTCCGCTAACGAATTAGAAAAAAGTTCCTTTCTTAGGCAGAGAACTTCTCCATACTATGTGTGCCACTAGTATATTACGGCATGAACAAGAAATACGTATTGTCCACAATAAAAAACAGCCTGCTTCTCAGCAGGCTGCACAATCAGTCAGAGCGTTTCTCCAACCAGTCGCCGATTGTCGGATATGTTTGCTTCACGGCTGTCGGGCCATACACAATGGACATATGTCCTGTAGGGATGCATACATATTCAGCGTCTTTACTTGAAATACGGTCGTGGAGCGCTTCCACTTGGCAAGGCAGCGCGATGTGATCCCGTTTTCCAGAGATATTCAGCACATTTGCCTTAATATTTTCAAGTTTTACCTTGCGTCCGCGAATTTCAAGCTCGCCGTTGATCAGCTTGTTTTTCTGATAAAATTCACGGATCCATTGACGGTACGATTCACCCGGAAACGGAATGCCGTCTGCCACCCATTTTTGAACGAGCTTCCAGCTTTCCACAAAGCGTTGGTTGTCAGAACGGTCTACAAGTGTTACATAAGGACCGGCAAAGTTTGTGATCGGCTTTAGCATTTTATTGCCGAAATCAATCATCTCCGGAGGAATGTTTCCGTACGTATCTACTGCTTTATCAAGATTGAAATATCTTTCATCTAATAAAGGAGCGTACAACCCTGTATCGGAGAAATCAAACGGGCTTGTCATGAAAACGATGTTACGAATCGGAACTTCTGGATGAAGCGCTGCATAAATGGACGTAAGCGTCCCGCCCATGCAATAGCCAAGCAAAGAAATTTCATCCGCGCCAGATACGCGAAGCACCTTCTTCACCGCTTTTGCAATATAGTCCATTACAAAATCGTCAAACTTTAGGTGACGGTCTTCTAACCCGAATGTGCCCCAATCCAGCATGTATACATCATAGCCGCGGTCCACCAAATATTCAATAAGACTGTTTCCAGGCGTTAAATCCATGATATACGGCTTGTTGATTAAAGCATAAATGAGCAAGAGCGGCACGCGCTTCGTTTTCTCCTGCTTCGGAACATAACGGTACAATTTCGCCTTATTCTTTGTCCAGATGACTTCCTTTGGCGTTAAGCCGACTTGCGGCTCCGGTTCACGCCATAACACATCGCCTGCACGCTTGAGGCGTTTATATGCCTGACGATACTCTTCCGGATAGTGTTCCAATTGCTTTTCCCATTCCTGTAACAACGTTGCCATTCTTTATCCTCCTCGTTTCAAAAAAGAAGTGCATTCTTGCAAATGCACCTCTTTTATTTTTTAAAACTTCGATTACATGTATAAGCCGCCGTTAATATTTAATTGTTGACCTGTAATATATGCGCCGTCACGGCATAGATATAAAACACCTTTAGCGATTTCTTCCGGTGTGCCAAGACGCTGCTTCGGAACTTTCGCAACAATTTTTTCAAGAACTGCTTCTGGCATTTCCGCCACCATATCTGTACCGATGAATCCAGGGCAAATTGCATTGACAGTTACATTTGTTCTTGCAAGCTCAAGTGCCAGTGATTTTGTGAATCCAATCATTCCTGCCTTCGCCGCAGAGTAGTTTGTTTGGCCGAATCCGCCCGCTTGACCAATGATAGAGGAAATGTTAATGATTCTACCTTCTTCAGATTCTGTTATGTAAGGAAGGGCAGCGTTTGTCGTGTTATAGACACTACCTAAGTTTACGTCGATTACACGATCCCAGTCCTCACGGCTTAGCTTCTTAAACGTGCGATCTCTTGTAATTCCCGCATTGTTTACAAGAATGTCCACTTTTCCAAAGCGTTGTACCGCTTCTTCCACAAGACCTTTTGCTTCTTCTAACTTAGATACGTCCGCTTGACATGCATATACTTCGCACCCTTCGGCTGCAAGCTTGTTTACTAGCGCCTCTGCTGCATCTTTGCTGCTGTTATAGTTAATGACTACTTTTACCCCTTCTTTTGCAAGCGCTGTTGTAATTACTTCTCCAATTCCTTTTGCCCCGCCTGTTACGATTGCTACTCTTCCTTCTAAATGAGTCATTTCTGCTCCCCCTAAAATGTGTTGTATGGTATGATGTTTCATCTATAGAATCAAAAAGCTTACTGCTTTGACTCTTTTGGTTGATTTGCTTTTTCCAGATACTCCAGAATTTTATCTACTTTGCTTTCCAAAAGACGAAGATCGCTCTTCACTTTCGTCATATCGCGCTTTGCAGCAGAAGACTGCTCTAAAGTATCTACTTTTTCTTCGAGAAGCTCCTCGATGTTATCCACTTTGCTTTCTAAATTCACAACAAGAGATGCAACTCGGGCGATATCCTCCTGAGTCGGCATGTTGATCTTTTCTAAATATCCCTTTGTGACGTCATTTAGCATTTTCTGATAAAACACATTTACATCCAAAACACTGCCCATCCAAGCGGAATACTCCTCTGTGCCAAGCGTATCATTCAGTGTTTTTCCCCAATACTTTTCTGTTTGGTCGTACACTTCCTTCCACGCTTTGAGCGGGTCAAACTTTTGATCAATCATTTCTTTCACACCCCTTTTGTTATATTTTAAAAAAACAATTCAACCTATTTTTTATTTTCCAATATTTTTCCCATTGTGACAAGGGCTTATTTAATTATTTTTTATTTTCAATCATTTTGTTGACTTTCAAAACAGATAAGTGTAAATTACACATATAAGAAATAATTACCACTCTCCAAGCTGTCATGAGGTGATCGTATCATGCTAAAAAATGAACCCGGACAAAACGAAGTGTTTGAAGAAACACAAGCCAAATCATTAAACTCCATGCCAAAAAACTTCCTTGTTCCTTTCCTTCTTCTTTGTTTAAAAGACTGGAGTCTTCACGGCTATAAGCTTATTCAGATGTTGATAGATATCGGCTTTTCTTCTATCGACCAAGGCAATGTATATCGAACACTGCGAAAGCTCGAAAAGGAAAATTTAATTTCCTCTACTTGGGACACAAGCGAAGGCGGCCCTGCTAAGCGCATTTACTCTTTAACAAAGTACGGCGAGAAATATCTCGCAACATGTGCTTGTTCCTTTGAACAATACCAAAAAATGCTGGGTACGTTCTTCAACTTATATGCCAACGCATTCTTCCCATTTCCAAACACCAAGGAAACAGACAGAAACAGCGGTGATTCTGCAGAATAACCTGCATTCACAATATGTAAAAAAATATTTGGAGGTTAAGTCATGGAAAACAAACCGTACGAGATGGTCGAATCATTTTGGAGCAATTGGTCTCATTCCCTTTCTCTGCTTACTTCTGCTGGAAAACAAATGGAGCAGTTTACGCTTGAAACAATGAAACAGCAGCAAGAAGCCTTTCATAAACTAACGGAAGGCATGGAAGCAATGGAACAAGAAATAAAGCAGTACGCGTCTCAAATGAGTACACAATATACAGATTACATGAAGCAGCTTACGGGCGGTCAGTTCTCTGCTCAAATCGATGAGTGGCAAGAAAAATGGAACGACCTGTCCCAGCAAATGCAGCAAGCTTCTGTATCTCCTGCAAAAGCATCTCTGTCCGTTCTTTCTCAAACAAGCGGACAATTCGAAGAAACGCTGAAGCAATTCATCTCCCAGCATCAGCAGCAGCGCGAAGAGGTTCAAAAACAAATGGAAAATTTTTTACAAGAGCTAAAAAGCATGCAGCTCGACTTAGTAAAGAAGGTAGAAGAGAGCTCCAAGCACGTATTTCCTTTTGCGAAATAAGAAAAATGTGGCTTCATGGCGCCAGTGAAACTCGTCTGTTCCTGTCTCGACTCTCATCCTTATCGCTTGCATTTTTCGGCATAAGAAAAAAGGAGGATGACATGAATCTATTTAAAGAAGCAGAACAAGTTCCTGAGCTTCGGTATGATGGTATTCACGTGGGAGATCAAGCTTCTCTTGTCAAAACGATTACAGACGAGGACATTCAAACATTTGCACAGCTCACTGGTGATGTAAACCCTGTGCATCTGCTTGATGCATTTGCCCAAACCACAATGTTCAAAGAGCGCATTGCGCACGGCATGCTGATTGCAAGCTATATCTCCACGATTTTAGGCACAAAGCTGCCAGGCAAAAACACCATATATCTTTCTCAAAATGTGGCGTTTAAAGCTCCTGTGAAAATCGGAGATACGATTCGCGTCGTTGCCGAAGTCATTCAAAAACGAGATGACAAAAAAATTATTACGCTGCAAACAAACGTCTACAATCAATTCGATAAATTGGTGGTAGAAGGCTCAGCAGCCGTCTTAAAATTAGAGTAGCTCCGGCTGCTCTTTTTTGATGGATAAGGAATGATGAGTATTGGGCTCTGCACCTCGAAGGCTCCGCTTTTCTTTATGTCTAGCTCCTCCGGCTAGGTGCTGCCGTCCAAGGACCTCCGCCACAAAAAGGAAAAAAGCGCCTTTTAGGACGAAGAACCTTGGACTCTGCACCTGAACAAGCCGGATCCGCTTTTCTTTTTATCCAAGAACTGTTAACTTGCCCTGTTACTTCCGAGTATGCGAAAACGGGATTCGCCGCATGATAGTAGTACCAGCAACTCGCTGGAATGAATAAAAAGGAGACTAACACAATGGCACGCACAAGTAAATTGCTTGTACCAGGCGTTGAACAGGCGCTTGATCAATTTAAATATGAAATCGCCAGCGAATTTGGCGTAAGTCTTGGATCTGATACAGCAGCTCGCTCTAACGGTTCTGTTGGCGGAGAAGTAACAAAGCGTTTAGTTGCAATGGCACAAAGCCAATTGCGTGGATAATCTTATATCATATGGCTATAGCGGGCAGAGCCTTCTGCCCGCTTTTATCTGTCCAGGCCATGACTCTCCGTATCACTACATAAAGTTCTATTTTTGCGAGAGAAAATGTAAGCCTTTTTCAGAGAAGTGTGTATATTTAATGACAGATGCAAAAGACTATTGAAAGAACATCCAAACAGGCGTATCTTAAATTATGTGAATTGTTTCACAAACTAATACTAACATATTAAAGAGGTGCTTCCTTATGGAACAAGGAATGGAGTATCTAGTAGAACTCGCTGTTAAAAAGAAAAAGATGCTGGACACAAACCCGAAGCAATACTTGCTGCGCGCTGCGCTTGCAGGCATTTATATCGGATTTGTCATTATCGTTTGCTTTAAACTGGGAGAGTTTTTCCGGGCAGCAAATTCGCCTGCAACATACTTGGCTTCCTCCTTCTTTTTTGGCACTGCACTCGTATTAATTATGTACGGAGGAGCTGAGCTGTTTACCGGAAATACTATGTATTTCACTGTTGCAACGATGCGTAAGGAAACAACGGTAATGGATACATTGAAAAATTGGACCGCTTGTTATGCAGGCAACTTAATTGGCGCTGTGTTCTTCGCTATCCTCTTCTATGCGACCGGCATTTTTGAACATATCAGTAACGAGCATTTATTGAATCAAGTTGCAGGCATTAAAATGAACGCAACAACAACTCACCTGTTCTTTAAGGGGCTTCTTTGCAACTGGCTCGTATGCCTTGCCTGCTTCCTGCCGTCACGCGTGAAAGGAGACGGCGCGAAAATCGCTATTATGATGCTCATTGTATTTGCTTTCTTCTTATCAGGATACGAGCATAGTATCGCAAATCTGTCCCTGTTCTCGCTTGCCCTGCTGCTTCCGCATCCTGATACGATTACACTGGCGGGCGCTCTTCACAACCTCATTCCCGTGACACTTGGCAATATTGTCGGCGGTGCTGTTTTCGTCGGCATGGTATATCAATATTTAAGCAAACCTGCACCAGTAAAAGAACAGGCTTCAGATGACGCACAAGAGCTGATCCGCTTAAAAACAGCGGCAAAAGCTTAACGTAAGAGACCCGCAGCGGTCTTTTATTTTTTCTCTATACCAACACAACGACAGGAAGATATAGTAAAATGTTATTGTGTTGAAGTTAAAGAACGGAGGGGTTATATGAGCTTTACATTTACCGGCATCGATCATGTGCAATTAGCTGCACCGAAAGGCTGTGAAGAGCAGGCAAGAGAATTTTTCGGCAACAAGCTTGGACTGCCTGAAATCCCGAAACCCGCCAACCTGCAAGGACGCGGCGGCTGCTGGTTCGTATGCGGCAAGCAAGAAATACATATTGGCGTGCAAGAGAACTTTGTTCCGGCGAAAAAAGCACACCCGGCTTTTTGTGTAGAGAATATCAATGAATTTCGCGCCCATTTAGAGCAAGCAGGCGTGTCTATAAAGGAAGAGCCAGCAATTGAAGGACGAACAAGGTTTTTTGTTGATGACCCGTTCGGAAACCGAATTGAATTTTTGGAGTACGAAAAATAACCTGCAAGTTTTCTGCAGGTTATTTGCATGATTGCGGTTCAATCGGATTTGTCCGTTCTTTGCAAAGCGGCGGCAGCTCAATATCGGGAGTGCCTTTTTCCAAGTCTTTCAACGGCATATAATACGTTGTTAATGTTAGCGTACAGCTGTAGGGCTCCTGCTTTGCGTCGGGAGATAAACTTTCCTCCCGTCCCTTAAAATCGATTCCTTGTACATACGTCACGCGCGGCAGCTCCTCCACTTCCTTTAAAAAGGTTTGCAGTTGCTCATATACGTCATATTTCACTTCAACGGTTAACATAAGCGGAACAGGCACTGCCCCGTTCGCAGTCTTTTGTTGTTCACGTGAAGCTTGTACAGTATTCGTATCTTGAAGCGCAACAGCTTGGATCGTCACACCAGACAATCCTTCTGCTTTTGTTAAATCTAATATGTATTGATCTAGCATCGGCTTAACAGGGAGCTGCTTTTGCATATAATCGGTTAAAGATGCCCCGTCGTCGGCGGCCTTTTTCTGCAAACTGTTCGCTTTGATCGCTTTTTCTGTTTTTAGCTCTTTATTCAGCTGCTGTCGATTTAACTGAACCGGCTGCAGCAAGGCAAAATATATATATGTAAATAACAGACCTGCAATTAAAAGGCCCGTCATGAACAAAAGCAGCTGCTTTTTGGAAAAGTGAATACTCATGACTTCTCCTCCTTCTCCAACGCTTTCGCCTTATCTCTTTTTACGGTAATTTCATAATGTGCAAGATAACGCGGCATGCCGGCTGCCTTACCTTGCTCGTCCTGCACCTCAATCGCCTTTAATGAAGAAAGCTTCGCCTCCTGCACCCAGTCTTCTTCCTGCAAGCGGCTGTAGAAATAAGCAGCTGCGCTCTTGTCATCAAAGCGAATTTCTATAATCATAATCCCGGTTTCTTTATAGGAAAATGCTTGAAACACGCCTCTTGCCGGCAAAAAGCTTGTCGTCTTCTTTAACAGCGGAACAGTTTTCACCTGGTCTGCTTCCAGCTTCTTCAGCCCTTGAACCAGTTGCTCTGCAGCTTGCTGCGACTGCACGGCATTCGCTGTATGCTGCTCCGTTTGTACTTTTGCGACGAGCAGCTGTTTTTTTACAGCCGCCGCTTCTTCATTTATGCTATTGATCTTATAGTACATCCAGCCGCCTCCGGCAAGAAGAACGGCAAGAAAAGTCACTACTAGTATAAGAGAAGATGAAGTTTCTTTTTCGCGTTTTGGCAATAAGTTAATATTTGCTACCATACACTACACTCCTTTTAACACGAGACCGAGCGACGGATAGTATTTAGAATGAAGTGCCTTGTCTTCCGCTGCAATGGATGGATAAGAAACGTGATCAATCATAAAGGGAAAACGGTTTTGCAGCATCGCATGCATGTCTTGCATAAGAGGGTGATCTCCCACAAGCAGCATTTTTTGTATGGCTGCTGCACCTGCCGCAAAAGAATATTGATAAAAGTGTAAAATACGACCAATTTCTTCAAACAGCCCTGTTGCCTCATTCATAATAAGAACATGGTCCTGTACTTCCATCCCGGCAGGAGTCACTTCAATCGCTCCCTCATAGGAGAAGCTATGATGCTGCATAAACACAGGTGTACCGTTTTGAAAAATCGTAATGTTGGCATCGAATGCATCCAGCTTCAATAGCAACACATTCTCCTCTTTTGGCTGCTCCATTTCATGATGCAAGCGGCTGAAGGAAATGGAAGTAAGCTCTGCCGAAACCGGGTGCAGCTTCACCTTCTCCAGTATTTCTGCATATGACACGACAAGGTCCTCCGGAGCGGCAAACAATAAAATTTCCTGCTTATCCTCTTTTTCTCCAAGAACAACATAATCGAACGTCGGATGCTCAAACGGCAAATGAATGCTCCGTCCAAGCTCCAGGAAAATGTAGCCGCGGATTTCCTCTTCCGTAATATCGGCAGGAATGGCTTGTTTGCGTATTACCACATACGTATCTGGAACCACAAAATGCACCTGCTTATTTTTCAGACCCCACTTTGCCGCGCAATTGCGTAAAATCACCTCAAACGCCCGGGCATCCACGATTACACCGTTCCGAAGCACGCCGGGCGGCACATATATCTCCCCCCACGATGTCATAGGAGAGGCCGTGCCTTTTCTTCCATCCACATACCGAATGACATAATCTTTAATTTCTAAACCGACTGATTTTTTATTTGATAATAGAAATGCCATAGTTATCCCCACCGCTTATCAAAAAAATGAAATGTAATATTGAATCAAACGATGCCCAAAAAAGTACGACGTTAACGCCCCAAGCATAATAAACGGCCCGAACGGCATCGGCTTTCCCCGCTTCACATGACCGGTGGCCAAGCCGGCCAAACCAAATATCGTTCCAAAAAAGCAGGACAGCAAAAAAGCTAAAATGACGAGTTTTCCGCCAAGCACGAATCCCAGCACGCCAAACAGCTTCACATCTCCTCCGCCCATGCCCCCCTTGCTAAGGACTGCAATTAAAAAGAGCAGAATAAAACCAATCGCAGCACCCATAATGCTCTCCCACCATGGATGAAGCGGAACACAAATACGCTCGATCACAAAAACAATCATAAAAAACAATAAAATTTTATTGGGAATGAGCATATAAGATAAGTCAGAAACGACAATAATCATGAGCAAAGACACGAGCGTCCAGCCGATGAACACCTCTGCATCCCAGCCAAGCCAATAAAATGTGAATGCAAACAGCAAGCCTGTTAAAAGCTCAAAAACCGGATACACAGGCGAAATGCGTGTACGGCAATTGCGACACTTCCCGCCCTGCCATACGTATGACAAAACAGGAACCAACTCCCGCGCCGTCAGCGTATGAGAACAAGACGGACAAGCGGACCGCGGCCTCACAATCGATTGCCCGGCCGGAACGCGCATGCCGACTACATTATAAAACGAACCGAGCACCAAACCGACTATAAAAATATAAATATATAAACCGAGCATACGTATCCTTCCTTTTCTGTCGTTTTGGTACAAGCGCACCCGCTTTTACATAAAAGAAAGGGTATGAGAAAGGGAACTTGGTTAGGTTCCTTTTCATACCCTTTTTATAGTTTTAAATTAAGTTATGCGATATGTTTATTGAGTAGTTACTGCTGAACCTGTAGCATTGATAGTACGGTTTTTACCATAGTCTTTATCTGCATTAATAGTGCTTACTGTAGCATCATTAAATGTGATTGTAATTTTACCTACTGTTATAGCGTTAGTTGTTAATTGGAAGACTTTCCCGTCGCTAGATACTTTTACACTGTATGTATTTGATAAATCTGCTTTATCTATATATTTATCCAAATCATCTTTAGAAATTGTTCCAGTTGTTGTTGTAGGGATACCATTTTCAGCAACGTACGTTTTAGCTGCACTTAACACCTGAAGCGCATCTGCTTTTATTGCATTTTCTTTAGATTTCTGAATCACACTTCCGATTGTCGGAACCGCGATAGCTGCAACGATACCTAAAATAACGATAACTGCCAATAATTCTACTAATGTTAAGCCTTTTTCATTTTTTAAGAACTTCTTAAACATAATGTCAATCTTCCTCTCAATTTCTATTGAATTGTATTATACAGTTTAAACAATGGAATCATTATGGCTAAAACAATTGTACCGATAGCCGCTGACAAGAAAACAACCATAACCGGTTCAATTAAGGATTTAAAGCGGTCAGCAGCGATTTCTACTTCTGCTTCGTAGAAATCTGCAACCTTTGCGAGCATTTGATCAAGTGATCCTGTTTGTTCGCCGATAGCAATCATGCTTGAGACGAGGGGCGGGAAGACCCAATGCTTTTTCAAAGGATCGGAAAGCGGGTTTCCGTTTTGCAGCGCTGTACGAGATTTGCGAATCTCTCTCGCTACCACCTCGTTATCTACTACATCTTCTACAATCGTTAATGCTTGCAAAATAGGAACCGCACTCGAGACGAGTGAACTGAGTGTACGTGCCATGCGCGCTATGACACTTTTTTGTAATAGTTTTCCTATTAAAGGCATTCTCAGTATAGCATAGTCCCAATAATATTTACTACCCTTCTTCCGAATGATTAGCAAAAAATTTAAATATACAAAAACATCTATAAGAAAAAATATCCACCACTCCTTTTGCATCCATCCGCTGGCGGAAATAACCATTTTTGTGAGCCATGGGAGCTCTATATTATTTTCCTTAAACATCTCAACAAACGTCGGAACAACCTGCACAAGCAGGAAAATAACGACAGCGATCGCGATGATGCCGACTGTAATCGGATATGCCATGGCGGATTGAATTTTTTGACGGGTGCGCAGCTGCTTTTCATAATAATTCGCCATGCTTTCTAATGCCTCATCGAGTTGGCCAGTTGTTTCCCCTGCGCGCACCATGCTGATGAACATACGGGAAAACAGCCTTTTGTGAATGCTGTATGCTTCAGAAAGGGCGCGTCCGGCTTTCAGCTCATCTTCAATGCTCTCAAGCGCGCACCGCAATACTTTGCTTTCCGTTTGATTAGCAAGAATGCGCGTGGCATCCACCACTGTAACGCCTGCTTGTAAGAGCGTCGCAAACTGACGAAGATACACGACAAAATCCTTCAGCTTTAGCGGGTTTATGAATGTAATTTCTTTGTTTAATAGCGTTTCGGGCATCTCTTTTACTTCCAACACGCGCATTTCCCTCTCCCTCAGCTTTTCATAAGCTTCTCGCTGAGAGATGGCTGTAATTTTACCAGTTTGCTTTTTTCCTGTTTTCATTCGAACAACATATTGAAACTGCGGCATATTATTCTATCCTTTCCTGTTCTTGCAGAAATGGCAGAGCTGCTTCATAAGAGATGATGCCGCGTGCCATATATTCTTTAATAGACGTTTGCAGCATATGCATGCCTTCGCTCTTGCTTGTGAGCATGACGCTTGGAAGATGCTCAATTTTTTCATTGCGGATTAAATTCGAAACGGCAGCATTGTTAACCAAAATTTCTGTCGCTGCAATACGTCCATTTCCGTCCATGCGTGGAAATAAGCGCTGCGCTACAGCTGCAATCAGCACAGTGGCCAGCTGCAGACGAACCTTATTTTGCTGCTCGGCCGGAAACACATCAATAACCCGCTCGATTGTCGCTGCCGCGCTCGATGTATGCAGCGTCCCGAGCACGAGATGTCCCGTCTCGGCAGCCGTAATCGCCGTGCTGATCGTTTCCAAATCACGCATTTCTCCTACTAAAATCACATCTGGGTCTTGCCGAAGCGCAGCACGCAAACCGTTTGCAAAGCTTTTCGTATCGTGTCCGACCTCCCGCTGCTGAATGATGCTGTTTTGATGAAAGTGCACGTATTCAATGGGATCTTCAAGCGTTACAATGTGTTTGCGCTGTGTTTTATTCATATAATCGATCATAGCAGCAAGCGTAGTCGACTTCCCGCTTCCTGTCGGTCCGGTTACAAGCAGCAGCCCCTGCGGCTTTGCGAGGAGCTGTTTTAAAACAGGCGGCAAAAACAAATCATCTAAAGCCGGAATTGTATTGGGGATGACGCGGATTGCAAGCGACAACAGACCGCGTTGCCGGAACAGGTTCAAACGGAATCGGGACAGCTTTTCAAGCTCATAGGAAAAATCAAGCTCGCCCTGCTCTTCGAACCTGCGCCATTGCTCTTCGGTCGTTACGCCTTTTGCCACTTCATATATATCCTCGTTTTGCAGCGGCTCTTCCTGCATCCGATGCAACTCGCCGTAAATGCGCAGCGCGGGAGAGAGACCTGCTGTGATATGTAAATCAGAAGCCTTCATTTGACAAGCTTTATAAAGCAAATCATGCATTTTGTTCATTCGCTCTTCTCCTTATTGCTGTTCTGTTGCAACGCGCAATACTTCTTCCGTTGTTGTATAGCCTTGCTTTACCTTTAACAGCCCGTCATCAAGCAAAAAGATTGTATTATTGCGAACGGCCAGTTCCCTAAGCTTAGGGGAGCTGTCTCCGTTTGCAATTGCGCTGCGCATCTCTCTATCTACAATAAGGAGCTCATGAATGGCAATCCGTCCTTTATACCCGGTCATATTGCACACCGGGCAGCCTCTGCCGCGCTGCACCTTTTCAATAGAAAGGCCGCGCTCTACGAAAATTTCCTTTTCACGCTTCGTTGCTTCTTGTTCCTCCCGGCAGTCACGGCATACTCTGCGAATTAAGCGCTGTGATACAATTCCCGTAAGTGACGAGGCCAGCAAAAAAGGCTCGATGCCCATATCAATTAAGCGGGTAAGGGTACCGATGGCACTGTTCGTATGAAGCGTACTGAGCACAAGATGCCCGGTCAAGGAGGCGCGAATCGTAATTTCTGCCGTTTCCCGGTCACGTATTTCCCCGACCATGATCACATTTGGGTCTTGACGCAAAATGGACCGGAGTCCTGTTCCAAACGTCATGCCTGTATTTGTATTCACTTGAATTTGGTTCACGCCCTCGAGCTGATATTCCACCGGATCTTCAATCGTAATAATATTCACGTCTTCATTATTTAATTTATTTAATGCCGCATACAGTGTAGAGGACTTCCCGCTTCCCGTTGGTCCTGTAATGAGTACGATGCCGTGCGGATTTTGAATTAAGCTTAAAAAGCGCTGCAGATTCAGAGAATTAAATCCGAGCTTTGTCACATCGTTCAGTGCGTTGCCTAAGTCCAGCAAACGAAGCACAAGCTTTTCCCCGTGAATGGTCGGCAAAGAAGAGACACGTAAATCAACTTGATAAAACTCATAGTTAAATTTAATGCGTCCGTCCTGCGGTACGCGCTGCTCGGTAATATCCATCGCAGCCATAATTTTAATGCGGGCTGTCAGCATGCCATACATATGCTTTGGCAGAACGCGTTCCGTGTGCAAACGGCCGTCAATGCGGTAGCGAATAACGACCTTCGTTTCTTGCGGATCGATATGAATATCGCTCGCTTTTTGCCCAATCGCATATTGCACAATTTGGTTGACGAGCTTCGCCGCAGGAGAATCGCTGTCCTGTACCGCTTCATCCTCTTGTACAGCCTCTTTTTCGATTTCCCAGCCTTCAAATGATTCCTGTAAATCATAGTAGCGATTGATTGTTCGCAGGATATCATCTTTTATAGCAATAAGCGTTTCAATTTGAAAGCCTGTCGAAAGGCGCAAATCGTTAATAACGAAATAATCCATCGGATCAGACATTGCCACGTACAGCTTCTCTCCTTGCTTTTTCAGCGGTACCACTAAATTTCGCTTTGCCGTTTCTTTCGGTATCAGATGAAACAATGACTCATCGAACGGATAACGGTATAAGCTGACGTGAGGAATGCCAAGCTGAACCTCCAGCACTTCAATGAGCTGCTGCTCCGTTATATAGCCCCGCTGCAGCAAAGCATCACCGAGCTTTTGAACCGGATCTTTTTCAGCAAGTGTTTGCTGAAGCTGCTCAGGTGTTACTAAACCTTGCTGTACGAGTAAATCACCAAGACGTACACGTTTCATATCTTTCTCTCCTTATTTTGCAGTTGAAGACGCTTGAGATGATGGGATTGCGAGAGCTTCATTTTATTGCTCTGAAACTCCAGACTGATTCGATCCAGTTTGAGGAGCGGCAGTCGAAGGTGTAACAGGCTGTGTTCTCGGCTGAACCAAAGCCCATTTCACTTGATTGGTCGGCAAATAATAATCCTCTGCCATCTTTTCACGCTTTACGAACGAACCATTGGAGCGGTACAATTCGCGATATACTTTTACAACATACCCATCTTCCCCGGAACTTTGCGGCACTACGGCATCATGCTTAGCTCCGTTTGCCATAACAGCTTCCACCACCGTTTGCTTAGGGATAGACGAAATCTCCTGCCGATTCACCGCATACACATGCACAAACGGCAGCCCCTCCACAAAAAGGCGCGCAGTATTGTCTGTTAACTCAAACTTAAGAATATAAGGCGTTTCATTTGGATTGTAAAACACAAAATCCGCCCTGTTCTTTTCAAAGCGAGCTTCTTCCCCAAGCTCTGCGTATGGCGGTAAATGTAAGCTGATGCTGCGCTGGCGCACTTGGAAATTTGTCGGCAAAATCGTTTTATACATAAGAGTGGCCAATACGCTCAACGTCTCGTTGTCAGCCTGTACATTTTTTTCTTTCACAAGCTTAGCTAATGAAACCTCGCTCTTTGGCGGCACTGTAAGTGTTGCATACTGCTCGGCCCATTGCTGCAGTCCCGTATATTTTGTAGCACCCAAAACCGTACCTTGGGCGACTGTCTTTTTAGAACCAGCCTGATCCAACAAGCTGATAACAGGCACATTCATTTTGGGCGTAAACGAAGCAGCCGCCTTCAAAAGCTCGCCCTCCAGCTTTTTCATATCAAGCTTAGCAGCAATTTCCCCGTTTAGCTTATCAAGCAGAAGCGTCTGCAGTTCTTCCTTATTAATACTTACTGTAAGAGGCGTGTGCTTCCCATTTTGAACGTGCTGGATACTATCGACAACGTCAAAAATAAACATGGATGCCGGTATGGCGATGACAACATCTTGATACACGAGCTGAATGCGGGATTCAGAGACCCAAGCCTCCGTTTTTTTGCCCAGGTCCGCCTCTGCCTGCTCCTTTACTTCCCCGCCAATATCCACTGCTCCGACAATTGTACCTTTTGAAAAGCCTTTTGTTGTATCAAACAGCTTCATCATAACGGCACTTAAACCATACTGCATGGAAAAAATAAATATGGTGGACAATAAAACAATGATAAACAATCGCATAGAACGTATCTTCACAGCGGATTTTCCTCCTTCTTATTCCGCTGCAGCAGCTCTTCCAAACCGCCTTCATCTGTCGGCTCTGTTTTTTCAAATAAAAGCTCCGAAGTGCTTTCGTACTTATCCTTGTACTTATCTAAAAACAAAGAATACGCATCCTCCTCTGGCACAGCTTCAGATGAAACATCCTCTGGATTCGCCGCCGCGAATACCCGATGAGAAAATTTCGTCTGCAAAAGATACGTTACACATAGCCCCAAAAGCAGTACGAGCAGACACGCCTGCCAAAGCGGGAATATGCTTCGTAATAACAGAACGATCAAAACAAGAATAAAGGATAAAAGGGCTGTTATCACATTTCCGATTTGCGACAATCCTGTTTTTATAAAAAACAAAATAAAAAATAATAAAATTGATGCCAACAATGTTGGAAATATGTATTCCATTTCTGCACCTCTTCTGTAAAATAAAATAGTATCACTTTTACAATATATCATTATATTATACTAAGAAATTACAGGAAAGAAGGGTGGAAATGCAAAAAAAATGTGAAAACGGCCTCACTCTCGTAGAAGTACTCGCATCCATCACTATTTTATCTATTATTACCATTGGATTATTTGCCGTTTTTCCAAAGGCTTACTTATTTACGAAAGAAAATCAGTCTAAAACAGTCGCTGTCAATATTGCGCGCGGCGTACTTCATTATTTCGAGAAGCAAGATTATGATTTGCTGCACGGTTACCTTTTAGCACTTCCAAATCATAACGTTGCCATAATTGACAGCACCGCAATTTGCAGTGAAGAGAAACCCATTCAGCTGCCGGACAATATAACAGAAACAGCAAAGCTGTTTCCAGACGCGGAAAAAGAAAGCTGTGAAAAAATCCTTTCTCCGACTGTAAACGGCTTAACATATGACAAAAATATACAAGTATTTTTACTTCCGTCAAATTGGGGAGATCAGCAAGCGAGTGAAATTTTGGACAGCATTAAAAAGGCGCAATCAGGCAAGCGTTCATCCGAGACCATTTCAAATACATTAAAGAAGCTGCAGGAATCGGACGCAAACAAAACCCCAAGCACAACAGATGCATCCTACTCACCGATTCGTATGCTTGTATACGTAGATTTAAATGCAACAGACGATAAAGAAGGCGTATTGCTAGAAGGGAGCATCGCTCATGAATCGATTCGCTAATCTAGTAAAAAACGAACGCGGCGTCACTATGATTGAGCTGCTCGGAACGCTCGTCATCGTTTCAGTTATCGCAGGCTCCATGTACAGCGTTTTTACAATGGGCTTAAAGACATATCAAAAAACCACGATGGAAGCAAAGCTGCGCGACGAGGCCGATTATGTTGTCTCTATGATTATGAATCAACTCTATTCTTCAGATTATGATGATGTGAAATATAACGAGACGACACAAACACTTGAGTTTTATAAACGAAAATCAGACAAGCCTCTCTTTCAAAAAGACGACGTGACCTACGAGTATAATAACAGCACTGCACCGGCAGCGCGCTTGCGCATTGAGAACGGCGAAATGCTGTTTCAGGAGCTGAATGAAAAGGGGGAGCCGACAAAAACGCATTCTTTTACACAAGACAACAGCATTAAACTCAAAACTGGCTCCGAGCTGGACATGGTTTGCACAAGACAAGGAACGATATTCCCCCGTGTTAATCATGAACTGGAGCCTCTGAATATATGCAAAAGCGGCATTCTGCAGCTCACCTTCGTCTTTGAAGCGCAGCATACTAATCTTGCACCGCTCGCTGTAACGAGCGAAATTGGATTTTAAAGGGGGGGCATACGATGAAGAATGAACGCGGCTATACACTTGTGCTTGTGCTGCTCGTCAGTCTTGTCTTTGTAACGGCCGGGCTGACCATTTTTTCGATTACAATTAACGGAGCGAAACATACAGAAATTCGGAAAAACGATGTCATTACAACGCAAAAGTCTATCGAGGAAATGAATGAAGTCATTGCGGATTTTAAAGGAAAGGTCTCTGCCTTATCTTTACAAGGACTTTCAAAAAGCGAATATACAGCTAAAATCGCATCCATAAAAAGCGAACTCACTAACAAATATACAGCACCAAAGGATTCGCCAAACAGCGTCTTGACCATTAAGGATCAAGCTCTTGCGGATCATGCAGATCCAAACAAAAGCCCTGATTTGGGAACATACTTTACACGCTACTATGAATTTGCGCTTGTGTATGTAAACGACGCGAACAGTGCACACCCGGAAATCACGAAAACAATTAAACGTAAAGTGCTCATTTCACCGACGCCAAGCTTTTTACAATATGCGGTAGGGTCTGAAAATACGCTGAATTTGAACGGAGCTTCGGATGTTGTCGGGAATGTGTATGGGGAGACAGTGAATCTCGCAAATCAAGCACGCTATGCGAACGCATTAATCAGTAGCGGAGCACTCGAATATTTGCCGAAATTCACCACTCAAGACACCTTATATCCCTCCATTCGCGGTGACTTAGTTATCAATAAAGAATTGGACATTTATAAGGATACAACGAGTGCAGACGGCTCAAAAACAAGCAGCACCAGCTCACACCTTCTTTCTTTGAAAAATCCAAAGGACTTTACACCATATTTTTATAAAAACAGCAATCCGCCCATTATTCGAAAGCCTTATGATTCCTTTACTTCAGTAGATTTTCGGCAAACCTTCGCTGATAAATTGAACAAGCTAAGCCCGGGACTCAATATAAAGAAAGAGGATGTTCCAAGCACCGGAGGAATATTGAATCCGACGGACGAGCAGCTTAGAAATGCCATTGTGCAAAAAATCCAAAGCAATCCGTCCGTATATGTAATGGATAAGAGCGGTCTTCCTTTTAACTTCACAACGGGAATACCATCATCCAAAACGGCCATTCTTATAACGGACAGCACAAGCACCTCCTCTTCCATCGGCACCGGAACAGGCGCTGCAGATGCAGGCAAAAAGCACTTTGTGATCGACAGCGACGTCACACTTAACGACAATCAATGGCTTATCGTAAACGGAGACCTAGAAATTTATAGCAATAAAAAGCCTTTGTCTATTCAAGGAAACATACTGGTGATGGGGGATCTCGTCATTCGCGGCAACGCGTATGACTTTGAGAAGGAACAAGACAGCATCTCATTCGATTCCACCATATACGCAACAGGGAAAGCGAGCATTTACAGTACAGACATAATCGGAAAAGAAGATAAGCAGCTCGTGCTCCTCTGTCAAGATGATTTGCTCATTACTCGCATCAACGAATTTAAGAGCACAAATGACAACGCTGCTCCGATTGACGCTTACTTTTATACAGATAAGAACGCCGAGCTATACGGAGTCGGTTCGCTGTTTAAAATCCACGGCGGACTGTTTGCGAAGCAGGAATTGACGATTAATGCTGTACGCCAAGATACATTCGGCACTCTTGGCAACCTGCTCAGCGCCACAGACCAAGTCATCTCTCTTCCGCTTGAATCAAGGGCGCTGCAAGAAGATCAAAAATCACGCTTTGTCGTGGAATATGATAAATCCGTTGTGCTTGATCAGATGGATGCTTTGCCGTATGCAGACAAGCTGCAAACGATTATCGAAGACTACACAATTGAGTCCGGAAAACAAATAGAAGACGATGCCCCTTAAGCATCGTCTTTTATTACCAGCGTAATAACGGCTTTCCTTCAAACTCGGGAATAACTCCTCCACCCGTGCTGCTCCCAGTAATTGTTACAGTCGTTGTTGCTTTCAAACCATTTTCCGTTTCGGCAGTAACTATAACATCCCCAGGTATATTTCCATGTATATTTCCGTTTGGATCTATAGTCGCACGCGCCGAATCGCTAAGCTTCCAGTACTGTATCACCTTTCTCGTTGCATTTTCGGGAATAAACTGTATATAGGAATATAAGTTTACAGAAGTCCCTTCCTTCATGGTAATAGGGTCTTGTGTAAAACGTATGCCAGTCACCTCCACAGAGTTTACCTTGACAGTAATTGTCCGTTGTACTGTATCTCCATACTGATTGCTAGCCGTAACAATAATAGAGGTTGTGCCTGGAGAGACACCGTATACTTGCTGTGATTGAGGATAAAACACAGCTATATTTTCATCTGCCGTCTTCCACCTTAGAGTTGCATCAGCAGGGGTAACTGTAATATTTAAAGCTTTTGTGTTTCCAGCAAACAATTCGATATAATCATCAGCTTGAATGACAGGCGGTGTACTTACAACAGTAATGTTTAGACGCTTTGACACTGAAGTGCCAAACACATCTGTCGCCCTTACAATGAGCGTTGCGTTTCCCGTTTTTTGAGGCGTGATAATCAAATTATTATTTTGTATGCTAGCTGCAATAACATCTTGTCCGCTCTCTAGGGAATAATCTAATGATTGAAGAATCGCTCCATCCGGACTGCTTTTTATTACAAACGTATTGACACCATTGCTTATATTCACGGTTGCCTCATTAATTTCTTTATCCAATTGATTTGGAACATATATAAAGATATCTGTTAGAGCATCTTGTACAGCAATGGTTAACGGCGCAAAAGAAGCTGTTGTTACTTTATTGTCTGAGTCATTATAACTGAGGCTCGATTGCTCCAATTTATACGGCTGATTTTGCTGGGATGCTTGTAAAGCAACAATTGCCAAAGAAAAATCTATGTTATTAGATTCATAATCACCATTTTCATTTTGATTAAATAAAACATCTCCAAAAGATCCGGTGACCGTAACACCAGAATCTTTATCACCGCTTTTCTTGAATCTCGAATCATTCGTCACAATATCTAATCCCTTTGGAAATTTTTCTGTAAACATAGCATTCTTTAATGAAAATGTAGTAGCTCCAATAAATCCCTGAAACGTACCCGTTACGGTCGTATTGCTTACTACATTTAATCTTAGTTTTACGAATCTCGTAAATTCCGGATCTTGTTTATCCAACTCCGCTACAACTGGTATGATTACCGTCGGATCATTATTATGACTCAAAAAGTATTGAACAGCATCCACAATCTCTCCGTTATTATTACTATTGCCAGTAATCATTATTTTCTTATATTCGTTTAAATCTTGAATAGAAAGTGCAGGGGCATAACCGTTCTTAATTTGGTCTAATACATCTTGCTGCTTTTCTGTGTAGCTAATCAACCCGCGCATTCCCTTGTCAAATTTATTTGCTAATACAAGATCATTTCCTAATTTTACTTGCTGTAAATCACTTTCTTCTAAAACAAAGGGACGCAAGCCCGAAATTTTTGTCGTTTGTATACTCTCACGATTCACATCACTCCCTTTTATTATATCCGGACGAATATGATATTGAATATCCGTGCGGCTGCCCGTTTTCATAAGTACTTCATTTGGTAATTTTCTAATGATATCTTGAGAATTACTGGAAGAGAATTCACGGGATAACTTTTGTTCGATAACAGTTGTTTTCACTGAATCAGGAACAGATTGACAAGCTGATAAAAGCAAAAAGACTGCGCAAACACTTATAGCAATTCGTCTAATCATATATACCCTCTTTTATGTTTAATTATAAAAATATATTGTACTTGCATTATATCTATTCTGTTTACCCTTTCCTATCTATTTTCGTAAACATTGTTACTTTTTTTTGACAACCTCAGGCAAGCTGGTGATTAACCAGCACTCCAGCCACATTCTTTTATATAAATGCAACTAAAAAAATCGACATAAAAACTTTTCTTTTAGGGGGAGAGAGCATCCGACTAAGCGTAGAAGCGGTCAAACCCTTTTCGTAGCCCATGCAGGGAGAGAGAGCGAGCACAGTTTCCCCTTTGTTCTACGTGGCAAACGATAGATATGTCGGAACAACAAAGTGGACTTATATAGGAAACAGCCAAGCTATACGCAGCATCTGCAGGTCAGCTATATAAGTGCGGAATAACTATAAAAAAAGAACGAGTCGGCCCCGACTCGTTCTACCTATTTATCAAACTACCAAATAATACGCCTTCAACGGACCATGCACGCCGACAACTAGGTTCATTTCAATATCTGCCGAGTTGCTCGGACCGGAAATGAAGTTGATGCAGGAAGATAGCGCTTCTCCGCTCTCCACGCGGTTGTTCAAATCATGAACCGCTTGTGTGATACGCGGCACGATTGTGGTGCGCGGAATGATTGCGACGTAAATCTTCGGTAGGAAATGAAGCGCTCGCCCTTGGCCTTCACGCGCCTGCACAACGATTGTGCCTGATTCTGCCAATGTGTAATCGCTGAATACGATACCGAATGTTGCTTGTTCTGCAATTTTGAAGTTCTCTTCTTTTTTCGCCGCTTCCCATTCGTATACGTCGACACCATTAGCAGGCAGTTCCTGCTTTAACAAGCTTGTTAAACCGTATTCTGCAAAACGCGGGTCTTGCGATGTCATGATGGAGCCGCTGCCGTTTTCTTCAATAATTTTCTTCAAGTCTTCCGATACTTGCTCTTTCGATGTTTCGATGACTGTCGTATGAATATTGCTGCATTGCTGCTTGAATATTTCAAGCAGCTCGTCTTCTGTGCAGTCTTTGAGGACATCCCAGTTTACATTATTTTTCCAAACTGGACGTTTGACGCCTTCTGTTTTACGCTTGCGGCCAAGCTGCTTTGCCAAATTATCTAAAAATGCATCTCGGTTATGAACGGTTCCCTGCATTAGTTGTTCCCGCCTTTCTTATGCTCTTTGAACCAGTCGCGGAAGCGTTCCTTGCTCGGTGCCGGGAACTCGCGAATATCCGTCCAGTTCTTCAGCGGTCCTACACCTTTTGTTACACGTTCTCCCGATGTGAACGGACTCATGGCCGCCGGCGCAATTTTAGAGCCAAGCTTGTAAAGAGCCGCAGAGGATGCGCCCATTCCGAACATTTTCATCGCCAGCTTTTCAGCCATCGGTGCACGTCCTTCTTTTTCTACGATCACTTGACGGTGCTTCAGCAAAAGCTCATGCAGCGGAATTTTCACCGGACAAGCGTCTGTACAAGCTGCACAAAGGCTGGATGCGTACGGCAGCTCTTTGTAATCATCATAACCGCCAAGCAGCGGCGTCAGCACGGCACCGATCGGACCTGGGTAGATAGAACCGTAAGAATGGCCGCCCACATGACGATATACAGGACATACGTTAATGCATGCCGCACAGCGAATACACTGCAGCACTTGCCGGAACTCGGATCCTAAAATTTCAGAACGGCCGTTGTCCACAACTACGAGGTGGAACTCTTCCGGCCCGTCTCCCTCACCTTCAGTAATCGGGCCGGCAACTGTAATGTAGCTTGTTAATTTTTGACCGACCGCACTGCGGCAAAGCAGCCCGACGAGAACGTCCAATTCCTCCATCGTCGGAACGAGACGCTCCATCCCCATTACCGCGATTTGCGTTTTCGGGATGGACATGACAAGGTCTGCATTTCCTTCATTCGTAACTAAGCAAAGGGAGCCTGTGTTGGCAACGGCAAAGTTACAGCCCGTTACCCCCACTTCTGCTTCCATAAATTTCTCACGTAAAATTTTACGGACGAATTTCGTCATTTCATACGGGTCTTCAGATTCCGTATAACCAAGCTTTTCTTCAAACACTTCGCGAATTTGCGATTTATTTTTATGAAGCGCCGGCGCCACGATATGGGACGGCGGCTCATGGTCGTCAACCTGCAGTATGTATTCGCCAAGGTCGCTTTCCACCACCTCGCAGCCGATGCTTTCGAGCGCTTCGTTCATGCTGATTTCTTCCGTTACCATAGACTTGGATTTTACCACTTTTTTCGCGTTTTTCTTTTCTGCAACATTTTTAATATACTCGGCAGCTTCTTCTTTTGTTTTCGCAAAGAAGACGTGCCCGCCGCGTTTGGATACGTTCTCGCTTAGCTGCATTAAATAATAATCGAGATTTTCTAGCGTATGCTGGCGGATTTGCTCGCCAAGCTCGCGCCATTCTTCCCAGTTTCCGAGTTCATCCGCAGCTGACAGACGGCGTGTATATAAGCGCTCTTGTGCAGAAGATACAGCACCGCGCATCACAGGATCTTGAATGCCTTCCGCGATGCGATCATAAAATTTTTCATTGCTTGTTTTCATAGACATAATAATTCCCCCTCAGCGGCTGTTCAGCACTTGGGCGATGTGCAGCACTCGTACGTTTTTATCTAAGCGCTCCATGCGTCCGCCAATGTTCATCAAGCATCCGCAATCCGCCCCGATTAAATAATCTGCACCTGTCTGCATCACGCTGTTCACTTTTTCATCTACCATTTGCTCGGAAATCGGCATCATTTTCACCGAGAACGTTCCGCCGAAGCCGCAGCAGTTTTGCGCATTTGGCAGCTTTTCGATTTTTAATCCTTTTACATTAGAAAGAAGAGTGAAAGGCGCATCCTTAACGCCAAGCAGGCGTGTCATATGGCAGGATGTGTGATATGTCGCTGTTCCTTCCAGTCTCGCTCCTACATCTGTTACCTTCAGCACGTCCACGATAAATTGTGTCAGCTCATACGTTTTGTCAGCAAGCGCTTTTGCGCGGTTCTCCCATTCCGGGTCGCCTTTAAAGATATGCGGATATTCTACAAACATCGTCGCACAAGAACCAGACGGCGTCACAACGTATTCGGCATGCTCAAATGTACGAATCATATTTTTCGCTGCTTCCTTCGCTGCTTCTACATAGCCGCTATTATATGCAGGCTGACCGCAGCAAACTTGCGACTCGGGAAATTCAACCTCGCACCCTAAGCTCTCCAACAATTCAACAGTCGCTTTTCCGACATTCGTCTGGAACATGTCAATCAAACAAGTAACAAACAAAGTAACTTTCATTTGAAACTTCCCCCTCAATTTCTGCTCGCCACCATTCATCTGGTCATCTGATGACTTGATGAAAAAGAAAGAATCGTTTCCTCCCTATTGGCATACACGAATCTTCTTTTTTGTTTACAATTATTCGAAAACGCTTTCTTCTGTCCTTATTATAACAAAGAAAACAGGCTTTGACATCATAAAAAATATGACTTACAGTTTTTCCTCATTTTCTTTTTCGCGCATGAATTCCAGCATGTTCTCTACACCCGTTAAATGATCGAACATGGATTGCTGCGCTTTGTCAGGCATTTGGTTGACCACTGCGTCAAAAATCTCCCGGTGCTCTTCCGCCAGCGTTTCTGTCGTGGTTTGTTCCCCATACAGCACGATGTGGCGCGTTTCTCCAATCGTTTCGGCAATCATACCTGACACATGGTTCATAAGTTCAAGAAGAATAGCATTATGCGAAGCCTTGGCGATTGCCATATGAAAACGAAAATCCGCTTCCTCTCCGGCTGACTCGTCTCCTACAGCACTCTTCATCTCTTTGAGCCAACGCTCCATTTCGGCAATGTCATCATCCGTTCGTCTTAAAGCAGCAGCCCGCACCGCTCCCGCTTCCAGCACTTTACGCACTTCAAGCAGATTCGCGATATCCTCTTGCTTCATGAGCATCGCTGTATGTAACGATGAAGTCACTGCAGAAGCTTCAAAACTCTTTACGTACGTTCCTTCTCCCTGACGCATTTCAATTAGTCCCATTGCACGCAGCGCACTGAGAGCCTCGCGCACGGCAGAACGGCCCACCTGAAATTCCTCCGCCAGCTGATGAACCGGCAAGAGCTTATCACCTGGTTTTAACGTACCATCTTTTATCATGGATAAAATGGCCTCAGACACCTCTTCGTATATTTTCTTCGGCCGAATAGATTTGTACTCCAGAAAAACACCACCCCAACATCCTCGCCAAACGAGGCAAAGTTTCAATTCATACCTTCTATTGTAGTAGCAAATGCACTGAAGCTCAAATAATTTATCGATGCTGTCAAAAAATCTATATAAGTCCACTTTGTTATTCCGACATATCTATCGTTTGCCACGTAGAACAAAAGGGAAACTGCACTCGCTCCCTCTCTCTCCTTGCATGGACCACGAAAAGGGTTTGACCGCTTCTATACGTCGCCGGATGATCTCTCCCCACTATCAAAAGCCGGTTTTTTTATTCACTCATATATAAAAATATAAACTACTCTATTCTAAAATCGGCAGCTCGATTAAAATTTTTGTTCCTCTTCCCTCTTTGCTTTCAATCTGAATTGTACCTTCATGTATTTCAATGATTTGTTTTACGATCGCAAGTCCAAGACCTGTTCCGCCTTTTTGACGGCTGCGTGCTTTATCCACACGGTAAAACCGTTCCCCGAGCTTCTCTACATGCTCTTTCGGAATGCCGATGCCTGAATCGGCAATGCTCATTCTGCACATGCTGCCTGCTCGTTCTAACTGAACTGTTATGCCGCCTTGTACCGTATAGCGGATCGCATTGTCCATAATATTATGAATGACCTGCCGAATACGGTCTTCGTCTATATTCGCAATGATACCCGGGTCTAAATCCTGCTTTAGAACAATATGTTTCTCCGCAAGCTTCGGCTCATACGTTTCCAGCTCATCTTCAATCAGCTGCGCAAACACGGTAGGCTGTTTTTTTAATGGGAATAAATCTCCCTCAAGCTGCGCCAAATCCAATAAATCATGAACCAAGCGCTGCATACGGCCCGCCTCCCTATGGATGAGCGCAATATACTTTGGCTGCCCGTCCGGTTTCACGACCCCATCCATAATTGCCTCACTGTACCCTTTCATATAACTGAGAGGAGTGCGCAGTTCGTGTGAAACGTTGGCCAAAAATTCCTTTCTCTGCAAGTCCTCCTTCTGTAAAGCCCGAGCCATACTATTGAAAGCTGCTGCCAGTCTGCCCACTTCATCGTTGGAATGGATCTCGATGCGTTCAGTAAAATCGCCCTCGGACATCTTATAAGAAATGCGCTCCATTTGAGAGAGCGGCTTCGTGACAGCTATAACAATCTTCCGTCCAATCCAAGCTGTAAGAACAATCAACAGGATGGAAAGGGGCGCTAAAATAAAACCAAGATCAAATATCAAATCCTTTACACCCTTTAACGGAATGTAGGAATAAAGAATACCGACAAGCTTTTTGTCATGAAGCACCGGAATGACCGTACCCATAATACGTCTGTCAAACCGCGGTTCGTATCCAGACTTTGTAATGATTTCTCCGTCCAAAAGCCTTTGACGGTCATCCTCGCTGATAATCGGGTTATATTGAATTTCAAACGGCAAGCATGCGCTTAAATCACGCGGATTGCTTACAAATAAAATGTCCGCCTCCGATAACGTATTAAAATCTGCTACCTTTTTTGAGAAAACGTCAATTCCTTCTTCACTGTTGTACTGTGCTACAAGACGCTTTCCTTCTTTTGTCAGCGTTTCCTCTACATTTTGCACATACAGCTTTTCATAAGAATAAAGGGACACAAAATAGAGAAACGATACGGTAATGATGGCAACAGAGCTAATTGTCAGCCATAGCTTTTGTACCATAGTCAATTTTTTCATAGCTCTACACCTCAAATTTATATCCTACGCCCCATACGGTTTGAATATAATCTCCGCTGCTGCCGAACTTTAATCGAATCGTCTTCACATGTGTATCCACCGTTCTTGTGCTGCCGGCGTAATCATAGCCCCAAACTTTCTCCAACAGCTGCTCGCGGCTGAATACTTGTCCCTTATGCTGACATAAAAACAGCAGCAAATCAAATTCCTTTACAGTAAGAGGAATGGCCTCTCCGTCCACTTCTACACGGCGGCCCTTTTCATCAATAAAAATAGGGCCCCATTTTTGCTCATTCTTCACTTCTATTTTTGTATACCTGCGAAGCACTGCCTCTAACCTTGCAATCAACTCGCCTGGGCTGAACGGCTTTACGATATAATCATCTGCGCCTGTACGCAGCCCGGTTACACGATTCCACTCTTCTCCCTTGGCAGTTAAAAAGATAACGGGGATATCCGATTTTTTGCGAATCTCCCTGCATAGCGCAATCCCATCCATTTCCGGCATCATCATATCCAAAATGAGCAGGTCAAACGATTGCTTCTTCATTTTCTGCAGAGCCTGTACACCGTTTTCCGCCTCTTCCCATGCATAACCGGAGTTTTCCAAATACATGCCCACAAGCTGCCGCATATCGCTTTCATCATCTACGATTAGTATATTATATCGTTTCATGCTCTCTCCCCTTTTCGTTCTGTGAAGTGAAATGGCCCTTTTCCCACGGAAAGCGTTTTGATGACTTTCATGGTTTTTGTATCTATCACATATACTTCGTTGCTGTCATAGCTTGCTACGTACAAATTGCTTCCTTCCAATGACACAGCAAACGGGTTGGAACCTACTTCAAGCGTTGCTTCTTCATGATATGTGGCTGCATTAAATTTGCGAAGTGTGGCAGAGCCATGGCTCAATACATAAATGTACGTATTATCTGTAGCGAAGCTGATTGGCATAGACGGTGCAGGAATGCTGCGGATAAGCTGATTGCTGTTTGTATCATAAATATGAACGCTCTCATTCACTTCTTCTCCGTTACCGTGGCCGCCAAGCCAAAGCTCGCTTCCTGACAACTGCGCACCGATAGAAGAAAACGGAATGGACATCGTACCAGAAATCTTCTGCTTATCCCAATCGATGACAGACAGCTTTGTATCCTGAAAATTCATCACATATACATGCTTTTCATCCTGTACCATTGTCATCGGACTATGCCCCACAGAAATTTCCGCTTTCTTTTTTCCTTCTATTGTATATAACTTAACTGTATTGGTTTGCTGGTCCGCTAAAATGACATCTTTACCGTTATATGAAACAAGCGCGTTGGCAATTCCCTTCCCTGTCTTCCACTCGTCTATTTTCTTTCCGTCTTTTAAGGAATATAAGTATACATTCTCCAGCTGCTTTCCATATACGGCAAGCGTATCGCCATCCGGAAATAAAACTGTGCCCATCATCGCCTTATTCAAATGCCATGTCGTCAGTACACGATTTGAATTCGTGTCAATGAAGCTGATGCTTCCTTCTTTTATGTTTGTTGTAATCAAAATGGGTTCCTTAGAGGAAACGGATGTATATGTTTCTGCATTACAGCCTGCAAGCACGACAACCAACAGTATAAGTATCATCCACCGCTTCAATAGCTTCACCTCTTGCGACTTTTCTTTACAATAGCAAATAATTGTGTGGAATGTGTGAAAAATTTCGCTCTTGCTCCATCACACTATATAATAAGAAGAGAATGATTGACAATAGAGGTGGACATCATGCTTTTTCCGGATTTGGCAAAGAAAATCGTCCGCGAAGTGCGGCGGCTCATTGATGAACATATTATTATCATAGATGTGAACGGCATGATCATCGCCAGTACAGATTCAACGCGCCTCGGCACGTTTCATGAAGGGGCGCTGCTTTGCTGTCAGCAAAAGAAAACCGTTATTATTACAAAAGAAGATGAGCACCGGCTGCTTGGAGTCAAGGCCGGGATTAATCTGCCCCTTTTGTTCCATGATGAAGTCATCGGCGTAATCGGGATAACAGGCGCTCCGGAAAATATCTCGCAGTACGGTGAAATTCTCCGAAAGATGACTGAGCTGCTTATTCACGAAAATTATTTTGTTGAGCAATTGGAGCTCGAGCAACGCTCCTACGAAGCATTTGTCTTTGATTGGCTGCAAAGCCGCGACTGGTCTTCCACGTTCCTTGACCGTGCAAAAACGCTTGGAATCGATATGGACCACCCGAAGCAACTGATTATTTTAGCGATGAACCGCGATGACTCCTTGCTGCAGCGCAAGCTTTGGCAGCACATTCACGGCATGCTTCCAAAGCAAGATTTATTTGTACGCTGGGGGAATAACCGATTTATTTTGCTTAAAACCGTTTCACCGCAATCTAAAAAAGAGCTGTTTCCTTATTTAAAGCGGTTGAAGCAGGATTGCGAGTCATTGTTTTCCATTACATTATCGATTGGCGTAGGGCAAGCTGTTTCACCACATAACATGCCGAATTCGTATGACCAGGCGCTTCGGGCTCTTGATATTTCCGTACAAATGAAAGAAATTGTCTTTCACGAGGATTTGCGTCTTGAAATGTGTTTGCAGGATATATCAGATTACACGCGAAGTGAATTTTTAAAAAGAACGATTGAAGACATGTATGAGGAAGAAGAATTACTAGCGACACTGCAGCTGTTCATTGATAACAATCAATCGTATAAAGCGACAGCCGAGCTTCTTCACATTCACATTAATACACTTCATTATCGATTTAAGAAGATCGAGGACATAACCGGTTTAAATCCAAAATCCTTTAAAGATCTTGTCACATTATATTTCGCCACTCTTTTACTGGATAATCATCCAAAAAAAATCCGTTAAAACCGTTTTACTTTTGGATATTTACACATAGCGAGGCTTCCTCGCTTTTTTTATTATAGTATATAGAACACAATATCACAGCATTGCCAGTAAGCAAGATTTGTAAATGCTTTACAAGGGGGAACTTTCATTATGCTAGAACAGCACATTATTGATAAGTTGGCATCGATTGTCGGTTTAGAAAACGTGGATGTATCCAATATGGGCCGCTTGACTTACAGCTACGATGCAACACCTCAATTTCAATCCATGCCGGATGGGGTTGTATCTCCCCGCAGCACACAAGAGGTAGCCGAAATTTTAAAAATATGCAATGAACACAAAATTCCGGTCGTCCCTCGCGGATCAGGAACGAATCTTTGTGGGGGAACCTGTCCTGTAGAAGGCGGAATCGTCATCATCTTCAGACATATGAACAGCATTTTGGAAATTGACGAAGACAACTTGACGGCAACAGTGCAAGCAGGTGTTGTTACGCTTGATATGATTAACGCGGTTGAAGAAAAGGGCTTGTTCTATCCGCCGGATCCAAGCTCCATGAAAATTTCTACAATCGGCGGCAACATCAATGAAAACTCCGGCGGCTTACGCGGCTTGAAATACGGCGTAACACGCGATTACGTGATGGGACTTGAAATCGTTCTTCCAAACGGCGATATCATTCGCACAGGCGGAAAGCTTGCAAAGGATGTGGCAGGCTATGACTTAACCCGCCTATTCGTCGGCTCTGAGGGCACGCTTGGAATTATAACAGAAGCGATTTTGAAATTGATTCCTATGCCGGAAACGAAGAAAACGATTTTAGCGCTGTATGAAGATATTGAAGATGCAGCTCGTGCTGTTTCTGCAATTATCGCTAACAGAATTATCCCGACAACACTCGAGTTCTTAGACCAGCCTACAATTGAAGTAGTGGAAGCTTATGCACAAATCGGTCTTCCGACAGAAGCACAGGCTGTTCTTCTCATTGAACAGGATGGTCCGCCTGAAGTGGTAGAGCGTGATATTGCGAAAATCGAAGAAGTTTGTAAAGCGCTAAACGCTGTGGATGTTCGTGTCGCAAAGGACGAAGCAGAAGCAGAAGCCCTTCGCACAGCACGCCGTAATGCATTATCTGCCTTAGCTCGTTTAGCTCCGACAACCATTTTAGAAGATGCGACTGTGCCTCGTTCTAAAGTGGCGGCAATGGTACGTGCAACAAACGAAATTGCCCAAAAATACAACGTAAAAATTTGTACATTCGGTCATGCAGGCGACGGCAACCTTCACCCTACTTGCCCGACTGACGTTCGCAACCAAGATGAAATCCACCGCGTGGAAGCAGCTTTCGCAGAAATCTTTGAAAAAGCGGTCGAGCTTGGCGGCACCATTACAGGCGAACATGGAGTAGGCGCGATGAAGGCCCCTTATTTGGAATTGAAGCTCGGCCGTGCCGGCATCGAAGCGATGAAATCCATAAAGAAAGCATTCGATCCGAACAACATTATGAACCCTGGTAAAGTATTTGCGAAGGATACACGCAAAAGAGTGGTGGCAGAATAATGACAACGCTAGATAAAGCAAAAATTCAAGAAGAATTTAAAGCGCGCATGGATGAAGATGAGCTGCTGAATTGCATGCGCTGCGGCTTCTGTCTTCCGACTTGCCCGACTTACATTCAATCCGGATATAAGGAATCTCACTCCCCTCGTGGACGCATTGCTTTAATGAAGGCTGTTGCAGACGGTTTGATTGAACCGGATGAAGATGTGGAAAATACATTAAACGTCTGCCTTGGCTGCCGCGCTTGCGAGCCTGTTTGTCCGTCCGGCGTAAAATACGGTCACTTGCTTGAAGAAGCGCGCGACATTATTAACCAAAACAAAAAGTTTTCCGCACCTATAAAAGCAGTACGCAAACTTGTATTTAATGAGTTGTTCCCTCATCAAAACCGCATGAGAACGATGACTGGTCTTCTCGGTCTTTATCAGCGTTCCGGTTTACAAACAGTAACGCGCAAAACGGGCATCATGAACTTGTTCCCGGAAACGCTGGCAACTATAGAGCGCGTCCTTCCGAAGGTGCCGACAATGAAGGAAATGAAAAACCGGCCGGAATTCTTGCCTGCCCAAGCTCCGAAGCGTAAGCGCGTAGCCTTCTTTAAAGGCTGCTTGATGGACACGATGTTCTTGGAAACAAACAACGCCACAATGAAGCTGTTGCAGCTTGCGGGCTGTGACATTGTCATTCCGAAAGAACAAAACTGCTGCGGCGCGCTTCACGGTCATGCCGGCGAAAAGAGCGGCGCAAGAGAATTGGCAAAGAAAAATATCAAGGCATTCGAAGACCTCGGCGTTGACTATATTATTACAAACGCCGGCGGCTGCGGTGCGTACCTTGTGGACTATGACTACTTATTAAAAGATGAGCCGCAGTGGGCAGAGCGCGCAAAGCAATTCACAGCAAGAATTAAAGACATTTCCGCTATTCTTGTGGCGCTTGATTTCCATAAACGGAAACTGCAGCTGCCGGTGCAGATCACGACATACCAAGACTCCTGTCACTTGCGTAATGTGCAAAAAACAGCTGCACAGCCTCGTATGCTGCTGCAAGCAATTGAAGGTGCAAATTACCGCGAGATGAAGGATGCAGACCGCTGCTGCGGATCTGCAGGCATTTACAATATTGTTCACTCTGAACTCTCTATGCAATTTTTAGACTATAAAATGGAGCGCGTCCATGAAACAAGCGCGACAACGATTGTTACCGCTAACCCTGGCTGCTTGCTGCAAATGAAGCTCGGCATCGAGCGGGAAGGTCTCGCAAGTAAAATGAGAGCCGTGCACATCGTAGATTTCCTGCTAGAAGCAGTTGAGTATACAGAAAAACAGGAAAAAGACGCATTAGCGGAGCGGGCGAGGTTCTCTGGTGACAGCGCCTAGCCGGCGAAGCTAGACATACCGTTTTTTATATGATTTCCTATTCTATATATGAGTGAATGATAATTTCGACATTTCCATGTGCTATGTGCAACCAAAAGGGAGTATGGCATGCTTCTTCGCTCTGATTTACCTTTGCCTGAACCAAAGGTTTGACCGCTTCTGCACGTCTTTTAATCTCTCCCCACTATCAACGTTTTTTTTATTCACTTGTATATAGTACAAAAGGCATCTCCTCCTTAGAGATGCCTTTTTTCGTTCATGTTGCAATATTAACGCTATGTTACCGCATTGTTAACAAAAGCGACAGCAATGTTACAAACATGTTAAAAACTTTCCATAATTATCCCTCCTTACACCTTCAAAACCCTTATTTTGCGCCTTTTTTCAACTTTAACTCTAGAAATTTTATCCATCTATTCTATCAAGAAATACTTCGTTTTTTTGGAGTATCTTTCCTTTCATTTATTTGCAACACCTTACTATGTCTCATTTTGAAAACGAAAAAATTCGCTTTTATATCGTATTTCAAAATCAGGATTTTAGGAAAAAGACGGAAAAAAACTATCGTAAGAAAAGTTTTCCATCTTTTCTTCCTAGCAAACTATGTTACTATGAGTTTGTCAGCAACAACGGTTGGCAAATAACAAATAACCATACCGAAAACATTCGTTTCTATATAAAAGAAACAAATACTTTCAGGAGGTACTAACATGAAAAAAACTCTTTTATTATCTTTGGCAGCAGCAACTGCTTTTACATTCGGTGCAACAGGGAATCATGCGAAGGCTGAAACGATCCAGCCGGCTAACATTCAAAAGGTAACATTCTCAGCACCACTTAACTGTTTATATCAACCTATGAATCAAGCAGATTTGCAGGAATTTATCACGAAGTTCTTTGCTGAGCATCAAATTGATTGGAAACCAATTATCGTTCAGCCAAGCGGCAACGCACCAACAGACAACGTGACACCAGTTCCGGCTCCGGCTCCGGTATCTAAACCGACAACAGCTCCGGCTCCGGCATCTAAACCGACAACAGCATCTAAACCGACAACAGCATCTAAACCGACCACAGCATCTAAACCAACTACAGCATCTAAACCAACTACAGCATCTAAACCAACTACAACATCTAAACCGACAACAGCTCCGGCTGCTGGCTCACTTAGCCAATATGAGCAGCGCGTTGTGGATTTAACAAACGCAGAGCGTGCAAAAGCGGGTCTTCCTGCGTTGAAAGTGGATTCAACACTATCAAAAGTAGCAAAAGCGAAATCACAAGATATGTACAATCAAAACTACTTTGATCACAACAGCCCGACTTACGGTTCTCCATTTGATATGATGAAGCAATTCGGTATCTCTTACCGTACAGCAGGCGAGAACATCGCAATGGGTCAACGTACACCGGAAGAAGTTGTAAAAGCTTGGATGGATAGCCCAGGACACCGTGCCAACATCTTGAACAACACTTACACGTATATCGGTGTGGGGTATGTAGAAGGCAAAAACATCTGGACACAAGAGTTCATTTCAAAATAAGCGATAGCCTCCCTTTTATGGGAGGTTTTTTTATTGTATACATATTTCGTTTCTTTATACTGCACACCCCTTCCTTTCATGTGAATTATTGCTAAACATGCTTTTCAGCCAAATAGCAACACTATAAAGGATAACTCTTATCCTAAAAGGAGGGCATCATTATGAAGAAATCTCGTCTCATAACAGGCGTAACAGCATTGGCGCTTTCTTTATCTCTTTTAAGCGGCTGTAATGTAGGAACCAAAACGAGTCAAGAAAATCGTAAAATAAATGATTCAGCCACAAAAAAGGTAGTAAATACAGGTAGAGGATATATTACAATGCGTCCGATTTCAGCCACACCGAATACGAATACGGCTGATCAGGATTTGAATCGCTATACAAGGGAGCGTTACAACCGTTATCCTAGCAATTATTATGGCTACAATCCAAGGGTGGCACAGCCGCAGGCGCCAAATACGACAACACCGAATACGACATCGCCAAAAACAACAACACCGGCTCCAGCAATTCCGGATACAGTAACACCAGCTCCGACTCCGCCTACTCCTAGCTCCAATATTGCCCCCATTGACAGCACACTGATGCAGGTCGTGGACCTCGTAAACGCAGAGCGAAGAAAAGCCGGTCTATCCGATTTAATAATGGACACTTCTTTATCAAGCGTAGCAGGCACAAAAGCGCTTGATATGGAAAACAAGGGCTATTTCTCTCACCTAAGCCCGACGTATGGTTCTCCTTTTGACATGCTAAGATCCTTTGGCATCACGTTTCGTTCTGCCGGAGAAAATATCGCAAAAGGCCAACGAAGCGCACAGCAGGTTGTAACAGATTGGATGAACAGCCCGGGCCACCGTGCTAACATCCTGAACAGCTCCTATACGCATATCGGCGTAGGACACACAACGGGAAAAAACTGCTGGGTACAAATGTTTGTCAGGAAATAAGGAAAGCGGAGACGGCTCGCTCAGGCGCAGAACCAGAGGTTCTCGCCCCTCAAAAGCGCTTTTTGCTTTTGTGCGGGCGAGGTTCTCTGGTGGCAGCGCCTAGCCGGCGGAGCTAGACATCAAGGAAAGCGGAGACGGCGCAGCTTTTCCCCAAGCTCCATACTTTCTTACATTTAAAAAAAAATCGGCTTAACAGCCGATTTTTTTATTTTAATGAAAAAGCTCATTTACATTTGAATAAACTTTTTTAAGTCTGCCGGCAGCGGAATTTCCACTTCTATCTGTTCATGTGTAATCGGATGAAGCAAGCGAATGCGTGCTGCATGCAGCGCTTGCCGTTTTAAGAGCGAAGTATGGCCGCCGTACAGCGTATCTCCTATGAGCGGGTGTCCGAGATGGCTCATATGAACGCGAATTTGATGTGTTCTTCCTGTTTCCAGCTCCAGTTCGACTAAAGTTATGTTTTGCTTAGGAAGATAACGCACCGCCTTGTAATATGTAACTGCCGGATCTCCCTTAGGCGAGACTCTTCTTCTCGTGGCATGATGGCGGTCACGACCAATCGGTTCGTCAATTTTTCCTTGCCCCTTCTTTACTTTTCCTTCTACAAGCGCCCAGTATGTACGTTTAATCTTGCGCTCCGTCAGCAGCCGATCCATGATGGCTCCTGCCAATGCGTGCTTTGCGAATACGACACCTCCTGTCGTATCCTTATCCAAACGATGAATGTGGCGCACCTTTGTATGAATGCCTTCTGTCTGGAGATGAAAAGCGACGGCGTTTGCAAGCGTACCTTTGCCCCCCTTTTCCGACGGATGCGTATCCATACCATACGGCTTGTCTGCAATTAGAACATGATCATCTTCATACACGATGTCAGCCTCTATGTACTCCGGTTCTATGCCGTACACCTCTTCCGGAAACAGCCATACCTGCAGCGTATCTCCCTCTTTTACAGCCTCCGTCCATCGCACAGCTTCTCCGTTATATAAGACAGCTTTTTCCATCCGAAATTGATGCAGCAGCTTTTTCGGGACCTGCCATTCTTCTTTTAAAATTGTTTCAATGGTTTTCCTGCTCCAAGCAGCAGGAACAATAACGAAGCACCATTCCCCTCGCTTCTCTGTATACACTCTTATCACCTTGCTCTCTTTATTATATAAGAAAAGCGCACCGGCTCGCTCAAGCGAAGCTAAACATACTCCGGAATTTTATACTTCCCTATTGTACATAAAAAAAAGGCTCGTTTCCACACGAGCCCTTTTCTTTAAACTCCTTCACATGCTTGCCGATGAATTTCAGCCAACTCGATAACTAACGGCAGCTTCGGATCGGCAGTTGTGCATTTTTTCACGCGCTTCTTCATCACTGTCGTCTTTATATACTCTTGGTAAATACTCACATAACGTTTTCACAAATATTACATTAACATTTATTACTTTTTCACTTGCATCATTCTAATTTTTTTGTTATATTTTAATATTTTATTAAATTTTCGTAAAGGAGACAGATTCTTTCTGCAGGCCTTCAGTCATATGATAAAATAAGAATATATCTTATACAGAAAGGATTTTGATACCATGCTTGCTCGAAGGAGCATCTGGCAACGTCGAGATTTGTCTTACACTTAGCGTTTCTGTTTACTGAGTCCATCTAGGTAAACAAAAACGAAAGTGGGCGAAATTATGTTGGATCAACGGCCTTGTTATTCCTTCTGTTATATATAGCAGCGCAGTTAGTTGTGAAACTAACTGCACATAAAGAGCGTCTGCTCTTTCTATATATGGCGTAGTTAGTTTCTGAAATAATAAAAAACTAACTGCGAAAGAGGAATAACTATGAAATGGATTCGTTGGCGAGAAGTAAGTATGATAGTATTCGGTTCATTTGTATTAGCAGCAGCATTTTACCACATTCACGTGCAAAACAATCTGGCAGAAGGCGGATTTATTGGTATTGCTTTATTAGTGAAGCAATTCTTCAATGTCTCCCCGTCTATCACCACTCTCCTGCTCGATATTCCTTTAATCTTACTTGGTTCAAGATTACTGGGCAAACGATTGGCGATTAAGACGATTATCGGAGCGGCATCCTTCTCCTTCTTTTATGCGTTGATGGAACGTTACTCACCGTTTAAGATCAATCTATCCGGACATTTATTTATCGCAGCCGTTATCGGCGGCGTTCTTGTAGGATTTGGTCTTGGTCTGATCTTGAGATACGGCGGTGCTACAGGAGGAGACGATATTTTATCACTGATTGTAAGCAAAATATCTCGTCTTTCAGTTGGAAAAGTTTACTTTTTATTTGACGGCATTGTTTTAGCTGTATCGCTTATTTATTTGAACTGGAACCAAATCGCTTATACTGTCTTATCCGTTGCTGTGTGTGCTTATATTACGGATTTGGTAATGGCGTATCATAAGAAAGATTCTGCTGAAGAAGCATATATATAAGAAAAGCGGAACCGGCTTGCCCAGGCGCTGCCGGGGAAGCTGGACAATACCGACAAACGCAGCACGTGAGAAACTCGTGCTGCGTTTTTTATATGGGCATAGCGAACCTGCCGAGTATGGTAACGGTCAAACACTTTGAAGCGCCCTCTCCTGTATCTTTTTACTAAGCATGCAGGTTTTTTTGTGTGATTACCGTGAGCATCATGGGTTTCAAAAGTGTCAAAGAAATATGGAACGGCTCGTCACGAAGCCGTCATGAAAAAAGTCCGCCTCACGCAGGCGGACTTTTTTCATGACGGACTTCTTTCATTTTGCCGAGCATTTCTTCCGCCTTAATCTCATAAGACAAATCGTTGAAAAATGAAGCCAATCTTCTGTAGTCATTATAAGCATCAAGCAAGGAATCAATTTGCTCCTGAGGCGTAGCTACGGGCGTCTTTTTGATATTCTTCACCTTTACCGGATAACTGTAGCCCCACATGTCATTGATTTTATAGTATTCATCCTCTACCTGCACAACCTTTACAAGCTCGTCCTCTTCCGCATCCATCGTATAACTGTCAAATTCCCGCAGCAATTCATATACAATATGCGTCCACTCATCCTGCGGATAAAATCCCTTTTCCAGACGATAACCGACGATACGGTAGATATGTCCATCGTTTTGTGCAAACTGCACTGTGTCATTCAGCTTGAACTTAAAATACCGAAACATCTGCCCTCACCCATTCTTGTAAGAAATCTCCTTACCACATACTATTGGCAAAAGTGAGGGAACTCTATTCATAAAGTCTTCGCATACGCTGCAAAACTGCTTCCTTGCAGACATTTTTTCCTGCGCCGAATTAAATGAAAGAATATATACAGTTTGAGAGTATCTCCGGCTTATCACAAACGGCGTATGGACGCCGGTTCATGCTCCGCTTTTCGCTTCTTTTTGCACCTTCTGCTTTGCAAAGAACCACCAGTTCCAATCTCCAAACAGCTTCATCAAGCTTGGAACGAGCAGCAGCCGCACGACAGTAGCGTCTAAAAAGATAGCCAATGCAACACCTAGTCCCATTTGCTGCACAGGCAAGATATCGGTAAACGCAAATGCGCCTGTTACAACAATCATAATTAAAGCAGCTGATGTAATGATCCGGCTTGTCGAAACAAGACCTTCGAGCGTTGCATAATTATTATCCCGTGTTTCATTGTATAGCTCATACATTCTCGAGATTAAAAAGACCTCATAATCCATGCTGAGCCCGAATACAAGACCAAAAATAAATACAGGAAGCACAAACATCACCGTGCTTTGCTCAAGACCAAACCGGCCGCCCTGAAAGAGCCAGACAATGATTCCAATTGTCGCGCTTAAGCTTAGAATGTTCATGACAATGGCCTTTAACGGAATGAGCAGAGACCGAAACGCAATCATTAAAATCAAGAAGGTTGAACCGAGAATCACCGCCATGCCAAGAGCGATTTTGTTAATAATCTCATCTTGCAGCTCCTGTTCAAATTTTGTAAGTCCGCCTACATAATACGTAATTCCTTCTTGCTTATAATTCTTTTTGAAATCCCGCACCCACCGCTTCGCTACTGCCGCCTTTGGCTTCGCTTGCAGCGCCACTTGAATAAAGGTGCGGTTCTTATTCGTATATGCTTCAACTGCGGGCTGCACCTGTCCTTTTTGCGGCGATTGCAGTATTCCGTATAACTGATCGCTTGGCATATTGTTCAGCGCCTCATATACGCTTGTCACTTTGTATACAGCTTTATCCTGCTGCAGCTTCTTCACGATCCGATCAAGCGCCGCCAAGTTTTCTTTTTCTGTTACATTGCCGTTCATCTCAACGACAATCGTTGCATCTGCATGCATCTTAACAATATTGTTGAACTCCTTTTCATACCGTTCATGGGAGATGCGCGCGTCGCTCGTTTCCGGTAAGGATTCGACCCCAGGAAACTGAAAATCCGCACCGCGCAATGGCAGCAAACAAACGAAAATAACAGCCAGCACAGCAACAACCATCATAACAGGACGCTTCATCACAAAATTTGCAAATGTGCGCCAAGCGCCTGCCGATTTGCTTTCGCTCCACTTTGTCCGGCGCGCCAGACGTTTCCCGATTATGGACAAAGCGGCAGGCAAAACCGTAAGCGAAAACAAAATGCTCATCACAACAACGATCATGCCGCTGATTGCAACGGATTGTATGTAATCGATTTTGAAAAAGAACAATCCCGAAAGACCTACAAATACACAAAGTCCGGAAAAAACAATCGAACGGCCTGCTGTTTGATAAGTAACGGCAATCGCTTCGCCAATCTCCCTTTTCTCAAGCTCCTCGCGGAAGCGATTGACAAACAATAAAGCAAAATCAATGGACAGCGCAAAGCCAATCATCGGCGCCACGTTCAGGACGAAAATCGAAAGCTCCTTTTGCTGACCGACAAAATATAAAATCCCCATTGTCGCAACTACGCTGAGAATCCCGTTTATAATTGGAAGTAAAGATGCGATCAACCTTCCGAACGAAAACAGCAAAACAAGAAAGGCAATCGGCAGTCCGATCATTTCCGCCTTTTTCAAATCGCTTTGACTTCGTGCATTGATTTCATCATTGATCACCGCAAAGCCGGTCGGCGATACTTTGACAATTTTATTGCTTTCTTTTTTAATACTTTTGGCAAAAGCAAGCGTATTGTCCGTCAATTCTTTATTTGTTTTTCCTTTGAATAAAATTGTCGCGTAAGCAATGTCACTCTTTTTCATCGCCGGATTATGTAACGGATGCCGAAAAGAAGCATAGCTTTCGGATGACTCAACCTTTTGGACAATTCTTCTGATTTCATCCGTAAATTGCTGCTCCGACGCGCCTTTCTCTTTTTGAAAAACAAGAAACAGTGTATCCTGAGACTGCTTAAAATCCTCTTCTAAAATCTTTCTCGTTGTTTGATAATCACCTTTTGTTTTAAAGCCGTCTCCCCCTAATATTGAGGGAAGTCTCGGTGCAAAAAAAGCGAGAGCCACGGCAAATGCCAAGACAAGCAAAATGAAGGCGAAGCGAAACCGGTGAATAAAGAGGCCGATGCCCCCCCATGCATCCCTTTTTGCAACAGTTGTTTTCATGAATTTTTCCCTCCTCAAAACGATTATATAAGAGAGACGGCAAAAAGTTCACTAAGCAGCGCTCTTGCTTCGCTGCCAGCGCTGTGCATAGGCGTTCACATATAAAAACAAAATAAACATCATCCCTCCCATGCAGTAGCCGCCAAGGATATCTGATGGATAATGAACTGATAACACAATACGGCTAAGACCGACTAAAAGAATAAGCAAAGCTGCCAACAATAGGACAATTGCTTTTTTAGCTTTTCCCATTTCTTGGATGATAATGACAGCCGCCAAAAATCCGTATGTGACAATGCTTAGCATCGCATGCCCGCTCGGAAAGCTGTATCCAAGTCCATCTACCGCTGCATTTAGAGAAGGCCGTTCTCTCGCAACAATTGCTTTCAGCACTTTATTAACAATACGTGTAGCTGCCACTGCCAATATAAATGCGATAATGGTCGGATACCTCTTTTTTCTCCAAAGCCAAATGGAGCTTAACAAAAGCGTACCTACAATCCCGATTCCCGAACCAAGTTCTGTAATCGCTTCAAAAAATGAAATACCGCCTTCCCCTTGCAGCGACTGCAAGCGTCCCTTCATCCATACATCGACGAACACCGCTTCTTTGTTCATAATTTTTGTCATGATTAATCCGGCAAACGTAAGAAATACGAGTATAAAGGCTATTGCATATGTATGTTTATTTATATATCGTTTCATTTCACTCTCTCCTATCAAAAAAAGCGAAGGCTACACTAGACATATTCCCGAAATTTTATATTTCCCCATCCATAAATGAAAACACGATTTCTTGCAGAAATCGCGTCCTTTAATTGTTCCTTCTCTAAACGTTCGTAAACTGTCTGCTGTTCAATAAGATCCCGAGTCTCTTTTTATTTTTCTTTACCCGTCTTAAGCTTTGTCCAATATTCATCGTATACACGAGTCTGATTTCCTACATCAACGAGCCACTCTGTACGCCCCAGCTCTTCCTTGGTTAAGAAAATCATATGATTATCCCGGTATTCTTTGCTGTGAAGCGGATACGCCTTCTCATTCGGGTTGCTATATCCGATTGATTCGTAATTCTTCACGCTTACCTTTGAATCCATTAAGTAATTAATGAATTTCTCGGCGAGCACCTTATGCTTGGCGCCTTTTGGAATCGCCAGGGTATCTGCCCAAATCGTGCCGCCTTCTTTTGGCACAACATATTCTACATCCTTATTATCCTTTGCGATGAAGGCCGCATCACCGGACCAAACTGTCCCGATCCACGCTTCTTCCGCAATAAACTTTTGCTTGATGTTATCCGTATCAAATGCAAGAACGTTCGGCAGCACCTTTTGTAAGTCCTCGTAAGCTGTTTTAATCTCACCTTCGTTTTTCGTGCTGTTAGAAAATCCATTCTTTTTCAGCGCCATCCCCAGCACTTCACGAGAGTCATTCAGCATCACAACGCGGCCTTTATATTTCGGATCCCAAAGGTCGTTCCAGCTTGTCGGAGCCTCTTTTACATATTTCTTATTATAAGCAATCCCAGTTACACCCCAAGTATATACAAGAGAATAGTTATTGCCTGGATCATACGGCGGTGTTTGGAAAGTAGAACTAAGATTGCCGAGGTTCGGGATATTTTCCTTGTTTAACGGTTCGAGCAGCTTCAACTTAATCATCGTTGCCACCATGTAATCGGACGGCTGAATTAAGTCATATTTCGCCCCGCCCGCTTGAAGCTTCGCCAGCATCTCTTCGTTGCTTGCATATTTGTCATAGTTTATTTTCACATTGTACTTTTTCTCAAAATCTTTAAGAACTTGATCATCAAAGTTATCTGCCCAGCTATAAATATTAAGCTCTTCCTTCTTTTCTCCGCACCCCGCCAATGCACCGCCGATTAACGTAAAGCTAAGCACAGCACCAGCTGCTATTTTCAGCCACTTCATAAAAACCCCTCCTTTAATCTATAACGGCAATCTTCTGCTACTTGTTCCTTTGCTCCGGAACAGTTCAGATGCAATCATAAGTCCTACAATCAACACAATTAAAATTGTAGAAAGTGCATTGATTTCCGGGGTAATACCGCGCTTTACCATACTGTAAATATATAGCGGCAGCGTCGTGGAACCTGGTCCGGAAACGAAAAAGCTGATAACAAAATCATCAATTGACAAAGTAAACGTCAGCAATGCCGCTGATACAATGCCAGGCATTAAGCTCGGCAGCGTAACGTAGCGAAATGTTTGCCACGGAGTTGCGCCGAGGTCATTTGCCGCTTCCTCCAATTCTCTTCCCATGCCGGCAAGCCGCGCTGATACAATTACAACAACAAAGGAAATACTGAAAGTAACATGAGCGAGAATAATCGTCATTTTCCCAAGTTCCAGCTGAAGCTGGCTGAATAAAATCAAAAGCGACAAGCCCATTAAAATATCCGGAACAAGAATCGGCAAATATACAAGACCACCCAGCGCATGCTTAAAGCGATATGTATACCGGTGCAGTGCGATGGCACAAAGCGTTCCCATCACGGTCGCCAGAAGAGTCGCAGCCAGTGCTATGACGAGACTGTTGATAAAGGCGCTGATGACATCTGAATTTTGAAGCAAATCGCTGTACCAATGAAGCGTAAAGCCCTTCCACTGTGCATTGATGCGTGAATCGTTAAATGAGTACACAACCAGCACCATCATCGGCAAATATAAAAACAGCAGCACGAGCCAGGAATAGGTTACTAAAAACTTCTTCATCCGTTATTCCCCCTTACTCTCATAGTTGTATACTTTTGCTGCGCGATAATACAAATAAATGAGCAAAATGGAGAATAACACGATTACAAGCGAAAGCGCAGAGCCAAACGGCCAGTCGCGCGCGCCTAAAAACTGATTTTGAATTACATTCCCGATTAATGATACTTTAGAACCGCCCATAACGTCCGAGACTACAAACATGCCGATAGAAGATACAAATACGAGAATAGAACCCGTCACAACACCGGACATCGTCATGGGCAGCGTAACATGCCAAAACGCGCGAAGCGGCGAAGCGCCTAAATCGTATGCAGCCTCCAGCTTTCGCTTATCGAGCTGTTCGATGGAAGCGTAAACAGGCAAAATCATAAATGGAAGCAAAGAATAAACCATGCCCAGAATAACTGCAGGTGTATTATACAAGAGCTTTAAAGGCTCATCGATCACGCCTAGATTTAAAAGAACCGTATTTACCAATCCTTGCGAGCGCAGAATGACAATCCATGCATAGGAACGCACAAGAAAGTTAATCCAAAACGGAATCGTGACAAGCAGCAGCAAAAGAGGCTGCCATTTCCGGTCTACTACGGTTACTGTATACGCAAACGGGTAGCCCATCAAAAGACAAAGAACCGTCGTGACAATTGCAATTTTCAGCGTTTCCCACAGAACACTTATGTACAAGGAATCAAATGCACGGCTAATATTTTCAAGCGTAAAGGTCATTACAATTTCACCGTACGTTCCTCTTTGAAAGAACGAAAATACCATTACAGCCAACAAAGGAACGAGGAAAAATACAAGTAACCAGACAGCTGCCGGCAGCGCCAGCCATTTCCCCTTCCTCAACGCAAAGTCACCTCGTCCTCTTTGCTCCAGCCGACATATACAAAGTCACCGATATGCCAATGACGGGATTCCTCCCCTTGCTGGTACGCAACTATCAGTTCTGCCGTTGCCGTATCCCGAATATATAGCTTCTCGGCATTCCCAATGAACTCCGTATCTTCAATACGGCCAAGACGATAGCCTAGCGCATTCGGTTCTTCAGAAGGACGCACCTTCACCTTTTCCGGACGAATCGCCACACAAGCGTCTCCGTCTGCAAAAATATTATTCTCACCAATGAACGTTGCCACAAACATCGTTTTCGGTTCATGATAAATTTCCTTTGGCGCACCAATTTGCTCAATGCGTCCTTGATTCATCACCGCAATTCGATCGCTCATGCTCATCGCTTCTTCCTGATCGTGCGTCACATAAATGAACGTAATGCCCAAATTGCGCTGCAGACTTTTCAGCTCCCTTTGTAAATCTTTGCGAAGCTTAAAGTCCAACGCCCCGAGCGGCTCATCAAGAAGCAACACCTTCGGATTGTTGACGATGGCACGCGCAATGGCAACACGCTGCTGCTGTCCGCCGGAAAGCTGAGAAGGCTTGCGACTGCGAAATTCAGTAAGCTGCGTCAAACGCATCGCTTCTTCTGCCCGCTCTTTTTGCTCTTTCTCCGGAACATTCTTCATTTGAAGACCGAATCGGACATTCTTTTCCACAGTCATATGCGGAAAAAGCGCGTAATGCTGAAATACTAAATTCATATCCCGTTTATAAGGAGGCAAGTTTTCGATTGCTTGCCCGCTCAATAAAATGGTGCCGTCAGTCGGCGCCTCAAACCCCGCAATCATGCGAAGCAACGTCGTTTTTCCGCATCCGCTCGGTCCTAGAATCGTCAGGAATTCTCCTTCTTGAATATCCAGAGACAACGGCGGAATAATCACATGATCCCCAAACTGCTTTTCTATCGCTTCAATTTCAATTATCTGTTTCATCAGCTCTTCCTATCTATCTCATATTTTTCATGCATTTGTATGAACTATAAGTAGAATGCGCCAATGCTATATACAAGTGAATAAAAAAACTGTCTTTTCATAGCGGGGAGAGATTAAAAGACGTGCAGAAGCGGTCAAACCTTTGGTTCATGCAAGGGTAAACCAGAAGCATACCATACTCCCTTTTGGTTGCACATAGCACATGGACATGTCGAAATTATCATTCACTCATATATAGCCTTACCCGTAGTGTGCATTGCTTTACGTTCTGCCATACCCCGAACAGAAAAACCCCTTCATGCGAAGGGGGTAGCTGCAAATTGACGAAAAATTTATATATTATACTTATTTTAACAATTTTCTTATAAATTTTAAAGCGCTTTTATTTAGATAATAGCGAAATTTAACATCCATGTATAAAGATTTAAATCGGTACTTTCTTTTTCAACTGGCATCCTCTCCTAAACACTTTTTATGTCTAACAATTTGAAAATATTAAATCCTCTACATAACTCCAATTCATTTACATATTTTGTAATATTTTTAATAAAATTGTAAATATTTAGTAAATTAATATTAACTTTTTTAAATTTTTTGATAATTATTGAAAAACATGCGAAAATCCTTTACAATTTGTATAACAATGCCGTAAATTGTCTTTTCATTCTAAATATCACATATCCTTACATAAAAATAACATTCTACTTTCTATGTTTTTTTGCAGTATTACAATATAATTAGGGAGGAAATGAAATTGGAAGCACAACAATTGGACATGCTTGATTCAGAATGGATTGATTTGATGGTAGTTGCATTGGATTTAGGACTGAACCCCCAGGAAATTCAATTTTTCCTTCAAACTACCGCACCATAATCTTACAATTCTTTACCTTCCTAACATTTCGTACATAAATATGTTATAATAATTTTATCTAACGGTATTACTTAAGAAAGGTGCGTTTAATTATGATTGGCGAGCGTATAAAGCGATTGCGCCTTCAGAGAGGCATCTCCTTAACCGAGTTAGCAGAAAAGGCAGGCGTAGCAAAATCATACATAAGTTCGATTGAACGAAATTTGCAGCAAAATCCATCCATTCAGTTTTTGGAAAAGATTGCACATGTCTTACACGTTCCTGTCGATTCCCTTCTCTATGACTATCCTTTAGGAGAGAAGGACTTGGATTCAGAGTGGATGCAGCTTGTAAAAGAGGCAATGTCTTCCGGAATTTCCAAAGATCAATTCCGGGAATTTTTAGAATTTAACAAATGGCGATTGGAAAAAAAATAAACATTGCAGCACAAATAGAGCAGCCTTATATAGGCTGCTCTAACTTTATGCACGTTTTCTTACCTTTTAGACGATTTTTTATTCACTTGTATATAGCTGGACATATCCTCCAAATTTTATACTTTCTCTTTCAAAAAAGACCGCGTTCTAAAAACGCGATCACATTTTACCAACATTTCTCTTTCTTTTTTTCACCATAACTCCGAATCCGCTCGTAAACAAAAGTCCAATTACAATAAAGAACATCGGAAACGCCGAACCTTTTTGCGCCATCACTTCCGTTACCGGCTTTTCAAACTTCACATCAGCCTTCGCAAGCATCTTAATAGAATCAATAACTTTCCCGTTCTTCATAAGATCGACCTGCCCAAGCACTTCACCTTTACGAATCCCTTCTTCATACAGCTTCTTGTGCTCAAATTGAAGCGGATGGAATACAGTCTCTATGTGCTTTCCTTCTCCCTGCTTCAAGGAAAGCTCATATCCCCTCTCCAGTTCTACCGGCACAGACTTGTCCAAATAAGAAATTTGCTGGCTCCACACATTCTTATCTAAAATACTTTGCTTCGCAAACTGCGGAAACGCATAGTCTGAAATGACTTTCATATCATTATAAACGGCTGGATTTTGAGAAGCCATCACAACATTTACAATCTCACTGTCATCCTTTTTATCAATCTGCACAAGCGTATTGTGCGCTTCATTCGTAAACCCCGTCTTCGCCCCGATACAATTCGGGTCATTGAAAAACTTTCCTTTATTAAAGATAGAAACTGTTTGACGAGACGTGGTCACATTCGTACGCTTTGTAATCATCGCCTTCATCAATTCAGGATGCTTGCGCGCTTCTCTTGCAATCATTGCCATATCATACGGCGTTGTATAATGATTCGGATTATGCAAGCCATTCGGTGTTATAAAATTGCTGTCCTTCGCGCCGAGCTGCTTTGCTTTCTCATTCATCAGCTTCGCAAACGCTTCCGTATTCCCCGAAACATGCTCTGCGATCGCATACGCCATATCATTGGCGCTCAACACCATCAAAATCATAAGAGCCGTCTCCCTGTCTACCGTCTCCCCAGGCTGAAACTCGATTTGATAGTTGCTCTTCTCTTCCTCCAGCGCTTTTTGAGAAAATGCAATTCTCTCTCCCGGCTTCGTATGCTCCAACAGCAATACCCCCGTCAAAATCTTCGTCGTACTTGCCGGAAACGCCCGATGATGCGCTTCCTTATCAAACAGTACGTCCCCTGTCTTCGCATCAATCGAAACCGCATACTTCCCTGTAACCTCCGGCTGATTTGCGTACACAGACGATGCGCCAAACAACAACATCACAATCATCAATAACGCTACTCTTTGTTTTTTCATCTCATTCTCCTTCCATTCAATTTATCTGTAAACACGAGAATGTAACTTCCCCACAACTTTTATAATTACATAAATTGTAAATACGAGATTGCGCTTTCAAATACCTTTTCACTATAACATAATTTAAAATAGATTTGGCTGCTTTCAAAACGCTTAATTATAAAATCAAGATTTAACAATAAAATATACTAAGTACCAACGCAGCAATTTCTTTTTCCCGCTCATATCTCCCGATCCGCATCAACACTATAATTCTGAGACAGTGCATATTTTTATAGACTTTGCAGTATGCATTTGATAAGGTGTTCAAGACAGACAAAAAATGAATAAACTACTATGAATTGGAAGTGTTTAACATGAGAAGAACCTTTAAAATGAAAGTTCCCAGAAACACAGCAATCATGATTAACGGCTCCATTTTGGATGTAGACGTATCTCATAATGAATTTCTAAACGAATTTATTGAATGGGTCGAATCCAAAGGCTGGAACTTCATGGGTGCTACAGCTGAAGTAACGGAAGAAGAAGCTGCGGAGAATTTAATGCGCTTTATCAAAGACCAGAAGGCGAATGAGGAAGAGTAACATCTTTTGATTCGTCTTCCTTCATTAATATAGTGTTTTGTAAATAGCGGCGCAGAATAAGAGTGTGAAAAAAATGATGAATGGATTGTAAAAAGCTATTGATTTCATGAGGCTTGTACTATAAAATAGACATTACATCCCATATCGTGATCCTATAGCTCAGCAGGGAGAGCGCCACCTTGACAGGGTGGAGGTCGCTGGTTCGAGCCCAGTTGGGATCATTACGTTACGAAAACCGTGTCAGATTAACGTCTGATACGGTTTTTCTTTTCCGTTGACTTATCGCTGACTTGACGCACGGTGGCGGTCGGCTAAGGCGGATAGTTATACGTCTCTCATCTCGTTTTCAATAACGAAATGGGAGGTGTTTTTCTATAATGTACGTGTAACAAAAAACGCGAGTATCTCAAAAAAAGCTAGTACTTTTGGGATGTTGCTTCCATACATATCCATCACTAAGCACTATTCGCTTACAACACACCCCTTCCGTTTGTGATAGGGTAGCCCTATGCAAATATCCTCGATTATTATTCAATTGTTATATCATATTCCATTCTTTTTGCTGTCTTATCAGCTATTTCAACTCCCAAAAGACTTTTTATAATGTGGAATGACATGTTAATACCTGCTGAAATTCCACCAGATGTTATAATATTTCCTTCATCAACAAACTTAGCATTTCTCTGAACCTTGATAAAAGGGAACTCCTTCTCTAAACGATCTAGATCCATCCAATGAGTAGTCGCTTTTTTATTATTTAATAATCCTCCTTTGGCAAGTAAAAAAGCACCCGTACAAACAGAAGCTAAAATCTCTACCTTTTTCGCTTGATGTTTGATCCAGTCAATTACAATAGAATTATGAATTTCAATCTCTTCAGCTCCGTATCCACCAGGTACGATAAGGATATCAAACATAGGTGCATCTGAAAAACTATAATCAGGTTTTACCATTAAACCATTACGTGCTTTAATCATTTCTCCGGATTGGGACACTGTTTTAACTAAAAATGGTTTGTTATCAGAGTGGGGTTCCGTAGTAAGAGAAAAAACCTCAAAAGGTCCAGCAAAGTCTAATACTTCAACTTCGTTAAAAAGTAGTATACCGACGATTCTTTGTTCCATAGATAAACTTCCTTTCAAATTGAAATTCCCTTCACAGTTCACATAATCGCACTTATCAGAAGTAAATTAATTTATTAGCTCGTATCTATACCAACGATAAAATAAAAAATTATATAAATCAATGAGGAATTAACCATACGACAATATCTCTTAAATTCGCTTCTTCTAAACGGGTAATAACACAAAAAGACAGTGAATAAAAAAACCGTCTTTTAATAGTGGGGAGAGATTAAAAGACGTGCAGAAGCGGTCAAACCTTTGTAGTGGTTCATACAAGGGTAAACCAGAAGCATACCATACTCCCTTTTGGTTGAACATAGCACATGAACATGCCGAATTTATCATTCACTCATATATAAAAAACTCAGGTTAGATAACCTGAGCCTTTAGGACACGATGTACTTTTATTTCTTACGACGTAAGGACATAATCAATGCTACGATTGAAAGTAAAAGGGAGAGAATCGATACAACCATTGTAGTTGTTTGGGTACCTGTGTTCTCTTTCGCTGTTTTAGTTGTATCTTTGACAGAATGATCTTGGCTTATATTTTGTTGGCTTGTTGCCGTAGTAATAGTAGTAATGGAATGTGGTTTATCTGTCCCTTCCCCCCCTGTCCATTCTACAATGCTGCCATCTTTATAGTATTGGTAAGCATCCCAAGCTGCTTTTTCTGTGTTGCTTGGATTTTTGGCAACAAACGTGAATTGCTGAAATTGTCCAGGCAAAATCCCTTCACCAGATGTCATCCAAGTAACAGCGGTTACTTTTCCATCACTGTTTTTTTCTGTACTCACCGTCCATCCAGATACGGGCTCATATTGTTGAAATTCTACGCCAGCAGGCATTTTTAAGGTTACTTTTGTTGTTGGCATATCCTTTTCAACCGGTACCTTAACGGTATATGTTTCCCACGCTCCAGTTGTCGAAGTATTTGGCTTTACAGTTACATGAGCACTGGCTGGTACTGAAAAAAGAACCACTGCAAGTATTGTTGGAATAATCATTGTTGCTAACTTTTTCATTTTAATACGATCTCCTTTACCATCTTATTATCGATTGCCTACCGTCGAACGAAAATCTATATCAAAACTGTCGAGAGATGTTGTCAATCCATGCACATGTATATTCCATTGCCCTGTCATATTGAAATACATACCTCTTGTTTGAAACTTTCCTATTGATACGGCTGGAACCCTGAATGTATCTTTTCCCATCTCCATATCTAGAGAAGAAACTGTCAATGTGATTTGTTCAATATCAGTAACAGGTTGTCCACTTTTATCTTTTAAATCAATATCAAATGTATTCATCCCTACTACATTGGGGCTAATGCTTAAAGTGAGTTGATATCCATTATCCAACTGCTTTGTTTCATGAATCGGCCCTGTTGCTGGCACCGGAGGGGTTGGTAAATTCGTCAAAATTGCTGCAATCGCCATAACAATAATCCCTACACTCAACTCGACACCAGCTGTAACCCCAAGTCCTTTACTCCGACGTATCTTACTCTTCACAAAATGAACAGCACCTAGCACAATCATTACTACAAATAAAACGATCTTAGCCAGCAAGGTTTGTCCATAACCTGTATGAAAAAGAGAATTGATTGTTGGAACAAATAATGTGCTTGCAACAATTCCTGTAAAGAAAATTACCGCAGCAGCTGCCATTGCCCAAGGTGAGAAACGGCGAATTGCATCCCAATACAAAGACCAATCTCTTTTATCATTTTCTTTACTGGTATCACCCGCAGGCAAGATAAAAACAATAGCAGCTATCCCTCCCACCCACAAGGAGGCAGATAATAAATGGAGAAAATCCATGAAAACGGCTATTTCTTTATACTTTGAACCTGATGCATGGCCGGTTAAGGCTTTCGTTACAAGCAGTCCTAATATGATAATAATTTGTACTCCCCATGCTTTAAAGGAAGAAAATTCCCCTCGTTTTATAGCCAAATATGTTGTTAAAGCAAGTATGCTAACGAGAACCATCTGAATGATCCACACATGTCCAAAAGCAGGAAGTTCTAGGGTCTCCTTCAATAACGAAGGACTAAAAGCTTGTGACCATGGTACGTCCGCATTAATTGTTGCTTGCAAAGGAAGACTGAACAACAAACTAACCGTAATTCCAAGCAAGGATAACCAAAGGATTAACTTATTGCGTGATTGAACCTTAGTAGACTGATTATGATTTGCTCTATAAATAATAAGATTAAAAAATATAACACCAATATAGAGAGCAAAGCTTGTATATAGGAGTACCCTCTCAATAATCATATCTGCCTTTGGTATATATCCGGTTGTTTTCGCTTGTAGTGTACTAGAATCTTTTCCGGGTGTACCAATACTAAATGGAATCACACCTTGAACAGGGTGGCCATCCGCAGAAATGACTTTCCATTGGATAGAATATGTACCCTTTGGTATGTTCTTTTGCACCCCTGTCTCAATAATCTTCGGTTTTTTTTTATTAATATGGGTATTTTTTAGGTCAACACGTTTTCCTGAAGCATCTATTACAATAAGGGAATCAAAACCGGAAGACTGGATTTCCTCATCAAACTCAATACTTATAACGGAAGGCGCTTTAGCTAAAATTTCATTTTCCATAGGTGTTGCTTTAATAATATAAGCATGCGCAGAAGCAAAAGTGGGAACTAGTATAATTAATACATACACCATTAACATCCATAAACCTAATTTTTTTATTCCAGCCATCTTTATTTCAACTCTTTTCTTCCATTCACATCGGAAATGCTAAAATCAAAACCTCAAAATCATAATAATTCCAAAGAATACCCGTTATTATTTTATACAAATTAAGAAAAAAATCTGTGAATAAATTGCGAATAAATTGTGAAATAGTAGGAAATAGCGGCACATCATCAAACGCCGCAAGCATTTGAAGAACAGATGAAAAACGCAGCTTAGGATTTAACTTTTTTTGTCCAAAATATTGACTCAAATCCATGTTTGTATTTGCACAAAAACTAAGTCAGGCGGCCATAACGACTGCCTGACTTTCAATACGTTTATTCCAATGTTAGTAAATACTTAATCAAAGCATCTTGCTCTTGTTTGGAAAAACCTGTTGAAGCATCTACCCAATAATCATGTCCTTCACCTGTTACATGTGCTTTTCTTACATCGTCTGAAGATTGATTCGCTTTTACTACTTGATTCCTCAAATTTTTATCCACTAATGCCCGCAAACTGTTAAACGGATCAGGTAAAATTCCTTTATTTAATGTTCCCGCCATGCCTAATTGAGTTTTAGGATCAGCTCCAACTGCGACCCCGCCCTCATGTAAATATGGGGCAGACCAATAAAGACCGATGAGGCTAGGAACTTTATATCCTCCTGCTGTACCGCCAATTCCATATGCCAGCTTAATTTGTTCAGAGTCTAAATCTTTCACCGGGACATTTAACACACGTGCACCTTTTGGAACAGGTACAGGTGTATCAGGCGAATAAATCACGGGATCTGTCAAGAGCTCCCCTGCCTTCCTGAACCCTTTCGCCCTTGTTGGTTCCGTACCAATTTCTTGCGCAGAAATAATTTTATTATTTGTTAAAAACTCCCCTGCGTGACAGGAGATACATGATGCACGTTCAAATACCCGTTTACCCAATTGCTTTTCTTCTTCTGTTGCCTTAATTGGTGCCTTTGGAGGAACAAGCGTATTCTGAAAGGCTGACATGGCATTATTTTGCTCTCCTACTCTTGTTCCCGGTGAACTGACAATAAGCCCGTTTAATGAAATAAGTGTAGGTCTTGGGTAGGATGGAAGTGTAACCGCTTTATTTAACCCGGGAGCTGTAGGTGTTGGGTCTACTTCAGCAAAAAATTCCGAAGGCTTCTTTCCTTTATTAGGATCATATCGATATTTTGGATTTGCTGCATTTTGCAAGATGGTGCCCAAATATACTTCTTTGTCAATTCCGAAAATGGCTTTACTTGCTTCAGCAAGGGTGGTCATATCAGAACCTTGGGCATGAACCGCATTATTCAACACACTTAACCCCTTAAACGATCCAGCCATTGAAAATCCGCTCCAGCTGTACGGATGATCTCCCAACGTGAAAGAATCAGGGGTTTGAGATGCGTTGTTGACAGAGTCGAGAGTAACATCAAAGCTTCCTTTAGGCCACTTGATGACGCTTTCATCTACGGCCGCTTCTAAAGCTTTTGGATCCGGCAACGGTTCTTTTTTCCCATCACTTGTCGTAACAGTTTTGTCAAGATTCTTCATATAGTTTTTTAAAGCTGTAACCTCCGTACGTCCAAAATAAGCAGATGTATTCGTACCCAATGCAAGAAGAAGTCCGAAATCAACATCACTATTCACAGCTCCTTCTATTACCTTCTTATTAACCGGATCAACCGTAGCATGGCAAGATACACAGCTTATCCCAACCTTTAATCTTCCTTCTGACCTCACAATTGGCAAACCAAGAACTTCGTTAGAACCTTTTGCAACATCCAATCCTGTATCAATTTTTGTACCTTTTTTAAAAGTTTTTCCTCCTATCGTTACGGTTTCCGCCAATTCCACACGCAAGTTGGTCGTACCTTCACCATTTAATTCCTTTACCGCCTTTTGAAGGTTTTCAATCGTGAGCGGACCGTTATAAAAAGCTCCAATAATGTCTGTTAAGAAGACTTCATTTCCAAATGTTTCTTCATAAAAAGATTTTCTTCCCAAATCTAATAGAGCCTGATCAATTTTTACCGCTCCATTCTGAGGAGACAATAACGCTCTCCCTTTCTCTGTTTGCAATAATTTATTGGCCTCTTTTTGTGAGATCGTTCTTCCCCAAAGATCATATGCAGGTTTATCTTCATTCTTTTCCATCGTCGTTGGTTCAGGCTGCAATATTTGACTTTCAGTGGGAATAAAAGCATATCCTGGTTTACAAAGAGCTATCGCTAAAGCTGACGCAACACCAAAGTATAAGATCCATTTCCTTCCTTTCATCTGTTCCCCTCCTCTAGGAAAATAAAGTGCAAAAACTACCTTTAATTTCTCGCCTTTTGGAAAGAAATATACTTTATCCAGACTACTGTTACATTACAAAGGAGGAGTTGGATCAATAAATCAAAAATATTAGCTAACAGCCAAATTATTTATATACAAGTGAATAAAAAAACCGTCTTTTGATAGTGGGAAGAGATCATCCGGCGACGTGCAGAAGCGCTCAAACCTTTGGTTCATGCAAAGGTAAACCAGAGAGAAGAAGCATACCATACTCCCTTTTGGTTGCTCATAGCACATGGACATGTCGAATTTATCATTCACTCATATATAGGCACTCATCTATTCACCTTTTTAGAATATGTTATAAAAGAAAGATAACCTGAGGAGGCTTACCATGTATCACATCTATGGTTATGTAAAAACGTGCAATACAATTCCCATCACGTTTCCTCCACAATATCAGCCCCAACAACCTGGTATAGAATCCATCATGATTCCAAGACCTATATCCGAAAATCCTCATTATATTGGCAGCGGCAAATTACATAATAAAGTAGCCATTATTACAGGTGGAGATAGCGGCATTGGCCGGGCTGTCACAATTGCCTTCGCAAAAGAAGGAGCGCATGTAGTCATTGTTTATTTGAATGAACATGGAGACGCTTTAGAAACAAAATATAGAGTTGAACAATTGGGACGAAATTGTCTAACAATAGCGGGGGATATCGGAGATGAAAGTTTCTGTCAATACATTGTTCAAAAAACCATCGAAGTATTTGGTCATCTTGAAATCCTTGTTAATAACGCCGGGGAAGCACATCCGCAAGCAAGTATTAAAGACATATCTGCAAAACAACTTCAACGTACCTTTCAAACAAATATTTTTTCATTTTTTTATTTAACGAAAGCAGCGCTTCCCTATTTGAAAAAAGACAGTTCCATTATCAATACTACTTCTTCAGTCGCATACGAAGGACATGAAAACATTATCGATTACGCCGCATCTAAGGGAGCCATCGTCTCTTTTACTCGTTCGTTAGCGTTATCCGTCATAGGCCAGGAAATCCGTGTTAATGGTGTTGCTCCCGGCCCTGTCTGGACTCCTCTCGTACCTTCGAGTGGTCCACCGGAAGCCTATGCAACATTTGGAAGTAACACGCCGATGAGACGGGCTGCACAGCCCTTTGAGCTAGCACCAACTTATGTATATTTGGCTTCAAATGATTCTTCATATGTATCCGGCCAAATTCTACATGTGAACGGCGGAACAATTGTAAATGGGTAAATTGTTCCGATGGCGGAGACAATCAATTAGATTTTGTGTGTCGTTGAAGATAAAAAAGGAATAGGCTACATTCATTAGCATTCAGCATAGTATATGTCAAAAGGGTGTGATGATATTGAAAAAAAATCAAATAGAAAAAGAAAAACAAGCAATCAGTACCATTCAACGGAATATTGATATCATTACAGCCACATTATTAGCGACTGGACAATTTACAATTATAGGAATCTTTGTTACACCAGGAGGGTTTCGGATTTCAGTAGGCGGACCGCTTACAGGCACCAGCAGATTAGAGGGGAAATCAGGAAGCCGAGCAGTGAATTTGATTATTGATGTATTTGACATTCTTACCGCTGTATTATTAATTACCGACCAAATCAATGTCACAGGTACCTTTATTTCTTCTCCCGAAAGGTTTACCGTCAACGTCAGCGGACCAATTTTTGGGGTACCTAAAACAGGACCAGCCCTTCCCGATGTAAACAAAATTTTTACCGATTTCCGCAAGATTGTACCAAAACACTTCAATGTCAATCCTGAATTATTGAGAAAACTTACAAAGGAGTGATTGTTATGGCTTTAACGGATATTCCAACTATTAAACCACCTGAAGGCCTCATTTTTCTCACAGCTATCTCTCTAGTTACCTTTATATTTTTCTTTACACAACCCAAGCCAGGTGATACCGGGGGTATATAGCGCGAGACAAGATAAAAACTCAAGGGGCGCAGAAAAAGAGAGGACCAAAGCAATGATCCTCTCTTAGTACTGAAGATAATATTTTTTAATTAAAAATTCTGCTAGCATAAGAGGTTTCTTACAGGCAAACTTCCAACTTTCAATGTTACAATCTATTCCTCACAGATTTTCTGTCATGTTTCTCTATCTTTTATTTTTTCTCTAAGATTGCTTAACCAATGTAAGCTTCTCCTTATTTTTTAGACAAACCTAAAATAACATCCCCGTAATTCAATACAATCTTGATTGGGGCTTTTCTTTGTAGACTTTACATTGAAGGCTTTAAGAATTGTGTCTTTATGCATAAAAAAGAGCTTCGCTGCTTATTGGGAGCTGCTTCTCGCTTGTTTACAGCAGAACAGCGGAAGCTCCATAGCGAACTAAGTGGAGGAATGTTTGCTTGGTATTGGCTTGAAGAATTACTGTTCACTTATGCTATATTTAGTTTCTATTACCAAAACCCACAATTTTTTCAGTTTGCATGTCTGCATAAATGCTTAGTGGGCCTAAAGTTGCATTCTTGTTTGACTTGAACGCAATAAGATATACTTCTTTACCATCATATTTAACATCGTTTAAACGTCCCATATCCTTATTCACAGTTATCTTTTTTATCGTTGCTTCTTTCCAAGTGCCAATCACCTCGTCTTTTGATTTTTGAGGTAACTGATTCCATACAGCTTCTCTAATATCCAGCTCATTGTCTTGGGTTTGAGCTTTCGTACTACCGCTTTTATCATTTTGAACTTTGGAACTATCTTGATTCTTCAACAAAGCAATTATTTGTTTTTCATCATCCTTAGTTAAAAGGTAATCTTCAATGTGAGTTTCATTTGGAGTCTTCTGGTATGCGATCGTAACTGGTTTTCCTTGGCTTTCTAACCAAATGAAGTAGGTACGACTGGAACCATCTTGATACTTAATTCTCATTTTGCAATCTACGTTGTCACTAGCTTTTTTATCAAATAGTAATGTCTTCTTTGTTGAATGCTCAATGCTAGAAACAAAGGTCATCATATCGTCTTCTTTTGTAAATGTTTTAGTTATTTTCGTTTTTGCAGGAGTAATTTCAATCTGTTTTACTTCTTTTTTCTCGAACATGACAGGATTTGCTTTTGTTTCCTTATCACTTGCTGACTTAGTTGAATCTGTTTGTGAGGTCTGAGAAGATTCTGAATTAGCGGCAGGAGCTTTACTTGTTTCCTTTTGTGTTGCTGTTGCAGCCACATCTTCTTGTTTGGACTTAGAAGAATCTGAATTAGTTGCACATCCAGCTAAACCTAATACAACCGATGAAACAAGAAACAATGAACTTGCTTTTTTCATGTTCTTCTCCCCTTTCTATTCCTCCTTTTAATTCTGTTTTATATTCACAACTTCCTTCAAATAAATACATAAAAAGGGTAAATAAATTAAATGAAGAACAGAACTATATAAATACAATTTATAAGTTCGACATGGATTTTACTCTGTTGGATAAATGAAAAAGGACAGCGTTTTACCGTCCTTTTCCATAACCGTCTATATCTTAATTGATTGTTTTAATATTGTCATTTATTGGATTGTTTATCATCTTGATTATTATCGGATTGTTTATGGCCTTGGTTGTGATTTATCTGTTCACCCGTAATCGGGTCTAGGAATAGCTTGTCCATATTAGGTTTATGTTTAAAATCAAACATATTGTTTAACGTACCTGCTACAGCATCAAAAGAATGATCGCCAATTCGCCCTAAGTTCCAGTTATCTTCAATAAAGCGTAAGATAGAGCTTTGATCCGTCAAAGTATGGTCTACGAAATTCTTCTTCGCGTATGGAGAAATGACCAAAAGTGGTAATCTCGGACCATACCCTGCGCGATCTAAATAATCACCGAGCTTTGGTTTCCCAGCGTTACCAGGTCCGTATAGGGCATCTGTTTTGGCATCATTTGATCCGTTTACGATCTGAGGCATCACATGGTCATACCAACCGTCAGAATCATCATAGGTAATAATAACTGCTGTATCTTTCCATTCCGGTAAATTTTGGAGATGATTGATCGTATCCACCATGAAATGCTGTTCATCTAACGGATCGGAATAGCCGGCATGTCCATCTTGATAGTTTCCTGCTTTCAGATAGCTCACCGCTGGCAGATTTCCAGTGTCTGCTGCTCTCCAGAAATCTTCCAAATCATATTGATGGTTCGCTTGATCGGTGCGGCCAATCATAGCAACTGAAGAAGGCGGCAAATGATCTGGGTTCGATGTAGATTTATAATATTGGAATGGTTCGTGATGCGGATTATAGTCTGTGACGGATTTACCTGCGATATTCTTATGCTGTGCAGTTGTATCACGGAATCCCCCTTGGAACCAACCCCAAGTTAGTTCTTTTTTGTTTAATAAATCTCCAACATTTTTTCCAGTTATTTCAGCTTGGGCCCGTTTCGGGTTCGAAGCTTTATCGAAATAAGGATCTGGATCTCCTATGATAGTTCCATTAACCACATTATCCTCGATATCTCCTAATTTTTGGCCGTTTTGGTATCCGACTGCTCCATGAGTCTGTCCAGAAATCAGATTGAGTGCGCCCGGAGTTGATGGGCCGAAGGTTGTATTAAATGAGTTATCGCTCATAGCAAAGTTTTGGGCATAGTTCCATAACCCGGTTACCGTATTTCCATCATAATAATCCATGACCAAGGACTTATCTGATCCGCCAGAAGTATACTCTACAAACTTATCCATTTTCCCGCCGTTAAACGCTTTTTGTTCAGCCGTATATTCGTGATCCATATCATCCGTCATCGCTTGAGAACGATCAAGACGTTTTGGATTAAACTGGTTCGGGTTATGGGTTAGAAGTTCATTCGTCAATCCGTTGACGGAAGGTGTATTAGGCTTTGCTTCAAATTTTGGTTCACCCACTGGGTTTTTCGCGTTTGGATAGGTACCAAAATAATGATCAAAGGAAACATTCTCACCGAAAATAACAACTACATGTTTAATCGGTGTTGCCGTTTCAGTGGATCCCTTCTCTTTCGAAATCACGGTATCATTATTCTTTTCTTGATCAGCAAATACAAGTGAAGGTATAGAAGTCGTAAAAAGGGTACTCAACGCCACAACACTGCTTGCAGCAAGACCTATTACCGTTTTCTTCTTCATTAATCTCAACTCCGCTAAAGTATTTTTTACAAGAATAATAGTAGGTTGTCATTATTAAGAAAAGATATGTGTAATATTAACTTTCTGTAAAGGGAAACACCACGTGCCGGTCTCGTGCAACTACAATAACAATGTAAAAAACACATAGATTCCTATCAGACCCCTACCTTATGCTGTAAGTCCAAACAATTGACGTTCTAATCCCTTCATTAGCACCTTACTTATTCCAATACTTTTAATGGGAAGAAAGTAAGGTTATAACAAAGAGACTAGGTCTAGGAGAGCTTAACTCAAAATAGAATGCAATATACAAAGAAAGGAGTGGGAACTTTGGAGGAAGAAAAAAATAATGAATTAACTAACGAATTAAAAGAGAGATTAAAAGAGGAAATAAAAACAGAAATAATAAGTGAACTGAAACCGCATCCCTATAAGGGAAAGAAAAAAGTTTACAAAATCCTTTCCGCAGCTCTTATCTTGTTATTTGTATTTGCGATAGGATTTGTTGCAGGTCATTTCGGAGAGCATCACAAAGAATTTCGTCATGCGTACCATAAAGGATTTCATGAAAAACGGGAAAATTCTCATGATTATCAGAAAGAATCACAAGATAAAACAGAAATGGATTCAAACCATTAAACCTAATCTCAGAAACAAGAAAACGAGCCATCTTAGCCTACTGAAAAAAATAAACATAAAACACTCTTTCAAAGTGAAAGAGTGTTTTATGTTTTTCTCCTCATTTTTGAGTTAATGTTTCTTGCAGTTCTTATACTACCCAACGTTCCTAAGATTCCTAGCGGATTAATCTACTCCATTATTCTTTTATAGTTTTTTTACGAATTGCAACATAAAGACAACCGCTAATTGCAAGTAAGCATAAACCAATTAATAGATTGTTAAAGGTATTAGTTGCTGTATCTGGTAATTGATTTTCGACTTTCTGTTCTGCTACACTTTTATCGCTATTGGAGTAGCTTACAAGTGCATAATTGGCAGTATTAGTCGGACTCTTGGCTACTTCCTTATTAACCTGTTGGTTCTCTTTTGTAAGAGTGCCTTGATTATTTCCTGAGCTATCTGGCTGATTTCCGCCTTGGTTACTCCCAGGATTATCCTGTTGACTTCCTGCTTGACCGCTTCCCGGAGCATTCGGCTGGCTTCCTGCTTGACCGCTTCCTGGAGCATCTGGTTGATTTCCTTCTTGGCCGCTTCCTGGAGCATCTGGTTGATTTCCTTCTTGGCCGCTTCCTGGAGCATCTGGTTGATTTCCTTCTTGACCGCTTCCTGGAGCATCTGGTTGATTTCCTTCTTGGCCGCTTCCTGGGTTATCTTGACGAGGCTTTTTCGGACTAAAAATAATTGAAATAAAACTTGACATTCCCGCTAAAACATCACTCGTATCAAAGAGTTTTCCTACAGAAATATAGTTCCCTATCGCTGCAATTCCCCAATCATACGTTTTAGTATATTCTTGGCTGTGAGTAATGTCTTCCTGACCTAGCTCATATTCATTTTGAAATCTTTCTACCTGTCCATTAACATTTATTTCTTGAACAAATTGTACGAATGTTTGCATTGTTCTCTTGAAAATATTTACTAGATTTTTAGATTCAACATGCACACGATCAGCTGTTGTTGTGTTCGTCCCAGCCACATCTACCTGCTGGTTCTGCCCCAATATTGCAGACCCGGAAGTTTGAACACCCTGTACTTGAACATTCGTTACTTCTGTTTGTTGTTCTTTCGTTATATCGGCTATACTTGAGTTTTGATTGGAGCTGACGTTTGTCTGTTGTCCCTGTATAATTTCCGCCTTCGATTCTGATCCTGCATGAGCATATTGCATTTGTTCTGTCGCAACATTTGTATCTTGATTTTGTTCAATTTCAGTTTTCCCTGAAATGAAGCGCTGAATTTGCGCTAGATGCGCCGCCACATCTTGTTCCTGATTCAATACCGCTTCTGCATTAGAAAGTGCCGATTGAACCTGAGCCGCTTGTAAATTTGCAGTCTGTTTTTGCTCAGCTGCATTCTTGTTGATCTGAGCGGATTGCAAAATATCGGAATAGTTGCTTGTCCACTGATTTTGTTGGACATCCGAGCCGCCCTGAGCCGTTTGTGATTGGTTCGTTTTAGTTTCTGCCGCCTGACCTTGCTCTACTTTATTTTGCTTATCAGCCGTTACGTCCCCGTTTCTCTCCGCATGCTGCTGTTGTCCATTTTTAATGTTAGTGGATTGCAGCTGAGATACTTCATCCCTGTTTTTGCCGCTGTTTTGACTCTGCGCTGCCTCACGATGAGTCGTTTGCTGCTGAGCGGCAGCTTGATCTCCCGCTACAGAGCTATTGTTTTCCAGGTTATCATTAGCAGGTTGATTTATGTTCGAATCTGCCTTCTCCCATTGAGCTTTTGTGTTGTTTTGTACATCGGATGCGGACGTATCATTAACATTCCTTTTATTATCGGGGGCTGTTTCTCCAATCTGTCCCTGTTTGGATGATGTCTCTTCATTACTTACTCTAGCTTGATTAAGTTTTGATTCTTGTGCCGAGACAATCGTTCCGCCTATCATTAGATTCGTTACCGTACAAAGAGCTATAGCCTTTTTTAACATATGTCCACCTTCTTCTAGTCAAAGTCAATTATTGGGTTGTATTGTTCATAATAATCAAATAGATTTGTAGAATTAGCCGCTTCATCCTCTTTATATACAACTGAATAAAAAAACCGTCTTTTTATAGTGTGGAAAGAGCATCCGGCGGAGCATAGAAGCGGTCAAATCCTTTTCCTGCCCCATACAAGGGTAAGAGAGAGGAAGCGAGTGCAGGCTTTGGTTCTGTATAGCAGTTCCTATGTCGAATTTATAAATCATTTATATATACATAAAAGTTCAGATTGTCCTTTATTAAGAACGTCTGTGTAAAAAAGGTTACTAAACTTACATTTTACAATTTAAATCCATAGGTAAAAGTAAGATAAGGTGTTTGATTATGATTAGGCAGTGCTTCCCTCTCCATCACGGTACAGCAGATGAAGAGGGCCACTTAAGATATGTCAGGAATTAACCTTCATTTATGAGGCAGCGAATGGAGCATTGCAGTTGTCATCTGAATATTTTCATTCATATGTAACCTTATTCGACTCTGTCCATCCTAAATCCTGTATCCAATTAATCTTAGTTCCCTTATTTTATCTTGTGATATCCGGCTTTGTAATAGCTGCTTGGAACTGTCCCGAATTAACATGAGCATTTTGAGTTTGTATAGACGGTCCTGACGGAATAGCTAGTTGGAAATGAGATGCAGAAGCATGGTTAACCTGTGCTTGCATAACTAAAGATGCTTCAGGAGTGGCAGTCGTTTGAGACACGGAATTATTAATTCCCGTTACTTGCCCTTGTTTTTTTTGTTTAACGACCTGTTCATCACCCATACTCACCCTAACATTCCCGAATTGAGCCAGTTGTGCCGGACCAGAGGTTTTGCCAGCCTGCACCTGCACTCCAGTGACACTCGCACTTTGCCCTTGACTTGCTCCTCCTGCAGTGGCAGCTTGCGTTTGTAATGTATTCTTGGTGCTGTTTTGATATTGTGTAACCCTTGCAGGTCCTGTTGTATTCACAAATCCGCCTTGGGACGCAGAAGTGTTGCTCCATTGATCCTGTGTTACTGGTGAATCCGCGAAACAAGGAACGCTTATAGCCATTGCTACCGTAAAAATACCGACTGTCTTTTTAAACATATTCTTTCCCCTTTCAACATAAATAAGTTCATTTGAGCAGATTATCCAACACAGAAAGCTCCATCCAGCAAAATACTAGATGGAGCTGAAATGAGTTAGGCTCTTTACATATAGTTAGATTAATTTACGCTTTGTCCTTGTACTACAGTAGAGTCGGAAGATTGAGTTTGCTTAATACCGACTCCTGCTGCTGCAGAACTTTGCGTTGTAGTGTTGCTGGAACCTTGATTTTGGACAGTGCCTTTGCCTCCACCAACTTGGATTTGGTCTGTCGCATTTTTGGAAGTTTGTTTTTGGCTGTTAGCAACGCCTACTGCCGCAGAACCTTGTGTTGTCGTGTTGTTAGAAGCCTGGTTTTGGGTAACACCAGGTCGACCGGATTGCCCTTGAGCCGTGCTGTTTTTGGAAACTTGCTTTTGGTCGTTAGCAGCACCTGCTGAAACCGTACCTTGTGTTGTCGTGTTGTTGGAGCTTTGCGCTTGAGTAGGATCGCCTTTTTGCCATTGAGTTGTATCGTTTTTAGATACTTGCTTTTGATCGTTGACAACTCCTGCTGTTTGTGCCCCTTGCACTGTAGTGTTGTTAGAGCCTTGGACTTGAGTAGTACCTTTGCCATGACCGTCTTGCAATTGCGCTGTATTATTTTTAGAAGCTTGATCTTGGTCGTTAGCGAATCCTACTGCCGCAGAACCTTGAGCTGTAGTATTGCTAGAGCCTTGAACTTGAGTAGCGCCATAGTCGCTTCTTTGACCTTGCGCTGTATTATTTTTAGAAGCTTGGGTTTGTCCGTTCAAAGCACCTACTGCAACAGATCCTTGTAACGTATCGTTGCTGGAGCCTTGGGCTTGAGTAGCACCGTTTGCTCCTACTTGCGCTTGGCCTGTGTTATTTTTGGAAGTTTGGTCTTGCCCGTTAGCCCATCCAGTTGCGTTGGAAACTTGTTGTGTACCATTTCCAGCTGCTTGACCTTGGACGACATTAACACCCGCTGCCACTTGACCTTGCGCTGTTTTATTTTTAGAGCCTTGAAGTTGCAAATTATCTTCTCCGCTTGCAGATTGACTTTGGGCAATCCCATTGCCAGCCAATTGACCTTGGAGAATTCCGATACCTAACGCTCCTTGACCCTGTGCTGTTTTATTTTTAGAATCTTGAAGTTGCAAATTATCTTTTCCGCTTGCAGATTGATCTTGGACAGTTCCGTTGCCAGCTAATTGACCTTGGAGGATTCCGATACCTAACGCTCCTTGACCTTGTGCTGTTTTATTTTTAGAATCTTGAAGCTGGGCATTACCATTTCCGGTTGCTCCTTGACCTTGTACAGTCGCACCTCCAGCTCCTTGGTATTGTCCAATAAGAACACCTAGAGCTCCTTGTCCTTGCGCTGTTTTATTCGTAGAACCTTGACCTTGGAAATTATCTTTTCCAGCTACATTTTGAATTTTTGTAACCGCCTGTCCAGTTTCTTGCGTTTGCCCAATTAAAGCACCTAATGCCAATTGGCCTTGTGCTGTTTTATTTTTAGAACCCTGATATTGATCATTGCCTTTTCCAGTTCCGCCTTGGAACATTGTAGTCGAGTATCCGGCCCCCTGGCTTTGACCAATTAAAGCACCTAACGCTCCTTGACCTTGCAATGTTTTATTTTTGGAATCTTGACCTTGAAATAAATTATGGCCATTCGTAACTGTCTGGAATAAACCTGTGCTACTAGCAGAATTTTGAGACTGGTCAATTAAGAGTCCGGCACTAAATTGTGCACGTGTTGTTTTTGAGGTTGCGTTGTGTGTTTGTGTTACATCTGAACTTGCTGCACCGGCACTTATTGCCATTGATGCCATAATCCCAGTGGCCGCTAAAGCACTTACAATTTTCTTTGCGCTAAGCACGTTTCTAATGTTTTTCACTCTCTCTACCTCCAACGCTTTTTTAGGAAATACCTTTTACAATTCATAGTATACTTGGTTTATATTAGAAAGAAAAACTTGATTTCAGCCATTTATTCTTTATAAAGAACGAAATTACAGCGAATTTACTTATGTATTCATAATAAAGAACAAATTTACTTTCGTTATCTAGCTATTACTTTAATTTTCTCAATTTTTCCATAATTCCACAAAATAATTCAAAATTTTCTAAAATTTTCGTAATTCTACAAAATCTTTATAAATTTTACAATTTCCGCATTTATGTTAAAAATATAACACCTCATCAAGTAGTCTTATTTTAATGATTTTACCAAGTCTTTAATGGTACGGTAGGAATTCGTCGACAATCCGAGCTACGAGCGCATACATTTGGATTTACAGTCGGAACGTGGATGATCTCAATCTATTTTATTATTTATTACGAGAAAGGCCGTAATTTCTTGCAGCAATCACTTTTGTATTGATTGGGGTATTAGTAGATTTTTGGCTGTTACAAGTATTTTCCGATTGGAATCCGCAAAACGTTGTGCAGCACTGGCGTATTCTACTTGCCGGAATCATTATCATCGGCTTCGGTGTGGGGCTTTATTTACAACCGATGCTCAATGTGAGTTTAAGGGGAGGAACGCTTTGCGTTCCTCCCCTTTTATCAACAGCCTCATACTCGATATCCTGTTTTGTATATTACTGCAATTGAATTGTTTCTTCATCCTCTATAAACCTATTAATTGAGTTATAAATATCATTAATAGTACCTCTTGAAAGGATGTTCAGGAGAAGCTATTAACCGAGCTGGCAAAGCATTAAAGGGACAGGGGTAAAACACTCGTCCCTTTTTCAGGTTGATTACCTCAGAGCGTTTCTCCATCCACTAGCTTTTTCACGTATTTCGGTAAAGCAAACGAGGCAAGAAAAACCTCAGGGTCAATATATTGTGTATCTTTGTGCTGCAACCGGTTCAAATCTGCCTGAAGAGGGTCCCATTTCTTGGAGGCAATCGTGAAACTCCAAATACCACAGGGGAAGATGGGAACAGCAACCAAATACGTACGGACAATAGGGAATAAATTCCGTAAGTTTTCGACGGTACCTTTTAGAGTAGAGATATTATAATAGGGAGAGCCTGACTGAAAGACAGCAATACCGGCATCAGTAAGACAATCATGGACATATTCGTAAAAACTCGGTTTAAATAACTCGGTTCCTGGTCCCACCGGATCTGGCCGGTCGATCATAAGGACGTCATAGCTTCCCTTTTGCTCCTGAATCCAATCCAGGCCATTGCGATGGATCATGCGGAGTCTTTGATCGTTTTCATAATAAGAGGAAGGGGTTAACCATTGCCGGCATACCTCTGTAACCCGCTGATCGATTTCCACCACATCGATTTGCTCAATTCCTGCATATTTCATCGCCTCACGTGCATGACCACAATCTCCTCCGCCAATCATGGCCACCTTCTTCGGATCCGGATGGGTCACGATGGGAACATGACTGATCATTTCATTATAAATAAATCCATCCTTTGTTGATCCTTGCGGTACTCCATCCAATACTAGCATTTTTCCAAAGCCTTTCGTATCGACAATACTAATTTCTTGAAAAGGGGATTGCTCATAGTGGAGTAAGGTTTTTATTTTATATCCAGTTTTTAATCTAGCCTTCGCAACATAACTCCATAACCAAAGAACGCTATCATCTTTCTTATATCCAGTAAGAGAATCTCGATCATTCATCATTTTCACCTTCTATTTCAAAATTTTATTATCTATATAAGTTGAGAGAAAGATTTTTTATCATTCTTATCTCAACATAAAGTACATGATCTATGTTATTCAAGTAAGGGACTCTTGAAATTGTCAATGAGATCTATATACAAGTGAATAAAAAAACGTCTTTTTATAGTGGGGAAAGAGCATCCGGCGGAGCATAGAAGCGGTCAAACCCTTTTCCTGCCCCATACAAGGGTAAGAGAGAGGAAGCGAGTGCAGGCTTTGGTTCGGTATAGCAGTTCCTATGTCGAATTTATAAATCATTTATATATAGAACTCGAAAATGCAAAAATTAAATTCAACTTATATATAAAATATGGAATAATTCTACGCTTTGCTATGCTTCAATAGCACAAATTAATAGAGATTTCTAATTTCGAATCAGAATCAAACCAAAATAATGCGAAATAAGTGCACATTTTTACTATTCATGTACTTCAACATCGACACTGCCAAAATATTTTTCGCCGCTGCATCCAGACGGCGAAGTATTTTAGCACTTTACCCCGTAAGTAAGGTCAGTTCCGTTAGCGGAAAAACTTGGTAGTTTACTCTTCTTTATATTTCATTTACAAAAGGATGATCTTTCTCGTTTAAACATCGAATGATTCTATCTTGAAAGACTTTCAATGTAATCTTGTGCATCGCCTCATCAAAGGTAAAGTAACCAACTTCCGGACTTTCATTAGATGGAGTAAGTTTGCCGCTGATCGGCTTCCCCTCAAATAAAAAGACACAAGTAGATTTTGCAACAACTTGATCTATACCGTAAAACTTCGTTAGTTGGATATTGATTCCTGACTCTTCCTTCACTTCTCTTATTGCCGCTTCTTTGATCGATTCACCTTCTCCCACATAGCCGCCGGGAAACTCCCATCCCCTATATCCCTTGACCAGAAGTACTTTATTATCTTTATCAAGAACCATAACCGCGACTGCCAATCTATGACTTGGAATCGACATTAATCTTCACCTCCTTACCAATAATCCTTTAAGCGTATTTCATCGATTTATCCGCTTAAGATATTGTTCAAGAAGATGGATAAACTCTTCCATATCCTTATAGGTGACATCACCGATATTCGCCACTCGAAAAGTATTTAGCTTATCAAGCTTACCGGGATAAATTGTAAAACCTCTACTGTAGAAAAAATTATGCATTTCATCAAAATCATAGTTACTGCCCGAAGGTTCTATAATAGACGTGATAATTTTGGAGTGATGGTTTTTAGGAACCAAATGTGTTAAGCCAAGCTGGGCAATACCTTCTATCAACGTTTCCCACGATTTGGAATATCTTTCATACCTGTTCGTAATTCCTTCACGCTTTGTTTCAATGATAGCCTGCTTCAAAGCGTACAGTGTCTGTACAGGAGGGGTAAATCGCATTTGCTTGGTTATGACGAAATGATGATACTGTGCGTATAAATGGAGATAGAGATTTCTCGGTTTGATCTGTCGTGTTCCTTCTAAATGATCTTTATGGGCGATCACAAACGAGACCCCTGCCATTCCTTGGAGATTTTTATTAGAGCTTGCGGCAAGATAACTAATATTCATCTGCTTCATATCGATCGGGATTGCGGCAAATGAACTCATCGCATCGACAATCATCATAATATGATACTTTTTGCATAACTCTCCGACTGCTTCAATATCATTAAGAAGACCTGTCGTAGTCTCGTTATGAACAATCGCAAGATGAGAGACTTTTCCGAAACTATTTTGAATAAAAGCTTCTAGAGCCTCGAGATCAATTGCATCAGCAATGGGGCTTTTGTACTCTAAGTAATTCAGCCCGTATACCTCCGCCATTTGACACATTCGCTTGCCATAAGCACCGTTATTGATGATCACTACAGCATCCTGATCAATAACAGAGCCTAAAATGGATTCGACTGCTGCGGTTCCCGAGCCCCCGAATAATACAGTTGTATACTCATTGGGATCAGCAATACATTTCGTTAATTCGGTGGAAATGAACTCCATGACCTGACCAAACTCTTTTTCCCTTGGACAAATATCCGGTACGATTTGTGCATACTTTACGGTGTCCGTCGTCGTGGCGGGTCCGGGATTCAATAGGATATTTCGTTTGACGGGTCCCATTTCCCGAGCTTTGATAATCGGATAAACTGCATCCACCGCCCGATTCCAATGATTCTCGTCGTCAACCTCACACCATGCCAAGTCGTTCAGCTTATGAACATACAGATCCACGTCCTTAGAAATCCCGACAAGAGCATACTCGTAATCGATATTAGGTTTGACTTCAAAAGCCATCTCTGCATAGGTGCACATTTTTTGAAATGCAGAATAAGAAAGTTTAGTTATCCCTATCAATTCTGCGTAGATGCTGTTCAGATCTTCTTGCCTTTTTGACATATTCACAAGATCATAATTTTCATCCGTTTCAATAAAAACTTCGTCACCGGAATAAGTGAGCTCACTGGCCAATACCACGTCCGCTTTTTGATGCTCTATTAATATGCGCAGCGCGTTTTTTTCATAAATCAAATCCGATTCGAGCAATACAAAATCTTCACAAATGTGATCCCTTAATCCATAAAGGGTATACATGCTTCCAGTAGATTGATATTTTTGATTGTAAACACACTTGATTTGCGGATATTTTAAAGTCAGCTGTTCATACACTTCACTCAAATAACCTGTGCCTATGACAATTTTGTCAATGCCCATTTCCAGCAATTTAGAAATAGAATGTTCAATGATAGGCTTGTTATCAATCTCTAAAAATCCCTTCGGACGATCTACTGTCCTTTCACACATTCTGCTTCCTAGTCCTGCCGCTACAATGACCGCCGTTCTAATCATCTAAAAACACCTGCAATCTTTCTTTAACTTCATAAGGTTTTATTTTTGGCCGTCCAAGACCTTTCTTGGAACCCTTTGCTATTTTTACATATAAAAACGTGAGCTGTTTATGCTGTTTCCACGCCTTGATGCAGTTTTCCAATTCTTCTAGATTATGAACATAAATCGAGTGCACATAGCCGCAGCTAGCAGCAACGTCCACAAAGTTAACATTGTGCGAAACTGTATATTGCCCCCCTGTAGAATCGTGCACGTTATTATCCAGGAGAATATGCAGCATATTGGAGGGGCTATAGCACCCATTGGTGGCCAAATTGCCCATGTGCATAAGCAAAGCCCCATCTCCATCTATGGCAATGATATCCTTATCCTTTCTGGATAAAGACAACCCGAGCCCAAGAGAGCTGACATACCCCATCGAACCTACCATATAAAAATTATTGAAGGCATCTTCAAGCTCGTAAAGTTCACGCCCTGTTTTACCTGTTGTAGTAAGTTGGATTGTTTTACATTCCTTCAGCGAATTAATCATATGCAAGGCTGCATATCTTGACGGGAGCTCATCCTCCATCACTTTCTCTCGCTTCTGGATATTGCTAGCTGCTTTTGATTGCTGTATCTGAAGAGTTACCGGTTCAAATGTTCCTTTTTTAACGATAAAGAAAAAAGGCTTGTTATCTTCTATGCATTGCTGTGCCCGATGCAATTGCTGTTTGACTTCCTCAAAACAAGAAGATAAATATTCCCATTTTATATTCATGGTACTTAACATTTGCGATGTAATTTGCCCCATTAGCTCATGTTGAGGCTCATCCGGAAGCCCTGGCTCTCCACGAAGGCTGACAAAGCCAAGAAGAGGAATTTGAAATGGATGAATGAGAGAAGTTAAAGGTGAAACCGCATTACTCAAGCCGGAGTTCTGCATGAGAACAACAGCCTTCTTCCCTCCGATAGAGGCACCAGCAGCAATAGCTACAGCTTCCCCCTCGTTCGCTGCCACTACGTATTCACACTCATTGATGGCAAAATTAATAAGGGGCTTGAGAAACGAGCAAGGAACCCCGCTATAAAACTCAAATCCTAGCCTTTTCAGTTCCGTCCCGAACATTTCCGTGCTAATCATTCAGCCTCACCGACTTTTTGCAGTTCCATGAAGGTGTCGATATCGAGCCATGAACCTTTAATATATTTCACTGCAATCGGCGCACGAATATGATTGAACAAATCAGCCAAAGTAAGCTGTTTGAAATCTTCTCTCTCTGCCAACTGCTCAAGGGCTTGCTGTAAAATGACTGCGCCTTTGGCGGAAACTTTCCAAAGACCGATAAACTCCCCATGAATGTTCTCGACATCCGGTTCGCTTGATACTTGACTTAATTCTGTTGTTTTGGAATATAACAGCTTCGAATAAGGGACCTTCGCTGTAACAAAGTGTTTAGAGTTGCCCTTGGGTTCAAAGTCGGCATCTACAACAATCGTGATATCATTCGAATCGTTTAGCAATTCATTCAGGACGTGCGTTTTATAAATCATTTCGCCGTAACTTATTACGGTATTGTCTCTTATTTTTTCTCTAAGCGTATAAAGCGAATATAGCTCTTTGCCTTCAGCAGAAACATTGCAAGCGATATCCATCACATCAGAGCTTCCTATTAAACAAATATTCTTTATCCCAGACGTATTGAGCTGTTCAATCTGCCGGTCTAAAAGGGGCTGACTTCCTGACTGCCTTACTAAAATAATAGAATTCGTGTTCTTTTCGGAAGCAGGAAGATATTTTTTTTCCGCCGCAGCAAGCTCTTTCGCTCCTTGAAGTCGAAACACTTCTTCGACCGGAGCTACGCCACCTTCTACATTTACGAGACTTTCATCCTGATAGATTTGCCTTGATGTTTTTTGCATCGCAGTAATAGATGCACGAAGGTTATGATTGGCCCAAATGGCCACACTAACTCCCATATCCCGAAATCGTTCAGTTGGAACCGCATAATATTTTGTCGGTACAATAATAATGGGAAGCCTTCCACCCCACTCTTTCATAAAAGCCTCGATTTCTGTGCTATCCGCTCTTTTACTGTGGATGAGTATGGCATCAGTCCCTGCCTGCCGATAAGCCTCCGCCCGTCGCAGAGCCTCCTGCAGCCCCCAACCCGCAATAAAAGCCTCCACTCTCGAAACCACAACAAAATCATCATCAATCTGACTATCTTTCATTGCTTTGATCTTGCCGCAAAATTCATCGATATCGGCAAGCGGCTGTGCCTCGCCTTTAATAAACGAGTTTGTTTTCGGAAACAGCTTATCTTCAATACAAACCCCGGCGATTTGTCTTTGTTCGAGCTTTTTGATTAGTCGTCTGGCATTATTGAAATTTCCGTAACCCGTATCCCCGTCCAGAAGAATCGGTATAGACGTAGCATCACTCATAAACTCCAAAACTTCCATCACCTGAGTCCATGAAGCCTCGTTGTTGTCCCGGACACCCATAGCAGCCGACATGGATAAGCCGCTTGCCCATATGCCTTTGAATCCTGCTTCCTCAACAATTTTTGCAGATAAAGCATTATGGGCCTCCATGACCAACTCTAGCTGTTTGCTATTGATCAGGTTGCGCAATTGCGCCGTTTTCTTCATCTCTATTCTCCTTTCTTTTTACTCACTATCCTCCGGGATAAGCTTATTCTTTAGTTCTGTAAAGGAAGGTTTCTTCATGACACGGTGGGTAATTTTAAGGAGCAGCACTGCCTTTTCATTGAGATACGGTTGCAAAATCTCATAAATTTCAGTTCCGGTCTCACAAAAATGAACTTTGTTCTTATCCATCCCGAGCTCCAAAGCTCTTCTCCCAATTTCTTTTGCTTCGTCTCCCGCGATGATAAGCAAATCGACATTAGTTTCTACTGCTTTTTCTCCTAGTTTGGCATATTCCTGCTTTGCGTACTGTCCTTCTCCCAATTGAGGCATATAGCCTAAAAGAGCGATTGATGTTTTTTCCTGTGAAACATCCTTAAGCACTTGAAGTGCTGTAGCCATAGAAAGCGGTGAAGAGTTCCATGTATCGTCAATGACCGTACATCCATTAACCCCTGCTTTTGGTTCCAAATGCTCCTCTACTTGTTCGAATGCGGCTAACCGCTTAATAGCAGCTGGAATATCGACACCTACAAATGACACGGCTGCGATTGCCGCAAGAGCATTATAGACATTATGCTCACCATAACCTGGCACGTATACTTCATAGTCCCTGCCTTGGTGCTCTAAGGTGAAACTCATTCCCTCTTTCGCATAGCCAATATTCTTTGCTTGAAAATCAACTCCATTGTTCTTGCCGAAATATATAACTCTTTGAAGATGACTGACATCGACCACCTTCCTAATATTTTCGTCATCAGCATTCAGAATGAGCGTTCCATGAACAGGATCCAGCCCTTCCACAATCTCCGCTTTCGCCCTCATATACTCTTCTGGTGTTTCACAATCGGCTAAATGATGCACCCCGATATTCAACAAGATTCGGATCCCAGGCTGAAAATATCTGCAGGCAGTTCGCAAATAGCCCGGATAACAGACCGGCATCTCAAAGACAGCCACTTCCGTCTCATCATCGATACTGGTTAAATAGCGCAAATTAACGGACTTGGAATTCATGCTCATCCAGGTGGCTTCCACGTTATAATCTTCTTCGAGAATCTGGCTCATCATCTCCTTCGTTGTCGTTTTCCCGCAAGTTCCTGTAACGCCAATGACAGGGATTTGAAAAAAACTGCGGTAATAATCAATAAACTTCCAATAAGCTTCCTCTACATTGTCAACCTTGATGAGGACAATATGCTCTCCTAAATCTGTACACTGCCCTGGTTCATCGGAGACAATCACAATCGAACGATTATCCTTCCAATATTTCCCTCTAATTCGATCTCTATCCAAATGAAACACCAAAGTATGATCCTTAATATATTTTTTAGAACGGTTTTTTACATATTTAATGACAGGATTATCTGACCCGTGCAGTACATGGCCACCAGTCTGCCCAAGAATATCAGTTAACAATAAGCTGTTCATCCGAGAATTCGCCTCTAATCTTTTGTAGTCTATATTTCTTCACTTTCATAACCTGCTAGTAAGGCTGCGTAATTAAGCAGGCGAAGACCGGCCAAATTGCGCAGTTTATACGCTCTGATCTGCGAAAATAAGCTATCGGGCTTTGCGTTGATTTCAAGGATCTTAATCGAATCGTACTGATCGATGAATAAATCCACCGCCAGCTCCCCAAAGGTTCCTGTTTCTTCTTCTACGGTTTCCGCGACATCTCGAGCAATCTTCGCCAATTGATTGCGTATCTCCCGTTGTTCGTTCGGGTTAGAATACAGTTTTTTTAACACCTGACTTAAACGCATGTTAATTTCCGTTTCTTCCGTCATCACGCCCTCATTCGTGAGACGGGTTACCATACCTGTTCTTACCCACTTTTGCTTGCCGTTTTTTTGCATATAGACACGGATTTCCACATAATTTCCTTTAAGCTGTTTCCGCTGGATTCCCTCCTGCACCAGATAAGGTGACTTCTTTTGAAGAGACGAAAGTAAGGCGACTAGCTCCTCCATATCAGTGAGCGGCTGAAATGTCGGTTGCTTGGAATTCATCCAAAAGATTCCCGTTGGTCTTCTAATCACCCGAATCACACCTTTGCTCAAGGATCCGGCCAGCGGCTTTAAAAATACTTCTCCGTAGCGATCCAGCATCTCCGTAATATCAGAAAGATTCTCCAGAAGTCTGGTGTCAGGAAGATGTTCTTCATGCGTTCTAGAGAGGACTTGATAGGATAACCATTTGTCTCCTGTTAAATGAAATAAGGCTGGGGAATTGATAAAAGGGATATTATAAATAGACTGAAGTTTGAAACGGATCTCATCCACTTCGAGCTTCTTATTATAATCATGTTTATAAAAATAACGATCATAAATCACAGCCGGGAATGGGAAAAGTCCGTCACCGTCAATCGACGTCCCTCGAACTACCTTTTGATCCCAATCAATGTCTCGAGGTTCGAAGACATACACAAGCATTTGCTTTTCTTTTGCTAACCGGAACAAATGCTGGAAGTAGGTCGCTTGCCTATCAAAGGGGCGGTTAGCGAGAATCCCCATAACGGGACCTAATGTCAGGACGCCATTTGCAAAGGAAATTTTCGGGTACCAATCTTTCGGGAGAGATAACACGTTTCGAAGGGATGGAGAGAGCTGCACCATACTTGAATTGCGAAAGGAAAACGGATAAGGGCGTATGGTCACCGGTGAAATCGATTTTCCGGCACGAACATATGTCGTCTGTCCTTCTGTCAGGTTAAATTTGATTCTTGTTTTTTTCGGAATTTGGATAATCAATCCCAGGTCATAGGATTGCTTAGGTACTGTCATTCCCCAGTTCCGACGGATATCGCTTGATTCCGCAAACGGATTGCCTTCTTCGATTCGCGCAAACAAAATAGACAATTCTCTCTCGTACAGGGAATAACTTGAAGTATTCATCAGCCGTTTTTTTATGTCCCCCCAAAACTGCTTAAGAAAGATTTGATTTCCCTGGTAATAGGCACGCTGAACGAGTGGATGAAATAAAAAATCACTCGGCAATTCGTGATGATGAGCAGCAACGAGATGGGCAAGACATAAAACGGATAGTGTAAGGTCCGGATCAATAATCCATGAGCTTAGAGATAAATATTCAAACCCATACGGTTTGATACGATAGCGCCCCAAACCTCCGTGTTTTGTTCTCCGTCTGCGCTTGCTCGTTCGCGGATCCTCTATCATCGCCAACGGGACGGCAAGATAATGATCAAGCGCCCGCAATAGAGATAAAGATTGCGGTATTCCAAAATGAATATGCCCGCCGCACTGATATCCCGCGAATGGCATACTGCCTGCTCGAAGTTCGATATTTTCATAAGGTATCTTTTCTGATGCTTCGGATAGCAACTTTTTTATATTGCCAAAGAGTTCATGTGGTGATTCCGCTTTTTCCGGCCGTATTTCTGCTAAGGCGTATTCACCGCTATCTTGTTCAATTTGTCTCTCATCACATCCAACGGGCCCCTCGACAGGGAAAAAATCAGATGTAGGTAAAAGCTCCCCATCACAACTTAACATAAACTCTACATCTGCACCCATGGTGAAGGGCAGTTTTGGCGGGGCGGCCGGTATCGAAATAGGTATTGACGGAGAGTTAACATCTATTACGATAGCCGAATCATTGGCCATCGTTCCGATTTTCACAAAGCCGTTGGTAAGGCCTGTTACGTAAAGGGCACGAATGGCCATGTCCAACCACTCTGTCGGTATACTGCCGCTATCTACATCCTCCCAACTCCAACCATATAACTCTGTTCGAGTGGGTATCTCATCAAATATCACTACTTGATGTGCTATAGCTTCTTGTACTCTTTTTACAGAAAGACCTTGAACTTCTATAAGGTATTCCTTTTCAATCACATAAAGTTTCGTAAAATAATCAAATCCCTCTTCCAGCGCTTGATCTTTAGTATGGACAATAGCAATGTCTTCTCCTTGATTATGTCCATACATTCGACCAACAATTGGATATGAGCAGGTTTTCGCATCTGCTAATTCAACGGCTGGAATATTGTTTATACTAAGAATTTGTAGGGTAAGCTCCTTGTCTGACAACATACAGAATCGGTCTTTTATCGGCTCCATACAAATAACCTCCAATTTTGTAACAATATTCAAAATCTTTGATTTTGGTCGTAATACCTAATGCTATTAAATATATTATGAAACTCTTATTAAATTTCTTGTGTTTTTATCTCAATAAAATCAATTCGTTCACAAAATATATCAACGAACTTTGCTTGCCTTGATAAACGATTAACCATCTTTCCCAGCAAATAGCGGTCATGGTTCACAAATCCTTTTGCATTCGCATTAATTGTAATATAGAGCCAGACTGTCCTTTTCCGACGTATAGTTCGGGAAGCCTATGCAATAGAAGGAGGGAGTTTATGTCGTTAAAGTTTATTCGTCGGAATTACGTGAAATATAATAAAGGCACTGGATTTTTATGTTGCCATGTAGATGCCCAGCACGCTGCCCTCCCTGAAGCGGATCGTTTTACCGGCAAAATTGCAGCGAAGCTAATTTCTCAAACAGGATGTGCGGGAATCATTAGTACAGTATCAAGAACAAAAGCCGATTTGAATAGAGGACCTGATGGTAAAAATAATGAAGCTTTACAGGAATACAGAGATGCCATTAAAGAACTCCTAAACCACTTGGGTATACTGGATGATGAAAAACATCAAGTAACGAAACCTTATCTTCACTTATCTATACATGGCATGAAGGATGTTCATCATGGACCTTATGCTATTGAAATTGGGACACTTCATGGACAATCATGCTCGCCGGAAATCAAGGCTTGGTTTCAGGCGATCTTAACCACAAAGTCCCAAGAAATATTACCTAAAATAGACGTTATATTCGATGAAAGATTTTGGGGCGACAAATCGATTGTTTTTCATAGGCTAGGAGACGAGGAAGATTATCCTGGATACGGTTTTAACTTTCATACATTCCAAATCGAGGTATCCCGAACGCTTCGAGAAAACTACCTTTCTGAAATAGTAGCGTTATTTTCTCAAATCATTGTTGAGTTCCAAACAAAATTTGTGAATCAACAGTGGCCAAGAAATACCGATTATACATGAGGGAATGATAATTTCGACATTTCCATGTGCTATGTGCAACGAAAAGAGAGTATGGTATGCTTCTGGTTTCCCTTTGCATGAACCAACGGTTTGACCGCTTCTGCACGGCTTTTGATCTCTCCCCACTATAAATAGACGGCTTTTTTATTCACTTGTATATAGAAGACCAATCAGTTAAATAGACACTGGAAGAAATTTGACCATTGTCTGTTTCATTAAACACAACCCCGATTCGTTCTTCGTTCGACTAAGATTTATTTCATACAGTCCGGAGTCGTAATTGGCATGGATAAGATGGGTAAAACCTTCGTCTGTTGACTTTGATAAAGTACTTTTGAAGGACGCGTTTTTTGATAATCAAATGCAGTTCGCCCTTTACATACAGAAAAGCGGAACCGGCTCGTTCAGGCGCAGAACCTAAGGTTCTTACCCCTCAAAGGCGCTTTTTGCCAATGCATTGGGTAAGGTTCTTAGGTGGCAGCGCCTAGCCGGTGCAGCTAGACACCACAGAAAAGCGAAACCGGCTCGTTCAGCTCCGGAAGGCAGAGGTTCTCCACCCAAAAAGGCGCTTTTTGCCTTTATGGGTGGGGGTTCTCTGACAGGAGGAGCTAGCCGGTGTAGCTAGACATCTCAGAAAAGCGAAACCGGCTCGTTCAGGCGCTGCTAGACATGTCCCCCAATTTTATACTTTTTACCAATAAAACCACTCCCTAATCGAGAGTGGTTTTTCTTATTGATTATGAACATAGTGGACAATCTTTAGTAAATTGCTGCTTAATGCTTACTCCCTTTTCATATCGATAGAGGAACCGCAGTAAACTTCATCTTTTAAATGTATATATGAGGGAATGATAATTTCGACATAGGAAACGTTGCTATACAGAACCAAAGCCTGCACGCGCTTCCTCTCTCTTACCCTTGTATGGGGCAGGAAAAGGGTTTAACCGCTTCTATGCTCCGCTGGATGCTCTTTCCCCACTATCAAAAGACGGTTTTTTATTCACTTATATATAAATGATTTATAATTTCGACACAGGAAACTCTGCTATACAGAACCAAAGCCTGCACGCGCTTCCTCTCTATGGTTTACCCTTGTATGGGGCAGGAAAAGGGGTTGACCGCTTCTATGCTCCGCTGGATGCTCTTTCCCCACTATCAAAAGACGGTTTTTTTATTCACTTATATATAGTTAACAGTCGTTCCTTATTAAACCAAACTAGAATATAGTATTCATAATAAAAATCTACAAAAACCATAATTAAGGAAGTGAATAAATGGAAAATGGTATACAGTTAACTCTTGATTCCATCCGCAAAGAAAGTTTAACCATTCATCCCGATAAGGCCAAAGCTTTAGGGATTATCAATCAACAAAAGGTACTTATAAGATTCGGTATTCAATCCTCCCCAATAGAGGTTTATACATCTTATGATCTACAGTTAAATCAAGCAAGACTATCTTCTGATATTAGTAAGAAATTAAAAATTCCTCTGAGCTGCCACTTTGATATTCAACAAAAGGACAACGAAATACAAATCGGTCCCTACATTGGTATACTTGCGGGATATTATCAAAAATCAGTGAAAGAACGTCTTGATGACCTATTAGATTATTTATATCATTACAAAGATATCAGAGGAGCAATCCTAGTTTTCTCTCTCGACAATGTAGATAAAGCGAATCATACAATGAAAGGCTATCTTTTTAATCCTGTAACTAACCAGTGGGACGAAGGTACATTTCCCTATCCTTCCGCTATTTTTATTAAGACAGGGACAGTTAGTTCCGAATGGATCAAACATTTTCAATCCGTCATGGGCGACTCCCTTTTTAATGACTTTTATCTTAATAAATGGAGTATTCACAAAAGGCTGGCCGTTTCTCCCCATGTAAAAGCTTATCTCCCCTCATCCATTCTTTATGAAAAACCTTCAGACATCTACTCCTTTTTAAAACAATACCCCAATGCCATTATCAAATCCATCAACGCATCGAAAGGGTCATCTATCTACAAAATCTCAACAGATGAGCACAATCTTGTTATTACCTATCCGAAAACAGGAGGAACCGACAAAATCAAATTTAATAATAGGGACGAAGCTTATTCATTGTTTAAAAAGTATTTTGAAGAAAGGGAATTTATGATTCAAGAAGTATTAAATCTAATTACTTGCCAGAATCGCACAATCGATTTTCGTGTGATTACTTTAAAAGATCAACAAGGGCAATGGCAAGTAATGGGGATGTTTGCCAGACATGGCCAACCAGGAAACATTTTAAGTAATATATCCCCCATGGTCAAATTGGGCGAGGAAACATTGAAGAAAGTCTTGCAACTTAGTGATTCCAATGTCGAAGTATTCATGCAAGAAATATTCCATGTGGCTATAGAAGCTGCTAAGGCCATTGAGAACACTGATGTACACTTTGCAAATACGGGTGTGGATATGGCAATTGACGAAGACGGAAAAATATGGATTATTGAAATTCAACATTGCAATCCTTCACATAATATTGCTTTAAAGGCAGGTTTTGCCGGACTGTATTATGAAATCCTAAAAACTAATATGCTTTACGCAAAGAAACTTGCTGGTTTTCCAAATAACCTCTCAATTTCCCCATGAACCTCCCCCACACATTTGAAGTGGGGGGAATTCTTGCCTAATTCATGAAAATTCATGACTCCGCTTTTCATAGGATTCATTTATTAGCTGTACATAAATACAGTAAATGAAATTAAAAATTCCCAATCAAAAACGGTACCAGATACAAATTCCCGATACCGTCATCACACCTCTTTATATACGAGTTCCCTATATTTCACGAAGTCTTGTCTTTTGTAAAACTCTCGCGATAAGTTCATAATCTTTCGTTCGTGTAATTTTCATGATGATTCCCTCTTTTTTGTGTAGGTGCTTTTCAAATGTATTTCTCCTTTCCTTCCGTGAAACCCCTCTTCGCTTTTTTTATAAAACTCCTTAAGAAAGTCTTAAGAAATCCCATCGCCCGCTGTTAAGATTTATAACCTACAATAAGGAGGCAAAAAGACATGTGATATACTTTCGAAAGGAGCGTGATAGCGATGAATCAATTCAATGTGCTTGTTGTAGATGACGATGAAGAAATCAGAAACGGGATTGAAATTTACTTGAGAAATGAAGGCATCAATGTAGTAAAAGCGAAGGACGGCATCGAAGCGCTGGAGCAGTTGAACGCGCATGACATCCACTTAATTTTGCTGGACATCATGATGCCGCGTCTGGACGGCATTTCTGCCACTTTCAAAATACGCGAGCAAAAAAACATTCCAATCATTATGCTGAGCGCCAAAAGTGAACATGCGGATAAGGTGCTGGGCCTTCAAGTCGGAGCCGACGATTATGTCACGAAGCCGTTCAACCCGCTTGAGCTTATCGCACGGGTCAAATCGCAGTTGAGGCGGTACGTGACTCTCGGTACATATGAAGGGAAAGCGAGGGTCATTGATTTGAACGGCCTTACGCTGGATCAAGCCGCAAAGGAAGTAAGGATTCACGATGAGGCCGTGAAGCTGACGCCGATCGAGTACCGGATTGCGGAATTGCTGATGACGAATGCGGGACGCGTGTTTTCGATTCATGAAATTTACGAACGCGTCTGGAAGGAGCATTGCTTCAATCCCGAAAACACGGTTGCCGTACATATTCGGAATATCCGCGAAAAAATTGAAATTGATCCGAAAAATCCAAGATATTTAAAGGTGGTGTGGGGGATTGGATATAAAATGGAAAAATAGAATTGCATGGTTCGGTTGGTTCATTATGCTTACAATCGGGATAAGCGGCGTGCTGTCCATTATATCGAATGGCGGAGAGTACGCACAAAAGGATTACTTCCATACGCAGGCGTTCCTCGATACGCGCAGCCGATATTTGGATTTGCTGAGCGCTTTTAACCTGAACTATATAAGCAAAGAGGACGCCAAGCAAAAAATCACAGTCACCGACGAGCAAATTAAAGAGCACCGTTACCGGTACGGCGATTTATCAGAGCAAATCACGAACATAAAACAACAGTATGAAGGAAAAATTCAAGAGGCGCTCGCAGCCGGCAACAAGGATGCGGCTGACCTGTATACAGCTGAGCGCGACAAGAAAATCGCGGATATTACGAACAACTTTAAAGACGATGCATATGTCCGCGAAAAAGTCGTTAAGGAAACGGAAAAGCAAGTGGATGAATATTACAAAGCGCTCGAGCAGATGCGTTCTGAATACGAAGACCTTGATAAAGCCTTCAAGTATTATTTGAAGGACACTTCTACGGGAAAAGTCCATACGAATTTGAACACGGAGGATTATAAATCCGCTCAAAAGCTTCTCAACGAACCAGATATGTTGTTTATCAGCCATTTACCCGAATCCACCAGAACAGGATCCATGTCCACAGAGGGACGAGGTCTCGGCATAGAAACCGGATTTCCTGTCACATACGGTTCGTTTCAAGGAATAATCGCCGTGCCAAAGTGGGTGGACACGTCTTCTTCAGTCATGAGCGAGTACAAATATTATCAACAAAGCCAAAAACGTTTTTTCATCTATGCGGCAATCGCCGTGCTTATGCTGCTCGTAAGTATGTATTTATACAAAACGAAGCGGATCCAGCCGTTCGCCCCAACAGACCGCTGGAAAGCTCATTATACTCGCGCACCGATTGATGTTAGGATCGTTTTTTTCTTGGTAACAGCACTTATAGCATTTGTATGCACTACAGAGAACAAACCGTTTTCTTTTCACAGCTTTAATGTATATATGTCGATAACAAACATCCTTACAAGTCTCCTCATTTCAGCGCTCTTTGTGACGATTGCTTTCATGCAAGCATGGCTGCTGCGGGAAGAACTGAAACAGGTACGCTCTTTGCATAACGTGTGGAAGCGAACACTACTTTATAAAATGTGGCAAGCTCTCCAGCGCGCATTTTTGATTCGCAGCGTCGGCGCACAAGTGTTTATTCTGCTTTTCATCGTGTTTTCGCTAGGCTTTGGTGCTATTTTCGTGGCTATTTATAATGCCTCGATCTTACTGTACGTGCCGGCTTGCATTTTGCTAGGAATTCCGATTATTATCTATATCGTCAAAAACACCGGCTACTTCAACCGCATCGTCACTCAAGTGAACGAACTCGCAAGCGGCAATCTACAGCAAGACCTCCCGGTTACAGGCAAAACAGCACTAGCAGACCTTGCCAAAAACATTAACATATTAAAAAGCAATGTGACCTCTTCGCAAAAGGAACAAGCGAAAAGCGAACGTCTTAAAACAGAACTTATCACCAATGTCAGTCATGACTTACGGACGCCATTAACGTCTATCATTACATATACCGAGTTGCTGAAAACACCAGAATTGACCGACGACGAACGTGCCGCATACGTTGAAATCATCGACCGCAAGTCGAAGAGATTAAAAGTCCTGATCGATGACTTATTCGAGGCATCTAAAATGGTGAGCGGCAGCATAGAGCTTGCTAGAGAAAAGGCTGACATCGTACAGCTTTTACAGCAGACTCTGGCCGAACACGATGATAAGATAAAAGAATCCACGCTCCAATTTCGCGTGACCAATTCCGAAAAACACATATACGCCTTTGTGGACGGGCAGAAGATGTGGCGCGTATTCGATAACTTAATCAGTAACATTCTTAAATATTCGCTAGAACACTCAAGGGTATACATCTCGGTAAACTGCCTGCAAGACAAAGCGGTTATCACATTCAAAAACGTTTCCAAATACGAGCTTGGCAAAAATACGGATGAGCTTTTGGAGCGGTTTAAACGAGGAGACACGTCCCGTCACACAGATGGCTCAGGTCTCGGGCTGGCGATCGCCAAATCTATTGTCGATTTGCATGACGGAAGCCTCGATATCGAGCTTGACGGAGATTTGTTCAAGGTCACTGTTGCGTTAGAAGCGATACTGAATTAATATAAAATGCAAAAATCCCTGATCGCAATGGTCAGGGATTTTTGACGTTTTAAAAAAAATAATCCGGTAAACATATAACTCAGGCCCCTATTTCTCAATATACACAGAACGCACAATCGTACGGTTGGACAGTGCCGGCCGAAGCGGATGAAATACCAAAAGAACAAGAAACGAAAATAAGAACAACAAACAAAGCTATAAATCGTTTGAACTTATCCCCCCCTTATAATGCTTTATTTTCCATCGTCATTTTTATACCAATAAAACATTTTTCCTCGTAATCTAAAAATCTTTTAAAAAGTTAACAACCTTTGTTGAGAAAATAAAAAAGATGGATTCTCCACTAAATTCATGGTACTTTTATTCATTTTCTCTGCTATACTCTAGCAAATTTTTGTATAATATATCTGAAAACGCTTACTATATCGATATATGTATTCACAAGGAGATTTTATTTGAATATTCTATCAATTATAGCAAGATTTTCATGCTTAAATTTGCTTTCACGATCTTGTTTTCAGCAATAATTCAATGAACTTATCTTCATTTTTTCAGCGCGGTCCATTTCAGAATGAAAGGGATTTCATGCAGCGATAAGTATTTATGAACGCTTTTTTAAAAAACAGATAAGTAATAGTTTCTAGCCTATATAAATTATTCTGATAACATAAGAAACAGAAAGTAAATAATATGTATTAGCGATTCAGCAATTTTGAAAAGAGCGCAAATCACACTCTTTTCAGTATTAAGGAGAGGTCCAAACGCAGGAGGTTTTGTCGAATGACAAAGAAAAAGACAATTACGAATAACCCATGGTTCAAGTTCCATGGTCCCAACCTAGGTTATGTCATTGAACAATATGATCGTTATGTGACTGAAGGAGATTCCGTTGATCCGGAATTAAAAGAGCTTTTTGAAAACTGGGGCGCTCCTCCTTCTCTTGATATGGATTTATCCAATGAAAGCGGCATAAGCGCAGCTTCCTCTCAAAACGCGGCAGATATTGAGAAAGTTATCAAAGCCGTAAAACTAGTTGACAGCATTCGTTCATACGGCCATCTGTCAGCAAACATCAATCCAATAGAGGAACAAACGGACGTGCATCCTTCATTACATCCGGAAACATACGGACTGAGCGACGCCGATTTGGAAGCGATTCCAGCCAAAATGATTTGGGCAGATGCACCGCGAGACATTCGGACAGCGCTTGATGCGGTTCGTAAATTGAAAGATATTTATACGAAATCTTTAGCATTTGAGTTTGATCATGTACAAGACAGCGAAGAACGCGCATGGCTTCAGAGAATGGTCGAATCAGGTTCTCTAAGTTCATTGAATAACGAAAAACGAATTGCTGTCTTAAAGCGATTGACAGCAGTCGAAGGCTTCGAACAATTCTTGCACAAAACATTCGTCGGCCAAAAGCGCTTCTCCATCGAAGGAGTCGACATGCTTGTACCTATGCTTGATGAAGTCATTTCTGAAGGTGCCAAGGACAGCGTGCGTGATGTTATGGTCGGAATGGCGCATAGAGGACGGCTCAGCGTATTGGCGCATGTATTAGAAAAGCCGTACAGCCATATGTTTTCCGAATTCCAGCATTCTAAAGCTAAACAAGATTCATCCAGTGTAGGCTGGACCGGCGATGTGAAATACCATTTAGGAAAAGAGCAACTTGTTGGATCCGATACTGTACAAACGCGAGTTACCTTAGCGAACAACCCGAGCCATCTTGAGTTTGTGGATCCTGTTGTGGAAGGATTTGCAAGAGCTGCTCAAGAAAATCGCCAAAAAGCCGGTTCTCCGGAGCAAGACGTTTCCAAATCATTTGCGATTTTAGTTCATGGTGATGCAGCGTTCCCAGGTCAAGGAATTGTCTCCGAGACACTGAACTTAGGCAGATTGAACGCATATCACACAGGCGGAACAATTCATGTCATCGCCAATAACTTGGTAGGATTCACAACGGACAGCTATGATTCCCGCTCTACAAGATATTCGAGCGATCTTGCGAAAGGCTTTGATATCCCGATCGTGCATGTGAACGCGGATGATCCAGAAGCTTGTCTTGCCGCTGCATACCTTGCTTACCGATACCGCACTCATTTCCAAAAAGATTTCGTAATCGACTTGGTGGGATATCGCCGCTTCGGTCACAATGAAATGGATGATCCTGCAGTTACGCAGCCGCTTGTGTATAAAAAAATCAGCAAACACCCGACTGTAAGAGCTTTATATGCCGAGCAGCTACAAGCTAAGGGCGTTCTCAGCGCGGAAGAAGTTGAAACAATCAGCCAGTTCATTCAAGAACACCTAAAGGCTGAATACGCTCAAGTTTCTCCGAAAAACACGGAGCATACCGTAGCGGATGTACAAATACCTGAAGTGGTTGCAAACGGAATGCCAAGTATGGATACGAGCGTGCAGGTTGAAACGCTTCGCGAATTGAACAGCGCTCTGTTAGAGTGGCCGGAAGAGTTCCATGTGTATCCGAAAGTGAAAAAAATTCTGGAACGCCGCGAAAGCGCATTCGAAGACGGCGGAAAAGTGGAATGGGCGCTTGCTGAAGCATTGGCATTTGCGACAATTTTACAAGAAGGAACGCCAATTCGTCTGACAGGACAAGATTCACAGCGCGGAACGTTCGCACAGCGCCACATTGTATTGCATGATACAGAGACGAACGAAACATATTCGCCGCTGCATCGTCTGCCGCAGGCCCGTGCTTCCTTTGCGGTGCATAACAGCCCGCTTTCAGAAGCCGCTGTGGTAGGTTTTGAATATGGCTATAATGTATTCGCTCCTGAAACACTTGTTATGTGGGAAGCGCAATACGGAGACTTCGCCAACACGGCGCAGGCTCTCTTCGATCAATTCGTTTCGGCGGGAAGAGCGAAGTGGGGTCAAAAGTCAGGACTTGTCTTGCTATTGCCTCACGGCTATGAGGGACAAGGTCCGGAGCACTCCAGTGCACGCCCAGAGCGCTTCTTGCAGCTGGCTGCGGAAAACAACTGGACAGTGGCGAACTTGACAAGCGCGGCACAGTATTTCCACATTTTGCGCCGTCAAGCAGCGGCTCTTGGAACAGACTTTGTCCGTCCGTTAGTGATTATGACGCCGAAAAGCTTACTGCGCAATCCGCTTACAGCTTCACCTTCTGCTTTGCTCAGCGAAGACAGATTCCAAACCGTGCTGGAGCAGCCGCACCTTGGAGGAGAAGTGGATAAAGTAAAACGTCTTGTCTTAACCACTGGCAAGATGGCAATTGATTTGACAGCGGAAATCGAGTCCGGCAAAGAACAGCGCAATTTGGATGAATTGCATATCCTCCGCGTTGAGCAGCTGTATCCGTTCCCGAAAGACAAAGTTAAATCGATTATCGAGCGTTATAAAAACCTAGAAGAAATCGTATGGGTACAGGAAGAGCCGAGGAATATGGGCGCTTGGCATTATATAGCACCAATTCTGTTCGAGCTTGCTTCCGACAATGTAAAAGCAGGCTACATCGGACGTCCGGATCGTTCAAGCCCGTCAGGCGGCGATCCGCAGACGCACAAAGCGGAACAAGAGCTAATCATCAATTGTACGCTAGACGTTAGTCATACGCTTGGACAAACTGAACTAGAAAAAGAGTTCGTTCACATTTAAGAAAAGCGGAACCGGCTCGCTCAGGTGAAGAATCAGAGGTTCTCTGATTCTTCACCTAGCCGGTGGAGCTAGACATCACGAAAATTTTATAATTTTTTATCTTTGAAAAACTTATAATATCAATGTTAGGCAAATTGGGAGGAAGTTGGACATGATCGAAATCAAAGTACCTGAACTTGCAGAATCTATTTCAGAAGGAACCATCTCACAGTGGCTCATCAACGTGGGCGACAAAGTGAACAAAGGAGAAAGCTTAGTTGAGCTTGAAACAGATAAGGTCAACCTCGAAATCAATACGGAATACTCAGGTATTGTGACAAAAATGCTGAAAGAACCTGGCGATACGGTTGAAGTCGGCGATGTCATCGCGATTTTAGAAGACAATGAAGGGGCAGTCGTACCGGAAGCCGCAGCACCACAAGTTGCAGCACCACAAGCTACAGTATCTGAGCCGGAAGTCAAGGAAGAAGCTGCCGCTCCGCAAAGCATCCAGCCAATGCAAGGGCTTCCGAATACAGAGCGCCCTATCGCTTCACCTGCTGCAAGAAAATTGGCGCGTGAAATGGGAATCGACTTGAACGAAGTGCGCAGCAGCGATCCGCTTGGCAGAATCAGACCGCATGATGTGAAAGCACATACTCCGGCACCGGTACAACAAGAAGCACCGAAAGCCGAAAAACCTCGTCAGGCTGCAATCAAGGTGGACACTGATTTTGACAAGCCAGTAGAGCGCGTGAAAATGTCCCGCCGCCGTCAAACAATCGCAAACCGTCTTGTAGAAGTACAACAAACGGCTGCAATGTTAACGACATTCAACGAAGTGGACATGACGGCTGTTATGGACCTTCGCAAAGAGTACAAAGATGCAATCCTTAAAAAGCATGATGTGCGTCTTGGCTTTATGTCCTTCTTCACAAAAGCTGTTGTGGCGGCATTGAAGCAATTCCCGCTTTTAAACGCGGAAATTCAAGGCGACGAGCTTATCCTCAAGAAGTTCTATGATATCGGAATCGCAGTATCAGCTCCGGAAGGATTAGTCGTTCCTGTCGTACGCGATGCGAATAAATTGAATTTCGCTGAGATCGAAAGAGAAATCGGCGAGCTTGGCAAAAAAGCCCGTGATAACAAACTTACCTTGAAAGAGCTGCAAGGCGGAACATTCACGATTACAAACGGCGGCGTCTTCGGTTCCTTGATGTCAACACCGATCTTAAACGGCCCGCAAGTAGGTATTCTCGGTATGCATAAAATCCAATTAAGACCGGTTGCGATTGATGCAGAGCGTATGGAAAACCGTCCGATGATGTACATCGCCCTTTCTTACGATCACCGCATCGTGGACGGAAAAGAAGCAGTTAGCTTCCTTGCTACTGTTAAGGAACTGTTAGAGGATCCAAAATCGTTGTTATTAGAAGGTTAATAAGTTATATAGTTCCGCGGGATCGCTCGTTCAATCCCAAGCTGCAACATAAAAAACCTCAATCCTTTTTTATTAAAGGATTGAGGTTTTTTGCATTGCTCACATTTACATTCTAATATCCCTCGACTAGCAGCTGCTTTGCCTCGAAATACAAAACCTGAATAAACTTCTTGGCATTAATCCGCGTATGCGTCGTTGAAGTCAAAGATGCTTGCTTTAATTCCGTCATTCGTTGACGCACTGTTGTAAAATCAAAAAACTTCGGCGCGTAGTTCTCAAATTTCGGATTCGCAAAATCGGTGAGACCGAGAGATGCCAAATGATTCAATGACTGGTAGATCGCCCGGCGAACGCGCTGTTCGGACGCCTTTCTCTCTCTGTCAATCTCATCTTGTGAAGCGGCAGTTCCTAATTTTCTTAAGCTGATATGGGTGAAGATATCCTTTAAGGTAGGAAATCCCATCTCAAATTCTCGTTCGGTCTCATAGTGGTACAAATAATCGATGATATCCAGCAAGTCCTTGCTTCCATTTTCTCCGGCTATGCCCAGTTCAGATAAAAGAACTTGCCCCCAATCCGTAATTTTCTTCTCCTCAGAGGATGGCTTTTGTTCTTTTGCAGGATTCCAATCAAATACATTGCTGAGTGACTTCTGAATGTCTTGTATGGATCGTTCCAAACGAATGCGCTCCATGACCTTCTGTACAACCGATAATACTTCAATTCTGTTCAGCGGCTTTGTGATGTAGTATTCAATTCCAAGGGAATAGGCCTCTCCGATCAGCTCTTTGGATTCCACTTGGGAAACCATGATGATTTTCCCTTTAAATGACGGCATAATGCTGCGAATCGTTTCAATTCCGTCCCGGATCGGCATCAATAAGTCAATGAATAAAATATCGACATGCTTGATAGCCAGCGTATGTTCATCTACGAAAGAGCCATCTTCCGCTTCCCCTACAATTTCTCCCAATTCTTCATCCTCTATGATTTGTGACAGCATAGATCGAAAGACTTCATCATCGTCCGTAATATAAAAATGCATAAACTCATCCTTTCTCTGCTAAACTGCGGATCGGCAGCCGGATGGTGAAAATACATCCGTTCTTTCCTTGCCTATCCCGGAGTATAACCTCTCCTCCCAGTTCCTCTGCCATTTCTTTTATATAAGACAGCCCGATTCCTGTAGACGGTGTTCCATCCTCTCTATATTTAGAGGTAAACCCCGGTTTAAAAATGAGCTGTTTATATTTTGCCGGAACTCCTGGACCGTCATCGGCCACTTTATAATCGATCCAATCATCCTCTTTATCTATCGAAACGGTGATTGTACCTGTATCTTCAATCGCTTCTACTGCGTTCGCGACTAAATTGTTGATAAAAGACAGCATAAGGTAAATGTGATAATTCGGATGCTGCCCCTTTATCTGCGACACAAATTCGATTTTCTTTCCTAACAGCGACGCATATTTCTGATTGATTCGGACAACCATGTCTGCCAGCTCATGTACATTCATATATTCCGGCAGATTTTCGCTTGAAATGAGTTTCGAAAGACCGGCAAAAATTCTTTGATTATCTTTTTTGATTTCATGCACCTCTCCGGCTGTTCGTAAAGCTTTTTTTCCCCAATCTTCAATTGGAAGCTTTTGATCTTGTTTAAAATCGTTCATGCTTCGATATAAATCGTAAGATTCTTTTGTTATTGTTTCCGCGTTTTGCAGTGTTTTTTTCAAATGAACGGTCTCTATATATAAGTTCGAAAGGTGCATGATCATATTTTCGTTTTCCTTTCGGACTTGCGATTCTTTCAGCCGTAATTCGTACAGTCTCATCATATTGATGAAGCCCAAAGCAAAAAAGCTTCGAAACACCGCAATAATGATAATCTTGTTCAATACGACTATCGTCACAGCATTCCTCACAAAAAGTTGATAAAGCATCATCTCCGTAAGGCTGGACGCGATTTCAATCGCAATACCGAAACATCCCATAAGCAAAGGGTTATGCTGAAAACGATTGACCCTCATCAAATAAAACAGGCATGCATATGTAAAATAGTAGAAGAACGCCGGATAGCGCACGATGAGCGATGTCGCTAGACTAAAGTTTCCCTGCATCATCCAATCCAATAAAACACGGAACGCCAACACTGATGTTCCTACTAACAATCCCATGACAACAGGTGAAATTTTACGAAAGAACAATAAAGAAAAGAAGAAAATAGGCGTCCCAAAGCTGACGCGAAATACATCATTGAATGGGTGAAAGTTCAATTCACCTGCAATCGGTACAGTAATCATAAGAGCAATAATAATCGAGAAATCTTTATTTTGCAATTGATCCCGTTTCAAATCCGCCACTTCCTGATTTTTGCTACTATTATACCGCCTTATAGTTATAAACACAATTTCCTCCCATACAATCATACATAAGAAAATACAGCTTGCTTTTATAAACAAGCTGTATCCTCGTCCGTTATCCTATAACTATTTCGTTTGTTGCTTTTATAGGCCGATAGACCGGCTCCCACATTGCGTTTCGAACCGCTTGCTTTATATCGTCATGTTTCATTCGTGCCACACCATCGGCAACAGCCGCTTTTGCCACTTCTATCGCGACGATTTCCGAAATGGCGCGAAGATCCTCAATTTGCGGAAGTAAAGGCGCGCCCGGCTTACTTACATCAATCATGCTTGCCACCGCTTTCGCCGCCGCCGCGAACATGCCGTCAGTAATGATACGGGCACGGGACACGTTCGTTCCAAGCCCAAGCCCCGGGAAAATAAGGGCGTTATTGGATTGTCCGATTACATACACTGTTTTGTCATATGTTACAGGAGGGAACGGGCTTCCGGTTGCCACTAGAGCCCGTCCCTCTGTCCAATAGATTAAATCGGCAGGCTTTGCCTCCGCTAGCGGCGTTGGATTGGACATAGGCAGAATTACCGGTCTTTCAACGTGCGCTGCCATTTCTTTCACAATGTCTTCAGTGAATGCTCCTGCAACGGTTGAAGTTCCGATTAAAATAGTCGGATGCACTTGACGAACGACTTCAGCCAAGCCTGCTCCCGCGTTGCTTTCTTCAGCAGGACGCGCATACGGACGCTGAAAGTCGTACAATTCGTCCATATCATCTGTCAGCAAACCGTTCCGGTCAATGCACCAAAATCTGTGATTCGCCTCTTCCCATGAAAGCCCTTCGCGCACCATCGCATCACGTACCTGATCGGCAATTCCGATACCAGCCGTACCTGCGCCGAATACGACAACGCGATGCTCACGCAGCGGAATATCGGAAGCTTGCACTGCCGCCAGAACAGCAGCAAGCGATACGGCTCCTGTACCTTGTATATCGTCATTGAATGTGCAAACCTTATCTCGATACTTCTCTAAAATGTTTCGCGCGTTTTTGGAGCTGAAATCCTCCCAATGCAGCAAAGCGGTAGGAAACATTCTTGACGCCGTACTTACAAACTGCTCAATGAACGCATCATACTGCTCGTCCCGAACACGCGGATGACGATTTCCGATGTAGAACGGATTGTTCAGAAGCTCTTCACGATCTGTGCCCACATCTAAAATGACAGGCATCACACGACCGGGATCGATTCCAGCTGCGGCCGTATAAACGGCTAATTTGCCGATCGCGATATTAATACCGCCGACACCCCAGTCGCCGATTCCTAAAATCCCTTCCCCGTCAGTGATAACAATTAAATCGATATCCTCCGCACTGGCTCCGAAGTTTTTAAACGCCTGTTCAATACCGTTTGTATCATTGATGGATAAGTATACTCCACGTGGTTTGCGGTATTCATTGCTGTAACGCTGAATTGCCTCTCCTACCGTCGGTGTATATACAATCGGTAGCATTTCAGGTAAATGATCTGTTAGTATGCGGTAAAATAATACTTCATTTCGGTCATGTAGTGCTGTTAACGTAACATTTTTATGCAAATCGCTCGGCTGCGAGGAAAATTGTTCATAAGCGCGGCGCGCCTGTTCATCGAGCGTCAGCACCGCCGGCGGCAATAATCCTGTTAAATCCAGAGCCTCTCTCTCCTCCTGCGTAAATGCAACCCCTTTGTTCAACAACGGTACAGCCAGTAATTCCACACCGCGCAAGGCAGTTTCCACTTCCCCGCTTGGAGTAACCGTGAATTTATACATATAATCCCTTCCTTTTCCAATCAAACTTCTGCTGTTGATCCCTGTACATATCAAGTAAGAAAAGCGGAGACTGCGGCAGTACCTAGCCGGCGGAGCTAGACATAAAGAAAAGAGGAGCCTTCGAGGTTCTCTGGTGGCAGCACCTAGCAGACGGAGCTAGACATGTCCCGTATGTCAAGCAAAAAAGGGCTACTGCGCCCTCTTTTGCTTGACATGTACAAGTTTACTGTCTTTCGAAAAGAACTGCACCTGCAATACCTGGATGTGTCATTTCGTAAGGATCCAAAATTAAATCGAGTTCTTCTTCCGATAATACATCATATTTCAAACATAGTTCGCGAATTGGCTGCCCATTCAAAATCGCCTCTCTTGCTATGCGTGCAGCGACCTCATAACCGATATGCGGATTCACCGCCGTAATAATGCCCGCACTCTTTTCCACATATTCCTTCATTCTCTCTTCGTTTGCTCCAATTCCCTTTAAACAATAGTCTGTAAACGCACGGAATGCATTATTCATAATACTGATGGATTGAAGCAAATTAAATACGAGAACTGGTTCCATAACATTCAATTCCAGCTGTCCCGCTTCAGATGCAAGGCAAATCGTATGGTCGTTGCCAATCACTTGGAAAGCGACTTGATTAATAACCTCAGGCATGACCGGGTTGACTTTCCCGGGCATAATGGATGAGCCCGGCTGACGGGCAGGCAATGTAATCTCACCAAGTCCGGCACGAGGGCCGGAAGCCATCAATCGCAAGTCATTGGCAATTTTGGACATGTTCATCATGCATACTTTGAGTGCAGCTGATACTTCCGTATAAGCATCCGTGTTTTGTGTCGCATCCACAAGATGCTCTGCTCCCACAAGCGAAAAGCCACTGATATCAGCAAGATGCTCAACTGCGCTTTCAATGTAGCGAGGGTCCGCGTTCAAGCCGGTTCCCACCGCTGTCGCGCCCATATTCACCTCGTATAAATGCTGGCGTGATTGTTTGATGCGCTTTATATCGCGGGCAAGCACGCGGGCATACGCTTCGAACTCTTGGCCCAAACGGATCGGTACAGCGTCCTGCAGATGCGTCCGGCCCATTTTAATGACATGGTCGAATTCCTTCGCTTTTTGCTCGAATACGCCATGCATATATTCTATTGTGTCCAATAATTTCTCTAACATATTCAATGTTGCAATGTGAATCGCAGTCGGAAAAGCATCATTTGTAGACTGTGACATGTTCACATGACTGTTTGGACTGATATGAAAGTAGTCTCCTCTTTCTTTTCCAATCAATTCAAGCGCACGGTTGGCAATGACCTCATTCGCATTCATGTTCATCGATGTTCCTGCGCCGCCTTGAATTGGATCAACAATGAAATGATCGTGCCATTTGCCGTCGATGATTTCTTGAGCAGCCTCCACAATTGCCTTGCCTGTCCCTTCGTACAGACGCTTTGTTTCCATATTAGCAAGAGCGGCCGCTTTCTTGACGATAGCCAAAGCCTTAATGAGCTCTTCATGAATGGTATACCCTGTGATAGGAAAGTTCTCAACAGCGCGCAATGTTTGAATGCCGTAATAAGCATCCGCCGGTACCTCTTTTTCTCCTAAGAAATCCTTTTCAATCCGCACGTTTTGTTTTATTTCATTTACTTCCATCCGATTCTCCTCCTATTTCTTACGCAACATTTGATTCTTTAACGGAATCCACGTAACGTCGCGCTTTTTCTTTATCAAATTCGCCCTCCCATTTCGCCATTGAAACGGCTGCCAATGCGTTTCCTAATACGTTCACGGCGGAGCGGATCATATCCAAAATGCGGTCGATGCCGGCAATCAAAGCAATTCCCTCTAACGGCAGTCCCATAGAGCCGAGAGTCGCCAGCACAACAACGAACGATGCACCCGGAACTCCAGCCATACCTTTTGAAGTCAGCATAAGTACAAACAGCAATGTGACTTGCTCTGTCAACGACATGTGTACGTTGTACATTTGCGCAATAAACAGCGAAGCAAGTGATTGATAAATCGCCGAGCCCGTCAGGTTAAATGTGTAGCCCGTCGGAATAACGAAAGAAACGACCGCCTTCGGACACCCGAATTGCTCCATCTTTTTCATAATGTTTGGGAGTACTGCTTCAGAACTCGCTGTTGTAAAAGAAAGAATGAGCTCTTCCTTTAAAATTTTAATAAGCGTGAAAATATTCGTTCCTGTCAATTTCGCATTTATGCCCAAAACCACAACAGCAAAGAATATTACAGTTGCATACACAGCCAACACAAGCTTTCCAAGCGGAAGCAACGTGCTCACTCCGAACTTGGCAACTGTCACCGCAATTAGCGCGAATACTCCGAACGGCGCGAGCTTCATCACTTGATTCGTTACCCAAAACATCGCTTCTAGCACACCTTCAAAGAAATGAAGCACCGGCTTCCCTTTGTCTCCGATTGCCGCAACGCCTAGACCGAATAGAACAGTAAAGAAAATGATCGGCAATAAATCGCCCTGCGCCATGGATTCAAATATGTTTTTCGGAACGATATGAACGATCGTTTCCGCAAAGCCTTGCTGTTGCGTGGCATTTGCTGTTTGCTGATACGCTGAGATATCTCCTTTTTGCAGATGGCTCATATCCACGCCAGAGCCGGGATGAAACACGTTTGCGGCCAATAAACCAATCGCGAGCGCAATTGTGGTAACGATTTCAAAATAAAGAATCGTTTTGCCGCCGAGCTTCCCTAGCTTCTTCATGTCTCCTACACCCGCTACCGCAACAATCAGTGCACCTATTACAATCGGCATAACAATCATTTTAATTGCATGAATGAAAATATCGCCAATTGGCGTAATGTAAGCAATGGCTGTTTTGTTTCCATAAAAAACAGCTCCAACAATAATACCTAATACAAGTGCAACAAAAATTTGCGTAGCTAATCCAAATTTTTTCATTTATATCCTCCTTGTTAACGCTTTCAATCTGTATTTTCAAATTACTTAACCAAGTGTACAATCAAAATTACAAAAATCTACAAAAATCTACAAAATCCGCGAAAAATAAGTTTTAAAAGTTTTTTAAGTTTTTTAAGGAAGGCCCTCTCAACTTATATAAGTCCACTTTATTATTCCGACATATCTATCGTTTGCCACGTAGAACAAAAAGGAAACTGCACTCGTTCCCTCTCTCTCTCCCTGCATGGGCCACGAAAAGGGTTTGACCGCTTCTACGCTTAATCGGATGCTCTCTCCCCACTATCAAAAGACGTTTTTTTTATTCACTTGTATATAGCTCATTACTCTCTCCGAAAAACGCCCACCACCTCGACTGTTTGTGTAATATTTATGAATGCGTTCGGATCAATCTTACGAATAAATTCTTTTACATCCGATAACTCGTAGCGAGTAATTACCATCATGATAACTCCCTTTTTTTCCTGTGTAAAAGCCCCTTTCGCTTCCCAAATAGTCATCCCGCGCTTAAGATGAGGAAGCAGTTCTTGCTTAATGTTATCAGCTTTTGATGAAATTATAGTGAGAGTTAGTTTTAATTGGCTAGTATGAACTAAGTCAATTAGCCGTCCGGTAGCATAAATGAATATAATAGTATATAACGCTTTTTCCCATCCAAAAATAAAGCCGGAAATTGTAATAACAGCTCCATTTAAAAGAAAACCCAATGCTCCTACTGGAATATCGCGTTTTTTTCTAATAATCAATGAAATAATATCAAATCCTCCTGTTGATCCTGAAGATCGAAATATCAATCCGACAGCAGTTCCACCCAAAACTCCTCCGAATACCGAAGCAAGAAGAAGATTGGATGTTATACTATAAACTGGGATATATTGCATAAAAATAGTTGTTATAGCAACCGAAAAAATACTATAGAAGATAAATTTTTTCCCAAGTTTAAAATAGCCCAGGATGAAAATAGGCAAATTTAAAAGAAAAATCATGGTTCCTGTATTTAAAGGGAAAACGTGTCCTAAAATCATTGCGATTCCAGTGACTCCGCCGCTAAGAATTTGATTAGGTATAAGAAAGATATTATAAGCAACGCATAATAAAATAGAAGAAAGAAAAATTATTAATAGTTGAATCCCAACTCGAAACATTTTCTTCACCCCTTTTTTCTTTAATATCCCCATCATTAGCCGGCAAATTCATCTTAACAAGATCTGAGCTGATTGAAATCCAGAATTCTAAAGATGCACAAGCTTTAATGAAACAGAGCAAGAATAGCTCCTCTGCTATGTGCTGTAAAAATTTCAAACGAGTATATAGTACTTGCACACCGTTCGTTTGAACCTCCCTTTCTCATCTTTAACTTTTTGTAACATAGTAATTTTATGTAACCAAAATACCTCCTTTGTTACAGTTCTTCGACAAAATTTGTCTTTTTTTATGAAATCGCATACAAATATTTGTTAACATTCATTATGTTTGGTATAATCTTCATTATAAATAAAGAAGCCATCCCCTTTATTAGATATAAATTGTTAGGTTACAATAAATATACAAGTAATTCTTTATTTTAAATTGGCTATAAGGAGATGTTATGAGATGGGGGAACAGCGGGGCCTATGCCCTAAGATAGAAAAAAGCTTTGATCTAATCAGTAAAAGGTGGACAGGTTTAATTATCTATGTATTAATGAGCGGGCCCAAACGTTTTAGCGAAATTCATACGACGATTCCAGATTTAAGTAAGCGCATGCTCACAGAGAGAATGAAAGAACTGGAGGAGCAAGGAATAGTTGTGCGTCATGTCATAACTGAACGCCCTATACGAACGGAGTACTTATTGACAAAAAAAGGGACAGAATTAGGGAAAATTCTTAGTCCAATCAGTCAATGGGCTGAAAGTTGGATGAAGGTATAAAGGAAGGGTCAGTTGGTCTATTAACAGATAAAAAGCATTACACATTCAAGCGCGCGGAGATATTTATTCAGAGGGACCAGGTCAAGTTTTCTTAGCGTTCCTTTTGCTTGATCAGTATTAGCATAACTACTCTCGCTTCTTTTTCATATTTTTCCTCCGTATAGTCACAAAAGATACAAAAAAGCAATAGTTAGCCTTTAAGGAGTCTCTCTTCGAAGATAGTTTTGATCAACCTATTAGGTAATGATTATTGCTATTATTTGCCTTAGCATCTATTAATACTTGAAAGCACTTTCAAAAGTTAATTCATTATATGAAAAAAGAATCCCCTTATCAGGGTAGTGAAAAAATCCATTTAAAGAGAACAAGAAGCTAATCACCTATGTATAGATGATTAGCTTCTTTTCATTTCTATATGTTAATAAAACTCCCCGCTACTTACTAAAATGACACCTTTTTATTTTATTTTTCTTATTTCTTTTCCACAGCATGTCCGCCAAACTCGTTGCGAAGAGCTGCCACAACTTTCCCTGTGAACGTATCGTTCTCTAGTGAACGATAGCGCATCAATAAGGACATTGCGATAACAGGCGTCGCGGCTTGAAGATCCAAAGCTGTTTCAATTGTCCATTTTCCTTCACCGGAAGAATGCATAACCCCTTTGATTTCATCCAGTTTTGCATCTTTAGAAAATGCGTTTTCTGTTAATTCCATGAGCCATGAGCGAATGACGGAACCGTGATTCCATACTCTTGCTACTTTTTCATAGTCGTAGTCAAACTCACTTTTCTCTAATACTTCGAATCCTTCACCTATAGCAGCCATCATGCCGTATTCAATTCCGTTATGAACCATTTTCAAGAAGTGACCGCTTCCTGCTTGCCCTGCATATAAGTACCCGTTTTCAACAGCAGTATCGCGGAAAATAGGTTCCACAATGTTCCACGCTTCCGGATCTCCACCAATCATGTAACAAGCTCCGTTACGAGCGCCTTCCATCCCGCCGGATGTACCGGCATCCATAAAGTGCACCCCAACTTCTTTTAGCTCGTTGTAACGGCGAATCGATTCTTTATAATGTGAATTACCAGCTTCAATCACGATATCTCCTTTTGTTAAAAATGGCGTGATCTCACTAATAACCGAATCTACAACAGCGTGCGGAACCATAATCCAAAGAATTCTTGGTGTTTCTAATGATTGCACGAGTTCCCCTAAGCTAGATGTACCTTCAGCCCCGTATTTTCTCATTTCTTCAACCGCATTTGTATTTAAATCGAACGCCACTACTTCGTGCTTGTTGTCAATTAAGTTTTGACCTAAGTTTAATCCCATTTTCCCTAAACCGATTAATCCAACTTTCATGTTAACTGCCTCCTAAAAGTATCTTCATAAAAGAAGATCTATTATTGATAAAATAGTGTATTTCCTATTTGTTTATTTTTTATTGCGCATCACTTTAATTTAGGAATTTAATAAATCTTTAGTAATTCGAACGACATTTTCTGTCGTAAATCCAAACCATTCCATCACTTCATTTCCAGGTCCTGAAGCCCCAAATGTTTCAATGGACAATACTTTTCCTTCCGGCCCTACAAAACGTTCCCACCCAAGAGAGATACCCATTTCAAGGGATACACGTTTCGTAACAGAAGCAGGAAGAACCGACTCTTTATATTCTTTCGATTGACGGTCGAACAATTCCCAACTCGGCATAGCAACAACACGTACAGATACATTTTCTTTTTCTAATTATGGCCTTTTCGAGTTCATTTGCTAATGCAGGATAAGCTTCTTTATAAGAATTGAACAACTCATTCCATTGCTGTTCTGTTTCACTACCTCTTTGTTTGAGCTCTTCAAAATGTGCTTTTACTTCTTCTGGTACGAAGAAATCCTCTTCGTAATTCCAAGCATACACTTGTTTTGTTGTTTTGAGCTAGACTTGCAGAGCTAATTCCAAGGCTTCTGAAGATTCTTGATCCAACCACCACTTAAATCCATCTTCTTGCAATAATCGATGTGCTGCCTCAGGTCCGTATGAACCCGCCTGATAAGAGCATAAAGGCAATAGGTTCTCTTCAAAAGCTTCTAGAATAGATTGCACCCACTCCCAAGACAATTCAACTTCTTTCCAATGAGCAAAGAACGTGGAATCACCGCGAAAAGCATCAAAAATCAATCGTTCATAGGCTTCAGGCACACCTTTTTGTTCCGCTGAAAAGTTTACCCTCACAGGCTCCATTTTTCCATTATTCAATGGGTTTTTACTATTTAGCTGTAAGGAAATATTTTCATTCGGATTGATTTCCATTATCAATAGATTTGGGGCTACTTTTTCATTTTTGTTCATATATAAATCTTTTAATGAATCTTTGAATTCAATTACGATCCGAGTAGATTTTCCCTTCATTCTTTTTCCTGTACGAATATAGAAGGGTACTCCGCTCCAAAATGGGCTATCGATCCACAGCCGAGCAGCTACAAAGGTATCATTTTGGGAAGAAGCTTCAATTCCAGGCTCGTCTGTATATCCAACAACCGGCTGACCATGAATCTCCCCTGAACTATATTGACCGCGAATAACGTGTAGGCCTACATCTTCTTTTTTTAACGGCCGAAGCGATTCCATCACTTTTCTCTTTCCCTCACGGATATCTTTGGCGCTGATCCGTTTCGGCAGATGCATAGCTGTCATCATCAACATTTGCAACATATGGTTTTGAACCATATCACGAATGGCGCCTGCCTGGTCATAATATCCAGCTCTTCCCTCTAATCCAACCGTTTCACTAGCTGTAATTTGTACATTGGCAATGTACTGATTGTTCCATAAAGCTTGAAGAACAGGATTCGCAAATTCTAAAGCTTCCAAATTTTGAACCATTGGTTTTCCAAGATAATGATCGATACGATAAATTTCATCTTCTTCAAAGGCTTTGCTTAGTTTGGCGTTTAAATCGCGAGCAGATTTCAAATCATGCCCAAATGGTTTTTCAATAATCAGGCGTTTCCAGCCCTGTGCAGAGCCCAATCCACTCTCCTTGATATTTAAAGCAATGATATCAAAAAACTCTGGTGCAACGGATAGATAAAACATTCGATTTTCCGGAATATGCAATTCTTCTTCACGCCGCTCTACAAGATTCAGCAACTTCCGGTAGTCTTCGATATTTGTTACATCTAATGCACTATAACGAAAGGCATCGAGAAACTCTTCCATTTTGAAACGATCATGTACCAAACGTCTGGAAAAAGTTGTTACCGATTGTTCCACATGAGCTTGAAACTCAGCATTGGACATTTCCCTTCTACCTAAACCAATGATGGAAATCGATTGAGGCATTTTTTGATCCACAAATAGATTGTATAGAGCAGGATAAATCTTTCTCTTAGCTAAATCCCCCGTCGCTCCAAATAAGACAAAGGTCATCGATTCCATTTTTTATTCCTCCTTTTTATTGAAAACATTTTTTCAATAAATATTTTTACCTAGTTGTAGGGATGTTGGTTGATCGCAAGATAAAGCTCACTGAAAAGAAAAAACAAATCCATTTATAAATTTTAACAATTTCTTCCATACCATCTGATAAAAACTAACTGAGTATGGATAGCAGGAACAAGACATGGAGCCAGCACCGACTGAACCATTTGTGTGAACGTCTAAACTTTGCGGTATTCCCCCTAAAGGGCTAAACCAAAATCAAAACCTAAAAATTAGGTGATTTTTATTGTAGTAGGTTACATTCCGTAACCATAATAACTCTGAAACTATTCTACGTCAAGTAATATTCGTACAAATTGCGAACACGATATAAACCTTTATAAATAAACATATATTACGTTTTTAACATTAGAATATAAAACTTCATTATCTTTCCAAAAAACCAAAAATTGTTATTTGAGTTACTAAAAATACATATACCTTTTATAATAACTGACGAAATATTGTGTTATTATGTCTATCTGAAAAATCTAAATTAATAAACTTTATTGTTAAAAAAGCAGTGAAATCATAGTGAATCAATCAGTATGGGGAAAATGAACCATATTAGTGAGAATGTGGTTTATTTTCGTAGTGTCCACTGTTTTCTAACTTGTTCTTGAGCCAAATATAAGATTTCTTCTTTCGTGGCCCCTCTATCGACAATAACGTTCGTTTGGTAGCTCTTTCCTTGGTAGTTGACTGTAACTGTTATTTCCATCATCAGTTCTCATTCCTTTCTATAAATAAAAATTTTTCCGCTAACCCAAACTAGATTTTCGATTAGCATATAATGATGAAACCAGATGGATTTCATTGAAGAAGGATATACCATCCAGTTAAAAAATCACAACAGCTGCTTATATGCTATTTCATGAAAAATAAATATAAACAAAATATAAACAACAGGAACTGTTAGCTAGAGTTCCTGTTCATACCTTTTTTGTACTCATAAGTTTTGGAACAATCTCCAAAAAGATACATATACACCAAAGATTTTTAAAACCAAGGTAACTTTAAATCATATAGGTTACTTTAAATAACAATAATGACCATCAAAAAATTTATCATTAAGAAAAATATGAGTAAATTATAAAATTATTATTCAAACCTTTATTATCACCTAGTTGTTTTGTTATATTTTAAAATACAAATAAAAAATCAATTATCTTTTTAAAGGATCTAAATCCATCCATCTTGGTTATTATAAGTACATTAAGCATTTTATTAATCACTTTATTATAAGGGGTGTGAGCAGATGGATTCAAAAATGAACCTATGCCCTAAGGTAGAGCGCTCCTTGAATATTATTAGTAAAAACGGGCTAGTTTAATTATTTCTGTGTTATTTTTGCACAAAAAAACAGGACGAGCATAGTAAGTGCTCATCCTGCTTTTTTGTAATGATAGAATTTTACAAAACTATAAATAGAAAATATAACTTAAACATTCAAAAACTTAACGCATACTGGATCAGGTACAGGAACATCAGACTGTAAAAGCGTTAGCTTTCCTGTAGACGCATTTCTTAAAAATAACACAAGATTGCTGGAATTCTGATTTGAAGCAACAAGGAATTTTTCGGTAGGGTCTAATACAAAATCCCGTGGCCAGCTCCCTTCTGTAGCTGTATGTTCGACAAAGGTAAGCTCACCGGAATCTTGATTCACACTAAAAACAGCAATGCTGTCATGCCCTCGATTTGCTGCGTACACAAAACGGCCATCAGAAGAGATATGAATCGCGCTGCCTTGATTGTTTCCGTTAAATTCTTCTGGAATGCTAGAAATATATTGTAACTCTGTAAAGCTGCCATCTTCAGCATTGTATGTTAGAACGATGACTTCCGAACTAAGCTCAGTCATCATATAGGCGAACTTTCCATTTGGATGAAACACAAGATGCCTTGGGCCGCTTCCTGGCTTGACAGACAAGCTGTTAACTTCTTGTAGTGTCCCATTGTTTACTTCATATGTAATCAATTGGTCGATTCCTAAATCAACAGCCGCCACATACTTTTCATCAGGCGTAAACCCTGCGTAATGCGCGTGCGGTTTTTCTTGTCTTTCTTTATTTGGGCCCGAACCGTTATGTTCAATAATGGATGATGCAGGGCTTACAGTTCCATCTTCCTTTACTGCATATGACTCAATTGTCCCTTTATGGTAATTCGCTGTAACTACCGTGCGATTTTCACTGTCAATACTAACATGACAAGGGGATGCTCCTTCTAATACTTGGGTGTTTAGTGGTTCAAGCTCTCCGGTCTGACCGTTAATTGAATAGACAGCTACACCGCCTGATTCTCCTTCTTTTATGACAGAATAGAGATATCGATTATCTTGACTAATGGTCAAGTATGTAGGATTGTCCAGATTAGCAACTGCCTTTACATTCATGATTTTTGCTGTTTCTGTATCTAGCGTAAAGGTATAAATCCCTTTGCTGTCGCCTTTCGTATAAGTTCCAACATACCCAATGCTGTTATTCGCCATCATTGTATGCTCCTCTCAAAAAAATTTTCTCCATTTCATTATATCCTAAAGTTAGCTGTAAATAATCTTTTCAATTATACCGACTTTTATCTTTTTATCATAAATTAGGCGAGAATACCTCCACTTCAAGGAGCGGAAGTGAGTAAGTGGGGGAGGTTCATAAATCTATAAAAAATAGGCTCTTTTCGCAAAGATTGATTTTATTTTAATTGTTGAGCCGACTGTGTTTGACGGGATGATGTTTATACATAATCTAAGTTGAGCTTGTCCATTATGACATAAAAGACAGGGGATTCTCGTGCCCTTGTAATTCTCCTATACCCTGCATATTGAAGGTTCACAACTACGCTACGCAAATATATGTATACAAGTGAATAAAAAAACAGCTTATCTTATTTAGAAAAGCTGTTTTTATAAATTCATATAAGGGGTTTTTGAATTAAAGTGGCGAATTCTAACTCATGGACATGCCCGTCGTCTAATGTAGTAGTTCCTTTGACAAAGTGTACATGTTTGCCATTACCAACATGAATTGCGGGACCTGTTTCTATTGCGACCTCATGATGATGATTAAAAAAGTCGGTATTAACCAGTATTACATGTACATGACTACTTCCTTTCGGGATCACTTCACTTGTAACTCCAGCAAAACGATGATTATGCCTATCGTCTCCTTCTTCTGCCAATTTAGTACTAGCTACAAATTCATGCACATGTGTCTGAACTGTCTCTGTTGAGTCTCCTGCATATGCTTTAGCAGGAACTGTTTGTGTTGGTTCTCCTGCATATGCTTGGGCAGGAACTGCTTGTGTTGATTTTTCTGCCTCAGTTTTTGTATTAGATTTATCTTCTCTTCGTTGTCTCTCTCTGCTTGATGGTTCTCTACTCATAAAGACGATACCTCCTTTTATGCAAGAATATAATACATTATTATTAGAGCCGATAAGGATATATGCTAAGAAAATCCCTCGCTCAATTTAGAGAAGTGCATCAACCTTCTATAACTATATACAAGTGAATAAAAAAACCGTCTTTTTTAGTGGGGAGAGATCATCCGGCGACGTGCGGAAGCGGTCAACCCCTTGTAGTGGTCCATGCAAGGGTAAACCATAGATAGAAAGAAAGCGCCAATGCCGTTTTGCTGTACCCAGCACATTGAAATGTCGAAATCATAAATCATTCATATATATACACAAATGAATAAAAAAACACCTTTTTATAGTGGGGAGAGAGCATCCGGCGATGTGCAGAAGCGGTCAAACCTTTGGTTCATGCAAGGGGAAACCAGAAGCATATCATACTTTTCGTTGCACATGGCACATGGACATGTCGAATTTATCATTCACTCATATATAGGCGTAAGACAATTCTAAGCCATTTTAGTCACCGCGTTCTTGCCTTTTAAGTATTTAAATGAATTTTCCCCCTAAACATGAATACACATAGGGCACCCTTACGTATAAGTGCCCTATGTGTATTAAGTCTCTATTCTTTTCTTTCTAAATTTCATATAAAACAGAAGGATAATGAATATCGTCAGACATAACAAAATGGCATATCTGCTGTAATGACCTACATATTTGTGCACCAGGTGCCACTCTTGTCCAAGTTTTCTCCCAAGCGTTATAAAAGTAAAGACCCATATGAGGGCTCCTGACCATGAATATAAAATAAACTTCAGAAAAGGCATACGAGTTACGCCGGCTAAATAAGCTGTGACATGTCTAACACCCGGTATAAAATAACCGATAAAAAGTAAAAATGGGCCAAATTTGTTGAAGAGTCGACGTGTATAATTGATTTTCTTTTCCGTAATATGAATCTTCGGACCATATTTTTGTAAAAACGGAATTCCCAGCAGGACTCCTAACAGATAACTGACAGAAATCCCAACACTGGCACCGATATACCCGCTTACCAGCGATCCTATATACGACATTTCTCCCTTATGCACGTTATAGCCCACAAAGGTAAGCAGCGTTTCATCCGGTACTGGTAAACCAATGATTCCCCCTACCATCGCAATAATAATTCCTATGTATCCGTAATGACTAATAAAATGAGCGAGATAATGCTCCATTTGTTATCACCTCTAATTTGTATGCAGACTCATCACAGCTGTATGGCTCGATAAAACCATGATTTTCATTACAAATAGTGTGCCATATATCGTAGTAGCTTTATTCTTGTACCTATGGTTTGGAAGCAAAAAAACAGACACTCTTGAAAATCAGCATATTGCTTTACATGCTTTATTTGCTGCAATAATAGATCCTATTTTCGAATTTATGTTTTGGCTATATGCAAAAGCAGCTGCCCCATTCCCATTGCTGAGAAGATACAGCTCAAAACGATTGAATGAACACAACTGAACCGAATGAAAAATTCCATTTATATGCACGTGAATAAAAAAGCCGTCTTTTTATAGCGGGGAGAGATCAAAAGACGTGCAGAAGCGGTCAAAGCCTTCCAGACGCCCTCCCTGTGTCTTTTTACTAAGCATATAGGTTTGTTCTTTTGTTGGCTGTATCCTGTGAACAGTCACAAACAGAAGAACGGAACGGAAAGCATTGGCGCGGAATTTTATACTTTCTTACTATATAAAAAAACCGCCGCCAAAGGAGGGCGGTGATTTGCGATGAATGCTCCTGTATTTCCTGTACAATGGATACTTACGGACTGCCAGATGTTATCGGTCTCGTGTACTGATTGACTGGAAGAAAATCATCTCTCTAAATCATTAGGTGTCTGCCCCATTGCTATCATGGTCTGACCAAACGCCAAGCAATACCCCCAATGTGTACACAAGCTCCTGCCATTGTCCCAGTTCTCCCTGGAATCCTGCATATCCAAAAGTTTTCAGGATTATGCCGGCCAGTGCAAAAAGCGCAACCCAAGTCTTCCAGTTACGCAAACGCTTAATAATGTTCTCTTTCGTAAATTTCATACTATATCACCTCTTCTCTTGTGTGAGCCGAATGTTGTCAAAATCAAAATACACATCGGCTTGTCCTATACTATTCAAAGCAGGAGTCAGCGGTGATAAGACGAAAACACAAAATTAAGACATTTTAATATGAAGAATACACCAATAAGAACTTATGTTCGTTTTTAGTGTGATAGATATTGGAATTTACTCTATATACAAGTGAATAAAAAAACCGTCTTTTATAGTGGGGAGAGATCATCCGGCGACGTGCAGAAGCGGTCAAACCTTTGCAGCGGTTCATGCAAGAGTAAACCAGAGAGAAGAAGCATACCATACTCCCTTTTGGTTACACATAGCACATGGACATGTCGAATTTATCATTCACTCATATATGCATGAGTTTTTCTGATGTAAGTATTTTAGCCATCGTTCTAGCCGGCGGAGCTAAACATCACGAAAAGCGCAGCTGGGCATACTCCCAGAATTTCACACTTCCGTATTTTATTAAGAAAAATGAAAAACCCTCCGGTATACGGAGGCGTTTCCTACCTTCCTATTCTAAAACTCTTTCATTTGCACGGATACTGCTCCGCTTCAGCTTTTTCGCCTTCTGATTGGATCTTTTCATCTTCATTTTACAATACCAATATTGCGGCTTCAGCCTCGTTAAGCCTTTTTCTATCTGCTTATTGTCCGCAAATTCTATTTTTTTGGCTGTGTCCACCCAAAATGCGGATGATCCATTTTCGTGATATTGGTTGGAAGTAACAGTACCTGTAACAGAATCGGATATTTTCATGCCATAGCTCGTATTTCTTGCGAATATATTATGCTTTACTTCCGCCGTTGCTTCCTCTTTTAATTGCACGCCGATTCCGTTTTCTTCTATTGAATTATTCATCATCACAAGGTACGCAGCACCTCCGCATATTACGCCTGCATGAGAATGCTGGCTGCAAGTGTTATTGACGAACCATATTTTCGTGTTTCCGAAAATGCCTGCTCCATTTTCTTTATTGCTTTGGAAGTGATTGTTTTCCATTGTTCCGCGTGCTGTTCCTTCTATATATAAACCATTTGTATTATCGTAAAAGGAATTTCCCTCAAACAGCTCTGCTCTCACGTTATCGGTTACATGCATACCGATTTCGCGATTTTGTTCTATCGTATTTTTCGTACAGGAAATGGCGCTGTCGCCACACGCCCGTATACCGTGCGTATTGTCATTGACTTTGTTGTTTAGCAGCACAATATTTGCACGTACTTCGACAAGGATACCTGTTTCGTTATTCGTACATGTATTCTCTGAAACTGCCGCTTCTGCACGTCTTTTAATCTCTCCCCCTATAAAAAGACGGTTTTTTATTCACTTGTATATAAAACGCGAGAACACCGATGAACTGAAGTATATCGGGAAAAGAATAAGCCCGTTCCTCACATCCATTCGCTCATGACTCCAGTTGCACATACACTGCAGTAAGATAATCTAAATAGCAGGAAAGGAAGAGATATATGAATGAAAAAAAGTTTGACCACGGCGATTCCGACTCTAATGGAAACATTACTTTAACGATCATTAGCATCGTATTTACCCTTGTGTTCATCGGCGGTATGTATTCCTACACATCAAGTATACTATCCTCTGCCTCTGATATTACCCCAGGCTCTGAGGCTTAGCAAAGCTTACTCATCTATATATGAATGATTTATGATTTCGACATTTCAATGTGCTGTGTACAGAGGCATTGGCGCTTTCTTCCTATCTATGGTTTACCCTTGCATGGACCACTACAAGGGTTTGACCGCTTCCGCACGTCGCCGGATGCTCTCACCCCACTGTAAAAAGACGTTTTTTTATTCAGTTGTATATAGCTTGCATAGCAAAAGGCATCTCATCAGCATGGATGAGATGCCTTTTTGTTTATCTTTATATTTGCGGGCGTAAAACTACGATACCTTTAGGTTCGTGGTAGTTCACAATGGAAATGAATATCGTATCTAAAATACTTGCCGCAGCCCGCCCATTTACATAAACGACATTTCTTCCTGATGCAGCTGTTGATGAGGCCAAAGAACATTCTGGTCTTTAAACGCTTTCTCCAGCTGACGATAAAATTGCTCGTCCTTAAGCGTTTCTTCCGTTATATCCTTGAAGGTGCTGTGAAGCTCGATGCGCTTCAGCACCTCCTCCGCATGCGGGATTTCATCGCTCAGCAGCAAATCGATATACCCTCTTACCGCTTCCTCCTCAAGCGGTGCCGCAGCATTGTTCAACAGCTCCCCCGGCGGATTCATCATCAAAATCGGGGTGAAATTATTGATCAGCTCCCGCTTCGTATTTTCGATTTGCTTGGCGACTTCCTTTTGCAGATGCACTGTGTACGCTTCTATTTCTTCTTTAATATGACCGAACTCTTGGAGAAATCGTTCCTTCTCCCGCATCAATATGACATTCCCGTACTTTGGAATCGTATGCGTATATTTCCCACGCAATCGCTCCACCTTCTCGGCCATCGGCTTCGTATGAACCGAAAAGCTCTTATCGAACAGCTGATATGAAGCTTTTACCTTCTCTTCAAACCCTTTTTCCTTCGCGATATTTAACAGATGGCTCGGAATTTTAATCGTCGTCTTCTCCAACCGTCCTCCGGTAAAGGTAATTTCCACGAATTGAATGAGGCTCCTGTACTGGGAGAGCTTTTTTTGCAAGCTGAAGTCGGGGGCGGGCTGTCTCATAAGCTCTTCTTTTAGTTTGTTGATTTTCGTATCGTCCAGCGTATTGCTTCTGCTGACGATTCCCTTTCTAACGGCCGGGTCGGAAAGCTCTTCCTCAGACACATTGAACAGGTCCAGCTGCGCTCCAGACAAAGCATGGACATACTCTTGAAACAGAGGATGCTCTATACTCCCCGTCACCGCATTTTTCTTTTCATTCACAGAGCCTTGCTCCTTGGAAATAGGTGCATATATCCAGCCTTGGCCGTCCGCAATGAAAAGGCCCATCCGCAATCCGCGAACATCCTTCACTTGAACATGACATTCATCCAAAATCTCCAGCGCAGCGATTTCTCCGTACCCTTCCCTATACACATCAGGGCTGCAGTCAAGCGTAACCATAACGCGATTCCTGCTTGTTCTTTTGACAAATGCAGCGATTGCCTGCGCAATTTGTATATCCATGGCCGGGGCGATATAAACGACTTGGAAGCTTGCATCAGAGATGAGGCTTACAATCTTTTCACTTGTTACAGCGGTAAAATGATTCACCCAATCCCACTCCCTATTTTATATTTTCAGCATCTATCCTTCATAATTCGCCTTACATATTTTAACTTCCTGTTTATGCCCATAAAGCGGCTTTCCATAAGCTATTGTAAAATTATGTATTTTTTATTACCAACCTTACATCAGCATTACAGCGTGAATATGACATTACAAGTAAGAAGAGAACCTTTCAATCGTGCGAACCTTTGGTTAAAGAAGACAATTTGAAATCATTATCCTCTTATAATGATGTTAACGGTTATGCTTATAAAACTGTTTTCAACAAAAGTCATTCACCTTTCATGCACACTTCGCGTGATTTCTATTCAAAACATAGGAGATGTTTTCCCCATAAAATTCTATGTATTTCTAGGCAAGGACAAGGAGGGTCAAACATATGAAGAAAAAAATCAGCTTGCTTTGCTGCATGCTTCTTATGAGCCTGATGCTCGCTTCGTGCGGCAGCTTAGACCAAAAGAAAATCAAAATCGGCGTGACGAACTGGAATGAAAACATCGCCGTCGCAAACATGTGGAAGCCGCTGTTAGAGGAAAAAGGATATAAAGTGGAGCTTGTCTATTTAGAAAAAGCGGCGATCTGGACAGGCACAGCCCGCGGCGACTTGGACATCAATCTCGAAGTATGGCTGCCGCAAACAGATAAATGGCTGTATAAGGAATATAAAAATGACATTGAAACACATGACACTTGGTACAAAGGAACCGGGCTCGGTCTTGTCGTTCCTTCTTATATGAAAGACGTTAACACGATTGAAGACTTGAACAAGCATAAAGATGAGCTGGATAATCGCATCGTCGGCATCGAGCCGGGCAGCAGCTTAATGCAGCTATCCGATAAGGCCGTAAAAAAATACGGCCTTCAATTAGATTTGGTGCAATCCTCAGAAGCGGCGATGATGAGTGAATTGAAAAAAGCGTACCAAGCGAAAAAACCGATCGCCGTAACATTATGGAACCCGCACTGGGCTTTCTCTGATTACGATTTAAAGTATTTGAAAGATCCGAAGAAAGTATATGGCGATAAAGACGACATTATGTATATCACGCGCAAAGGCTTCACAAAGGATCATCCCGAGCTGAAAAAATGGCTGGACAACTGGGATATGACCGATGAGCAGCTTGGCACGCTCATGTCGGAAATCAACAAAACAAAGGATCCGGAAAACGGCGCGAAAAAATGGATTACAGAAAACCGCGGTCTTGTGAACAGCTGGTTCAAACAATAACAGAACGGGGGAGATCATATGGAACAACCAAAAATTCGTGTGAAAAATATATACAAAACGTTCGGCAAACAGCCTTCTAAAGCTGTGGAGCTATTGAAAAAAGGAAAAACAAAGGCAGATATTTTAAAAGAAACAGGCATGACTGTCGGAGTGAATAATGCCAATTTTGAAGTGTATTCCGGCGAAATTTTCGTCATCATGGGACTTTCCGGGAGCGGTAAATCAACGTTAGTTCGGATGTTCAACCGCCTGATTCCGCCTACTGCAGGTCATATATACGTAGACGGTGAAGATATCGCGACTGTGAACAAAGACAAACTGAACGAAATTCGACGCCGGAAAATCAGCATGGTCTTTCAGCGCTTCGCATTATTCCCGCATCGCACCGTTCTGCAAAATGTCGCATACGGTCTAGAAATTCAAGGCGCCGGCAAAGCGGAACGAGAAGTAAAAGCGATGGAATCCCTGCAGCTCGTCGGACTGAACGGCTACGAAAACAGCTATCCGAGCGAACTGAGCGGCGGTATGCAGCAGCGTGTCGGCATCGCCCGCGCCCTTGCAAGCGACCCGGATGTTCTTTTGATGGACGAATCCTTCAGTGCGCTTGATCCATTAATCCGCAAAGATATGCAGGATGAGCTGTTAGACCTGCAGGAAAAAATGCAAAAAACCATCATTTTTATCACCCATGACCTCGATGAAGCGCTGCGCATCGGCGACCGCATCGCCCTCATGAAGGACGGTGCGATCATGCAGATCGGCACGCCGGAAGAAATCATGACAAACCCGGCGAACGACTTCGTCGAACGCTTCGTAGAAGACGTAAATTTAGGAAAAGTCATTACAGCTGAATCCATCATGAAGCGACCGGAAGGCATTCTTGTTGACCGCGGACCGCGCGTCGCATTGAAGCTCATGAAGGACGCAGGCGTATCCGGCATATATGTAGTTAATAAACAAAAAGAATTTCTCGGTGTTGCAACAGCGGATGCCGTATCAGAAGCCATCCGTGACAATCGCTTGCTTTCTGATGCGCTCATTACCGATATCCCGACCGTCACATTAGAAACGGTACTGGATGAAATGTACGCGAAAATGGCCACAACCAACTTCCCGCTTCCGGTCGTGGACGAAAACAGCCGATTGCGAGGCATCATCAAACGCGAGAGCGTCATCGAAGCGCTCGCAGGCAACAAAGTAAACGAGGTGAAGAACCATGAATAACATTCCGCGTATTCCACTTGGCAAATGGGTAGATGCACTTGTCAATTCACTCTACCAACACTTCCAATCCTTCTTCAAGGGCTTTTCAGCAGTAGTCGGCGGATTCGTTGACATATTAACAAACGTCTTAACGGTCATTCCGCCGATTGTACTCATCCTAATCATTTGCGGCTTAGTTTGGTACACGAGCCGCAAAGTATCCTTGCTGCTTTTCTCGCTGATCGGCCTGTTGTTCATTTGGAATATCGAATATTGGGAAGCAACAATGAGTACACTATCACTGATTTTAACATCGGTGCTTATCTCCGTTATCATCGGAGTTCCGCTCGGCATACTGGCGGCCCAAAATCAAACATTCAAAAAAATTATCACACCGATTTTAGACTTCATGCAGACTATGCCTGCATTCGTATACTTGATTCCGGCAATTACATTCTTCGGGATCGGCGTAGTGCCCGGCATCATCGCATCCGTTATCTTCGCGATGCCGCCGACGATTCGTTTTACGAATTTAGGGATTCGCCAAGTGCCTGAAGACTTGATTGAAGCAACGGACGCATTCGGTTCAACGCCGTCACAAAAGCTGTTCAAAGTACAGCTGCCGCTCGCGACCGGCACGATTATGGCCGGTGTGAACCAAAGCATCATGCTTTCCCTTTCCATGGTTGTTACAGCATCACTTGTCGGTGCGCCTGGTCTCGGGGTAGATGTATATCGTTCCGTAACGCAGGTTAACGTCGGTATGGGATTTGAAGCAGGTTTAGCGATTGTTATTATCGCGATTATTTTGGACCGGATTACACAGAATTTGCGTAGAAAAGAGGCATAAGGAAAAGCACCTGACCTTGGGATCGGGTGCTTTTTATTGGCTTTGTTACATTTTGCTGATTCTTAGCCAAAAGGCTCGTTTCGCAAATTTCGTTCGCGTCATGAATAAATGTTCGTTAGGACGTTCCAACAGTACAAAAGCCAGCTCGTTTTATTTCGAAATTTGCTTAGCATATATTTTCGTTAAAATGCAGGTGAGCCCCATCGCCATCAAATTAAGAAATTGGTTGTTCCCCAAAACGAAAAAATAAGCTGAATTCTCATAAGTAACTGTAGAGAGATAAAATTTTTCGTTTTAGAGGCACTTCAAAATATTAGCTCGATGGGTATGGGCAGGACCCCCAAAGAAAAAATTTTTATAATAAAACAAGAGCAATCCTTTGAGGGGATTGCTCTTGTTTTATAGTTTTTATTTTTAACCATGGTAAGGTATTGGGAACTGTTGATGCCATTGACTCCAAGTACTATGCGGATGCAGATGATGCCATTGTTGCCAACTCATATAATGCGGCCACATTGTATGATGCCAGTGTTGCCAAGTGCTATGGGGATGATGGTGATGCCATTGCTGCCAAGGCATATAATGGTGAGGGTACATTAGATTTTCAACTCCTTTATAAAGATTCTATATAACTTATGTATCTTTAATTTATAAGGAGCTTATTTATATATAATATAGGCTTTGTACAAGGGATGGCTCATTATGATATGATTGGTTATCTTATTACCTATGGTATAACTATCATGCTTTGATACTTGTCACGCTAGTTCAAAAAACCAACATTTGTTCATGTTTTTTCTGTCTCAACAAGACTGTTATGTGCAATCAAATTTTTACAATCAGCACAATAAGGGACTGTTCCATAAGCGGAACAGTCTCTAGTCATGTTCAGTCCTGAAGATGATCTTCATAGTAGCGGGACAGTTCTACTATCATAGCTCCCATTCGTTCAATTTCCGGAGCTATCACTCTCTCGATTCCCTCTTCTCTTAAAGCATCAGTAGTGACTTTTCCAACAGAAACAGCCAACACCTCGTGCTTGAAAGCGTTCAGAACGCCATCAAGGTACCCGTGTTCCCGGGCGAACTCAAACAGGTATCGAACCTGAACAGCTGTCGTGAAGCATACGGCATCCAACTGATTATGGATCAGTTCTTGACATAAGCTTTCGGCTACCTCCGATTCAGGAGCAATATGCTGATAGGGAAGAAGCTGTAATACCGATGCTCCTTTGTCTTCAAAAAACTTGATGAAGGCTGGTTCCGATTTACCATGAAGCTGCACGATTACCCGTTGATTGGAGAAGTCGAAAGCTTCTAGGGAGCGAACCAGTCCCCGGGTTGTTCCGTCCTCATCGACAGCCACCGGTTTCACTCCCATCTTCTTTAGGGCAGCGTATGTTTTGTAGCCTCTTGCAGCCACTTTGGCCTGGCGGATCGCCATCAAAAACTGATCCTGAATACCCATTTTCCCTGCTAAATCCAAAAGGGTTTCCGTCCCGATTCCCGTCGTGAAAACAACCCAATCTGCTCCCTCCTGAACGAATCTTCGTAAGTCAGGCTCGACCTGCTTATCCGCCAGAAATGTTGTTCCTTGAAGAGAACGAACGATAGGAGTCCCTCCTTGTTTCTCAATCAGCATACTCATTTCGTCGGTTTTACGTGAACCGGCAATCACAATCCTTTTTCCTTCCAATCCTTTTCCCATAGTTCTTTTCTCTCCTCGTCTTTTGGTTGAATGTATATCATGTATCGTTTCACTTATTCATTGTAAATAACTTTCGCCCACATGGATAGGTTCTCGTATGAAAGAAGCATAAAATTTACAGAAAGACCCCTTTTAGTAAGTTGCAGGAAGATCGTTTTGGTGCAAAGAATCCGGCAAACCTGTATGTGATATCACGAAATGTAACGCTTCATTATCTTTTCTGTGTTTATATAGATTTTTTCAGATGATTTATGCAGAAAAACAAGGTTGAAACCTCCCGAAAAATCAGATAAATTATAATTATGTCATAAATTATAACATAGATTGTCAACTTTAATTAAAATGATTTGCATGTATTCATCATAATCCAAACGAGCCAATTCCCGCTTCAAGTGCGTGAAACAAGGGGAAGTTCATAATAAAATAAAGATGTACTTTACCTAAAAAAATAGCTATATGGAAGGGTGACTGTCCAATGAAGAAAGGGAAAGTATTTCTAGTAGGAGCTGGTCCCGGTGATATAGGGTTAATCACTGTAAGAGGGCTGGAGGCCATTAAGCTGGCAGAAGTAATTTTATATGATCGTCTCGCCAATCCAAAGCTGTTGGAATTTGCACCTCTTGACTGCGAATTGATTTATTGCGGAAAATTGCCTCATTGTCATGCTTTAAGACAAGATAAAATCAACGATCTTTTAGTTGAGAAAGCATTAGAAGGAAAGATTGTTGTACGATTGAAGGGCGGCGATCCCAGCGTGTTTGGGAGAGTTGGAGAAGAAGCTGCGGCTCTTGCCGAACATGATATTTCCTTTGAAATCGTCCCTGGCATTACGTCAGGTATTGCGGCCCCTCTTTATGCGGGAATCCCAGTAACACATAGGGAGTACGGAGGATCTTTCGCTATCGTTACCGCACATGATAAATCGAAGGAAGGTAAGCCGTCCATCGATTGGGAAGGACTCGTGAATGGAATCGATACAATTTCCTTTTATATGGGGGTTGCAAATCTTCCTTTCATATGCGAAAGCTTAATAAAGCATGGAAAGCCTTCAAGCACTCCGGTCATTCTTGTTCAATGGGGCACATTCGGACGCCAAAAGATTCTGGAAGGAACATTAGAGACCATTGTCCAAAAGGCGCAGTTTGAAAAGTTCGAAAATCCGGCCATTACATTGATAGGAGATATTGTATCGATACGGGGAAAACTGAATTGGTTTGAAAAAAAGCCGCTCTTCGGACGTCAAATTCTCCTTGCACGAACTGGTACAGAAATAAGCGAAATAGCAAAAGAATTAACCGAACAGGGAGCAGATGTAATTGAGTTTCCAAAATGGAAAAAGGTTTCCGCTCCAGTGGATATGACGGTTATGAGAAATATTCATATGTATGAGAAAATTCTCTTTACTTCACCGGAAAGTGTCACAGATTTTTTCACAACTCTTGCGGAGCAAGAAATTGATATTCGTAATGTAAAAGCAAAGCTATTTGGCGGCTCGACAAAATCTACTCGAGAACTAAAGAAACGGGGATTTGTGGTTGATGTGGCGGATAAAATGACAGATTGCAAAAAGCTGCTGATTGTAGGCGACGATCAACTTCAAAAGCACAATACCGAGTACACTGCTCAGTATGGAGTACATGACCTCTTTATAACAAGTTTTAAACAAATAGATGAACAGTTTATACCTATCCTGCAAAGAATGTTAGACGAAGCAGCGTTAGATACGGTTGTTTTTCCTAGCAGTGCTGCGGTACAAGCTTTCGTGGAACAAGCACCTGTTTACGGGATAACAGCAGAACGTATGTTGCGGAATTTAAAAATTGTTTGCATGGGAAAAAAAACTTGGGCAGCTGCGGAAACGTTTGGTTTAAATCCGGATGATATGCCTGAGAATCCGACAAGGCAAGCGCTTATCGAATGTCTACAAAAAACATTCATATCTACTAGATTATAACGTTTGTTTACCATTTGGAGAGGAAGCTATGAAGGCAGTTAGTTAAAGTACTTGTTTATTTGTTTTTCTATTTTCTACTATATTTTTGATTCTCGCTTCAATAGAATGATCAAACCATATTTCTAATTGCTTTCCTATTTCCTCAACAAAGATATGAAGAAATGGACACGGTTCTTCTTGCTTGTCTCGAAACCAGCGATTCACCATTCGATAATCCCATCTTTGACTGTTAGGGTAATAGATGGCATGCATCGCATACAAGCTGTCTGAATCAAGGTCTTGTTCTAATCCAAAAATATAATGAACGTTAACAGCAATATCATCTTGCGTGTTTTCCCAGGTCATCTCTCCATTTACCCACGCTTGCGAAACTTCAATCATGGTTCAATCTCCCCTTTTACACATTTAATGAAACCATCATAGAAGCATCTCTCCACACGCAATGTAAGCGCTTTCTATATGAGTCTTTAAATTATAATACATTGCTCCAAATTCTACAATATGTTATGCAACGCTGCTTCTCATTAAGTACAAGAAAAAAAGGCTGATCCGCTAACGCGGACAGCCTTTAGTAAGGAAATCATTATACCCTATATGCACCCTCTCACATATACAATCATATCCGAAATTTTGAAGCATTTCTGTGAGATATATTACTAGTATTTATATATTCTATACATGTGAGGTTTACATAACATCTTATTATCGATAGTTAATGTATCTAGAATCCTACAAAAAACCCCTTCAGTGACCTGAAGGGGTTTCGTGTTTGCATAATCAGTGTTATTTTACTTGCTAAAATCTCTTTGAGCTCCCATATAGCTTCCGATGATATTTTGATAACTAGGAAGATGTTTAGCAAGTAAGACTCCAAAGCCTTCAACGTCATTTCGCCAGTCACGTTGTAATTCTGCTGCAACGCTAAACCAGTTCATTAATTGGACCCCTCCATGAGCCATACGCATAAGGGCAGCATCTGCAACTTGTTTACTAAAAGTTCCTGATGCATCGGTTACAACGAACACCTCATACCCCGCGTTTATAGCAGATAGTGCCGGGAACGCAACACAAACATCAGTAACAACTCCTGCGATAATTAGTTGTTTTTTACCTGTTGCTTCAATGGCTTTAACAAATTCTTCATTGTCCCATGCGTTAATTTGTCCAGGCCGAGCTATTTTTGGCGCACCAGGAAAGAGCTCGACCAATTCTTGCATTAGTGGGCCGTTGGGTCCGTTTTCAAAGCTTGTTGTTAAAATAACTGGTAAATCAAAAAACTTAGCCGTGTTAGCAAGAGCCAAAACATTGTTCTTGAATTCATCAACACCATAGTCACGCACTAGACCGGAAATAAGGCCAGTTTGATGATCCACTAGAAGAACGGCGGCATCATCTTGGGAAAGACGAGAATAGAGATCAGACATTTTATAGTCCTCCTTTAATTAATGTAATCGAAGAAAGTTCATATATCGGCAAATTTACCTTAAGCTCCTTCGTTTGTTACAATCAATTTATGAGTAAACTTATTGTTGTCATTCGTTTATCTATAAACTTATAAAGTGTCAACAGTATTTTTAAAAATGAAAAATCATCACAAAAAATTACTTGATGATGTTCGGTATTCTTTGGTTAATCTAGAACAGGAGTGTGATCGATCCAATGAATAAATTGTTGTAAATAACGCTGAAGATATCGTTTTGTTTTTTCGTCAGTAAGCACTTTCCGATCGGGGTCAATCTTTTCATGTACTTGCGAAATCAGCACTTTTTGAAATGGAAGAACATGAGCTTGCATGGCTTCTAGTATTTGTCTGATTTGCATTTGAGCAAAGGCGGTCCCCAATCCCCCAGGAGTTGCTCCGATTAAGCCAACCGGTTTTCTACTAAGAACGGAGGACTTCGGGGGTCTTGATGCCCAGTCCAATGCATTTTTTAGCGCGCCCGGAATTCCAGAATTGTACTCTGGACTTACGATAATGATACCGTCAACGTCCTGAATAGCGGATTTAAATGATGTTACTGTTTCTGGATCACCGCCAATTTCTAAATCTTCGTTAAACAAAGGAAGATCGTTTATTTCGATCCAGCGAAATTGAGCGGCATCACTCATATCGGTCAATGATTGAGCAATGATTCGGTTATACGAATTTTCTCGTAAACTTCCACAAATAAGGCCAATGGTTTTGGGCATACAGATTCCCTCCTTGTTTGAAATCACCTTCTATGATACTATATTCTATCAATTATGGGAAGGATTGTTAAAAATGGAAGAGAAAAAAGTGACGTGGTTAGAACTTTTTTATGACTTGCTATTTGTGGCAGCAGTCGCAACTGCTACTCATGTTTTACTTTATGTTGAAAAAGGGTATATTCAGCCAGAATATTTATTAAAGTTTGCCCTAATGTTTATCCCAATATGGTGGTCTTGGACTGGACAAACAATGTTTATTAATCGGTTTGGACAAGATTTTTTGCATCAACGTATCTTTATGATTCTTCAAATGTTGTTTGTTCTTATTATGATATCCAGCTTATCGGTTGATTTTGATCAATACTATCTCCCTTTTCTTATTGGTTATATTGGACTAAGAGCACTAACGGCGATCCAATATCTTGTTGTTCAGAGTTTAGAAGAAGGGGATAGAAAAAAGGTAGCTCTGTTTTTAGGAACACGTTTTTGGATTGGAGTTATCATCTCATTTTTCTCTATCTTTTTTGATTCATGGATTCGATACACCGTGTTGTATGCAGGAGTTATTGTCGATATTATTGTGCCTGTTTACGGACGCAAGTATTTGGTGAAAGTGCCGACCAATACGGCTCATTTATTAGAACGTTTTGCTTTATTGACATTAATCCTTTTTGGAGAATCGGTCGTCAGCACCCTTTCTGTGCTACAGCCACAAAAAGGTGATTGGAATTCAATCTCATTTTCGATCATTTCATTTATTCTTATTATTTCAATGTGGTGGCAGTATTTTGATAATGTAGAAAAGAAGGTAAACAAGTCGATTCAGCGAGCAGGACAAACTATTGTTTACGGACATTTGTTTATTCTAATGTCGTTGAGCATGATTGCAGCATCTATCAAACTGATGTTTTTACATGAGATCCATTATTCATTTATCTTATATTTTGTATTTAGTTCTGTATTGCTCTATTTCATTGCAACTTCCATTGTTTTTCATCAATACAGGTATGAACAACACCGTTTGAAAATTTATCATTTAGGGCTGTTTTTAGGGATTTTAGCAGCCTTTTTTATTATTAATTTGATCATGGTAGTTCCAAACATTGTCATAATGGGAGAATTAACCCTATTTTTTATCATCTATGCTAAATTCACAACCACTTAATAAAATATGGAAATTTTATAATGGGGGTTGAAGAAAGCATAGCCATCAAGTTAAGAAACTGGTTATCCCAAAACAATAAAAATAAGCTTCATTACTATACAAGGACACAATATTTGCATGTCTAATGACTGCTCATTGTAGCTTTGTAAAAAAGTTTGATAAAAAATATCGTATAAACCTGCATTTTACGGCAAATTAAAAGAAACCATTTTGAAAAAAGATCAAGATGGTTTCTTTTTTTTAAGATTTGAAACTAATATTTATAAAAATGTTTGATCAAAACACAAGGTATCTCCCTATTCAACAGGAAGTAACTTATCAGCCACAATACTGTTTATAGCATTGATATACGCTAATGCACTTGCTTTCATTATATCCGTGTCTGTTGCTTTGGCAGTATATTTCTCCCCTCTATATTTCACTTGAATCTTTACTTTCCCTAATGCCTCTTTACCTCTTGATACACTGCTAATATTGTATTCAATCAATTCAATATCTAAATCACTAATTTCTGTAATAGCAGAATACAAAGCATCAATGGGGCCAGAACCAACTGCACTGCTTTTCAATATTTGATCAGCCTTTTTAATTTTCACACTTGCAGATGGGAAAATTGGATTACTAATCACTTGTAGATCCATTAGTTCATAGAAATTATCACTATAGTGCGTTATATCTTGATTATGAATATCATGTTTTGTGTAATAGTTCTCAACGATGACATATAGATCATGATTATATATTTCTTTTTTTGCATCTGCTAACTCAAGAAAGGCTTCAAATATCCCTTCAAATTGTGTTTCGGTTAACTGATTAAAACCTAATTTTTCAAGCGCATTTTTCACTGCATGACGACCAGAACGAGCCGTTAAAATAAGTTCCATATCATCTAGACCGACTTCAATTGGACTAATGATTTCGTAGGCATCCCTTGACTTCAACAAACCATCTTGGTGTATACCTGAAGAATGAGCAAAGGCATTATCTCCTGTAATCGCTTTATTTACTTGTACATCAAGCCCCATAAAACTACTTACTAACCTAGATGTATTCATAATTTCTTTGGTATTAATATTGGTGTACGCTTGATAGACCGCTGAGCGTGTATTCATTGCCATTACAACTTCTTCTAATGCCGCATTACCTGCACGTTCACCAATCCCATTGATCGTACATTCCACTTTATCCGCACCATTTTTGATAGCAGATAATGTATTAGCGGTTGCCATACCGAGATCATTATGGCAATGGACACTTAAAAGTACTTGATCATTCA
>NZ_KE387247.1:0-21043 GCF_000430785.1 Ectobacillus panaciterrae DSM 19096
AAGGAGCCCCTGCATAGGTGCAGAGAGGAGATGGCAAATCCGCTTCTCATGGGACCTTGTCTTTGTTGGTGCTAAGAAACCTCCACTTCAAGGAGTGGAAGCGAGTAAGTGGGGGAGGTTCATGAGAAAGGATAAAATTTGCTATAATGTAGGGGAATGGAATCTTAGGAAAGTTGAGGGAAGATCAGTGGCCTTTTTATATCACATACTTCGAGACCGCACGATTTTGAAATTGCTTCTTACTGTAAATGTTTTAGGAACGATTTACGGGTACATTTGGTATCAATATCAGCTTGTTGAAACGCCGCCGCAGTTTTGGTTGTTTGTACCGGATAGTCCAACAGCCAGCTTGTTCTTTGTGTTTGTGTTAATCGGTTTTTTATTTCGGAAAAACTGGGGACTGGCAGAAGCGCTTGCGATTGTCACGCTGTTTAAATACGGTGTATGGGCAGTGGTCATGAATCTTTTGCTCCTTATTGTAGAGGGAAACTTGCACTGGACAGGGTACATGCTTATGCTGTCGCATGGTGCGATGGCTGTTCAAGGGCTTTTATACGCTCCGTTTTACCGTATAAAGAACTGGCACTTAGCAGCTGCTGCGGTATGGATCTTACATGACAACATCATCGACTACGTATTCCGGCAAATGCCGCGATACGGCGTACTTGATTTGTATTATCAGCCAATCGGCTATTTCACATTTTGGCTGAGCATTCTCTCTATCGCAATCGCTTACGCTTTGTGTATAAGGCAGAATCGACTTGAGCTGTCACTTCAATAAAGGAATTTTGGTCTATTCTTGTCCACTCCTTCATACACTTTATTAGAAGTTTTAGGGGGGACAGGAATGAAAAAAGTCGTTGCCGTAATCATATGGATCGTTCTTTCTTTACTGCCGCTTCGCATGTATGCGGCAGGGGCAGATGAGATGAATCAGTTATTGGACGAGTCGTTACAGCTTGTAAAGCAGCAGCAATATGAAAAAGCAAAGCAAATTTTGACGTATGCGTCTAAAGAGTATGCTGTTCATGTATCGTCGCCTGCACATATTCATGTCATCTCGATGGCTTACGATAAAGCAATCCAATCTATGGGTGAGGGAGCGAGCCAAAAAGAGAAGGAAGACGATATGCTGGCGCTGCGGCTTGTAATAGATGCGGAAAACTCACAATTTCAACCGCTTTGGCTAAACAGAGAACGTGCTGTAATGACAGCCTTTGACAAAATGGAGCAAGCGATGAAACAAGACGATGCTTCCAAGCTTCAGTATGCCGTAAACGAGTTCTTGTATGAAATTGCTATTATTTATCCAAGTTTATCGGTGGATTTGCCGGAAGAAGAATTGCAGCGTCTGAATGCGCATCTTTCGTATCTCGATGAATCTCGCAGCACGATGGCGAGGCATGTGAACGGACAGCTTCAAATGAACGTAATTCGCGAAGATGTGGAAAGCATATTTCAGTATCCGAGCAAGGACGAAGCGGCCCCTTCACTCATTTGGGTGATCATTGCAACAGGCGGCATTATTATTTTTACATTAACTTATGTCGGCTGGAGAAAATATAGAGGAGAACAAGAAAAGCGACGTGTAAAGTCTAAAAATGGTTAATATATACCCGATGCATTTCAATTGACAATCCGTCGTGGCAAAAATAGAATGAAAAGTATTACAACATCATTGGAGGATGACTATGCTGTACCTAATCTATTTCCTCATTATCTTGATTGTTCCGCTAGTCGCTCAGGCAAAGGTGCGAAGTGCCTACAGTAAATATTCGCAAGTGTATTCCACGTCGGGAATGACGGGAGCACAAGTGGCGCGCAGAATTTTAGATGCAAACGGGTTGTATAACATAGCAGTAGAGGAAACACCGGGTTATCTGTCCGATCACTATGATCCTCGCACAAAAACGGTCCGCTTGTCGACAAACAACTATTACGGAAATTCTGTAGCAGGAACGGCTGTGGCAGCTCATGAGGTTGGACACGCCATCCAGGATGCTAAGGATTACAGTTTCATGCGCTTCCGTCATGCGTTAGTGCCAGTCGCAAATCTTGGATCGAATATGTCGTGGATTTTTATTATGATCGGTATTTTTGCAAGATTATCAAATATGCTGTTGCTCGGCATCGTTTTAATGGCAGCAGGCGTACTGTTTCAGCTTATCACCCTTCCTGTTGAATTTGACGCTTCCCGCCGTGCCATGAAGCAAATCGATTCTTTAGGGATTGTAGACCATGGAGAAGAGGGAAGCGCGCGTAAGGTATTGAATGCAGCGGCGCTTACTTATGTAGCGGCAGCAGCGGTTGCGGTATTTGAATTGCTCCGTCTGCTTCTTGTATACACAGGAATGCAGCGAAGCGATGACTAAAAAAACAGGCTACCTGGATAGCCTGTTTTTTTTATAAGGATAAGAAACTATAGATCCAGTACTTAGCCGATTGCGCTTTTTTTGATGTCTAGTTCCACCGGCTAGGCGCTGCCACCAGAGAACCTCCGTCACATAAAGGCAAAAAGCGCCTTTAAGGACGGAGGTTCTCTGGTTCTGCGCCTGAACGAGCCGGTTGCGCTTTTCTTGATGTCTAGCTCCACCGGCTAGCTCCCGTCTGAAAAATAACCTTCCCCATATAAAGCCAAAAAGCGGCTTTAATGGTGAAGAACATTTTCCAGAGGGAGCTGAACGAGCCGGTTCCGCTTTTCTTAGTTATGAAGCGGATTTTTGTTTTCGTCCAGCGTAAATCCTTCACCGACAACGTCGTGCACATCGCTTACTGCAACAAATGCATGCGGGTCGACAGAAATGATGATATTCTTTAGCCTTACAATTTCATTTTTGGCAACAACACAGTATAAAACATTGCGCTCTGCTTTTGTATAGGTGCCTACACCCTTCAAGAAAGTAGCGCCGCGCTCCATTTCGGACAAGATTTTTTGGGCGATTTCTTCGTTTTTATCAGAAATAACAGTAGCGCCTTTCGCTGCATATGCGCCTTCTTGCATAAAGTCAATAACACGCGCGCCGATAAACACAGCTACGAGTGTGTACATGCCCTGCGTGTAGGACAAATATGTAAGGATGGATAAGGCGATTACGGCTGCATCAAAAAGGAACATGGTTTTCCCCATGCTCCAGCCTGCGTATTTATGTGCGAGCCGGGCAATAATATCGACGCCGCCCGTTGTTCCGCCGAACCGAAAAATAATGCCAAGTCCAACGCCGATGAATACACCTGCAAACAATGCTGCCAGCGTCATATCCTTCTGTAAGTTTAAATGAAGATTGAAAACATCGTAGCGCTGAAAGATCCACAGAAATACAGAAACACTTACAGTACCGATAAGCGTATAGATGAAGGTTGTTTTTCCAAGAAGCTTCCATCCAATGAAAAACAACGGAATGTTAAGAATCAAGTTCGTATAAGAAGGATCTAATTGAAACAAAAAATAAAGCAAAAGGGTAATTCCTGTAAAGCCGCCCTCTGCTAAATGATTTTCAATGTTAATGTTTACAATGCCGAATGAAAAAATGGCGGATCCCAGCAGGATAAAGATAATGTTGCGAATTCGGATATTTAGCATGCTATTCCCCCTGATATGTTAGTACAACACCTTATTATAGTGTATCCTTTAAACCGTGGCAAATAATGTATGCCTGCTGAAAAATTTGTCAAACAGCCGGGAATTGGCTAACATGAAAATAGAAGGAGTCGAGGTGAACAAAATGGAAGATAAAACAATGAAATTAATGCAGCATGAAGTAGATGCATACATAAGCCAATTCAAAGAAGGCTATTTTAGCCCGCTTGCTATGATGGCGAGGCTGACTGAGGAAGTGGGAGAGCTTGCCCGTGAAGTGAATCATTACTACGGAGAAAAGCCGAAAAAAACAACCGAAAAAGAGCGGACGATTGAGGAAGAACTGGGAGATTTGTTATTCGTGACTATTTGTATGGCAAACAGCTTGAACATTGATCTAGAAACAGCTCATAATAGAGTAATGGAAAAATTCAACACGCGTGATAGAGATCGCTGGACGCGAAAAGAGGGAGAGAAAGCAGAATGAAGACAATTCGTGTTATTATTGCAGGTCCAAGGGGAAGAATGGGTCAAGAAGCAGTTCGTTTAATGGAACGCACATCGCATTTTCAATTAGTTGCAGCAGTAGACTATAAGCATGGCGGCAAACGCATAGCAGATTTGGAAGGGCTTCCGGCATTAGACGCTCCTATTTATGAAAGCTTAGAGGAATGCTTACAGAAGGAGCAGGCTGATGTATTATTGGATTTAACAACGCCGGAAATCGGCAAACAGCATATACATACCGCGCTTCAGCATGATCTGCGCTCTGTTATCGGAACAACCGGCTTTACCGAAGAGGAAATTCAGCAGCTTACCCGTACTGCAGAGGAGAAAAAAGTCGGAACGATTATTGCGCCGAATTTTGCAATCGGAGCTATTTTGATGATGAAATTTGCGCAAACAGCAGCGAAATACTTTCAGGATGTGGAAGTCATTGAACTGCATCATGATCAAAAGCTCGATGCTCCGTCCGGAACAGCGCTGAAAACCGTTGATTTAATCCGCACTGCGAGAGAGCCGAAGCAACAAGGCCATCCTAACGAGACGGAACAGCTGCAAGGAGCGCGCGGCGCGGAAGTGGACGGCATTCATATTCACAGCGTGCGTCTGCCGGGACTTATTGCGCATCAAGAGGTATTGTTCGGGGGAGACGGACAAATGCTTACGATTCGCCATGATTCTTTTAATCGTGCTTCTTTCATGTCAGGTGTTAAGATGTCCATTGAAACGGTCATGAATTTAGAAACACTTGTATACGGTTTAGAAAATATTGTGGACTAAAGGGGAAACGAGAGATGAAAATTGCATTAATTGCTCACGATAAGAAAAAGCAGGACATGGTGTCCTTTGCATACGCTTATAAACCTATATTCGAAAAGCACGAATTGTTTGCTACAGGAACAACGGGGCTGCGCATTATGGAAGCTACCGGCTTATCCGTGACGCGCTATCAATCCGGTCCGCTTGGCGGCGATCAGGAAATTGGGGCGATGATTGCAAAAAATGATATGGATATGGTCATTTTTTTCCGCGATCCGCTAACTGCCCAGCCGCATGAGCCGGATGTAAATGCTTTGCTGCGTCTGTGTGATGTGTATTCGATTCCCCTTGCTACGAATATGGCGAGTGCAGAGCTGTTAATGCATGGTTTAGAACGGGGAGATTTAGATTACAGACAGTTATAAGGAGAACATCATGGGTGAACTAGATATACTAGCATTTGGAGCACATGCCGACGATGTGGAAATCGGCATGGCTGCTACCATTATAAAATATAGCAAACGCGGATATAAAATCGGCATTTGCGATTTGACAGAGGCAGAGCTTTCTTCAAATGGAACTGTTGTGCTGCGGCAGCAAGAAGCAAAGAAAGCTGCCGGCATTATGAATGTGACGGCACGCATAAACCTCGGATTTCCCGATCGCGGTTTGCAATGGAATGAAAGATATCTAGCCAAGATTGTAGAAATCATTCGTACATATAAACCAAAGCTTATATTTGCTCCTTTTCACGAGGACCGGCACCCCGATCATGCAGCTTGTGCCCGTTTGGTAGAGGAAGCTGTTTTTTCAGCCGGTATTCGCAAATATATGCCGACGTTCCCGGCTCATAAAGTGCAGGCCATGTATTTTTATATGATTAACGGATTTCATAAACCTTCTTTTTGTGTCGATGTCAGCGAAGAAATGGAAGGGAAAATACAAGCTCTGCAAGCTTATGAGAGTCAATTCTCTAAGGGAGAAATTGCTACACCTTTGACCGAAGGGTATGTCGAGACTGTGATCGCGAGAGAAAAGATGTTCGGAAAAGAAGTCGGGGTAGCATATGCCGAAGGGTTTATCAGCAAGAAGCCTCTAGTATTGCATAATGATTTGCTTGGAGGTGTGTGATGAAGCTAAAAATCGGAATTACCTGTTATCCATCTGTCGGAGGATCAGGTGTAATCGGTACAGAGCTTGGGAAACTGTTGGCCGAACAAGGCCATGAAATTCATTTTATTACATCGAGCGTGCCGTTTCGTTTGAATAAATTTTATCCAAATATTTACTTTCATCAAGTGGATGTAAATCAATATTCCGTATTTCAGTATCCGCCTTATGATTTGGCGCTTGCAAGCAAAATGGCGGAAGTAGTAGATCGGGAAAAGCTGGATCTGCTTCATGTTCATTATGCGATTCCGCACGCGATTTGCGCTATTTTGGCAAAGCAAATGGCAGCGCACCCTGTCAAAATTATAACGACCTTGCATGGTACGGACATTACGATACTCGGCTACGATGATTCTCTTAATAATTTAATTCGTTTTGGCATCGAGCAATCTGATATAGTGACTGCTGTTTCCCACTCTCTTGTAGAGGAAACGCATCAGCTTATCAAACCTAAAAAGGAAATTCGTACGGTTCACAACTTCATTGATGAGCGTGTGTACCAAAGACGCGAAATGACGCATTTGAAGGAAGAATACGGTATTTCTGAAGAAGAGAAGGTTATTATTCACATATCAAACTTCCGAAAAGTTAAGCGTGTGGAAGATGTCATCCGCTCGTTCGCCCTGATCGAACAGCAGGTGCCGTCCAAGCTGCTGCTTGTCGGAGACGGACCGGAACTTTGCGCGATGACGAGGCTTGTTAAAAACTTGAACTTAGAAGGCAAAGTTTTATTCTTAGGAAAGCAGGATAATGTAGAAGAGCTCTTATCCATGAGCGATTTAATGCTTCTTCTGTCCGAAAAGGAAAGCTTTGGACTCGTTCTTTTAGAAGCGATGGCTTGCGGCGTGCCTTGTATCGGGACTAGGGTCGGCGGTATCCCCGAAGTCATTGAAGACGAAGAAACAGGTTATATATGCGAGCTTGGTGACGTGCAGGGAATAGCTGAAAAAGCTGCGGAGCTGCTGAAGGATGGGCAGCTTCATAAAAAGATGGCAGAAGAAGCGCAGCGATCCATAAAGGAGCGTTTCAGTTCCGAGATCATTGTGTCTGAATATGAAGCGATGTATCATGAACTGTTAGGTGAAGCGAATGGAGCGATTTGAACAAGCATCATCCATCATTCGAATATTAAAGCAAAGAGGATATGAAGCTTATTTTGTAGGGGGCAGCGTTCGTGACTATTTGATTAACCGTCCGATCGGCGATATTGATATTGCCACCTCTGCTTTGCCGGATGAAGTCATGAAGATTTTTCCTCGTCACGTTCCGGTCGGACTGGAGCACGGCACAGTTATTGTACTTGATGAAGATGTTGCGTATGAAGTTACAACTTTTCGCACAGAGTCAGGCTACGAAGACTTCAGAAGACCTAGTGAAGTTGCTTTCGTCCGTTCTCTTACCGAGGATTTGCAGCGGCGGGATTTTACAATGAACGCAATTGCGATGACGGAGGAGGGAGAAATCCTTGATCCGTTCGGCGGTCGGCGTGCTATTCAAAATAAACAAATTGAAACGGTCGGAAATCCGCATGAGCGTTTTCAGGAAGACGCTCTCCGCATGATGCGCGGCGTTCGGTTTGTCAGTGTGCTTGGCTTTACTTTAAGCGAAGCGACGAAGCAGGCTATTGCAGAGCATGCGCCGCTGCTTCGCCACATTGCGATCGAGCGCATTGCTGCAGAGTTTGAGAAGCTGCTGCTTGGCCGGTACGTGCAGCAAGCACTTCCTCTTTTAAAAGAAACAAAGCTGTATGAATACTTGCCTTATTTGGAGAAGAAGCAAAACGAGCTTATACAAGCTTCCGTGTATGAATGGGCATATGTTACAACAGATACAGAGGCATGGGCCTTGTTATTATACATTGTCAAAATAAACGATGCAGAAACTGTACTTCGAAGCTGGAAGTTGTCCAATAAAAAAATAAAAAGCATCACAGCAGTGCTGAATTTTCTTAAGAAACGGCACATGCAGGATTGGGACGAGCTTTTGCTTTATGAGGCTGGAGAAGAAATTGCCGTGATGGCAGAAACTTTATATGCCATTCTTAACTGTAAACATGTACATACGCAGCGTGTCAAAAAGCAATACCAATCACTTCCGATTCATAACCGAAAGCAATTGCAGGTGACCGGGACGGATTTGCTGCAATGGACAGAGAAAAAGGGCGGTCCGTGGGTGGCAGCTCTATTAGAGGAAATTGAACGGGCAGTGCTGTACAGAAAAACTGCTAACTCGCGAGAAAGCATTAAGGAGTGGCTGAATACATGCAAACTTCTATAAGAAAACAGCTTCTGGAGATGTTTTCAGAAGCTGACGGAGAATTTATTTCCGGGCAAGCAATCAGCGAAAAGCTCGGCTGCTCCCGTACGGCTGTATGGAAGCATATGGAGGACCTTCGCAAGGAAGGGTATGAACTGGAAGCGGTTCGCCGTCTCGGATATCGCATTGCCGGTAAGCCTGAAAAAGTAACAGGAAACGAAATTCAACTGGGGCTGCAAACAGAATATATTGGGCGGTATGTTCATTTTGAAGAAACGGTGGACTCCACCCAAAAGATTGCTTCCCGTCTTGTGTATGAGGGAGCACCTGAAGGTACAGTGATCGTTGCAGAAGAACAAACAGCAGGACGGGGGAGGCTGAGCCGTCAGTGGCACTCTCCAAAAGGAACGGGCATATGGATGAGTCTCATTTTGCGTCCTGCCATTCCGGTTCACCAAGCTCCTCAGCTTACATTGCTGGCAGCGGTAAGCGTAGCGCAAGCGATTGAGGCATATACTGGTCTATCGGCAGGAATTAAGTGGCCGAATGATATCCTTATAAACGGCAAAAAGGCAGTGGGAATTTTGACTGAGCTGCAGGCAGACCCCGATCGAATTCACGCTGTTATAATTGGAATCGGAATTAATGTGAATCAGCAGAAGCATCATTTTGCGGATGAGATTCAGCATATTGCTACCTCGCTTGCCATCGAAAAAGGAGCTGAGGTAAACAGAGCATCCTTGATGCAGGCTGTTTTTGCACAAATGGAGAAGCTGTACAAGGAATATTTGCAAAATGGGTTTGGTCTTATTAAAATGTTGTGGGAAAGCCACGCTGTCAGCATCGGAAAGGAAATTACAGCAAGAACGCTCCATCAGACGCTCGTAGGAACTGCGAAAGGCATTACAGAAGATGGAGTTCTCATTCTTGAAGATAAAAGCGGGAATATTCATTATATTCACTCTGCAGATATTGAAATCTAGTGGCAAAAGACCAGAGCAGTCTGGTATAATGAATTCGAATATGGGCAGTATCTAATTGAACTGCACCTGAAGTTTATATCACATACAATGGGTTCTGCCTGGATCCAATAAGGACTGGGACAGAGGGATGAGATTGCGAAGCATAATCCTTCTTTCCGCATGGAAAGAAGGATTTTTTGTGTCTGGCTGCACCGGTTAGTTCCTCCTATCAGAGAACCTCCCCTCATAAGATGAAACTTCATCTGTGGAGGTGATTTTTCCTCCACGGATGTTAGTTGAATCAATCGGGCTCTTAGCGTCCGTTTGTGCATCTTGTCTAAGCAGTCCTGTTACGGACGTTTAGAGCGAGATAAAGGAAAAAGCGCCTTTAAGTGTGGAGGTTCTCTGCCTTTCGAAGCTGAATGAGCCGGTTCCGCTTTTCTTGCATCGTCCCTCTCCTTATCCTAAACAAGGAGGAGACGTATGAAAACGACAAAAGATTTTATGGAAATGAAGCGGCAGGGTGAAGCAATTGTAATGGTTACGGCATATGATTATCCTTCTGCAAAGCTGGCAGAGCAAGCTGACGTAGATATGATTCTTGTCGGAGACTCGCTCGGAATGGTGGTGCTTGGCTATGATTCCACCATTCCTGTTACAGTCGAGGACATGATTCATCATACGAAGGCAGTACGCCGCGGTGCAGGGAATACATTCGTTGTGACTGACATGCCTTTTATGTCTTATCACGTATCAAAAGAAGAGACGATGAAGAATGCACAGCGCATTATCCAGGAAAGCGGAGCGCACGCTGTAAAGGTAGAAGGAGCCGATGAAGTGGTGGATATTATCCGTCTCTTGACACATGCAGGAGTTCCTGTGGTGGCTCACCTTGGTTTAACTCCTCAAGCTGTCGGCGTACTGGGCGGATACAACGTGCAAGGAAAAGACGCTGAGAGTGCGCGCAAATTACTGGAGGATGCGAAGCAGTGCCAGGAAGCAGGCGCTGCCGCACTTGTTTTAGAATGTGTGCCAAAGCAATTGGCAGAAGAAATTTCTATGCAGCTTGCCATTCCGACAATCGGCATTGGAGCAGGCAACAAAACCGATGGGCAAGTGCTTGTCTATCATGATATCATCACATATGGAGTGGGGCGTGTCCCAAAATTCGTGAAACAATACGCATCCGTGCAAGACGAAATTGTGCGCGGTATTCATCAGTATGTTCAGGAAGTTAAGGAACGTCAATTTCCTGACGACGCCCATTCTTTTACAATGAAAGAAGAAGAACTTTTAGCATTATACGGAGGCAATACAACATGCAAATAATTTCAAACATTGAACAGATGCAGCAAACTATCCTCTCCTTGCGCGCAAAAGGAACGACAATAGGATTTGTACCAACGATGGGATATTTGCATGAAGGCCATCTCACATTGCTGCAGCAAGCAAGAAAAGAAAATGATATCGTTGTACTGAGCGTATTTGTAAATCCGCTTCAATTCGGACCGAACGAGGATTTTGACAGATATCCGCGCAATATTGAAAGAGACGAAGAACTTGCTCGCACAGCATCTGTGGATTATTTGTTTTATCCAAGTGTTGAAGAAATGTATCCGACTCCGTTAACAACGAAAGTGACGGTAACTGCGCGTACAGAGGTATTATGCGGTGAAAAGCGCCCGGGACACTTTGACGGCGTAGCGACAGTTCTCTTGAAGCTATTTAATATTACGATGCCTCATCGCGCCTATTTCGGAATGAAAGATGCCCAACAAGTGGCAGTGGTGCAAGGGCTCATTTCCGATTATAATATTCCGGTAACCCTCATACCGGTTGAAACAGTGAGGGAAGAAGACGGACTCGCAAAAAGTTCGCGCAACGTATATTTATCTGAAAGCGAGCGGAAAGAAGCACCGCATTTATACCAAAGCCTGCAGCTCGCAAAGCAGGCGGTTGAAGAAGGGGAACGAGATCCTCAGGCGGTGAAAGCAATTGTAACGAATTATATTATTACGCATACAAGCGGGGAAATAGATTATACAGAGGTATACGCTTATCCGCAGTTGACGGAGCTTGAGAGAATAAAAGGCACTATTATCGTGGCCGTAGCTGTTAAGTTTGCAAAAGCAAGGTTAATTGACAACATCACATTTACAATCTAGGGGGAGCAGACATGTTTCGTACAATGATGAGAGCGAAATTACATCGCGCAACAGTAACGGAAGCGAATTTGAACTACGTGGGCAGCATTACAATCGACGAAGATTTGATGGATGCAGTCGGCGTAGTAGAAAACGAAAAGGTGCAGATTGTAAACAACAATAACGGTGCCCGCTTTGAAACGTATATCATTAAAGGAGAGCGCGGCAGCAAGGTCGTATGCTTAAATGGAGCAGCAGCAAGACTAGTACAGCCAGGTGATAAAGTAATCATCATTGCCTACGGTCTTGTACCGGAAGAAAAGGTGCATGAACATAAGCCGAAAATTGCCGTTTTAGATGAGGAAAACAATATTGAACAAATGCTTGGCTATGAACCGGCCTGCACGATTCTATAAAGTGAAAATCCCCATTTTTTATGGGGATTTTTTTACTTCTTTTAAAAGGACAAGAACATATATAATCGGCGTGTTCAACTCTCCTTTCAGAGAACCTGCACAAAGGCAAAAAGCGCCTTTGAGGGAGAGGGACCTCTGGTTCTGCGCCTCGAAGGCTCTGCTTTTCTTGATGTCTAGCTCCGCCTTCGAGGCGCTGCCGTCCAAGAACCTCCGCCACAAAAAGGCAAAAAGCGCCTTTTAGGGCGGAGAACCTTGGTCTCTGCACCTGAACGAGCCGGTTGCGCTTTTCGTGGTGTCTAGCTCCACCGGCTAGGTGCTGCCGTCCAAGAACCTCCGCCACAAAAAGGCAAAAAGCGCCTTTTAGGGCGGAGAACCTTGGTCTCTGCGCCTCGAAGGCTCCGCTTTTCTTGATGTCTAGCTGCGCCTCCTAGGTGCTGCCACCAAAGAACCCTTCCCACACAAAGGCAAAAAGCGCCTTTGAGGGGAAGGAACCTTTGGTTCTGCACCTGAACAGTCGGCTCCGCTTTTCTTATTAAGTTTGGCGAATTCGTGGTATAGTAAACAGTAGGAACAGTGTTTCGGGTTGGGAAGGTAAGTGAGGTGTTAGAATATGAACAGATATGTTGTCGTTGATTTAGAAACGACAGGAAACGCCGCTAAGGGCGGTGTTGATAAGATTACAGAACTTGCCGCTGTTGTAATTGAAAACGGCGAAGTGCATGAGATTTTTTCCACGTTTTTAAATCCTGAGAAGCCGATTCCCCCGTTTATTTCAGAGCTGACGGGAATACATGATGAAATGGTGCAGCGAGCTCCTCTTTTCCGTGATATCGCTCCGATGATAGTCGAACTCTTGGAAAACTCGTATTTTGTTGCGCATAATGTTCATTTTGATTGGAACTTCCTGCAAGAGGAACTGAAAAATGCAGGATATATGCCGCCATCATGCCCTGCAATTGACACGGTTGAGCTGGCGCGGATATTGCTGCCGACTTCAGACAGCTATAAGCTTGGAGATTTAGCAAAATATTTTGAGCTGAACCATGAAAAACCGCATCGGGCCGACAGTGATGCAATGGTGACAGCGGAGTTGTTTTTAAATCTTTGCGATAAGCTGAATGATTTGCCGTTAATCACACTGCAATCGCTCTATCAGCTCAGTAAAGGTTTTAAAAGCGATTTAGAGGAATTGCTATCTTTTTACATATTGAATAAGGCTGAGCATGATCCAACCAAACAACAATACGACATACACCGCAGCATTGCGCTGCGCAAAAACACTTATGCAGTAAACCTTGGCGAGAAGGACAACATTTCTTTTTCTATGTTTTCAAAAACGATGGCGGCACGTTTGAAGCGCGAGATGCCCATGTTTGAAGAACGTGAAGGACAAAGCATGATGATGCAAGAGGTGTATGAAGCCTTTACAAATGCCCGTTTTTCTCTTATTGAAGCAGGGACGGGGACAGGCAAAACGCTTGCTTATCTCATTCCAGCTTTGTTTTATGCGTATGAGAAGGAGCAGCCTGTTGTGATAAGCACACAAACAGTTCAGCTTCAGCAGCAAATTCTCGAAAAGGAGATTCCGCTTCTCAAGCGAATTCTTCCATTTCCGTTTGAAGCAGCTCTTATTAAAGGGCGCAAGCATTATATATGCCTGCATAAGTTTGAGCATGCTTTATCAGAAGAAGACACGAATTACGATAGCATCTTAACAAAAGCGGAGATTCTTGTATGGCTGTTGCAAACGGAAACTGGAGATGTGGATGAACTGAACTTGCCTTCAGGAGGAAGATTACTGTGGGAGCGCATTTGCAGCGATGCCAACATGCCGAGCAAGCAGTGGGGCACCCGCTGTTTTTATCAGCGCGCTAAGCATCGGGTGTATTTTGCCGATATAATCATTACGAATCATGCCTTGCTTTTTCATGATTTGAATCATGAAGAATCCCTGCTGTCTTCTTATGAATATGTTGTACTCGATGAAGCGCATCATATTGAAGAAGTATCGAGTCATGCGCTTGGAGAACAGTTTTCCTGCCTGCACTTTCAGCTGCTCCTTTCGCGCATTGGAACATTGGAAACCAATGATGTCTTAACGAAGCTGTATGAAACGATGGACCAGTACCACTTTGCATCTTTATCTGCTTTTAAGCAAATCAATAAAGCGTTGAAGGAGATAAAGTTTGAATCTGATGAGCTGTTTCGCATGCTTCGCTCATTCTTGTTCGATCGGCAAAAACACCAAACGGAAGGCAATATTCGTTTGGTGTACCGTTACGACATCCAAAAAGAAAGAGGAAAGCTTTGGAGGGCGATTACGGAAGCGGCCGACCGTCTCTCATATTCTCTAAGAGGAGTCTTACAGCAGTTTCAAGAGCAAGAGGTCATCATAGAGAAACGGATGAAAACGTCGGTTATAGCGGAAGAATTTCGGGACCTTATACAATCTCTTGAAGAATTTCGCAGCACGCTTGTGCACCTGCTGCTTGATGAGCAATCGGACGGTGTTACATGGATGGAAGCGGAAGCAAAAGGTACGTTGCACTCGACAGTCATATATAAGCAGCCGATTGATGTAAGCGAGATGCTTGCAGATCAGCTCTTTGCCAAGCGGAAAAGTGTCATTCTCACGTCTGCGACATTAACGGTTAATGGAACTTTCGACTATATGATTGAAACGCTCGGGTTATCTGATTTTCATCCTTCTGCTATGAGCGTTCCCTCGCCGTTTTCTTATGAGCAGCAAGTTCAAATGATGATTCCGACAGACGTGCCTAATATTAAACATGTATCGCAGGAAGAATATGTACAGGCTATAGCGGCACAAATTTCAGCCATCGCAAAGGCGGCAAACGGACGGATGCTCGTATTGTTCACCTCATATGAAATGCTGAGACAAACGTATGCGATTGTAAAAGAGAACGAAGCGCTGCAGGAATTTGCTATTTTGGCACAAGGGGCAAACAGCGGCAGCCGTGTCAGAATGACCAAAAACTTTCAGCAGTTTGAAAAAGCAATTTTGTTTGGAACGAATAGTTTTTGGGAAGGAATTGATATACCGCTCAGCTGTCTCGTAATGGTGCGTTTGCCGTTTATGCCTCCGGACCATCCGGTAATGGCTGCAAGAGCAGCGAAATTAAAAGCAACCGGCAAAAATGCGTTCCTTACATTGTCATTGCCGCAAGCCGTAATCCGTTTTAAGCAAGGATTCGGCCGCCTAATCCGTACAAAGGAAGACAAAGGATTGTTCTTTGTGTTAGACCGACGCATTACTACTACGTTTTATGGAAGCAAATTCACATCGTCAATTCCTGAGATTCCAGTTTATGAAAAGCCGCTTGAACAATTGCTTGCGATAGCGGACTCATAAAGAAAAGCCTGCAGCGAGTACAGGCCGAGAATGTGGGTAGAAGGAAATTTTTTAGTATATAGATGCCATCATGAAGATGAAAAAGTAATGCTAAGATAAAACACTGCCTACTCAAACCTTTTATAGAAGAAAATCACCTGCTATAATAAATGGGTAGCGAAGCAGGCTTTGTGGTGAGTGTATCTTTATTGTAACCGTATGTCTTTCTTCTATGATTAGAAATTTTTGTGCAATGGAGGAGTTTAAATGGAAAAGAAAATTGAAGTGTTGGCAACAACGCGCGTACAGTATTCAAGCGATTTGTATAAAATTGTGGACAGCTTGAATCGAACATTAAAGGAAAGAGATTTAATGTTTGGTCTGGCATTGGACGAGCAACAAAAAGAAACAGCAATATTTACGATTTACAGAACGTAGGGATACAATGAAAAAGTTGATTTTAACTATTGTTTTTGCCGTTATTGCGGTTGTTTTATACAGTGTTTACGTTTATACAGATACAATGAGCGGAAAGCTTAAGGGAGAAGAAAAAGCGGTTGCCATCGCCAAAAAAGAAGCCAAATTAACAGCGGTAACAAGAACGGATTATTATCATGGATATGATGAAAAATCTTCCTATAGTGTAATCGAAGGCAAGGATGATGCAGGGACACAATGGATTATTTGGGTGCCCGGCACAAAGGGAAAAGTACTGACAAGAAAGAAAAGCGAAGGCATTTCCGAAAAAGAAGTGCTGCAGATTGTCGCGAAGCAAAAGAATGCAAAAGAATTCTTGAAAGTAAAATTGGGTGCTGAAAACGATGTACCGCTATGGGAAGTTACATATATTGATCAAGAGAACCGTTATAATTACTGTTATCTGGATTTCAAAAATGGAGAAATTTGGAGGAATTACAGTATTTAAATTATAAATTTGGAGGAACGCAGGATGAAATTAGCAAAGCGTGTATCAGCATTAACACCTTCCTCAACGCTGGAGATTACAGCAAAAGCGCAGGAATTAAAAGCGCAAGGTCATGATGTAATCGGCCTTGGGGCAGGAGAGCCAGACTTCAATACACCAGACCATATCATTGAAGCGGCTTACAAGGCAATGCTTGAAGGACATACGAAGTATACTCCTACAGGCGGACTTGCCGCGCTGAAGAAAGAGATCATCAAGAAGTTTCAAGAGGATCAGCAACTCGCTTATGCACCGACTGAAATTATTGTATGCAACGGGGCGAAGCATGCTTTATACACGCTATTTCAGGTTCTTCTTAATGAAGGGGACGAGGTCATTATCCCGACTCCTTATTGGGTAAGCTATCCAGAGCAGGTGAAGCTTGCTGAAGGTGTTCCAGTATTCGTGGAAGGATTTGAGGAAAACGATTTTAAAATTACGCCGGAGCAGCTAAAAAGCGCGATTACAGAGAAAACAAAGGCAGTCATCATTAATTCTCCGAGTAACCCGACAGGCATGATTTACACAGAAGAAGAGCTGCGAGCGCTTGGCGAAGTGTGCGTTGAGCATAACATTTTAATTGTATCCGATGAAATTTATGAGAAGCTCGTGTATGGCGATACAAAGCATGTTTCCATCGCACAGCTGTCAGCAGAATTGAAGCAGCTTACCGTTATTATCAACGGTGTGTCTAAGTCACATTCCATGACAGGATGGCGTATCGGATATGCGGCTGGCAATAAGCAATTGATTCAAGCGATGACGAATCTGGCAGGCCATAGCACATCCAATCCTACTTCTATTGCACAATATGCGACAATTGCGGCATATCAGCATTCACAAGAGGCTGTAGAGGAAATGCGTCATGCGTTTGAAAGCCGACTGAATATTGTATATGATAAACTCATTCAAATTCCAGGGTTTTCTTGTCTTAAGCCGCAAGGAGCGTTTTATTTATTCCCGAACGTAAAAGAAGCTGCCGCTATGGCAGGCTATGATTCAGTGGATGAGTGGGCGAAAGCGCTGTTGGAGGAAGAAAAAGTCGCGATTGTGCCCGGTTCCGGCTTCGGCGCTCCGGAAAACATGAGATTATCGTACGCCACTTCCCTAGAGCAGTTGGAAAAAGCGTTGGACCGCATAAAAACGTTCATGGATAAAAAAGTCCGATAAATAGAGAGGCTGTCTTTGCATAATGCGCCGGCGCTATGTATAATGAACAATATCAATTTGAAAGCTTTTTGGAGGGACCACGCAAGTGAAAACTACTATTGCACAAGTAAAGAATTATGTGAATGAAGAAGTAACGATTGGAGCTTGGCTTGCCAATAAACGCTCCAGCGGAAAAATTGCTTTCTTGCAGCTTCGCGACGGCTCAGGCTTTATGCAAGGGGTTGTAGTGAAAGAAGAAGTGGGCGAAGAAATTTTTCAAAAGGCAAAGGCACTTACACAGGAAACATCTTTGTATGTAACAGGAATTGTTCGTGAAGATGAGCGTTCCCCGTTCGGATATGAATTAACAGTGACAAACGTAGAAGTTATTCACGAAGCTACTGATTATCCAATCACGCCGAAGCAGCATGGTACGGAATTTTTAATGGACAATCGTCATTTATGGATTCGTTCTAAGCGCCAGCATGCAGTGCTTCGCATTCGTCATGAGATTATCCGTGCTACATATGAATTTTTCCATGACAACGGATTTGTAAAGGTTGATCCGCCGATTCTTACAGGAAGCGCGCCGGAAGGAACAACAGAATTATTCCATACAAAATACTTTGATGAGGATGCCTACTTATCTCAAAGCGGACAGCTGTATATGGAAGCAGCAGCAATGGCGCTTGGAAAAGTATTCTCCTTTGGCCCGACATTCCGTGCGGAGAAATCCAAAACACGCCGTCACTTAATTGAATTTTGGATGATTGAGCCGGAAATGTCCTTCATCGATCATGAAGATAACTTGCGCGTACAAGAGAATTATGTATCGTATCTTGTGCAGTCCGTATTGAAAAACTGTGCGCTTGAGCTTAAAGCATTGGATCGTGACCTTTCTAGACTTGAGCTTATACAAGCGCCGTTCCCTCGCATTACATATGATGATGCGATAAAAATGCTGCACGAAAAAGGCTTCGATGACATTCAATGGGGCGATGATTTTGGCGCTCCGCATGAAACGGCGATTGCAGAAAGCTTTGATAAACCTGTGTTTATTACGCACTATCCGGCACAAATCAAATCTTTCTATATGAAGCCGGATCCAAACCGTCCTGAAGTTGTATTGTGTGCAGACTTGATTGCGCCGGAAGGATACGGCGAAATCATAGGCGGTTCTCAGCGTATTGATGATTACAATTTGCTGAAGCAGCGTTTGGATGAGCATGGCCTTAGCGAGGATGCATACAAATGGTATTTGGAGCTTCGTCAGTACGGTTCTGTTCCTCACTCCGGCTTTGGTCTCGGCTTAGAGCGTACGGTAGCATGGCTTTCCGGTGTAGAGCACGTGCGTGAAACCATTCCGTTCCCTCGTTTATTAAACCGTCTATATCCGTGATTGCATGACCTCCCTATCAGCGATGAAAAAGCATCATCGCTTGAGCAGGGGAGGTCTTTTTAACTGAATAGGAAGTATAAAATTCTGGGTGTGAACGAGCCGACTGCGCTTTTCGGCGATGTCCAGCTCCGCCGGCTAGGTGCCGCCACCAGAGAACCTCCGCCGCAAAAAAGGCAAAAAGCGCCTTTCTTGGACGGAGAACCTCTGGTTCTGCACCTGAACGAGCCGGCTCCGCTTTTCTGCAGACAGAAACCCATTCATCTTGTGGTATACTAGAGAGCGAGGTGTTAGTTCATGAAGAAAAAAATTATGCTTGAATGGTTTGAGCAAGGAAGTATTGCTATTCCGAAGCTTTTAATGATGCACTATAAAAAGCTGGGCTTGAACGAGCTGGAGTTTATGGTTATTTTACATGTGCATACGTTTTTAGAATCAGGCAATTCGTTTCCGACTCCTGATGAAATTGCTGCAAGAATGACGATAACATCTACCCGCTGCGCAGAAATTTTGCGTACGCTTATGCAGCGCAGCTTTGTAACAATAGAGGGACATAAGCAGGATGGGGAGATGATTTGTGAAACATATTCCTTACAGCCGCTTTGGGAGAAAATGCTGCAGCTTTTAATGAATGAAACGATTGAGGAAGAACAGGAAAAGAAACAAAACTTGCAATCAAGCTTATATAGTATTTTTGAAAAAGAGTTTGGCCGGCCGCTCTCGCCATTCGAGTGTGAGACGCTTACGATGTGGCAAGATCAAGACGAACATGAAATGATATTGATTCAAGCAGCTTTGCGCGAAGCAGTCATGAGCGGAAAGCTTAATTTTCGCTATATTGACCGCATTTTATTTGAATGGAAAAAGAATGGCGTAAAAACGGTCGAGCAGGCGCAAAACTATGGGCAAAAGTTTCGACCTCATCAGACGAAAAATCAGCTGCCCCGTCAGGAAGCAAAATATACGGGGAAAGTCCCGTTTTATAATTGGTTGGAACAATAAGAATCTTGCCTTTTTGTATAGCATCATCGTAGTGTAGAGGAGGGAATCGATGTTAACGACCAAACAAACTCGTCATTGTCTTGACGTTATGGGGGAGATGTTTCCGCAGGCGCACTGTGAGTTGAATCATTCCAACCCTTTTGAATTAGTTATAGCTGTAGCGTTATCCGCTCAATGTACGGATGCCCTCGTAAATAAGGTAACAAAGAACCTATTCCAAAAATATAAAACACCGGAGGATTATTTGCGTGTGTCATTAGAAGAGCTGCAGCAGGATATTCGCTCAATTGGTTTGTATCGCAATAAAGCAAAAAATATTCAAAAGCTGTGCCAAATGCTTCTTGAGGAATACGGCGGAGAGGTTCCGAGAGACCGCGATGAGCTGACAAAGCTTCCCGGAGTAGGGCGAAAAACAGCGAATGTTGTTGTATCTGTAGCGTTTGGTGTTCCTGCGATTGCTGTTGATACGCATGTAGAGCGCGTAAGCAAGCGTTTAGGCTTTTGCCGATGGAAGGATTCTGTGCTTGAGGTCGAAAAAACGCTAATGAAAAAAGTTCCGATGGACGAGTGGAGTGTGACACACCATCGCATGATTTTCTTTGGACGCTATCATTGCAAAGCGCAGCGTCCGCAATGCGAAGTGTGCCCGCTTCTTGAAATATGCAGAGAAGGCAAGAAACGAATGAAGGAGAAGAAGGCATAATGATTAAGCTGGACATTCCCGCTGCTTTCAGGCAGCCGCCTTTCTTTGTAAAGGAAGAAACGATTGTATACGAAGAAACTGAAACTCTCGAGCAAGCTGCGGGAAAAGAATACTTCCTATATGAACTTGCGAAGCTGCAAGGGCTGGACGCTTATGAGCCATGGCAAGATCAAGAACACGCTATTCCGGTAATGATAGAAGTCTGGAAAGAGGAGCGGGACGGTATCGCTTCTTTATTCAGAGAAAGAAGACGGACAGAGGCTGAGAAACCAACGGTGCGATTCTCCGCTCATTTTTTATCGGCATTATATTGGCTGAATGATGAGAGACTTACATCTCTGGAGAATATAGAACAGCAGCTGACAGCTTTAAAAATCAAACCGGTAAATGTATCTGAAAGGCTAGGGTTCGTTTTAAACCAGCCGGGTCATTATCATTCTTTCATTCAGCTGACACAGTTGTACGAAGAATTTGAAAAGCTGTTCGTAAAAGAAATGCTCATACAAAAAAGACCATCTCGCTGAGGAGATGGTCTTTTTCTATTAAGGAATATTAAGAGGTGATTGGGCAGGCGGTTTTTGATTAGTACCAGTGCCTGAATTAGTACCAGTACCCGGATTAGTACCAGTACCCGGATTAGTACCAGTGCCTGGATTAGTACCAGTGCCTGGATTAGTACCAGTGCCTGG
>NZ_KE387247.1:21123-145927 GCF_000430785.1 Ectobacillus panaciterrae DSM 19096
GGATTAGTACCAGTGCCTGGATTAGTACCAGTGCCTGGATTAGTACCAGTGCCTGGTGTTCCAGTTGTGCCGTCACCATTATTTGGTGTAGCAGGCTTTTGCTCAGGTGCAGGGCTTCCTGTTATGGTAACAGTTGCAGTTGCAGCATTGCTCGATTTGCCGTTTGCTGTAGCCACAACAGAGAAGGAATAGCTGCTGCCCGGTTTCACGCCGCTCAATGTAATGCTATTGCTCTTCGTAGATCCTAACGATGTTTTCGCACCGCCGTCTAATGTATAGCTTACATCAAATGCTACGTCTTGTGTTTCGTCGGACTTTTGGTAAGACCAGCTTAATGAAATCGTGTTAGAAGCTTGGTCGTATTTTGCTTGCAAGCCGGCAGGAGCGTTTGGCTTTTCTTGTGGCGTAACAGCTTTTTCACCGCCTGTAACGCCCAGTTCATTTCCGATTTTATAAACGCTGGACGGCTGTTCAAATGCAGATGTATCCGTACCGAATTTATCCATCATGCTTTTGAAGATATATTGTGAGATTTTTGTCGAATTGCCCCCAAGGTACATGTCTTCTCCGTTTTTTACGTACCCCGTCCAAACAGACATCGTATATTGCGGTGTATATCCGACAAACCAACTGTCGTTTGTCGCGTTTGACGGATAACCATATTTACGAAGCACATCTTTCGGATAGTTCGTTGTTCCCGTTTTTCCGGCTACATCAAGACGTCCGATATTTGCGGCTTGTCCTGTACCGGAGTGCACTACTGTACGAAGCATATCCGTTATCATGTATGCCGTGTAATCGTTCATAACTCGTTTTTCCTTTGGCTTGAAGCTTACTTCTTTGCCATCCGGGAATACGACTTTCGTTACGAAATGCGGCTTAATATATACGCCGTCGTTGCCGAAAGCGCTGTATGCGCCTGACATTTCGAGCGGGTTGACTTGGTTCGCCCCGATTGCGAATGACTCGAATACTTGCCCTTTATCAAAGGTGATGCCGAGGTTTTCCGCAAATGCTTTGGATTTATTAATGCCTACTTCACGCATTGTGAGAAGGGCAGGGATATTGTAAGATTGCTCCAACGCTTTTCGAATGGATAGCATGCCGTGGTATTGATTGTCCCAGTTCGAAATTTCAGCACCGGTGTCGTACTTTGTCGCTTTATCGTTAATCTGGTGGGACGTCGCCCATTTAAGATTCTCAATCGCAGGACCGTAGTCGAAAATCGGTTTGAACGTAGAACCTGGCTGACGGTCAATATCAATCGCATAGTTGCTGCCGCGGAATGTTCCTTTATTTTCTTTGCGGCCGCTTCCGATTGCGCGCACTTCACCAGTTTTCGTGTCTTGGAATACGAAAGCTGCCTGGAATTGGTCATTTGGATATTTAAAGCCATCTCCTGTTTCTGCAAGCTGATCTGCATACTTTTGTGCTTCAGGATCTAGCGTAGTATAAATAGATAAACCGTCAGTGCCGATATTTACATCTTTAAGCTGGCTTTCTACTTCTTTTGCTGCTGCATCCAAGAACGCCTGATAAGGCATTTCAGAGTTTGAAGAAGGATGAACGCCTTGGTCGACCGGTACCTTCATGGCATCTTCCATTTGCTGCTTAGAAATAACCCCTTGCTTATTCATTAATGTTAACACTAGATTTCTGCGTTTTGTCGCATCTGCTTTATGCTCCGGTTTGGAAGGATCATATCTGTTCGGCCCTTGCGGCAAACCAGCAAGCATAGCCGCTTGCGGCAGTGTTATGTTTTTCAAGTCCTTTACATCAATGCCATAGTAGTTTTTAGCAGCCGCTGCAAGACCCCATGAGCTGTTGCCGAGGTTGATTTTATTTAAATACATTTCCAAAATTTCGTGCTTGGAATATTTTTGCTCCAGCTTATATGCCAAGTACCATTCCTGCACTTTACGCTTCAGCGTTTTATCCGGTGACAGGAAAGAGTTTTTAATAACCTGCTGGGTGATGGTGCTTCCGCCTTGAGAACCGAAGCCGCCTGTAAGGTTTTCAAAAATGGCTTTTGCTGTTCGTTTTATATCAATGCCGTGATGCTGATAGAACCGGGCATCTTCAGTTGATAAAAAGGCATCCTCAACCACTTTCGGAATTTGCTCATACGTAATAGGAGTTCGCTTTTGTACACCGTATTCATGTATAAAGTTTCCGTTTTTATCATAAAATTTGGTCGATGCAGGGTCGGCCAGTTTAGAGTCATCTATTTTTGGCGCATCTTTAATCATGGCAAAGAAAGTAGCAACTCCTGCTCCAAGTGTAACTATACCAATCAGTAAGCAGGCTACCAAGAATTTTTTGAAGAACGAACCTTTCTTGCGCGGTTTTTTGTTGTTTTGCTGTTCTTGCTTTACTTTTTCTGCTTGTTTACGTTCTTCACGAGAACGATAATTATCTGACATTATCTTTCTCCTACCTTTCACTTTCTAAAAAAAGTCAAGACATGAACTTTATTGATGACTTTATCATGAAAAATAAAGCATGTCTAGTATGCGAAGATAATCGATGCGCGGATGATAACCTGATGGTAACATATGTCCGAACGTTTCGATTTCTTGCTTTGTAATCGACTTTCGCCCGCCTTCTTGCTGTCGATTCCAGAATTGAATCACATATTTGCCTTCGAGGAAATAAATCTGATCATGATACGAAAATTTAATAATAACGAAGGCGATTCCATCGTGATGCAGCACTTGGTTTATATGCTCAATTTGATGCGGATGAAAGTTTTGCAGAGGAAAGCTTGTTTTGTTCTGTGTTTCCTTTGCTTCAAAATCCACGTATTTCCCCTTATAGACGCCGTTGTAGTCAGTTGTAGAAGGCTGTTTGAAGTACGCTTCTTTAATGACAGCCGCGCTTCGCTGCGGGTAATCAACCTTTACAACTTGAAGCGGAATCGGCTTTTTATGAATACAAGCAACGCCGCCCGCAAGATAATATTGATTCGTATCATTTAGTTCCTCTTCTAAAGACATACCTCTGTTACTATAAGTATGTTTTTTTACCGGCGGGTTATGAGCGGCCTCTTGCTTTGTATACCTTTTGCCGTTCGGGTAACGGATTGTCATCGCTCGTCCACTCCAGCTTAAGAATTACTTACAAAGGTGATTATATCAAAAAACAGACAAAATAGGTCATAAAGTTTTGCGTACAAACAGGGAAAGATAGAAACGAGGTGGATAAAGTGACACGTTTTTATGCAGATTATGATCAAATCCGCAAACGCAGGCAAACCATTTTTTGGACATCTGAAGAAAAAAAGATTACAGAAGAAATAGGGCAAATCACGAGGCTCGGGAATATAGATAATATTTCTCGTACGCATACATATAAGGAATATTATAGAAGAAATCAAGAAATTCAATGGGCGTTTCTCGCAAGTATGGTATCGCGCAACGCAGGCTGGAATATGACAGATTTAGAAGGAAATTACTATCCGAAGGTATTATCAAAGGAAGTAAGAAAACGATTGTTTTTGACATATGAGAGAGCAAATTGGTTCATCTTTTCCGATGCGTATCCGCAATTACTGCTGTATGAGTACTCTGTAAGAATGAAACAGCCTCTATTTCATTTACTGGGGGCTTTTTCCGTTTCTGTTTTTATGGAGGCGGAGTGGGAGCGGTTTTGGGAGGAGAAGGATAAGAATCGTTTGATAACAGCTCTCATTATGAATGAACAGCACGTGATTCAAAAGCCGGTCATTGAGCATCCATATTTTCAAAAGCATGTATTTCATTCTCTTTTGTTCAAATTTCAAGAGATTTTTCATTTTAGCTCCGTGCTGTTTCCAACTACAGCTGGAAAATTGTATGGGTTTTCTGTTCATGAATTCATTTATCCGGTAAAAAGAGTAGAGCTTGGCAAAAAGCTGGCATGGATTTTATTTCACCCGGATTATTATAAAGCATTTTGGCAGTTTTCCGAAGAAACTGTACACACAGGATCACGTGTCGATTATGAGCAGTATTTTTCATTTTCCAAGGAACAGGATACACCTTATTTGCGAGATGTCTATCCGGTCGTTCCGCATCAACGGCATATAAATGAAGATTGGTTTAAGGAAAGCGATGAAGTCTTCTCATTGTTTTCTCCCGTTTCTAATCAACAGAAATTTGATCTGACAGAGTGGTTTTTAATCAAGCAAAAACAGTTGCATATCTTCACAGTTTTTGATAAAATTTTAAATTTAGAGGATTAAAAAAGCAAGAGATTCACTCTTGCTTTTTTGTGAAGGTATGAAAGTGCGGATGTTTTTGTTTCGGAGCTGAACGAGCCGGCTTCGCTTTTCTTGATGTCCAGCTCCGCCGGCTAGGCACTCCCGCCTAAGAACCTCCACCACAAAAAGGCAAAAAGCGCCTTTTAGGGCGGAGAACCTTTGGCTCTGTGCCTGAACGAGCCGGCTCCGCTTTTCTTATTTATGTAGCAGGAAAGTTAGGTCCGTCAAGTTTTGGGTTTCCTGTTTGCGGCGCGTTTCGTTTTTGTTTGTTCTCCTGCTCTTTTTTCTGTTGTTCTTTGCTTTTTTCCATCTTAAACACCTCCCATCCGTATTGTAGCCATCTTTGCTGAATTCATACCAGCGAGAAAAACCGCTTTCTTTGCCGAATGAAAACTAGTTTTGTCATACAAGAAGGGAGTGCTTTCGCTTAAGTAGAATGTATGTAGCAATGAAAGGCAAAAAGGGAGGTATCGGTTATGAAGGTAGTTCCTAAGGAGAGTGTGATGAAACAAATTGAAGAGCTTGTCAGTACTCTTGATTTGCTGGAAATGAATATAACACTGCGTGTAAATCATACTATTAAACACAAAGAAGACGATGTGCTGGACGGGACAGAAATTATTCATGCACATGTTGCTCATATGGAGGCAAAAATGGTTCGCCATTTAGAAGAAGGGAATTGGCTGAAAAGCGCGATCTCCTTGCATGCATTGGCAGTGATGTAAAGAAGGTGAAAATGTGAAACATACGGAAGAACTTTTGGAACTTACCGCTCAGCTCCTTGCTTGGAATGAGCGTACCATGCAAATATTTCAGAAGCGGACGGAAAGAGAAACCGATTTTTATACTGAAGTGAAACCATTTGTTGAGAAATTGGATGCAGCAGCAGAGAAATGGAAAGAGACGGCGGAACTGTGGATAAGCGAAGAGAAGCCCAAATACATTCATAGTGTACAAATTCAGCAAACCTACGACAATCTGCAGCGCAGTGCCGTGGAATGCTTCATGCCTCAAACAAAAGAAAAACGTTTTAATGAGACGCATCAAGCAATTGAATACGTGCTGAACAGTATACTGGAGTTTTAATGATAGTAAAAAAAGAAAAAAGAGAGGAAGCTCCTCTCTTTTATTATGAATTCCTTTGTATAATTCCTTCTAACATGTAATCCGGTTTTTTTGCACCAATTGCTTCTAATTCGCGAACTACATTTCGATATTGTGCCAGCCCCATTTCTCCCCGTAAATAACGCTGCCCGGCAAAATCCAACAACTCATTCATATCCGCCGGCTCATACTGCTTGATTCCGACAAAGATAATACGTAACTCCCCTAGTGTCATTATTTTACCCCCTTGAGAAGAATGCTCTTCTACTTTCATCGTAGCATAAAAATGTAATTTTCATTAATTTTTAAAAATTTAGACTTCCGACAAGGATAGACATGAATAGATTCTTACATGAACATCCCCCACTTACCGTTACACACCATTCACACGCTTGAAGTGGGGGTATTCTCGCCTAATTTATGATAAATTGTTACGAGTAAATGTTAAAGAGGTTACACATTCGCCCGCTTCTTTTCATATTCTAATGTGAAAAGAAATACGAGGAGGGAATATGATGTTTCCAAATCAAGAAAGACCATATACGTTATATAACATGCATCCGTTTGAGCCGTATCAAACAAATCAAATGAATTATTACCAGCCGTTTCAAGTATCTTACATGAATCAGCAGCCTGCTTTCTACCCGCCGCAAAATCCATATCAGCAGACACCGTGGAATCCATATAAGCCATACCCGACAGCAAACAAGCAAAACTATAAAAAACAGCCCCAAGGCCAGTTCTCCAATATCGTTTCACAATTTAAAACAGCGGACGGGAACTATGATATTAATAAAATGATGAATACAGCGGGGCAAATGATGAATGCGATGAATCAAGTTACAGGGCTTGTTAAGCAGGTGGGAGGCTTTTTTGTAAGGTAATGAAAGAGCAACACCAAGGTTGCTCTTTTTTCTTCCTTTATATATAGATTAGACGTTTTAGATCCGCGTCTCTTGCAAGCTCGTGAATAAATTTATATCGATCGGCACGATAAGTGGAAATAACATATTCAAACGGTGTTCCATTAGCTAAATAGGAGGTTCGTTTCATACATAATACAGGAGCCCCGTATTCTATTTGCAGAGAATTTGCTTGCAGTTTGTCAGCAATAGAAGCTTCTATTTCTTGCTGGGCGAATTGGATAGTGTAGCCGAGCTTCTGTTCTATATGACGATACAAAGATTGATGAACGATATCTTCTGTAAGTCCTATAAGCAGATTGGCAGGAACGTAAGTTGTTTCAATTGCCATGGGCAAATCATCTGCTAAGCGAATTCGCCGAATCTCGTATACAGGCGTATACTCCTTAAGGTGTAGAGCTTGCGCAGCGCTATAGTCTGCAGGAGTAATTGTGAAGTCAAGGAATACATTGGACGGCTTCATGCCCCTGCCTGTCATATCTTCTGTAAAGCTCGTTAATCCAGTTAAAGTTTGTTCTATTTTTTGATTGCCGACAAATGTTCCTCTGCCTTTTTTCCTGTATAAATATCCTTGCAGTACGAGGTTATTCAGCGCTTGCCGGACTGTCATGCGGCTTATTTGATAGAGCTCCGCATACTCGCGTTCTGAAGGGATCATCTGGTTGGTCTGTAACTCTCCGCTTTCAATTTGATGTTTGATGTGTTCTAATAGCTGATGATATATAGGAATTGGCGAATGCTTGTTAATCAACGAAAATCCTCCTTTACAATCCTGTCTCTTTCCATTATTTTAGAGTACGCAAAACTGTTGAGCAATGCCTTCTGCTGCTTTTTTGTGTAAGAAACAAAAAATATTTAAAAAAAGAATAAATATTGAAAATTCAGAATATAAAAACTTTATTTTCGTTCTATAAAATAGTTGTCTGTCCTCCGATTCCGATTTAAAATTATGTCTTGTGTAGACTATTGATAATGGAGAGGAAAAAAACGTGAAGAAAGCAATTTTATATCTGTTCTTTGCGATGGTGACGTTAACGTTTTTGGTTTTTACGAGTTTTAAGCATATTTTGTACACTATTTTCTCATAACAAATAGGTATTTGTATCAGTCATGTACTATATCTCTGTCATATTGTAAAGTGTAACCACATTATGATGGAGAGGAGAAAAAAACTATGTATTGTAAGCCTTGTTTTGGAGGCCCTTATGGGGCGCCTTCTTATGTTTCACCGGCTGCAATAGGTCCTGTTGCAACAACACCGCCTATAGTGCACCCGTCAAAGTATTGTGAAACTCACACATTTTCTGCAACGGTCGTACCACACATTCATCCAACGCATAACACATTAGTTAACCATCAAATGATTCAAAATCAGCACTACTTCCCGCAAACACAATCTGCAGTAAATACAGTGCAGCAAACAAATGTTCCTGGCTTTGGTCCTACGCCTTATGGTCCAGGAGCAGGTTTTGGCCCAGGAGCAGGCTTTGGCCCAGGAGCAGGCTTTGGCCCAGGAGCAGGCTTTGGCCCAGGAGCAGGCTTTGGTCCAGGAGCAGGCTTTGGTCCAGGAGCAGGCTTTGGTCCAGGAGCAGGCTTTGGCCCAGGAGCAGGTTTTGGCCCAGGACCACAAGTGGCAGGTGCTATGGCAGGTCCAAGTGGGATGCCAGGCGGAATGCCAGGTGGAATGCCAGGCGGAATGCCAGGCGGAATGCCAGGCGGAATGCCAGGTGGAATGCCAGGAATGGTGGCAGGAGCAGGAACTGGAAATATGGGACCTAGCGTTGGTGGCATGTTCAAAAAGTAAGGAACTAGAACTAGCTTCGGCTGGTTCTTTTCTTATGTGTAAGCTAAAGAAGGGTGAGGCAAATGAAAGTATTAGCTGTAACAGGATATAAGCCATTTGAAATTGGTGTTTTTTCACAGGAGCACCCGGGAGTTCGTTACATAAAAAAGGCATTGCATCGTTCTCTTCTTTCTATGCTTGAAGAGGGGCTCGAATGGGTTATAATCAGCGGGCAGCTTGGTGTAGAGCTATGGGCGGCAGAAGTTGTATTTGATCTGCAAATGGAATTTCCCAGCTTGAAGCTCGGTGTATTTACGCCGTTTTTAGATCAAGAAGAGAACTGGAATGAAGCAAACAAGGAACATTATGAGTTTGTTGTTGCGCAGGCAGATCATGTAGACAGCATTACAAAACGGAAATATGAAAGTCCGCAGCAGTTTCAATTGAAAACTCGGTTTTTTATTGAAAAAAGCGATGCGCTGCTAGCAATGTATGATGAAGAAAAGGAAGGAAGTCCAAAGTTTCTCGTGCAAGCGGCAATGGCACGGGAAAATTATCCTTGCTATTTGATTCGATTTTCCGATTTACAAGATATAATTGACGATGAACAGTGGAATATGGAGGATCAGCAATCCTAAGAAAAACCGCCCGATCCTTTTTATATACAAGTGAATAAAAAACGTCTTTTATAAAAGATAAGAAAATGAAAGAGACATTGTACAAACAATCACGAGAATGGTAAAATATTCTTAGCGTGCTTGAGGAAAATGCATGCAAGAATATTGAAGTTTTTGTAAAGACTTGAGGTGAAAGAAATGCTTTCCGATAAATTAAAGCTGACAGCGAAAGACATTTTAGAAAAAGAATTTAAAACAGGAATCCGCGGATATCAGCAAGAAGAAGTGGATAAATTTCTAGACTTAGTGATTAAAGATTATGAAGCACTTCATCAGGAGATTGAACATTTACAGCAGGAAAATGCCCGCTTAAAACGCATGGTGGAAGAACAGAAAATGAAGCAGCCGGCTGCAGTGCCAACGCCGCCGCCAGTGTATAACAATACGAACACGGATATTTTACGCCGTCTTTCAAATTTGGAAAAGGCTGTGTTTGGAAGCAAGTTATACGACTGATGTAAAGAATTTTATGTAAAAATACATTGCATCTTTTTCGTTTTTCTACTATACTAATATCTGTCATAACGTTTGGGTGATCGCTGCAGCGCAAGCTGTAGAGGAAAGTCCATGCTCGCACGGCCTGAGACGGCCGTAGTGTTCGTGCCTAGCGAAGTCATAAGCTAGGGTAGCTCGGCATCATGCTGGGCTAACGGCGGGGAAACAGCCTAAGTCTTCGGATATGGCTGGAATACTCTGAAAGTGCCACAGTGACGTAGTCCCGGAAGAAATGACGGGAGTGGAACGCGGTAAACCCCACGAGTGAGAAACCCAAATTATGGTAGGGGCATCTTCTCCAAGGAAATGAACAAGGGAGAAGGACAGATCATGCATCTGTAGACAGATGGTCACCACCGGAGTACGAGGCGGGAGCCGCTTGCAGTACAAAGGTACAGAACATGGCTTACAAAACGTTATGAACCAACATCACGAAATACAGCTCTCCTAACTAAAGGGGAGCTTTTTGTGTGCTGTATGAATGTGAAAGTAATGAGTTAAAATGGTAAAGAAGTTCTTGGTGTTAGGAGAATGAATATGAATAAAATTACGCTGATTGCTACAGCGGCTATGGGGCTAGAAGCGCTTGTTGCGCGAGAGGTTCGCAGCCTTGGATATGAATGCGAAGTCGATAACGGAAAGGTTACTTTTCAAGCAGATGCAGATGCGATTTGCCGTGCCAATCTTTGGCTGCGCACAGCAGATCGTATTAAAGTTAAAGTGGGAGAATTTAAAGCCACAACATTTGATGAGCTGTTTGAAAAAACAAAAGCATTGAACTGGGGCGATTATATACCAGAAAACGCAGAGTTTCCGGTCATTGGAAAATCTGTAAAGTCGCAGCTGTTCAGCGTATCAGATTGCCAAGGAATTGTGAAGAAGGCAGTGGTGGAGAAGCTGCGCCATACATATAAGCGCTCGACTTGGTTTGAAGAGACGGGACCGCTTTACCGTATAGAAGTTTCGCTGCTTAAGGATATTGCGACATTAACCATTGATGCGAGCGGAGTCGGTCTGCACAAGCGAGGATATCGTGTGGGACAAGGAGAAGCGCCGCTGAAGGAAACGCTGGCAGCTTCTCTTATCATGCTGACAAACTGGAGACCGGATCAGCCGTTCGTTGACCCGTTTTGCGGTTCGGGAACAATTGCGATTGAAGCGGCATTAATCGGCCAAAACATCGCACCCGGATTTAATCGTGAATTTGCGTCCGACAGATGGGAATGGATCGGAAAAGAGAGATGGAACCGCGCTCGCCAAGAGGTTGAAGACTTGGCGAATTATGATCAGCCGCTCCATATTATCGGTTCAGATATCGATCATCGTATGGTGCAAGTTGCACAGGATAATGCAGATGAAGTCGGCTTAGGGGACTTGATTACGTTTAAGCAGATGCAAGTAAAAGATTTTACAGCAAAAGAGGAATACGGTTATGTCGTGACGAATCCTCCATACGGAGAACGCTTGAGCGAAAAGCCTCTTGTAGAGAAGCTATATACGGATATGGGACGTGCATTTCAGGAACTTGATACATGGTCTGTCTATGTGCTGACAAGTCACGAGCAATTTGAAACGTTTTATGGGAAACCGGCGTCCAAGAAACGGAAGCTGTTTAACGGTTTTATTCGTACTGACTACTATCAATACTTTGGAAAACGCCCGCCGAAAGAATAGAATAAAACACCCTTGGAAGACGTATACTGTTTATTATGCATGTTTCAAGGGAGGTACGCGGAATGAAAAAGAACGTTTCAGAGTTTGACATGATTCAAAAGGCGATCTATCACACTTATGATGTGCTGGAAAATGAGTGTGCAGATCTTGCAGTGGATGAAATGAAAGCTGCACGGGAGCATTATTTGCTGGCACTCTCACATAAAACTTTAATTGATAAGCAGTATTTAAAACGAATGATAGAGTAAAAAGTTTTCCGCTTTGGAAAACTTTTTACATTTTAGAATGTAACAGTTGGAGGAGAATATGTTGACGAGAGAAAAGCTGCCGTTTGAAGTAGGAAAGCAGGATAATTTCTTTGATAAGCTGAACGAATGGGTTGGCGACGTGTTTTACGATATTTTGCCGGAAGCAGGATTTGAACTGAGAGATGAACAAGTTTTTATGGCGTTTCAGCTCGACCGTGCGTTTCGCGAAAAGAAAGTCATGTTTGCAGAGGCTGGAGTAGGAACGGGAAAAACAATTGTGTACTTGCTGTATGCGATTTGTTATGCCCGTTATACAGGAAAGCCGGCTATTGTTGCTTGCGCGGATGAAACGCTGATTGAGCAGCTTGTAAAAGAAGAAGGGGATATCGCAAAGCTGTCAAAAGCCCTTGATTTAAGAGTTGACGTACGCTTGGCAAAATCTATGGATAATTATCTTTGTTTAAAGAAAATAGAAGGCATTATGGAAGGGTATCCGTCCGAGGCAATCGAAGATGCATATGACAGCTTGCCTGAATTTGTTTTCGATCACGGAACCATGCAGACATTCCAGCATTATGGTGATCGGAAAGAATATCCTTTATTAAACGATGAAGAATGGTCCCAAGTAGCTTGGGATTATTTCCAGGACTGCTCTACGTGCGATAAGCGGCACCGTTGCGGTCAAACATTGTCCCGCGACCATTATCGAAAGGCGGCAGATCTAATTATTTGCTCGCAGGATTTTTATATGGAGCACATTTGGACTTATGACGCGCGCAAGCGGGAAGGACAAATGCCGCTCTTGCCTGAGGGAAGCTGCGTCGTATTTGATGAGGGGCATCTTGTAGAGTATGCGGCACAAAAAGCGCTGACTTACCGTTTAAAGCAAACGATGATGGAGGATCTCTTGACAAGATTGCTGCAAAACGATATTCGCCAAGAGTTTGCAGAGCTTATCGAAGATTCTATTTTGCAGGCAAGCGAATTTTTCTATTCCTTAAAAGAGCATACAAAAGAAATAGCAGGATCTGATCGTTTAGAGATTACCCGCTCAAATGATTTGATTCGGGAAGCGAAGCGGCTGTATAAAAAAGTAGAAGAAATAGGCGATGCCCTTGTCTTTGAAAGCGAACTCTATACAGTAGATCAATATGATTTAAATATAGTGGACGAGCATTTGGATATGCTGGAGCACTCATTGAAGCTGTTCATCCATGAAGAGAAGGTAATTGCTTGGGCAGAAGAAGGAGAGGGCGTGTTGACGCTTATTATCATGCCGCGTGCTGTAGAAGAAGTGCTTCGGGAAAAAGTGTTCGCAAAGAAAATTCCTTACATCTTCTCATCTGCGACGTTATCAGAAAACAGCTCATTCGATTTTATTGCAAACACCCTTGGCGTACAGGACTATTTATCGTTTTCAGTAGCCTCTCCGTTTGATTATGAAGAGCAAATGAGGGTGGTTCTGCCGACGTTCTTACACGACATATTCGCGAAAAAAATGGAGTATGCAATCAGGGAGCTTAAGAAAACAGAGGGACGAACGCTGATCTTATTCCGTACGAAGCAGGAGCTGCAAGCTTTTAAAGAGGAGATGGACAAGCAGGAGATGAATATCCCGTTTTTATATGAAGGCGATCAAGAAATCAGCCAGCTCGTGTCCCGCTTCCAAAATGAAGAGGAGACTGTGCTTTGTGCCGTTCATTTATGGGAAGGTTTGGATATTCCAGGCTCATCTTTATCGCACGTCATCATTTGGTCGCTGCCGTTCCCTCCAAATGATCCGGTATTTGAAGCAAAGCGAAGCAACGTTGCAGACCCGTTTAGGGAAGTTGACTTGCCGTATATGATTCTTCGTCTTCGTCAGGGCATCGGACGTCTTATCCGAACAAGTGAGGACAACGGATATATTTCGATTTTCCTCACAGAGGATGAAAAACCGGAAGTCATAAATGCGGTAAGAAACGCGTTACCTGTTGAAGGAGAAATGGTGAAATAAGCTTGGCAGCCGCCAAGCTTATTTTGTTTGGAAGGAATTTTGTCCTTTGTACAGAATTTCTAGAAAAAAAGGAGGATTAAATATGACAACGTATACATATGAAACAGAAAAAAAGTTTTTAGCATACGTAAACAAAATGATGAATTATGAAGAGGCACTGAATCTTATGTTTTGGGATTTGCGCACAGGAGCGCCGAAAAACGGGGTGGAGCAGCGTTCTGAAGTAATCAGTATGCTGTCAACGGAAGTATTTACGATGTCTACATCTGATGAAATGAATGCATACTTAGAAGAATTAGAGGGTCTCATTCAGGATGGAAAGGTTTCTTTAAAAACGCAGAAAATTGTGGAAGAATGCCGTAAAGATTATGATAGAAATAAGAAAATTCCTGAAGAAGAATATACAGAATATGTAAAGCTGCAGGCGAAAGCGGAAAGCATGTGGGAAACTGCAAAGGCGGAGTCGGATTTTGCCATGTTCCAGCCATACTTAGAGAAAATTGTAGCATTTAAAAAGAAATTTATATCGTATTGGGGATACAAAGAGTATAAGTATGACACGCTGCTCGATATGTATGAGCTAGGTATGACAACAGAAGTTTTAGACCGCGTTTTCGGTCAGCTGCGCGAACGAATCGTCCCGCTTGTCAAACAAATTGCGGAGTCCGGCAAAGGGCTGAAAACAGAGCCGCTTACTGCACATTTTCCACAAGAACAGCAGCGCGCGCTCAGCTTGGCCCTGTTAAAGCAATTAAGCTATAACTTTGAAGCGGGGCGTCTTGATGAGACGGTTCATCCATTTGCTATTACGTTAAATCCCGGAGATGTCCGCATCACAACGAAATATGATGAGAACGACTTCCGTACAGCTGTATTCGGGACGATTCATGAATGCGGTCATGCTGTATACGAACAAAACATTTCCGCCGATTTAATCGGCACACCGCTTTGTGACGGTACATCCATGGGAATACACGAATCACAATCTCTTTTCTTTGAGAACTTTATCGGCCGCAACAAGCATTTTTGGAAACAGAACTACGAGCTGTTAAAATCGTATGCGAATGGACAATTTGATGATGTATCTCTTGATGAATTTTACGATGCAATCAACGAATCCAAGCCGTCTCTTATCCGGATTGAAGCGGATGAATTGACATATCCGCTGCACGTTATGGTTCGCTATGAAATCGAAAAGGGTTTATTTGACGGGAATTTAGAAGTGAAGGACTTGCCTAAAGTATGGAATGACAAGATGGAGGAATATCTTGGCGTTCGTCCGCACAGCGATGCAGCCGGCGTACTGCAGGATGTACATTGGGCAGGAGGAGATTTCGGATACTTCCCGTCTTATGCATTAGGCTATATGTATGCGGCACAATTCAAAAATAGGATGCTTCGCGATATCCCGAATTTTGATGAATTGCTTGAAGAAGGAAATATAGAGCCGGTTCGTCAGTGGCTGACTGAACACGTTCATCAATACGGCAAAATGAAGAAACCGCTTGAGATTTTGCGCGATGTGACAGGCGAAGGACTGAACGCAAATTATCTTGCCGATTACTTGGAAGAGAAGTATAAAGCCATTTATAACTTGGCGTAACAGCATAGAAAAATCACCAGGTCAACCTGGTGATTTTTCTTGTTTCAATCTGCCGTACGTGCCGAGGCGCCAAATATATTCCATCGGACCGTACGAGAAATGGGAGAGCCACAGCCTGCTTCCCCATATTTGCAGCATATAAAAAACAAGACAAAACGGGATGCCCGCATACAGGGGCAGTGCTGCGCTGTTTTTGAAGCAGATGTTGAATATGAGGACAGTTGCGATGGTTTGCAGTAAATAGTTTGTAAGAGCCATGCGCCCGACATATTGAAAAGGCCGAAGCAGCCGCTGCCATTTCTCGCGCTCCATCATTCGGAGCAGCGTAAGAACATAAAAGATAAAGAGTGTTTTGCCGCTTGCGACAACATAAGGAAACACTTCTGCAGCATTATAGACATCCGTTGAAACAAAGTAAGAAAGAATTTTATACCAGCTCGGAAGTGTGAGAAGGAACGCGATAATTTGCAGCTTTTTTAGTTTTCCATCAAGCTCCTTTACACGGCGGAATATGTCTTTTTTGCCGAAGTACAACCCGAGAAGGAATAAGCCGAGCGTTTCCGGGATATATATGAGGTTGACTGCAATTTGTTCACTTGTGAAGGAAGCAAACCGCTCTTGTACTTGCTCTGTCCAATCCGCAAGCGGTGCCGGATAAGAAGAAGTGCTGCTGTGCGGCGTGAAACTGTACGCGACAAAAATGAATAACATGAACAGCATCAGCAGCATAAACGCCCATACCATAACAGTTTTCGGTCTTTTTTTGTAAAACATAAGCAAAAGAAAAGCAGTCACAGCATACGAATGGAGAATATCCCCTCTCCAAAGCAGTATAAAATGCAGGGCGCCGAACATAAGCAAAAGCAGCAGCCGCCGTATAAACAGAAGCTTCGGCCAGCTCGTTATTGTTTCAGCCCGAGTCATAAATATATAAAAGCCAAGCCCGAACAAAAATGAAAATATGGTATAGAATTTCGTTTGTACAAAAAGATCATAAAAGCATCGTATGTAAGCATCTATACCTATGTAGGCGCGCTCTTGGTCATGCATTTCCACGCCGGTTAAAGAAGGCCAGTTCACGAAGAAAATGCCGAGTATGGCGAAGCCGCGAATGACGTCCATCGAATGAATGCGCTCCTGTTTGATATTTATATTCATCATATCTCTCCCCTCATGACACAATTATAGATGCCGGCAGAACGAGATTTCCATATTTTTTTACTGCTAACCTTCGCATAGTGCGGTATAATAAGAGTGCACAACAACAGTTTTACCACTCCTTTAAAACAGGCAGCACAGCCTGGAAGCTCCCGTCAGAGGAGCTTTTTTTTGTTTTTTGTGCATACTTTGCGTCCTGTTAGAAGAAAGTAAGGGAAATATCGGAAAATAGGAGTGGGACGTATGCCGAAAATCGTGTCCGTAGGAATTTCCCCGCCGCCGCACATACTGACGCAGGAAACGGTTGTGAGCTTTGTGAAGGACTTGTTTGGAGGTACATTTAAGGACATTAAGCGGCTTCTTGGTGTATTCGAAAACGGGCAGATTGAAAAGCGGCATTTTGCAAAGGATTTCTCTTGGTTTCAAAAGGAGCGCACATTTGAAGAACGGAACCATGCATACATAGAAAGCTCCGTGACATTAGGAGCAAAAGCAATTGAAAATTGTTTGAGCAATTCATATTTTCTGCAGCGCCCTGTATGTGCAGAAGACATTGAGGCGTTTTTTTTTATCTCTTCCACAGGGCTTGCGACACCGACAATCGATGCGAAAATTATGAATGTCCTCCCGTTTTCAGCTCATACGAAGCGTATTCCGATTTGGGGGCTGGGCTGTGCGGGAGGAGCGGCTGGTTTATCTCGGGCGTTTGAATACTGTAAAGCTTTTCCGAAAGCAAAGGTAATTGTATTGGCTGTGGAGCTGTGCAGCCTGACATTCCAGCGTAACGATTTATCAAAAAGCAATTTGATCGGCACATCTTTGTTTGCTGATGGAGTCGCTTGCGTGCTCGTTGCAGGCGATGAAGCAGATGTAGCTTCTGCATTGCCTGTGCTGCCCGCTTATAAAAGCTCCCAGTCCACTCTTATGAAGGATGCAGAGGATGTAATGGGCTGGGATGTGCGAAATAACGGTTTATACGTTATTTTTTCCAAGGATATCCCCACTATCATTCGAAGTTGGCTTCGTCCGAATGTCGAGAGCTTCTTAATGAAGCAGGACATGCGGGTAGGGGACCTTATGCATTTTATCGCGCATCCCGGCGGCAAAAAGGTATTGGAAGCATACGAGGAATCTCTGGGCATGACAGAAGATAAAACGCGTATATCCTTTGAAGTCCTGCGGCAATATGGCAATATGTCTTCCGCGACTGTATTGTACGTGCTCGAGGAATATATGCAGATGGTTCGAACAGCAGGCGAATCTGGTTTGATTGCGGCATTAGGTCCGGGATTCAGCTCTGAGCTTATTTTAGTGGAGTGGGTGGAAGTGTAATGGTGTTTTTTGTCTTTTTTGCTTTTGTTGTGCTGCAGCGTATCGTAGAGCTGGTGATTGCAAAGAGAAACGAAACGCGCATGAAGGAGAAGGGAGCGATTGAGTTTGGCGAAGGGCACTATAAATATATTGTCCTTTTACATATTTCCTTTTTGCTTTCTGCGGCAGGCGAGGTGCTGTTTTTTCATAAAAACATATCTCCGCTTTGGCCGATTCTTCTTCTCGCATTTACCGGTACGCAGCTGCTCCGCGTATGGGCCATTTCTTCTCTCGGTCCATATTGGAACACGAAAATCATTGTGCTGCCAGAAGCTGAGATTATAAAAAAAGGACCGTACCGCTTTATAAGACACCCGAATTATACAGTCGTTATCTTAGAGATTTTGCTCATTCCGCTGTTGTTTCAGGCGTATTTCACAGCGATGCTGTTCAGTGTTCTAAATATTTTCGTGCTGCATATACGTATTCAAGAAGAAGAAAGAGTGCTGGCTGCAATGACAAACTATGAAAAAGCATTTGCAAAAATTTCGCGTTTTACTCCTTAATTATATTGATAATCATTCTCTTTAGTGATACAATACATTTAAAATTGATAATGATTATCAGAAGGTGGCGGTAAAAATGGTATATGGTTTTCTGGCAGGTACGATCGTTGTATATATGGCGGTAACAAAATATGTGCTGAAGAACGTTGCAGGAGCGGCAAAATGAATAAGCTGAAATAAAAAATCCCTTTCTAATATAAAAGTGAAAGGGATTTTTTTGTTTTTCTAATGTGAAAAGGACGAAAATTTAGTAAGATAAAGAAAGAATATCTTGAGGTAAAGGGGAATACAAGGGATGGTTAAAATCGCACAATCACAAGTACAACGCTTGTTGTATTTGTATGACATGTGGAAAGACAAAGGGGACGCCCAGAACAGCGCACGCCTAGGCGATGTGATCCGAAAATACGCCAAGCAGGAATTCATGATTGCGTTTTGCGGACACTTCTCTGCTGGAAAATCCACTATGATGAATTATTTATACGGAGAAGATTTGCTGCCGACAAGTCCGATTCCGACAAGCGCCAATGTCGTTAAAATTCAGCGTGGCGAAAATCGGGTTGTATTAACGCTTAAATCCGGAGAGCAGCATGCGTATGAAGGGGCGTATACAGACGAACAGCTGAAGCAGCTGTGCAAAAACGGCGATGAGGTCATCGGCATTCATATTACAAGAACAGACGCGGCTTTGCCAGAAGGTGTGATGCTTGTAGATACGCCTGGCATTGATTCCACAGATGACGCACATAAGCTTGCCACTGAATCTGCGCTTCATCTCGCGGACGTGATTTTTTATATGATGGATTACAATCATGTGCAATCAGAAGTGAACTTGCAGTTTGTAAAAGAATTGAAGGACCGGCAAAAGCGCGTATACCTTATCGTGAATCAAATTGATAAACATAAGGAAGAGGAGCTGACTTTTGAGGCCTATGCTGACAGTGTAGCGGCATCCTTCGCAAACTGGAATATTAGTACTGACGGTATTTTTTATACGTCGCTGCGCAATCGGAAACATCCTCATAACGAAATCGCGAAGCTTGAAAACCTCATCGAGGATATTATGAAGCAGCGCATGACGTATATGGAAGAGAGTGCAGACAAGGAAGCAAGTTATTTGTTAAAGGAGCACGAGAGATTTCTGTATAAGAACCATCAAGAAGAGATGGAAGAAATGCAGGAAGATTTATCCGGCGCCTCTTTACAGGAAGCAGAGAGCGCTCTTGCTCAGCTGTATGAGCAGGAGCAGCAGCTTTTGCAAAGTGAAAAAACAGCCAAGACTGATTTTTTAAAGGGATTGGATCACATTTTGCAAAATGCATACTTGCTTCCGTTTGATGTACGCAGTTTAGCTGAAGCATACTTGGAGACGGAGTTGTCCAACTTCAAGGTCGGTTTATTTTTTTCAAAAGCAAAAACACAAAAGGAAAAAGAGCAGCGCTTGCTTGCATTTTACGAAAAGTTCCGCGAGACTGCACAAGCACAGCTTGATTTCCATGTGAAAGAATATATACTGGCCTTTTTGCAAGAGCAAGGCATTTATACAGAAGAGGCGGGACGCCAGGCATACGAAATTTCCGCATCGTTTGAGCCGGCGCTTTTAACAGACAATGTGAAGCGGGGCGCAGGTCTGACAGGCGATTATGTATTGAATTATACAAATGATGTGGCCGCAGCGGTGAAAAAGCTTGTGCGCGATCAGACAGCGATCTTTATGGAGCAGCAGTTCGCTTTGCTTGCACAAAAGCGGCAGCAAGAGCTTGCGAATATCCAGAGAGAGATTATAATGTATGAAAAGCAAAAAACGGCATATACAGCTGTAAAGGAGAGTGCGCAAAGCGTACACGCTTATATACAAGAGCTGTATGATGTATGGGAGGAGCGGAAGCAGCCTGAGATAAGGACGATAGACAGTCTGCTTGAAGAACAAACAGCTGTTGTTTCTAAGCCGCTGTTGATCGCGCCGCAAGAGCAGAACGCAGTTGAGGAAATGGAAGAAAAGGTTATTCCTGCTGCAGCGCCCGGAAATCGCGTTCATGCGATTGTAGATTATGTGAAGAAGGCAGAAGCTGTCATTAGGTCCATTCCTGCTTTCCATCATTTGCATAATGAAATGATGGAAAAGCGCTCCCGCGTGGAAACAAAGCAGTTTACTGTAGCGTTATTCGGTGCGTTTAGTGCAGGGAAATCTTCATTTGCCAATGCGCTTTTAGGTGCGAAAGTGCTTCCTGTATCACCGAATCCTACGACTGCTGCCATCAATAAAATCGTACCAGTGACGAGCGAGAGACCTCATGGAACGGTGCTCGTTCAGTTGAAAGCGGCAGAGACGCTGCTTCAAGATTTACAGCTTGTATATAAAATATTTGAAAAGAATGTATCCTCTCTGCAAGAAGCGATTGATGGGATACCTGAATTGCTTGGGCATCCTTCCCCGAGCGGCCGTCAAAAAACAACGCTCAGCTTTTTGCGGGCAGTGCAAGCCGGGTATCCTGTCTTTGCCGAACATTTGGGGGAAATGCTTGAAACAAACATAGCGGATTTTGCTGAGTACGTAGCAAACGAAGAAAAATCATGCTTTGTTGAATATATGGAGCTGTATTACGATTGCGAATTCACGAGAAAAGGCATTACGCTTGTCGATACGCCGGGAGCGGATTCCGTGAACGCGCGCCATACGGATGTAGCGTTTCAGTATATTAAGAACGCCGACGCCATCTTATTCGTCACATATTATAACCATGTATTTTCCCGAGCTGACCGCGAGTTTCTCATTCAGCTCGGCCGCGTCAAAGATTCGTTTGCCATGGATAAAATGTTTTTCTTGATAAATGCGGCAGACTTGGCAGCTACTGCTGATGAATTGCAAACGGTAAAGGACTATATAAGCGGACAGCTTCTGCAGTACGGGATCCGTCACCCGCGTTTATTCGCGGTGTCCAGCTTGTTTGCGCTCGATGAAAAGCTTGGCAAAAGCATCGCGCCGGGTCAATACGGTATAATGGAACAATCCGGCATGCAGCATTTTGAAGAAGCATTCACGTCCTTTATCATGCGTGATTTAATGCTTGTGTCATTAGTGGCGCTGCAGGGCGCTGTACATGCTTGTGAAAATCTGTTGCACACAATGATTACAAATGCATTAGAAGGAAACGAGCAAAAAGAAGCAAAGCGCCGACGCTATGAAAAAGAACGGGAATTTATGCAACGGGCCGTTTCTTCGTACAGTGTTTTAACAGAAGAACAGGCGCTCATGCAGGAAATCCGGGAACTTTTGTATTATGTAAAGCAGCGTGTATTTTTCCGTTACAATGACGTATTTACGGAAATTTTCAATCCGGCAATACTGCGGGCAGATAACGGCGATGTGAAACAGAGACTGCGGGAATGCGTAATGGAAATGATCGATTTCTTGAAGCATGATCTTATGCAGGAGATGAGAGCGACTTCCTTGCGCGTGGAAAGCTGGATGAACAAAAAGCTGGAGTTTTCAAAGAATGCATTAAAGGAGCAGTGTCTCGAGCGGAACGAATATGTATCGCTCTCTGACAGCGATGCATTTGTTTACTCCTCTGTTCATCATGCAGAGCCGTTTGTGCACATGGAGGCGCAGCAATTTAAAAAAGCTATGTCTTATTTTAAAAATGCAAAGAGCTTTTTTGAGAAAAATGAAAAAGTGCTGTTCCAAGACGAAATGAAACTTGTGTTAGATCCAGAGGCATCGCAGTATATACAGGAAGAAGCAGAGATATTGACGCGCCATTATGCGGAGGAATGGCAGGCGGCGTGGCAAAACGTGAAAGATCATTTGCAAGAAGACATCACGCAATATTTTGAAGGTGTACTGCATGCTCTATCAGAGGATATTGACGTATCGCTCTATGAACAGGCAAAAGAAAACCTGCAGCAAATTCGAAAAGCGATAGACGAGGAGCTGAATATGGTATAATAGCTCTGACCCCGGAGGGCCAGAGCTAAGAAAAGAAAAGGCGCTCAATGCGTTTTTGCAATACCATATCCAGCGTCTTTACAAGTCCGGCGTATTCATCCGTGGACACCATATGCGAAAGCACGAGCCGTTTTCCTTCGGGGGTTTCGCCGGACAAAATAAAGGAGGTCAGTTCGTACGTTTTTCCTTCCATAATTAAGGTCGGATATTTCGTTTCGGGGCTCTTTCCTTTTCCGCCGTCAATCGCTATAATGTTGCATCTGTTCTTGCTATCGTTTTCGTTCATTGCTTATCCCCCCTTTGTATTACATATTTACGGGGCAAAAAGTTTAGAACAAGAAAGGGAAGAAGCATGAAACAAGTTATAATTGAACAAGATGTGCATGTACCTATGGAGCTGCTTTTGCTTGCGGATCCGAGCGAGAAACAAATTTCTTCGTACTTAAAAAGAGGACTTGTGTTTTCTGTCCATATGCAAGGTGAGCTTTTGGGTGCATACGTACTGCTCACGGCCGGGCACGATGGAAATCATGAATGTTGCGCTAAAAAGCAGCAGGGACAAGGTATCGGCAAACAGATGATTTTCCATGCGATTGAAACGGCAAAACAGCATAACATGCATACGCGATCGGCACAGGCAACTCTAGTGTCGGGCAGCTTGCACTGTATCAAAAATGCGGATTTCGCATTGTCGGAATTGAACAAAATTATTTTATCAAGCATTATGACGAACCGATTGCGGAAAATGGTATACAATGCCGTGATATGATTCGTCTTGCTATAGACTTATAAGAGGTGAATAGAATGGAAGTACATAAAGCGATAACAGCTCATTCAAAAAAACAGCAAGCGGCTGTCGTGGAATTTTTGAAATTGGAAACGCAGAGAGAAGCGGCAATTGAGGCTGCAGTGGCATTATGCCAAAACGGTCAACCTTTTTCTGTGGATGCGATTAATGCAGTAACGCGGGAAATAAATGCTTTTGCAAAAGACGGGGTTGTGCCAGAGCGCAAATATGTAACACCTGAAATGGTGCAGGAGTACGTGAATCGCCTCAAAAAATAGGGGGAATTGTGATGAACTATGTTGTGGAAGCAAAGTGGCTGGCAGAGCATATACATGATGAATCTGTTCGTATCATCGATTGCCGTTTCGATCTTGGCAATACATCTTTAGGACAAGAACAATATCTTAAAGAGCATATTGTGAACGCTCTGTATTTTAATCTCGATACAGATTTATCCGGGAATATTGCCACCCATGGCGGGCGGCATCCGCTCCCGGATTTAGAGCTATTTGTTGAAAAACTTTCAGATGCAGGCATTGATCAAGATACAACAATTGTAGCTTATGACAGTCAGCATGGTGCAATGGCATCTCGATTTTGGTGGATGCTCACATATCTAGGTCATCACAAGGCATTTGTGCTGAACGGGGGCTTCCCGGAATGGAAGAAACAAGGTCTGCCGACAACTGAACAAGTTCCAGTTTTTACAAGAAAAAATTTTATTGCTTATCCTCAGCATGACATGCTCGTGCATATGGAGGATGTTAAGGAACGTTTGGAGAAAGGGCATGATTTTATTTTAATTGATTCCCGTGAGCCTGGCCGTTACAAAGGTTTAGAAGAACCGATTGATGCAAAAGCGGGGCATATCCCCACGGCACACAATCAATTTTGGAAAGAGGGCGTAACTGCCGAAGGAATGTTCAAGTCAAAAGAAGAGCAAGAAGAGCGCTTTAAAGTCTTGGATAAGAACAAAGAAATTATCGTGTACTGCGGGTCAGGCGTTACGGCTTGCCCGAATGTACTGGCAATGAAGTCTGCCGGTTTTTCTAACGTGAAATTATATGGCGGAAGCTGGAGCGACTGGATTTCTTATGAAGACAATCCTGTAGCATCTAAAAATTAAAAACTCTTGTATTGCGAAGCTCCTGTTTTTGTAATACAATAGGTTCACAAAGATGATACAAACATGATTTTACAGTATAGCTTAAATATGATACGATAATAACAAATAAAACGTCCTGCGGTGTACGTGGCTTGTTTATGTCTTAAACCAACATTGTTAATATGGAAGCTCAATATTTAAATACTGACATCATGCCTTGCAGTAAGGAAGATGAAGGCGTTTGTGAGAGCATCCACCTGCGAGAGCGGGTTTATGGACATACTGGAGTGACGGCACAGCGGGGTACCTACATAACCTTACGATTTTCGTGAGGTTTTTTATTTTGGGAGGAAAATACATGAAGAAGATTTTATTAATTGACGGAATGGCCTTATTATTTCGTTCCTTTTATGCAACAAGCGTATATGGACAATTTATGAAGATGAAAAACGGTACGCCGACAAACGGCATTCACGGCTTCGTCAAACATGTTTTAGCAGCGATACAGGAAGTGCAGCCGACACATGTAGTGGCATGCTGGGATATGGGCAGCACAACGTTCCGTACCGAATCATTCGAACAATATAAAGCGAACCGCGTTGCTCCTCCTGATGAACTGAAGCCGCAATTTGATTTAGTAAAAGAAGCAGCTGCGATGCTTGGCATTCCAAACGTCGGACTGGCAGGCTATGAAGCGGATGATTGCATCGGCACGCTGGCAAGAGTGTATCAAGAAGACGGCGAGGTATTTGTCCTTACTGGCGATACGGATTTACTGCAGCTAGCTGATGTAAATACAACGATTATGCTTATGCGCAAAGGGATTGGAAACTATGAGTTTTATACACCGGAGAACATTCTCTCGGAAAAAGGCGTGCACCCATGGCAAATTGTCCACGTAAAAGCGTTCATGGGAGATTCGAGTGACAACTATCCAGGCGTAAAAGGCATTGGAGAAAAAACGGCGTATAAGCTCATTCAGCAATTCGGCACGGTGCAAGGCGTATTGGACAACCTGCCGTTATTAACGAAAGCGCAGCGTACGAAAATTGAAGCTGATATGGACAATCTGTTTTTATCCCTGCAACTGGCGGAAATTCATTGCGAAGTGCCGATTTCGTGCGAGCTTACGGAAGCGTTATTCATGATTAGTGAAGAGCACATACATCAAATATGCAAAGAACTGGAATGGAGCCGTCCGGAGCCATTTCTCATGATGCTGTAGAGCGGTCAAGCGACCGCTCTATTTTTCTGGCCAGCCTTTCATTTTTTTCGTACATTCCTCTTTACTGTAATAGCTGCTATGCCTTGTATCGACTTGCCGGCACATAAAGCTGTTTGTGATAGGAGGGATTCAATGAATGCTCTCCGGTACCAGTACATAAAACGCCTCATAGATTTTTTCCGCGGCAATGTGAAAATCCATAGCAGTCCCCATAAAATGTGAAAAATTTCAGTATATAGGAAATAGTGGGAAAAACATCTACCGATAAATTTTAGAATAGAGTAAAATTACACTATAAGAAAAGATGGTAATGATGTGAACACAATAACTCATATAATGTAATAACACAGGAGGGGAGAATATGAAGCGAAATGAGTTGGTTTCTTTCATAGAGAAATGGATTAATGAAGGGATCATTACTTCTGAACAAGGGGAGCGCATGCTGTCTTCGGCAGAGACAAGGACAGAAGAACGCGGGTTTTTGCTGCGCTTGCTGCCTTTGTTCGCAGCGATTTTGCTTGGACTGAGTATGCTTACCTTTATTGCTTCTAACTGGGGCGGCATGACGGATGAAGCAAAGCTCGCTGTCATTTTTATTTTCGTTCCGGCATTCTATGCGGCAGGAGCAATCTTGTACAGGAAAGGAAAGCATTCGTGGGGAATTGCCGGCATTTTTTTAGGCGTAGTCAGCTTTGGAGTGGGAATGCTGTTAATTTCTGACATGTTCCAGTACATGGCATACGATGCATCTCTCTTTTTCTTTTGGTCTTTGTTCGCGCTCTTATTTGCATGCTTGTACCGCAACATGCTGTTAATTGTTCTGGCCGCACTTTTAACAATTGCAGGGCAAATATACAGTGCATCCGCATTTGAGTCGGTTCATACGGGCATTCTACTCGTTTCTACAGTTTGTTTTATATATATTGTACAGAAAGAAAAGAGATGGATGTACAGCTTTATTTTGGCGCTGCTCACGATAATACAGTGGTGTGTATTGCTTCCATTCAGCTTCCATGCACCGGGAGGCGTTTGGGCGCAGCTTGTACAATACACCGTTCCCTTTATTGTACTGATGATCATGGTATTTATGGGAGAAAAAGCAAAGGAAGACTATATCACTCTATTTAAGAAAGCGGCGCTGTTTGCCTTATATCTTTATTATGTATATAACATTATTCTGTCGGAAGCCATTGTAGCAAATCATGTGAAACCGGCTGTCATTACAATTTATGCATTACTGCTGCTTCTTGCGTTTACTTTGTCTTATTCTTGGAAAAAGCAAACTGGTACCATATTTTCGATTTATGAGTGGATTTTATTTGTTCCTGTCCTGTTTCTTCAAAACGAAACAGCTGCGGATTGGGCTGCCCTCCTTATTGTAATGTGCTATCCGGTCGGATTGCTGCTGGAAGGGTACAAATATGTACAAAAACAAAAAATAGCAGCTGGTTCGCGTTTGTTCATCGTCAGCATATTTGCAGTTTACTTCCAATTCGGTTTTACATATATGTCAAAATCGCTTTTCTTCCTCATTGGAGCAGTGCTTATTATCGTACTTTATATCTTTCTGTCAAAAAAAGAAAAACAGGTGCTGCAGCATGGAAGGGAGCAGAAAAAATGAGGAAGAAAACATGGTTTATCATTGTATTGGTCATTTGTCAACTGCTCGTGCTCGCAGGAATGGCGGGGATTCGGTATTATACAAAGGCAAACGGCAAGGATATTGTTTTGCTGACGGAGCCTGCAAATTTCAGTGAAATGAGGTATGAAAATACGATTTATCTTTCTTATACGGCAAGCAGCATTTCCTGGGAAAAATGGAGCGGCAAGCAGCGTCCGGAGCAGGGTGACAAGGTATATGTTTTGTTCCAAAAAAGCGGGAATGTATATGAGCCTGTGCGCGTGACAAAAGAGAAAATAGAGTCATCAAACGATACCGAAGCAATTTTAGCCGGCAAGTATCAATATGAATCGGATGGTACTATGCATATCTCCTATGGTCTGGAACGTTATCGTTTCAAACAGAACGAGTCCTTGAAGCCCGGAGAACGGCAGTGGAAGGTACATGTGAAGGTATCTGATTATCATCAGTTTATTACAAAGATAGAACCGTAGACAAAGAGGGCGCTGCGCTCTCTTTTTGAAACGCAAAAAAGTATAAAATTTGGGGCGGAGAACCTCTGCCTTCCGGAGCTGAACGAGCCGATTCCGCTTTTTTTGTCTAGCTCCATCGGCTAACTCCTCCTGTCAGAGAACCCCCGCCCATAAAGGTAAAAAGCACCTTTTTGGGCGGAGAACCTCTGCCTTCCGAAGTTGAACGAGCCGATTCCGCTTTTCTTGTGTTTTCAGAAAACAAAAAACAAGTTATGATAGTTAGGACAGCATGGATAAGGTGGGAACAGAATGACAACGAACGAATATATCTCTTTTTTGCGTGCAAAGGGCTTTAAACTGCCAGAGGATGCGCTTGGATTTATCGCTTTTGGCCAAAAATATACGGAAGCGCCCGATGAAATGGTAAATATCGCAATAGAAGCCACGCTAAAGCATCAGCGTCATTTTGACGGAAGCTATTTCGTTGCGCTTTTAGAAAGACTGCAGCAGGAAAAGATTGCAGATAAAAAAAGCGCACAGGCATATGTGCGCAGGCTTGAAAGATAAGCCTACGCTGCCTGTGCTTTTTCTTTTGGCTTGCTTGGAAGCTCCGCAAAAATCATGCCGAGCAAAATGAGCGCGCAGCCGGCTATAGCCGGTACGGTTAGTGTTTCATTAGCGGCAAATACACCAGTTAAGGCAGCAAATACCGGCTCCATCGCCAAAATGATCGCTACGCGTGTCGGCGAAGTGTGTGTTTGCGCTGCAGTTTGTACGAAAAAAGCGATCGACGTAGCAAACACAGCAGTCAAGAGCAGCGCAAACAAAAAGGAGCTGCTTGTCCAAAGCGCAGGGGATAAAATGCGCTGCCAATCTTCAAACAAAACTGCGCAAATAGAGGAAAACACTCCGACGGCAAGAACCTGCATCGCACTTAAAAACAGGGGAGTAAACCGGCGTGAATATTTTCCGTTCATTAAAATGTGAACCGCAAATGAAACTGCACAGCATAATACTAGAATATCGCCTGTGTTGAAGGTGAAGGAATTATCGGCAGTCAGCAGGAACAAGCCGATTGTTGCCACGAAAACCCCCAGTACAGCAAGCAATCCGGTTTTCTGCCTAAGAAATAAAAACGAGAACAGCGGAATCATGACAATGCTTAACCCTGTTAAAAATCCGGCCTTTGAAGAGGTTGTGTATAAGAGTCCGAACGTTTGAAATAAGTAGCCCGCGAATAAAAAGAAGCCGATTAAGATGCCTGGAGCAATAGACTGTTTCCTTTCTTTTGCAGGGCGAAACAAAAGTGCAATTAGAAGGATAAAGCCCGCAAGCAAAAAGCGCACTGCATTAAAGGTAAATGGCTCCACTAATGAAATGGCATTTTGTACGATAACGAATGTTATGCCCCATATAAAGGCTACAAATAATAAACCAAGATGTGCAAAAAACTCTTTGCGCAACATACTACCTCCTTTGTTGTGAAATCGCTTTTCGTGCTAGTTCGTCCGCCACTTTATTTTGTTGGCTCGGAATCCACTTTAGAAAAAATAAATCAAATTGTTCAATAAGCTGCAGCGCTTCCGCAAGCAGGGGCATAAATGTTTTATTCTTCACATATTGCTTTTCTACAGCTCGCTCTACAAGCTGGGAATCCGTTCGGAACGACACCACTTTATAGTTATGCGCCAGGCAATATTTTAATGCTGCAAGCAACGCTTTGTATTCTGCTTCATGGTTGCTCATGTTGCCAAGCGGAATAGAAAGCTGAACAGGTTTGTCAATGCCTCTGATGAAAATGCCTGCGCCGGACGGACCGGGATTTCCTTTTGTTGCTCCGTCAATGTAAACCTCGATCAACTTAATGCCTCCTTTTATCCAATAGTAATGGTATACTGAGCAGCGAAAGTTTTGCTCTGTTCCAAAATTTGAATCCCCTTCTTATCCTTCAGCTCGCCGGGCGCCCCGGCTTTATCTGCCATTCCGTACCAAGGTTCAATGCATACAAAAGGCGCTCCCGTGCCTTCCGACCAAATCCCTACATACGGAAATCCCTCAAAATTGACTCGTATAAACTTATCATGATTGCGTCCGCGAATGGAAATTTCATTTTTGTTCAATCCTTCTAAAATAATGGCATCGTCTGCAAACAGCTCCTGCGAAAGAGGTAAAATTTCTGCAGCATCAGCAAGAAGCTTTTTCTCGTCCGTAATATACCCGTTATCAAGCGTATATGTTGCTAACTGTTCCGGCTCGGAAAATTGCAAATAGTAATCGGTGTAGGCTTCTCCTTCTAGAAGAGGAACGCGGAATCCCGGGTGCGCGCCGATGGAAAAATACATGTCGCTGTGACCGCAGTTCTTTACTTCATACGCAATGTGAAGGGATGCTTGCTCCAATTTATAAGTAATATACAATTCAAATTGGAATGGATAGATTTGCATCGTATCTTCGTTGCTTGCTAAACGATATGTAAGGCTGTCTTTTGTTTCATCCGTCAATTCAAACATCGAATCTCTGGCAAAACCATGCTGGGGAAGAGTATAGGATCGTCCATTCACATAATATGTATTTTCTACTAATCTGCCGACAATGGGAAACAAGACAGGCGCATGACGCTTCCAATAGGCAGGGTCAGCTTGCCATATATACTCTGTATCGTCGCTTTTAGACCGTACACTCGTCAGTTCAGCACCAATTTTCGATACACAAATACGCAGGTGTTCATTTGCAATCGTCGAAATCATATGTATTCTCTCCTTTGAATGGAATAGTTCTATTATAACAAGCATGTGAACAAATACATAAAGAAAAAGGACAGCCTACTCAAGTTGTCCTGCAGAACCGATTTTCATGCGTCTTGCAATATAGCTAAACGGTGTATTGGCAACCGATACCAATTTATTTCCTCCAAGTTTTAATATCGCGGGATGGTTGTGAATCGCGCAGTGTGTATGAAAATAATAACGTATTGTAAAATAGGGAGAGAAGATAATTCAATGTATTTTCGTAAAGTCTTTAAATTTTGATAATAAAGGAGCCCTTTCATGAAATATCGAATTGAATGGACATATAAAACGAAGAACGGCTTGGAAACAGTTTTGCAAACAGAATATTTACGCTTAGAAGAAGCATTGCAATTCGCTGTGGATTTTGAAAAAACCGGGCGGGCAAAGGAAATTGCTTTTTATGATGAGATGGGTACGCATTGGAGCAAAAAAGAAGCGGAGAAGCTCGTGAAGCAGGTAGAAGAAGAGCCCCACGACGTTGTTCTTTATTTTGACGGAGGTTATGATATTCAAACGAAACAAGCCGGTGTCGGTGTGAGTATTTACTACAAACAAAATGGAAAAACTTATCGTATCCGCCGCAATGAACCATTCGGAGAGCTGGAAAACAATAATGAAGCAGAGTACGCTGCCCTGCAGTTTGGCATACAAATATTAGAAGAGTTAGGTGTGCAGTATCAATCCGTTATACTGCGCGGAGATTCGCAAGTCGTTTTGAATCAATTATCGGGCGAGTGGCCTTGCTATGAAGAAAATTTAAACAAGTATCTTGATCGTATCGAGGAAAAAGCCAAAGCGCTGAAGCTGAAATTAGCGTGTGAACCGATTTCACGAAAAAGCAACAAAGAAGCGCATCAGCTTGCTTCTCAAGCGCTGGAAGGAGTTTTTATCGACAGTCATGCAATTGTCGAGTGAAAGGTGGAGACATTGTGAACCGAAAGCAGCTGATTTCACAAGTGCATGATTTAATTGAAACATACTGCGCAGGCTGCTTTGTGAACAGTCATTTTCGCAAGGAGCACGGAAAAAGCTATGCACAGTCATTTTGTATTAAGCAATGCACAGTAGGCGAAAAATTAAAAGAATACGGCAAAAAGCTGTCATAATAAGAAAAGCGGAATCGGCTTGTTCAGGCGCAGAACCTAAGGTTCTCCGCCCTAAAAAGCGCTTTTTGCTTTTTTGTGGCGGAGGTTCTTAGGTGGCAGCGCCTAGCCGATGGAGCTAGACATCAAGAAAAGCGAAGCCCTCGAGGTGCAGAATCAGAGGTTCTCCGCCCTTAAAGGCGCTTTTTGCCAATACATCGGCGGAGCTAGACATGCCCCAAAGTTTCATACTTTCTAAAGAAAAAACCGCCCAAGGGGCGGTTTTCTTCTGGCTGATGCAGGGGAAAAGCATCCTGCCTACGAGTTTCATCTTAATGTTTTGCTGCAATCAACTGATGTTCTACGCTCGAAAGCTTTGCTTCTTGCTCTTGTAAAAAATCTGCATCCAAATCGGTTGCGACACCTTTCATTTGTTCAAGCTGAGCGCGCGCTTCTGCCGCTGCCGTTGCTGCACGCTGCAGCGATTCCGGGTCCATGGTGACTGTAGCAGAGCCTATCATTTGTTGCGCTGCCTCCACTTTCATAGACACTTGTTCAAAACCATTAAACGGTTTACTCACTGCTTTTGCCTCCTTCATTCCTTATCAAGCATAGTGTTTGTCCGCAAAAAAGGAAATATGCAAAAAGAAAAGTTCTGCCGGCTCGTTCAGGTGCAGAACCAGAGGTTCTCACCCCTCAAAGGTGCTTTTTACCTTTGTGTGGGTGAGGTTCTCTGGTGGCAGCACCTAGCCGGAGGAGCTAGACATCAAGAAAAGCGGAGCCGGCTCGTTCAGGTGCAGAACCAGAGGTTCTCTACCCTTAAAGGCGCTTTTTGCCTTTATGTGGTAGAGGTTCTCTGGTGGCAGCACCTAGCCGGAGGAGCTGGACATGCCTTCATTTGATACTCTTCATACAAAAAAAGCTGTCCCTATACTTGGGACAGCCTTTCGTATTTAAACAAAATTATACTCTTACAACGTTAGCAGCTTGAGGTCCACGGTTTCCTTCTACGATATCGAAAGAAACTTCTTGGCCTTCTTCTAAGGATTTGAAGCCTTCGCCTTGAATAGCAGAGAAATGTACGAATACATCGTTGCCGCCTTCTACTTCAATGAAACCAAAGCCCTTTTCGTTGTTAAACCATTTTACTTTTCCTTGCATGTTATATTTCCTCCTAGAACGTTACTATCTCATTTAATATGTATACACATGCTAAATGACAATTCTAATATACACCAATTGGAAGATATTAGTCAAGTAAGCGTTTTACTTTTTGAAAAGTACAGGGAAAGGTTATAGTACATCCCCTCTTCAAATATGTTTAATTGTGGTTGTACATAGAGGAGGGAATATATGCAAACGTCAAAAACATCATACTTGCTTGATAACGAAAGCATACAAAACCGAAAAGATTTGCCGGAATGGCTTCATATGGAATTCCAAAATTTCTCGAAGGTTGTATCTAATCCTACATTTCCATGTTATTTCGGCATGACGGCTCTTAAAAAGAATGAGCTGCGCTATTCCTTTATCATGCAGGATGATTGGAGCATGCTTCCTCAGGCCCTGCTTTCGTTTTTAGAGCGTATCAAGCAAAAGCCCCTAGTGCGGCGCGGCTTGTTTCTATTCGCGGAACCGGAGAAAGAGGAGCGCTCACTTGACTACTACCGTGCATATTTTTGGAAAGTGCTTCAATATTTGCATGAAAAAGACAATCTACAGTGGCCGTCCCATATTCCGCAGGATCCTGATCATTATTTGTGGGAATTTTCTTTTGGAGGAGAACCGATTTTTGCGTTTGGAAACGCACCGGCTTATAAACAGCGGAAAACGAGAGATCTTGGCCGCTCGCTTATTATCGGGTTTCAGCCGCGCATCATTTTTGAAGGGCTGGAAGGTGATCGACCGAAAGGAGCCTATTCAAGACAAATGGTGCGGGAGCGCGTGGAGAAATGGGACGGCTTGCCGAAGCATCCGAACATCAGCCATTACGGTGATTTGGATCATCGTGAATGGAAGCAATATTTTATTGGAGATGATAGTAAGCCTATTGAAGGAAAATGTCCGTTTCATCATAAAAAAGGCCGTTAGCTTGCTGACGGCCTTTTTTATAAGCGGGAAAGAAAGCTTGAATATGTCAGGTTGCATCTGAACGAACAGGCAGCGCCTTTCTTGTAAATATAAGAAATTATAAAATTTCACGTAATGAATTTAATTATTTTTCTTCATTTAAAACCCATGATGTTCCCAGTTTACGACATACAAAAGAACGAACATGCTTACTTAGTCAAAAATACCGGAGTGGACGTAAAGGTTTTGAACGTTACTATACTCAGCAGGCGCTCTATGCCCGCCTAAAAAGAATGTTGGGCGGGTTTCTCCTATGCTGCGTTTTTCTTGTATGCATATTTCTTGCCGGAGCGGGTAGTTTAAAGTTGGAAGTTTCCATTTTTCGTCTATTTTTTGGAAAAACCTCATTTATTAATATTAAAATGGAAAGAAAGGAATCGTATATGTTCTTTGTTTTGATTCAGCAAATCGTTCTCGGTATTTCTCTCGCAGCTCCCGTAGGTCCTATCAATATTGAAATAGTGAAGCGCGGCATTGAGAAGGGATTTTGGCATGCTTGGTCAGTCGGACTCGGAGGCATGACTGCGGATATCTTGTTTATGCTGCTCATTTACTGTGGATTATCGTCATTTTTTATGTATCCGCCTGTACAGCTGTTCATGTATTGCATCGGCTTTTTTTTGCTGTTTCATCTCGGTTTTACGAGTATTAAACAAGGAATTTCAAAGCGCGGGATGGAATATATGAAGGAAGAGATTGGCGGAATACGGCAATCTTATGTAACTGGATTTGTCATCGCTCTCTCAAACCCGCTGAATTTAGTATTTTGGTTCGGTGTTTACGGAAGCACGCTGAGCTCTCTGCTGACAAAGGTAAGTAAACAGGAGGCGATGTTGTACAGTCTTTGTATCATTTTAGGAATTATTTTATGGAATTTAAATATAGCTTTTTCCATTCACTTTGGCCGCACGCTGCTGAAACCTCGAATGTTGGGATGGATTACGGCAGGAGCGGGAGTGGTTTTGGTCGGCTACTCTATTCACTTCGCTTATAAGGCAGTACAGCTATTCATTTAGGGAGGGATAAAGAATGTATCGTACAACTGTTAACGAAAAAGAAATCATCGTAAAATTATCAACAAAACTGATAAAAGAAGTAGAAAATCGTACGCCTGTTTATGAATCTGTTGTATCGATTGCACAGCGTGTGCTGCAGCGCCCTGAGCAGGTGAGCTTTGCAGTTAACCATAAGGAAATCGGACTTATTATCGGCGAGGTGCATAGGGGAGAAATAGTTGTTTTTTCTGTGGAGCATATCATTGAAAAGCAAAATATTTTTCAGCAGCAGCTGCTTGACCGCAATTTTGAACAGGGGGCCAGCTTCTAAAACCACATATGCTTTTTCTAGTTTTCACTATATAAACAATTTGTGTATATATTCGCAAATTGTTGCGATTTTCGAATATAAGGGGCTCGGACCGTATGCTATAGTAAAAGCAGAAAGAGCATAGGGATGATGAAGATGATCCGATGTGAATGGCAGGATTTCTCCACTGAAACAGAGCCGTATATATATGAAAAATTCGAGGAAATTGCAGGCGATGAATTTGATGTGATGATGGATGAAAGCGGATTTCCGCAATATGTTTGGACCGCCAATTATGTACCGTAACAAAGAGAAACAAGATCTTAGAAGAAATCGAGTTTAAAATCATTCTGAGAAATCTAGTTTGTGAATAATAAAAACAGCTGCTAAAATGGCAGCTGTTTTTATTTGTATGCATCATTTTCTTTTAGCATATTTTGTCGATCGAAATCTTGTTTTGTATGTTGAATGGCAAAAGCATATAAGAGAAAAACAGCATGGTTGTTACATTGCGATAGAAACCTAGCAGACGGACAGAAATATATGGAGAAAGAACACGATTAACATTAAGAAGAATGATGGAAAAAAATCCCGTCATAATAGCACTTAAAATAAGATAGGGGAATAATTTTGAGAGCGTTTTCTATTATAATAAATCATTTCAAAAAATTGGAATAAAATGACCAAATTTGTCTAACGAAAACCCTTTCATAAGCAGGACAGATTCAATAAAATGAACTTAAGTTTCTGAATATTACTGATATTTTATTGTGTTTTCATTCATTTGCATGATGTATTTATAGAGAGGGGAGGGCAGATCGCACGAATGCTCTTATACAGGATTCATGCATGAATTTCAGAGGGGAGAGGATTACGATGGAAATGAAGCAAGATACACACACAAACCAAAATGAAATCGATTATACGGAAATCGCTAAGTCTGCTGAGTTCAAACAGCTGTTGCAAGCTAAAAAGAAGTTTATTATTCCTATGTCTTTATTCTTTTTTTGTTTTTACATTGCGCTGCCTCTTATGACATCTTATTCAAAGGTGCTTAACAAAACGGCATTCGGCGATATCACTTGGGCTTGGGTGTTCGCGTTCGGTCAGTTTGTGATGACGTGGTCGCTTTGTATGATTTACAGCAAAAAAGCTGCGTCCTTTGACAAAATATCTGCCGGTATTCTGCAAAAATTAAATAGGGGGAGGGGCTAAGGTTGAATACTACTGCTTTTGCATTGTTCTTAGTAATCGTTTTAGGTACGCTCGTAATTACATACTACGCCTCGAAGAAGACAAAAAATGCAAGCGATTTTTATACAGCCGGCGGCGGACTGACAGGCTGGCAAAACGGACTGGCGATTGCCGGCGACTATATGTCGGCTGCATCATTTTTAGGGATTGCCGGCGCTGTTGCCTTAACAGGATTTGACGGTTTCTTCTATAGCATCGGATTTCTTGTTGCTTATTTGGTCGTTCTTTACTTAGTGGCAGAGCCGCTGCGCAACTTAGGAAAGTTTACTTTGGCAGATATGATCGCAGCGCGTTTTGACCAAAGAAAAGTACGCGGCGTCGCAGCGTTAAACACGATGACAATCTCCATTTTCTATATGATTGCACAGCTGGTAGGAGCAGGTGCACTTATCAAATTATTATTGGGAATCGAATATACTACTTCTGTGTTAATCGTAGGAACGCTGATGACAGTGTATGTAATTTTCGGCGGTATGACTGCGACGAGTTGGGTGCAGATCGTAAAAGCAGTTCTTCTGATGGCCGGTACTCTTGTGATTTCTATTATCGTATTTGCGAAGTTTGGCTTTAGTGTAACAGAGATGTTCAGTCAAATGAAAACGGCAACGCCGCTCAAGGAAACATTTTTAAACCCAGGCGTGAAGTACAAAAACGGATTGGACACACTTTCTTTAAATTTGGCGCTTGTTCTCGGAACAGCAGGATTGCCGCATATCCTTGTCCGTTTCTTTACAGTGCGTGATGCAAAAACGGCTCGTCAATCTGTTGTATATGCGACATGGATGATTGGTGCCTTCTATATTATGACTATTTTTCTTGGATTCGGAGCAGCGGCATTCGTTGGCAACGCTGAAATCATAAAAGCGAACCCAGCCGGAAACATGGCTGCACCTTTATTGGCAAAGGAATTAGGCGGAAACTTCTTATTTGCATTCGTATCTGCTGTTGCTTTTGCGACAATTCTGGCGGTTGTGGCAGGTCTTGTTTTAACGGCAGCTTCTGCCTTTGCTCATGATTTCTACAACGAAATTTTGCGTCGCGGCAAAGCGACAGAAAAGGAACAGGTTTCAATGGCTCGTTACGCTTCCGTCGGTGTTGCAGTATTATCCATCGTGTTAGCATTGTTCGCTCAAACATTAAACGTGGCATTCCTTGTAGCGCTTGCGTTTGCAGTAGCAGCAAGTGCGAATCTGCCGGTCATTTTATTTACGATTTACTGGAAGAAATTTAATACAGCAGGTGCAATTGCAGGGATGCTGACTGGATTAATTTCCGCGATTGTGCTTGTGGCTATAAGCCCGAACGTGTGGAATCCAGTAGCAGGAAAAGCGATTTTTGTAGGGGAGCCGTTAATTACTTTAACAAATCCAGGGATTATCTCTATCCCGCTTGGCTTCTTAGCCGCTTATCTTGGAACGGTTCTTTCCGGCAAAAAAGAAAGCGAAGCAAAATTTGATGAAATTCTTGTTAAATCCAATACGGGCCACGGCATCAGCAACGTGTCCTCTCATTGATGAAGAAAGCAAGGCTTATTGTTCTTTAATGTATGAATCATCTTGTTTGTCATATTCATATCGTTTTTTGTAAAAGGTGTATTTTTATTCTATTTTAAATTGGTATATGAAAATGAATAGAAGAAAGCATGACAAGTCGTCATGCTTTCTTTTGCGTCAATTCGCAGCGTATTGGAAAATCAAGCGGCCTGATTGTGCATCATAGCTCGTTGACAGCTTTGCTTTTGCAAAGGAAAGGGATTGGTTAATTTGATTTGCCGGTTTGCCTTCTCCTAAATTTTGCAGAATGTTCGCAATTTCCGAATCGGATAGCTGCGGATCAATTAGTTTTAAGATTACCGCAACCGCATCAAAAAAGGATGTGTAAGCCTGTTGAGTTGGAACTGAGCCTACAAGAGCTAGATTGGTATAGACACCGCTTTTTTTATCTACCGTAATTCCGACTCCGTTGCCGTTGCTGATAGGAATGCTGAATACGATATACTCAGTCGTATCCTGATATACTTGTGGATTTTGCATAGCGATACCAAACTGCTGAGCGAGGCTGTTAAACGATGAGATAAATTTATTGATCTCATATTGCTGAATCGGATCCCCATTCGGTGCAGGTTGTGGATTTGGAGCAGGAGTAGGATTTGGAGTAGGATTTGGAGTAGGATTTGGAGTTGGGGCAGGAGCAGGAGCAGGCACAGGTTCCGATTTTTTTGGTGAATCTTTTTCACAAGCGCTTATGAAGCCAAATGCCAAAAGACATGCTGCTAACATGCGCAAAAGCTTATGAATATAAATCTCCCCTTTCTGAGAAGCTGTTTCTTGCTGTAAGAGGGTTTCTCTTTAGTTTCACTATATGAGGGAGTATTTTCTGTTATACGTGGACTGACTGGTTTTTTGTCGAATTATCTTGTCTTATGGGAAAAGCGTATCTCTGCCAGGAGGCCGTATAAATCGCAATAAGGAAATGGAAATATTGATTATAATTGTAACGAATTTATTTTTCGTTCTTTTTAAAGAGCGATTTTAAAATATATTGACGTATAATAAAAAAATGAAGTAGAATGTGGATAATAAAGGGGATTTAATAGAAAAACGTTCTTTATAAGATAATGGAAAATTAGAAAAGGGGCAGGAATCGATGAATCGAGATTACATTATTACAGAAATAATGAGTGTTTTAAAACAGTGTATATCTTCCCATATGCCATTTTCTCAAATAGAACAAATACTGGAGCGTGCAGCGGACAAGTGTCATGTAGAATATGAGGATGTAGTAGCCTTATATAATAAAATGTCTCTTTTTCAAGCCGAGATAGAAAAAATGGGCGGAGAAGAGGCATATGAAAAGTCTGGATTTATGTGGTTTAAACCGGAACTGGAGCTGTTATTACATGCATATAAGTTCTTTCAAAAGAACGGCATCAGTGTAATCATTATTTCCGAAAAGCTGAGTAAAGACGGTCTGAATATCTTTCCAAAAACGAAAAGTCAATTGCAAAACACATACTATAAATTGCGAAACAATCAGCTTTCGTTAGAAAATCTGACAAAACAAAAGCCAGGCCGAAAACCCGGGCAAGAGTATCCAAAAGAGTCCAGAAAGCAGTCGAAGCAAGTAAATTGGCCTGCAGGAGAAATTGCAAATCAGCAAAATCATCTTGCCCAAAGAGACGCACAAGTAGTTCACGACAAACCGAAAAAAAATCTCGTACAGCTTTTATCAGGCATGATTCATCATTTTCAGATCATCAGTGAACATAATAAAGAAAACGAAAAGAAAATGTATCAGCTTATAGAAGGTATATACGAGCTGTCCAGCATAGCAGCACAAAGCACAAAAACGCCAGAAACAGAAGTAAGTCTTCTGCTGCAAGAAACAGAGCGATTAAAAAGAGAAAAGACAGAAATGGCGGAGCATATTCAAAGTATAGTAGGCAATGTTCATTCCTTTATTGAGAGCTCTGATGTAGAGCAAATTAAAGGATTGTCTAAGTTTGTTGATACATGCAAAACGGATTTGAACAAGCTGAGCTTATATAGTACGCAAGCAACTGAAGTATAAATATGCTTGTATGCAGGCGGTAGTTCTTGTTTTTATTCAAACTGATAATAGAGGGAAACTAACAGATTCTTTTCGGTTATAGAAAAGGACTTTTCTTTATAATAGATTTAATATATAGAAATAACATTATCGTAACTAATTTTATGAATGCATTATTCTTAATATTCTGCGTTTATATTATTTGCTCCATAGCATGTGACTGTACGAAGAGCCGTTTCAATCCATGAAGGACGGGAAGAAGTTTAAAGAAAGAAGGTTTTTCATGATCAAAGGTATTATCTTCGACTTTGACGGACTTGTAGTTGATACGGAAACAATATGGTTTCAAGCGTTTCAAGAAGCGGTACACCGATATGGAATGAATTTGACTTTAGAGCAATTTGCCCGCGTTATCGGAACGCATGATGCGGAATTGTACTCGCTTATAGAAAGAAGCATCACAAAACCGGCAACCTTAGAACAAATAAAAAAAGAAGCGCATGAGCTTTTTCACCTAAAGATGGGAGAGCCTGTCCTGCGCGATGGCGTAAAGGAGTACTTGGAAGCAGCAACAGCGCTCGGTTTACATATAGGTCTAGCCTCCAGTTCAAGCCGCAATTGGATAGAAGGGTATCTAAACAAACTCGGCATTATTGATTATTTTCAAGTAATTAAAACAAAAGAAGATGTAAAGTATGTAAAACCAGATCCGGAGCTATATATTCAGGCTCATACTGCACTTGGCATCGAGCCTCATGAAAGCATTGCATTTGAGGATTCTCTTAACGGCCTCATAGCTGCGCGAAAAGCCGGGCTGCATTGTGTTATCGTTCCTAATTCTGTCACTATGAATCTTCCATTTGAAGATTTCAGTCACCGTATTTCTTCTATGAGCGAGAGCAAGCTTGAAGATGTGATGCAAAAAGTGATTGAGGCTTCAGTTCATAAAGGTTAGCTACATCCGCTATATAAATGCAACTAAAAAAATCGACATAAAAACTTTTCTTTTAGGGGGGAGAGAGCATCCGGCTAAGCGTAGAAGCGGTCAAACCCTTTTCGTGGCCCACGCAGGGAGAGAGAGAGGGAGCGAGCGCAGTTTCCCTTTTGTTCTACGTGGCAAACGATAGATATGGCGGAATAACAAAGTGGACTTATATAGCATGGGTATGCCGTGAAATAAATGCTGTAACAAATTAAGGGAGATTGCGTATGCAAGCAGTCTCCTTTAAAAACACTCTATTAAATCAAATAAACAAATTATATAGAATAAATAATGAATATATATTATTTTTACAGACAAAAACATAGAAAAAATGAGCAGGAGAAAGAATCGCCCTGAATAAAAGCAGAAAGACTATACAACATGAAAAAGAGCAACACCAATTATGCGAGCTGCTCTCACCAACCTTCACCGTATTCTTCTGCCGACATATTTCTTACATGCCTCCTTTAAACAGCAGCATCAGTAAAGCAGTGATAATAGAAGCGATGACAATGCGTAGAATCCACATAGTATTACTCATAATGCTGCGCAGTTCCTCTTTTATATCATCAATATCCTTTTCACTGACTGTAATTCGTCTTTCTAATAATTGAATATCATTCGTTAAGTTCTTTTGTACTTTTTTTATTTCTTTTATCTCTTCTTTGGAATAATTTCTTTCCTCCAACACATTCACCTCCTCGTAATGTGCTTGTCCTATTATATGTAAATGGAGTTTCATACGTGATAATACAGGTACAAATGTTTAAACAAGAGTACAACAAAATGTCCGAACGCGGAGACGCTTATGAAGTCAAAGCTTATTCTTCTGATGCCGCGACGTATAAGCAATGATTCCATAAAAAATAGCCCTTCAAAAAGGACTATTGTTGCAGGCTTTGTCTTTTCAGCATTTGCGCAAACATCGGATAGAAGTATTGTACAACGAAGCCAAGGGAAGCTGTTACGATAATTGTACCGACCCCGATTGCTCCTTTAAAGAGGAATGCCAATAACAGCGCAAATGTTTCGCTGATGATACGGGAAGTGCGCAAGTTCAAGTTGAAGCGTGTATGAATCGCTACCATCAATGTATCCATCGGGCTTGAAGGGAACTTTGCCTGCAAGTAAATCGCAACCCCGATTCCCATTGTGAGAATACCGGAAATAAGAGCTGTGTATTGTAGGAAAACAGCTTGAGGCGAAAAGTCTTTTAATACAACAAGCAGCCAGAAGTCAATGAGCATGCCGATTACGAAAATTGTTGCGGCTGCTAAAATTTCCGGACGCTTTTTCAATAAAAAAGCATTGATGAAGATGAGAACAATTCCGTTGATGAACACGCACGTTCCGATTGTTAAGTCAAACATTCTGGATTCTCCGACCGCGAGCGCATCCCATGCGGAAGCGCCTAGGTTGGATTTAATAATCAGCGCAACACCAAGTGTTAAAATCAATAATCCGAGTGTGAAAAAAGCAAAACGTTCTTTCATAGATTTTCTCCTTATCATATGTCCGCACGTTATAGTTGTCAGACGTCTGAACAAATGGTATATCCAAATCATACTGAAAGTGCTTTCAAAAAGCAAGATAAATTTTATGGCAATCTATAGTAGAAGCAGCGGCAGAACGTTTCATCCTGTCCGTTGAACTTCTGTTCCTTCAAGGTTTATAATAGGAGAAGGTAAAAAGGGAAGGTGTTTTCATGAAGGTTATCATTGCGGAAAAGCCGGATCAGGCCATGAAGCTGGCGGCTCCATTCAAATATAAGAAGAAAGATGGGTACATAGAAGTTGCGCCGAATTCATATTTTCCAAACGGTGCTTTTTTTACATGGGCGGTCGGTCATATTTGCGAGCTTTTATCACCAGAGGAATATAACGATGCATGGAAAAAGTGGTCTGTAGCTGCATTGCCGATGATTCCGGAAAGGTTTCAGTACAAAGTAACAAAATCCAAAGCAAAACAGTTTTACACGATTCGTGACCTTTTAAAAAAGTCAGAGGTAAAAGAAATCATTCACGCGGGCGATGCAGGCCGTGAGGGAGAGCTTATCGTCCGCACAATCCTCCAAACCGCGCACATTACGAAGCCGATGAAACGGTTATGGATTTCTTCGCTTACGGAAAAAGCTGTGAAAGACGGTTTCGCCAATCTACTTACGGAGAATGATACGCGCAATTTGTATTATGAAGCATACAGTCGCGCATGTGCGGACTGGCTTGTCGGAATGAATGCTTCACGGGTTTATACAATTTTAATGAAGCAAAAAGGAATTTCAGATGTATTTTCAGCGGGGCGAGTGCAGACGCCTACATTAGCCTTAGTTGTAAAGCGCGAAAAAGAGATTGCAAGTTTCGTGTCCAAGCCGTTTTGGGAAGTTATCGCTCTATTTGATATGGATGGTAAGCAGTATGAAGGGAAATGGCATAAGGATAATGAAACACGCTTGGATAATCCGGAGATGGCAGCGAAAATTGCAGCGTTTTGTCAAGGAAAGCCAGCGGCAGTGGATGAGATGGAAGTGGAGCGGAAAGAATTTCAACCACCGTATTTGTTTAATTTGTCATCTCTTCAGGCAACTGCCAATCGAGCTTTTAAATTCTCGCCGAAAAAAACATTGGATGTGGCGCAAAGCTTGTATACGAAAGGCTATTTATCCTATCCGAGATCAGATTCCAGCTTCGTGACAAAAGGAGAAGCGGCCGGTTTTTCCGATATTTTAGGAAAGCTCGGTCAGCAGGAAGCGTATAAAGCGTACTTTCCAACTCCAATCGCCTCTATCGCTAACAATAGACGGTACGTGAACGAAAAAAAGGTAACGGATCACTATGCTATCATTCCAACCGAGCAAGTGCCAGACGTAACGAAACTGAGCGGGGATGAACGGAAAATTTATGATTTAGTGGCAAAGCGTTTAATTGCGGCGCACTACGACCCTGCAATTTTCGATTATACAACAGTATCAACGCTTGTAGACGGAAGGGCCGTTTTCATTTCGAAAGGAAAGCAGCAAATTCAAGAAGGCTGGCGCAAGGTGCTGTATGCGGAATCCAGTAAAGAGGACGAAGATGATGTATTGCTGCCGCGTCTGGAAAAAGGCGAAACAGGTGTTGTTGCTGATGTGAAAGTAAAGGAAGGGAAAACGCAGCCGCCAAAACGCTATACAGAGGGGCAGCTTATTACGCTTATGAAAACGGCTGGCAAAGTTCTTGAAGATCAGCAGCTTGAAAAGGTACTGAATAAGGCTGAAGGACTTGGAACTGAAGCGACTCGCGCGGGCATCATTACGATGCTGAAAGACCGCAAGTATATTGATGTGAAAAACAATCAGGTATTTGCGACTGAAAAAGGAACGCTCCTTATTGACGCCATCGGAGAGCAGATTCTCGCTTCACCGGAAATGACGGCACGCTGGGAGCAGCGCCTCGCGGAAATTGGAGATGGCAAAGCAAATGCCGCTTCTTTTATGGAGCAAGCGAAAAAGCTGACTGCAAAAATGATCGAGCATGCAGTTGAGCAATCCAAAGAATGGGATTTCAGCAATGTTGATAAAGAACAGTTTCAGTCCAAGAAGCCGGAGAGAAGAGCCAATACACCGCTTGGCGCATGCAAAAAATGCGATGGTCAAGTAATAGATAAGGGAACATTCTATGGATGCACCAACTATGCGAAAACTAAATGCAATTTTACCATTTCAAAGAAAATCCTCGGTAAAACCGTTTCACAGGCAAACGTGAAGAAACTCATGAAGGATGGGGTAACCAATGTTATAAAAGGCTTTAAGAAGGGTGAGAAAACGTTTGACGCGAAGCTGGAATGGAAAGAGGATAAGGTGCAATTTTTGTTTGAAAAGTAATATATAAATGCAACTAAAAAATTGACATAAAAACGTTTCTTTTAGTTGGAAGAGAACAGCCGAATTGTAAAAATAGTCGGCTGTTCTTTATTTAATAATAAATTTTGTAATGGAGAAAGGTATGTAGTAGCATATCGATAGTATTTCATGGAATTGATGTTATGATAGCTAGATGTTAAGATAATGTAGATGCTCATTAATAGTTACTAGACAAGCTATAAACACCGTACTAAAGTTAGTTTGGTACTTTTTAATCATACATTTTACAACATTGGTTACGTTTATGAAATAATATAAATTCTAAACATACCTTGCAGAAAAAGGGTGAGAATATGAATGATTTTTTGATTGAAAAACCTGTGCCATATTATGAACAATTTTATCATTCAATAAAAAAGATGATATTTGAAGGGAAATTCAAACCAGGTGAACGTATTGTTGAGACCCAACTGGCTAAAGAATTTAATGTGAGTAAAAGTCCGATACGAGAAGCTATACGAATTTTAGAAAAAGAAGGACTAGTGATCGTTGATGAAAAATCAAGAGTTATGGTCTACGAGCCTACTATGAAAGATGTTGAGGAGATTTATTTTTGCCGCATGGCACTTGAATCTTTTGCAGTTGGGTTAACTACTAAAATCGCTACGGATGCTGAGTTAGATGAAATTGAAAGAACTTTGCTGCAAACGGAGCAGGCTATTCATGCTGTCCAAGAAGATAATACTATTATCACTTTAAATGAGTTATTTCACAGTTTAATCATCCAATACACTCAAAACAGTCGATTACAAAAACAACTGAATGATTTAAAATCACTCATGTACTTCTTTCGTATTTTAAACTTCCAAGGAGAAAACCGCGCCGAAATTATTCTAAATCAACATCGTGAAATATTTTATCATATTAAGAAGAGGGAAGAAGATCAGGCCTCAAAGGCAATGATTGATCACTTGAAATACGATCTTGACCATTTAATCGAAGTTCTACCTAAATCAACTGAAACCACGAAGCCATGATTATTAGATCATGGTTTTTTATTTTTTCTTCAAGCCATAAGTAAAATTTCTTCTGTAGTAAAAGTAAAAAGATGGATGGGAAATTTAATATGTTAATGAAAATGAAATGTAAGTATATAGTGGCTTCTGTTCATCAATTAAGAAAGTTATAAAAATTTTTCTTGTATGAAAACCTTCTTTCTTGTAAAATCAAAAACAAGGATACGGTCGACTGCCGACTATATCTTTAGGAACTAAGTTAAATTTCTATAATAGTGAGGAGTTTGATGATGAAAACTTTGAAAATCGCTAACATACCCGGAGATGGAGTGGGAAAAGAAGTTGTTCCAGCAGCGACAAGTGTTTTAAAGACGATATCAGATATTCATGGAGGATTAAAATTTGAGTTTGTAGATTTTCCTTGGAGTTGTGAGTACTATCTAGAGCATGGTAACATGATGCCGGAAGACGGTTTAGAGAGATTAAAAGATTTTGATAGTATTTTCTTGGGGGCAGTTGGTAATATAAATCTTGTTCCTGACCACGTTTCATTATGGGGGCTTCTAATCAAAATCCGCCGTGAGTTTGAGCAGGTTATTAATATACGCCCAGCAAAAATCATTAAAGGTGTTAAGTCTCCTTTGCTAAATCCCAAAGATTTTGACCTGATTGTTGTTCGAGAGAATAGTGAAGGGGAATACAGCTCGGTTGGAGGGAAAATATACCAAGGGGAAGATCAAATTGCCATTCAAAATGCCATTTTTTCAAGAAAAGGAACAGAAAAAGCTATGCGCTTTGCTTTTGAATTAGCATTAAAGCGGAGAAAGCATGTAACCAGTGCCACAAAATCCAACGGAATCTACCATTCTATGCCTTTTTGGGATAGTGTGTTTGAAGATGTTTCGAAAGATTATCCGGAAGTAAGCACAGACTCGCAACATATCGATGCGTTATCAGCATTCTTTGTTACTCGTCCTGAAAGATTTGACGTAATTGTAGCAAGTAATTTATTTGGGGATATTTTGACAGATTTAGGCGCAGCTATCATGGGCAGCGTTGGAATTGCTCCAGCAGCAAACATCAATGTCAACGGGAAATACCCTTCTATGTTTGAACCAGTCCATGGATCTGCCCCAGATATTATAGGGAAAGGCATTGCCAACCCAATCGGTCAAATTTGGACTGCCAAAATGATGTTAGACCATTTTGGTGAGGAAGAACTTGGAAGTGCCTTATTAAATGTGATTGAAGATGTAACAAGTGATGGATTCTTAACACCTGACATCGGTGGACAATGCACTACAAAAGATGTAACAGATGAAATCATTAAACGTCTTAAAGCTATATAAAGAAGATGAATCACTGATTAAAATGTTGATGTCACCCAATTCCTTCAAGAGAGCCTTTTAGCAAAACAATTGGTATTAGCTATTGAAAAAGGGACACTTCTCCTAGAGGAGAAGTCTGTCCAAAGTTAAACAAAATTCATCTATCAATTGTTTGGACTGACAGCATAATTTTGTTTATCATTCATAAAAAAGGAGGTGAATCCTGTGTTTGGAACCGCCAGACCTAACAGGTCGCCATAGACTGTCTTATGCATCTGGCATATGACGAAGGGAAGCCCTTCTCTGATGGAGTGACGTGAGAGTCGCCATAGAAGTGGAGATTTCATCTGGTTTCTCTGCGATTTGGTATGGTTTGATACGATTTCATCAACCAGGCGCTAAACATGAAGGTTTTAATTGCAATTGATTCATTTAAAGGAAGTATTTCTTCTACAGAGGGCAGTAAAGCTATTTCTTTAGGAATAAAAGATGTCTATCATGATGCGGAGATTGTGATTCTTCCTTTAGCAGACGGTGGCGAAGGTACTGTAGAAGCATTGATCCAAGCAACAGGCGGACAATCTATCAAAAAAGAAGTAACAGGACCGTTAAACGAAAAAGTAGATGCTGTATACGGTATCCTAGGAGATGAAAAAACGGCAGTTATTGAAGTCGCAGCAGCATGTGGTTTACCGCTTGTTCCTTCTAACAGACGAAATCCATCTGTTACAACTACATATGGCGTTGGCGAACTTATTTGTGATGCGATAGAAAAAGGATGTCGCGAATTTGTCATTGGACTTGGGGGCAGTGCCACAAATGATGCGGGTGTTGGAATGCTTCAAGCGTTAGGCTTTAGCTTCTTAGATCAACACAATGAGGAAGTAGGTTTGGGAGGACAAGAACTGCAAAATATTCGCAAAATTGATGTGACCCATGTACATCCCAAGTTGAAGGATTGCACGTTCAAAGTGGCATGTGATGTGAACAATCCTCTTTACGGACCAAGCGGAGCCACTTATGTTTTTGGTCCTCAAAAAGGAGCAACAGCAAAAATGGTAAAAGAGCTCGATAAAGGGCTTGAACACTTTGCACAGGTTGTTCTGTATGAGCTGGATACCGATGTTCATAACATTGTTGGAGCAGGAGCTGCCGGCGGACTGGGAGCTGCATTTTCAGGCTTCTTACACGCACATCTCCAGTCTGGAATCGAGCTAGTTTTAGATTTAATTAGAATGGAAGAAAAAATACAAGGCGTCGATTTTGTTATTACAGGTGAAGGAAAATTAGATGGGCAAACTTCAATGGGAAAGGCTCCTTTAGGCGTAGCACAATTGGCACATAGGCACCATATCCCAGTAATTGCACTAGCAGGCGGTATTTCAGAAGAAACATCGATTTTAAACAAACTTGGCATAACTTCTTATTTCTCTATTATGAATGCACCGATGTCCCTTGAACAAGCAATGGATCCGAAAGTTACTTTTGACAATTTACGATTAACTACTAATCAGTTATTTCGATTGATTCAAGCAGTCCGTTAACGACAGTGAAAGCCTAAGCAAACATTGCGGATTCCTCAAGAAAATCGTAACAAGCTGCGATAGGGGAGGCCTTATATCGGCGTATTGATTACGTCCGTTCTTTTGTTAAAATTGGAATTAATCATTAAAATTCAATTCCTTCGGATCAAGCACCAAAAGCTAATTGAATATAGTACAAATATACTGAAGGTGCGATAGATAAATGAAGTATTTGGTTCTGGTGCAAAAACTTCAAGACAGTTGCAAGTAATCTTTAAATCTTGGACATACTGATACTCTATGCTTCTAGGGAGTGATCTTTGCACCAGAACCTAATTTCGTATATATTATGACTAGCTATATGAGGTATTTAGTATAGAATGATTTTAGGAAAGATCACTCATTCGTACTTTGTTTAATAAGTGACTAAATGTTTTAATTTCCTCATCAGTAAAATTTTGAAATTTTTCTTCATAGGATTGATATAACATTTTCTACATCTTTTCAGCAAGTTCCTTCCCTTTGTCTGTTATAGAAAGGTATATGAACCTACGATCTTCTGCGCTTCTTTGTCTAATAACTAATCCTCTTTCTATTAATTTGTCACTAACTGCTGTAATGTTTCGTTTTCATACCGATCACATATCTTTGTAGAGTAGTAGTGTCAGTATGTCCAAATTTGATAGATTTTTTGCATCAAAACTGAACCCTTTAATTTATATTGAAAGCGGTAAAAATAATTTTACAATTATTTAATCTCTTTGTTACGTCTCGGTTATACATTTTAACTATAGTCTATTTAGAATACCTTAACTTTATGATTGAAAGGAGAAACATAATGAAAGTATTAGTGACTGGTGGGGCTGGATTTATTGGATCGCATATAGTAGATAAATTAATAGAGAATAATTATGAAGTAGTAATTGTAGATAACTTGTCAACTGGTAATCCTAAACATTTAAATCCATCTGCTACTTTTTATCAGGTCGATATAACAGAGAAAGACATGGAAACCGTTTTTCTAATTGAGAAACCTAATTATGTTATTCATCAAGCAGCGCAAATCGATATCCAAAGCTCTTTAAAGGACCCTAGTTTCGATGCTAAAGTTAATATATTAGGGACCATCAACGTTTTGGAAAAATGTATTAAATATAATGTAGAGAAGATTGTTTATGCTTCGTCAGCTGCGGCTTATGGAAAACCTATCTACTTAGGTGTGGATGAAAATCATGAGATTAATCCGATATCATTTTATGGTATTTCAAAACACACCCCGGAACACTATATCCAGACTTTTTCACAATTATATGATCTGAAATACACAATTCTCCGTTATGCCAACGTTTATGGTATTCGTCAAGATCCAAAAGGTGAGGGAGGAGTAGTATCGATTTTTGTAGATAAACTTTTGAATAATGAATCTCCTTTTATTTTTGGAGACGGGGAACAAACTAGGGATTTTATCAATGTTAAGGATATTGCTTCTGCAAATCTAGCTGCTCTAAACAAAGGGCACAATAATACTTTTAATATTAGTTGTAATACCCAAACAACAGTTAATGAACTGTTGTCGATGATGAACCAAATTTTAGATAAAAATGTGCGTCCCATTTATAGAGATCCAAGACCCGGAGATATTTTACATAGTTATTTAGATAATCAAAAGGCAAAAACTGTGTTAGGTTGGAACTCTGAGATTGATTTGTATGGTGGATTGAAAGAAACCATACAATATTATTCAAAACAGTATTCTTTATCTTTATAAAGAATAGAAAAAATTAATCTATGGTTTGTAAGCGATCGTGAATTTGGTAAAACAAACGGCGAATAACACGGCTGTCCCGATTTTTCCAATATAAAACGATTTTTCATGCTCAATTTCCGCGAATCTGGCGTAAAACTGGCCATAAAATTTTAACTGTTTATGTAGAAAGGGTGAGACAGCAAGCTGAGTTTGCATGGTTTTTGAATCATTTGTCATGTCTTTGATGAAAGAAATTCCAATGGCAACTGTAGCTCGTGAAGTCCAAAAACACGATACCTGACTCTGATTTCCTTCACAGTCTACTAACAACACATCGATATTCTATGAAAGGCTGTAAGTAGGTTATAAGGTCTAGTAAACTTGTTCTAGCATCAGTATTGAGCGAAGAGCCTCTAGGTTTAACTGGGATTTTATGAACGTTAATTATCATTTTTTACATGTTTGATTCGTAACATGAGCTAGTACCGAAATTACTATATTGTTATTTAACCATAAAACAGAATTTAAATCAATAAATTAACCGAGATAACGAAAAAATGTTTTAAAAAGAGTTTTTATTTTTATGAGTATACTTACCTGTATAGTGTTAATTACATTGGTCCAGGTAAATCAAGGGAAGTGAGTAGATAAATGTCGCAACTAAAAGATCAGTTTTTTGTAGGGCTACAAGTATTGATTGCCTTGATATTGATGACCACGTTCTTACCAAACAAGGTTTTGACCGAAATGAATCCGCATCCTTTTTTCATTGTTATCTTGTATGGAGCGTTGGCATCAGGTCCTTGGGCAGGCGTGTTCACTGGGGCTATTTCATCGTTACTCTATTTGTGTCTATCCTTCTATGCTGTAGGTTTTTCCTTCAATTCGGCTGCTCTTTCATTAGAGGGATTCATGGAGTTTCTTAAAGTGTATCCATCGGCTTATTTTGCACCGTTGCTGTTCTTAATTGTCGGTTATGTTGTTGGTGAGACCAGGTTGTCCTGGCATCGTCGCCTGCAACATGTAAACGAGCAGATGCAATTGTCACAAAAAGAAATGCAAGAGAGTACCCGTAGTTTACAAAAGGCAGAAGAGGCTCTTCTCGAACTTCAGGGACGGATACTAGGGCAAACGGCAAGCATGTTACGTCTATATCAGATGTCCCGAAACTTGAATGCCTTGTCGGTCGAGAAAATTTTCAGTGGAGTAATGGATGTTTTAGAAGACTTACTACAAGTGGAACAGGCTAGTATCTATCGACTAGACGAGAATGGACGCATTGCACAGCTCCTTTTACACAAAGGAGAATCGGTTTTGCCGAATTTGATCGAACAGAATTCACTTTGGCAGAGAACGGTCTCATATGGTAAGGTGCTGTCGTTTGTTGATGTTGAACAAGGTGAAGGTCCGATCTATATGGTTCCGATTCATGTCTCGCGTCACATGTATGCGATGATCGTGGTGCATCGTTTACCACGGATCAAAGTCAATTCCGATTCTCTCAAATTATTATCTATTATAGCAGATTGGACGGGCGCTTCGTTGGAAAGGGTTTACTCTCTCGAGCCAAAATATTTACTTAATGGCGAACGATTTGACGATCTTTTTAAAAACACGATTGTCAGTGAAGATGAAGTAATGGTTTAAGGAGGACAATTGAAAGATGCAAAGCTTATTTAAAACACATAGGTTCCTTCTTAATCCTCTTAAGGGGCAATATGATCGAAAGAGGGAGATTTCTTTACGTCATCTCCCCTCCATTATCGTATTTAGTTGTTTTGTACCAGTCGATATCTTTCTATTCGCGACGTTACTTTATACAGAGATATGGTGGTTGATACCACTGCGGATGATACTTGCTGGATTTGGGGTTTATCTTGCCCAGCCGGTTTCACGTACCCAGGTTTGGTCAAGTAGGCAAACGATGATCTCTTGGACTGTATTGCTCCTGCCTGGTTTGGGAAGCGTGATTGGCGTAGTTTGGTCGTTGATCCCTTCTCACCCTTATGGTGCCTGGGAAGATGTACCTGTTACTTCAGAAACATATCAATCGAAAGTAGATTGGGGAGCCCTGGTCGACATGGTACCGTTAATTGACGTCCTGACGGATGGAGAAGTGAACCAGAAGAAGGAAATGCTTCTTTACAGCCAAGAGTTAGAGGATAAGATAAACGTTCCGATCGTCCGGCATGGATTGGTCGATCAAGACCCTTCAGTGCGTTATTATGCTGCGTCGCTGATCAACCAAGCAGAGGCCGTACATACTGCGGAGATTACTCGTCTGGAACGGTTACTTTCAGAAGGCCAGGCGAACACGGATGCGTGGAACCGACTAGCAGAGGAATATTGGTCGTTGGTCGATGAAGGAATCGCCGGGGAAGAGCTAGGACGCTTCTATCAGGAAAAAAGACTTTATGCTCTCGAACAAAGTCTAGCGATTAATCCTCATCAACCTTTAACTGCGATTCAGCAGGCAGAGGCGTTCTTAGCCTTGGGAAGATGGAAAGAATCGATGCAAGTCGCAGCAAATTGGCTAACATCGCCTGAACGTGATCGAGCCCTTGGTGTGTTACTGGCCGTAGCGTATGAACAAAATGACCAATGGGAGATCAATCGTTTGTCTTTAATGGTTAAGAATTTGGAAGCACTACGCTCCGACGTACGGGGGTTGGTTGAATTGTATCGAGAACGGAGAAAGGATGTACTAGCATGAAGAGGATCAATCGCAAATTATTATACATCATCCTCTTACTCGTTGCCCTGATTCCAGCAATATACCGTTTCAGCAACTTCGCCCTACAAGAGCTGAAGTTGCTGAAAACAGAGACTGTTTCATTTGCGGCGGCTAAGACGGCTTCTCAACCAAACAGCCAGGGCGTACGGTATCTTATCATTGTTAAGGATACCGGCGACGACAAGGAGTTCTCAAAGGTTTTACCCAACTTAAAAATGGCATTTCAATACTCCAAACTGCCGCTTGACGTGATTACTTGGGAGGATTGGAACAAAGCTCCTCGCGATTTGACACCGTATGTACAAGGAGCAGTGATTCTGCTGGCAGAAGACGAGTCGGATTTAAAGTGGGCTGACAAACTGAAAGCTTATACGGAACAGTCAGGTGGTTTACTCGTCAATGCCTGGTCCAGCTCGAATTCTCCGTTGAACGAGTTCTTTGGAATTCAAGGGGAACCTCAATTCGTAACAGGTGATGCCTCGGGTTTACACTGGACGACGAAATTCTACCCTGGATTAAGCGATCAAGATTTAACAAAAAATTACTTGCAGTCATCTTCACTGGACGTTACCCTCAGTCCCGAGATGAAAGTATGGGCGGAGTCGGTAGCGCCAAAACGTGTTCCATACCTTTGGTACGGAGAGAGAGGTCATGGAAGAGTTCTAGTTTACAACTTGACTTCTCTTGCAACGAAGTATTTTCGCGGCGTGTTTATACAAGGAGTGCTAAAGGCACAGCCCGTCTCGGTTAAGGCAAGTGTTGGCGGACAGGTCTGGTTTATTGACGACTTTCCATCTCCGGTCGGAATTAATCAAGTGACTCAGGGGAACAAGACTGGGATGACGGATTATCAGTTTCGACTGAAACAGTTTGATCCCGACATGGAGCATATCGCAAACAAGTATGGTATCCGATTTTCGACAGGCATCATCATGACATATTCAAATAACGTGACCGCACCGTTTCTGATTCCAAAGTATGAGGAACTATATCATTTAGAGTCGATCATTGGCAGGGGGGGAGAACTTGGTCTACACGGTTACAACCATCAGCCATTGGTATCAGGGTATTCGGATAAACTGAGGAAGGAACTAGGTTATAATCCATGGCCATCAACAGATGACATGAAAGGGGCGCTTCAAACCGCTCGTGAAAACTGGCAGCAGTTGTTTAAAACACCTCTCCCAACCATGTATATCCCGCCTTCAAATATGCTGTCAACAGAGGGAGAAAAAACGTTACTTGATATGTTTCCAGAGCTGAAAACGATTAGTTCTATCTATACTAAGGATGTAAATGAAGGTACGTTCGAACAGGAGTTCTTACCTGATCCGAAATTCCCGCAGATTATGGGTACTCCACGAGCATCATATGGTTATATTTTGAATAGCAATCAAAAGTTTGAACTTTACAGCGTGGTCGCAAATCTTGGGATCGTATCTCACTTCAACCATCCAGATGATGTGTTTGATCCAGATCGTAATCATGACAAGCCCTGGACGGAATTACGTGATTCATTTGATTCCGTGGTGGGTGATGTAAATCAACGTTTCGGATGGTTGCGTCCATTAACGGCGACCCAGTTATCGGATGCCCTACGGGTGTATCACGAAGCCCATTTAAATATCGACCGCAGTGAACCAGGGCTGTTGAAAGTATCGGTGACGCCACTTCAAGGACCATTGTTCCTTGAAGTACGAGTACCTTCTCAATCCTCTTGGCACATCAAGCAGGGCGGTTCGATTGTTAAGGAAGACAAAGAATACGGAATTTTGTGGATACGCGTAGACGATCCTAACGTGGTGATGGAGGAGAAACGATGAAAGTAACCATGCTTCTTGAAGGAACCTATCCATATATTCAGGGGGGTGTTTCCAGTTGGATGCATCAGATGATTCAGGCCATGCAGGACTATGAGTTTACGTTAGTATACATTGGTGGGAAACGCCAGTCCCATGCACAATATCGTTATAAATTGCCGCACAATGTCATTGAAGTGCAGGAGATCTATTTGCAGGAAGCAGAATCAGGAAATGAAGAGTTATATGGGTGGAAGAAAAAGGAACAGGACGAGATGGTTCATTTTTTCCAAACAGGAGAATTGCCTTCTGTTGAGACGATATGGAGGTTACGACAGAAAAAATATACGCCAACGGCTGAGTCTGTGCTCCGTTCAGAGTGGGCATGGACTGCATTGCTCAATAGCTATCGTACATTACCGAATACACCTGGTTTCTCGGATTTCTTCTGGAATTGGCGTTCGATGTGGCTGCCGTTGTTGCGGCTGCTACGAGTATCGCCGCCAGAAGGGGATTTGTTATACAGTCCATCTACCGGATATGCTGGTTGGTACGGTGCACAAATACACCGATTAACCGGTCGTCCACTTATCATCACGGAGCATGGTATCTATGCACGAGAACGTGAAGAAGAGATCATCCGAGCCAATTGGATCATCGGTCCACTGAAAGCTTGGTGGAAAGATTTCTTCGATCATTTGAGCAAGGTCGCGTACAGAGATTGTACGTTTCTGACGACTCTCTCAGTGGTCAATCAGCAAGCGCAGTTAAGCTATGGAGCTGATTCGGCAAGGATGCGGCTGATTCCGAACGGAATCAATCTAGAGAAGTTTGCTCAGATAACACCTACATTGAATCGCTCGTTTACGATTGGAGCAATCCTGCGGGTAGTGCCAATCAAGGATGTGAAAACACTGATACGTGCAATGGCTATTGTTGTTACACAGATACCGGAAGCGAAGCTCATGCTGATGGGGCCTCAGGACGAAGATCCGGGATATTTCGCTGAATGTCAAATGTTAATTGAATCATTAGGGATTGGTACGTCTTGCGTATGGACAGGACCTGTTAATATTATGGAATACATGCCCAACCTCGATTGTATTGTTTTGACGTCGATTTCAGAAGGCCAGCCTCTTGTTCTACTTGAAGCGATGGCAGCCGGGATTCCCTGTGTTACTACAGATGTTGGAGCCTGCCGGGAATTAATGAAGGGACTGCCTGGTGAGGACATGCAACTCGGTCGTTGTGGATTTGTTACAAAACTCATGACTCCTGAAGAGACTGGGACTGCAATAGTGGAATTAGCTCGGAATCCTGAACTACGGGCGGAGATGGGATGTATTGGTCGGGAACGGGTAGCTCGTTATTACCAGTTTGATGATGTGATCAAGAAATATCGTGATTTGTTTGAAGAAGCAGTGGGGGGTGCAGCATGGCCGGTATCGGATTTACATTACAGAAGGCACTCGGCAGCAGCAAGAGTGTAAGCAAGAAGTGGCGGTTGTACGGGGCTGCGACGTTTGTAGTGGCAGGTCCCTGGGTGTTGACTCTGACAAGTCTGTTCATCCTTTATTTCTGGAGCAACCATTTTGGGATGACAAAGGAACAGCGAGATCTGTTTTTCGCAACAGTAACGTACGCAACGATGGGATCAAGCCTGATTTCGAACTTGGCGCAATTATTTCTAACCCGTTATCTAGCAGATGCGTTATACGTTAAATCTCATGACCGCTTACTAAGTGGATTCACATCAATTTTTGTATATTGCGGAACGACGGCACTCATTGGGAGTACAATCGGACAGTTGTTTCTGCCGCTGACGTTTTCTTATCGGATCTGGACGGTAGTATTAACTGTCACCCTGACGCTGCTCTGGTTGCTAATGATTCTGCTGTCGGCAGCAAAAGCATACCGGGACATTGCCCGCGGCTTTCTGGTAGGGATAGTCGTCCAACTTATCGTTATAATTACCTGGAGTGTGTGGGTACTGAAAGGTGGACCGGCTCCTAATCCGACAAGGATTCTTGCCGTGTATACGATTGGGCTGGGTTTAACGTTCCTCTGGATCGGAGGAGTGGTCATTAGAGACTTTTCGGGTCGGATTCCTGCACTTTTCGATATCCGCCAGCAGTATAAGTGCTACCCGGAACTGCTCTGGATTGGATTGTTCTATGGATTGACCTTATGGGTGGATAATATTGTCTATTGGTTCTCTGATATTCAGGTCAAAGTTTCTGATTCCTATCTGTTGGCACCAAGCTATGATTCAGCGAAGTTTTTAACACTTCTCGCATTCATTCCTTCTTTTGTGGTGTTCTCTATAAAGATAGAAACTAATTTTTATCAAGTATATCGGCAGTTTTATGATTCGATTGAACGGGGAGCCAATTTGGCACAAATCCAGATTTACGAAGAAGAATTACGGACACTGACGAAGAAAACACTTTTTAGGATAGCAAGGATACAAACAGTTACAGCAGTTCTAGGTTGGGTGATCGCCCAGCAATTTACTATAACGTACCATGAAGTTATCGAAATCTTTCAGTGGACAATTATTGGGAGTATCATGCATATGACATGGATCACCGTGTTCCTACTATTACTTTACTTCGATGCGCGAAAAAGCGCTTTGTGGTCGGTAAGTCTAGGCCTGCTCGCCCTGTTTATTACGACAGAGATTGCCAAATACATGCAGTGGCCAATCGGAACAGGGTACTTATTAGGAACAATATTGATGTTACTGATTGGGCTGCTGCTCCTAAACCAACATTTGAAAAGGTTACTTTACCACTCGTTTTTTAATACGATGGACAGAAGTCTACCACCAGCTGCCCAGCTTATGTCTAAGCAACAGAAAATAGGATTCCCGGTTATCCAAGAACGATCACAAGCAGGGAAAAAGGAAGAATGATGAATGACCAATTGATGAATTTTTATAAAATGACAAAGGGATGATGTAACATATTCAAGGTTTTGTACGGCCAAATAACTTTAGTCTCAGATCAGTCTAAACTTCGGAAAGAGAACTATTCATAGTTCTATCAATACCTAAGCCAATTAGATTCGAATCTGGCTCAGAATTTGCCTACACTTTGTAATCAAGTTTTAGCATCAAACTATTAAACTAATTTTTAAAAATACTTGACTTAATAGATACAGATTACAAATTAAATATAATGGAGTGAGAACTAGTTATTAGAAATTTAAGTAACTCAATTTTTATTTCTATGTTTTGGAGGTTATGAAAATGATATATAAGAAAAAATTATTAATTTTCTTTATACCATTTTCACTATTTTTAGTGTTTGCTCTGTTATTTGGTATAAGAGGATTTTTTCCAGAAAAACATCATTTCACCAAAAAAACTTCTTTTAAGGAAGTGTCTTCGTACAAAATATTTTATGGGGCTCCTAATGAAAAAATCTTAGAAGAAATGAAAAATTATAAAATGGTTATTGTAGAACCTTATGAATTTTCAAAAGAGCAGGTCGATAAAATTAAAAAAAACGGAACAATTGTAATGGGCTATATTAGTGTAATGGAACTTGATACATGGAAGAAAAATTTGGTTTCCAAGGCTGAACCTACTGATTATATTATAAGGAACGGGAGCCGTGTTCATTTTTCGAAGTGGGATTCTTATTTAATGGATATCTCTTCTTTACACTACAAAAATCTATTATTGAATGAAATTAAAAACCAAGTCGCTGGGAAAAATTTTGATGGAGTATTTTTAGACACTGTCGGTGATATCGATGACCAATACTCCAACGATCCTGTCATGCTTGAAAAACAAAGAGATGCATTAGTAGCCTTTTTAAAGGAAATTAAACATCAATACCCTAACTTTTTACTTATACAAAATTGGGGTTTCAATACTTTACAAAAGTCGACTGTACCCTATGTGAATGGGGTTATGTGGGAAAATTTCCATTATGATGAGCTTTCTAAAGACCCATGGACATGGGATTCGATAAACAATTTAAAAAAGCTGCAACAACAATACGGTATTTCCGTTTTTACGGTTTCATTTAAGTCGGAAAGGGAAAATCATCAGTTTGCCCAAAGTAATGGATTCATTCCCTTTTATACCAATAAAGGATTTAATGTATGGTAGAAGGTACCACTTTGTTATTCAAATTCTAAAAATCGGGTACTTGAAGGGGGCAAAAAGGTGAGCTTTTCACAGATCCAAGCGAATCAATACCAACCCTATAAAGTTTTGATATATTATGGAACCCCACAAGGAGTTAATCATGTGTGGGATGATGATTTAGCAGCTCAAATTTTTGCCGAATACGATTATATTGTATTTGGTGCAGGACTTGAAGATCCGAACAGTCCATTTTATTTATCAACTAAAAATATCATTTCTAACATTCATTCCATTAATCCAAACGCGATAGTTTTTGGTTATATCGATTTAGGTGTTACAACTAATAATTTTTCGCTTTATGATATTGAAAATATGACTGATCAATGGGAATTAATCAGCGCAGATGGAATTTTTTTAGATGATGCCGGATATGATTTTGGAGTATCGCGCGATCGTTTAAATTCTACTCTTGATTATATCCATAGTAAAAATATGTTCACTACTGTAAATGCCTGGAACGCCGATGACGTGATGTCAGATCAAGTTGATCTAACATACAATCCTTTCGGAATACCAACTCATATGGGAATTCAAGATTTTTACTTATTGGAAAGTTTTTTTGTAAACACAGATGCTTATGCGTCTAATGAGGGATATGCCTCCAATACCGATTATAAAATGAGAGGGGATTCAGCCGTTTATTATCGGAATACATTAGGCGTAAAAATGTTAGCAACCAATATAGTAGATTATTCAATGTATTCAAATGCTAATATCCGAAAGTTCTTTAAAATGTCCGAAACGGCTGCTGCCATTTTTTCACTTGATGGATATGGTTTGTCTCCTTTAGAGTACAGCGCTTCAGGACCGAGTATAAATGTTGTTCGTCCTATGGATTATGCGATTGATTACATGAGTTATTATACAACGAATGTTTCTTATCAAGTCAGCCGCAATTTTATGAAGTTTACTAGAGGAAACATTATACTCTATTCAAAACTCGGTAATCATTGGTATAGAATGCCATAATAGATTGCGGAGGGGCCTGATGCCACCCAGTTAGAGGAGTATGTAGAGAAAATTGCAAAAGTTATTTATGCAGAGTTAGGTCTTTATAGGCCTTTATCGCAAGAGGAATTTGTCATAGTTTAGGTAGCGTGATATTTTTAGATTAAAGTTTTTGATGATTCATATTCTAGAATGTGAGAAGGTTACAAATAATCACGGAAGCAGAAAGCTAGATAAGAAAGATATATAGAGGAATGGGGTTTAGAAATGAGAAATATAGATCATTATCCGAAGACTTTTAAGAAAACCATTCGCTATATTAGACAAGATGCTACTCTGGAACAGTTAGAAGGAATGAAAAAGATATTAAATTATTATATTCATAGTCGGAGAAAAGAACTAGAAAAATTAAAGAAAGAATAGAAATGAATGAAGCGGAGCAGTACGGTGTAAGTTAACGGAACTGCTCCGCTTCATAATTTCATAAAAAGTAGAGAGTTCTTGGTCTCAGTCGTTCCCATCTTCATAGCCTATTCCGTGGGATTTAATCTTTCTTTTGTAAGGATTTATCAATGTGTTAAATTTAATAAACAGCATTGGAAGGTTGTTACCTAGAGTGTTATAAGTTAGTATAAATATGTACAGGGATCAACGTAACTATTTAGGTAAGACATGAAAAAACATCTTAAGAGGAATACCAGACTTTTTGAAATTACTAAATAGCGTTCGCGGGAATTCATACACCTTTATGGACAATTTAAGTATGACAAAAAGGCTTTAAGGTTTATGTACTTATTCTTAGTTGAGTGTATATAGAATTTCAACAAATAGAACAGCCGGCTTGTAAAAATAGTCGGCCGTTCTTTATTTAATAATAAATTTTGTAATTGTGTGATAGTTATTACGGATGACGGTCACATACCTGCTGATGATCTGTTCACTTGGATCCGACGGATGAAAAGTCGATGATGTGAATGATTTGTTTAAGGGAGAGTGCCGCATGCTCATTAAGCAGCAGATTAAAAAGAGCACTTCTCCTGAAGCGAGAAGTGCCCTTTTTAGTGACTGCGAACAAGAGTCGTATTTGAAGGCTGTGAATGAACATTCTGTTTCGAAATTGTATTCGTTTTAAAGTATGAGGATAAATAACATCCTATAATCACGATGCCGCTCCCGATTCCTTGTATCCACGTCATTTGTTCACCTAATAATAAAAACGCTAAAATTGCAGTGAAAATCGGATTGAAATTTAAGAAAATACCTGATGTAGCGGCACCTAATTTCTGTACGCCAATATTCCAAAATACCATACACACTACAGTTGAGATAACACCTGTATATAAAATGGATTCTACGAAAGAAGCATTTATATTGGAAACAGTAAAATCAGAGAGATTAAACGGAAGAAGGACGATAAGTCCAAATATACCGGAGTATAATGTAGACATCATTGGTGATGTCTTTGTCGTTGCCCATCTGCTGCAAACAGAATATATTCCCCATATACATACAGCGGTCAACATCCATAGATCACCTGTATTAAAATGCAAGGAAAGCAATAGGTTGCCCTTTCCTTTTGAGAGAACAAGAATCACGCCAAAAAGTGAAAGAATCATAGAAAACATTTGGAGCATATTCATTTTTTCTTTTAAAAATAAAGATGAAAAAACAGCAATTGAAATCGCATTTAATGTTGAAATTAATCCAACATTGGTCGCGGATGTTTGTTCTAATGCCCAAAACTGAAAGAGATTAAATAGAACAACACCTGTTATTCCCATTAAAAATAAAGGAAGAAGGGCATCTCGCGGCGGTAATAGCTTTTTTTCTTTCCACCATACAATTGGTAAAAGGCAAACAACAGCAATCATCCACCTTAAGCTCGTCAAGGTCATCGGAGAAGCGTGACCAACAAGCGATTTTCCAACGACAAAATTCCCTCCCCATAATAAACTCGTTAAAAGCAGTAATAAAACATAGAAAATTGGCATATTTTATCTCCTTTTCATATTTCGCTGTAGCAGTGAAAAAGATCGAAGCCATTGTGCACAATGGAATTTAGAATATTCTATATTGATTTGTAAATAATTTTAACATTTTTCTTTGTTATTCAACACATCGTTCTGTATAATAGAATAAATTCGAAATAATATAAAGAAATAATTAGAATTTGAAGAATTAAATTCAAAATTTATATTGAAAAGATGCCATTTTTCGAAGAATTGTAAGGGGAGTGGATATGAGTGGAATCTGTCGTAAGTAAAGTGTTAGATGATGTTGATATTCAAATTTTAGATATATTGCAAAAAGAAGCACAGTTAAGCAATGCGGAGCTTGCACGGCGCGTAAATTTGTCTCCGCCCGCTACACATGCAAGGGTAAAACGATTGGAAAGCGAAGGATTTATTGATCGGCAAGTCGCAATCTTAAATCAAGAAAAGCTTGGATTTGATTTATTATGTTTTATTTTTATGAGCACGAATATCCATCAAGCTGAGAAGCTGGAAGTTTTGGAGAAGGCATTAGAACATATGCCAGAAGTATTGGAGTGTCACTGCTTAACGGGAGAGTATGATTATCTTTTAAAAGTAGCGCACAAAGATCGGAAGGGATTGGAGAACTTCATTAGAAAATTAAATAGGCTTGGAATCACACGGATCCAAACTAGTTTAGCATTAAGAGAAATTAAATATTCTACAGTTTTGCCGATATGGGAAGGAGAAAAGATATAATTTTCGATTAAGAAAAGCAAGCAAGGCTGAGTTTATAAGTTAGTTAGTAGTGATTAGATATTCTAAGTTTTTGAATAAATATGTTACATTTATTCGAAACATTTGTTATCCTTGTATGATATAGAAATAATTAAATCAAATAATTTTTCAAGAGAGGTCTCTATGTCTATTCAAAAAATTTCTTTTATTGGTGCCGGTTCAATTGCTGAAGCAATTATTCATGGCTTATTGCAAAGTAACATCGTTAAAAGTGAACAAATTACAGTAGGCAATCGTTCTAATAAAGCAAGGTTACAGGAACTATATTCCCGTTATGGGGTAAAGGGTACACACGATAACGAAGAACTATTGGCTAATGCTGATATTGTGTTTTTGGCGATGAAGCCAAAAGATGTTGTAGAAGCTCTTACGCCGCTTCAAGAGTATATTACAAATCAACAATTAATCATTTCACTTTTAGCTGGTGTATCGACGGCATCAATTACAAGCTTGCTTCAAAAAAATGTTCCAGTTATACGTGCAATGCCAAATACATCATCAGCAATTTTAAAATCGGCTACTGCTATTTCTCCTTCCGTACATGCAGAAGAAGAACATATTTATCTCGCAAAAACGCTTTTTGAAACAATCGGTCTCGTGTCTGTCGTAGAGGAAAAAGATATGCATGCTGTTACCGCATTGTCTGGCAGTGGGCCAGCATATATTTATTATGTAATAGAAGCAATGGAAGAAGCAGCAAGACAAATTGGTTTAGATGAAACGGTTGCAAAGTCCCTTATTCTACAAACAATGATTGGGGCAGCTGAAATGTTGAAAGGAGATACGAAGCCGCCTGCAATTTTACGAAAAGAAATTACATCTCCAGGTGGAACAACAGAAGCTGGAATTGAAGTGTTACAAAGCCTTCACTTTCAAGAAGCTCTTATTCAATGTATTATACAAGCTACACAACGTTCTAGAGAGCTAGGTAAAGCATTAACATAATTTTCTCATTTGTTTGTATATGAAGTTACAACCTCTTCTTTTAGAAGAGGTTGTTGTTTATAAGGATTATACTGTGTCAATTTATATATTCTTTTACTTAAAATTCTTTTGTGTACTTATGATGCTGTGTAATGTTTTGCAAAATGAGATCCATCCGATCTTGACCAAACTGTGCGACTAAAGCATCTGCTAGTTCCCATGCAACAACCGCTTCAGCGACAACACCTGCTGCTGGTACAGCACAGCTATCGGAGCGTTCAATGCTTGCTTGAAATGGCATTTTTGTCTCAATATCTACACTTGCAAGCGGCTTATATAACGTAGGAATTGGCTTCATGACACCTCTTATGATAATCGGCATACCTGTTGTCATCCCGCCTTCTAGTCCGCCAGCGTTATTTGTTTTTCTTGTATAACCTGTTTCTTCATTCCACAGTATTTCATCGTGAACAGCACTGCCTGGTTGCCTAGCTGCTTCAAATCCAATTCCAATCTCCGCTCCTTTAAAAGCATTAATGCTCATGATTGCTGCGGCCAGCTTTGCATCTAACTTTCGATCATAATGAACGTAGCTGCCGACACCAATCGGCATGCCTTCTGCGATTACTTCAACGACGCCGCCAATCGAATCTCCTGTATTTTTCGCTGCATCAATCGCATCCATCATCGCTTGCTCCGCTTTTTTATCTAAGCAGCGAACAGGTGAATTTTCTGATTTCAGCTGCACTTCTTCTAATGATACGTGTGAAATCCGATTTGCTTTTACACCGCCAATTTCAAGGACATGACCTGCAATAGTAACTCCTAATTCAGTAAGAATCTTTTTCGCCACCGCACCTGCTGCAACTCGGACAGTTGTTTCTCGCGCTGAGGAACGCTCCAATACGTTACGCATATCCCGATGACCGTATTTTATGGCACCATTTAAATCCGCATGTCCTGGGCGCGGGTTCGTAATCGTTCGTTTCATTTCTTTACTTTCTTGTTCAGAAATTGGCTGAGCTCCCATCACTTTCGTCCAATGTTTGAAATCATCATTTTTTACGACTAGCGTAATTGGTGAACCAAGCGTGTAACCGTGTCGAACTCCACTTACAATTTCAACCGTATCCGTTTCAATTTGCATGCGTCGCCCGCGGCCATAACCTTTTTGTCTTCTCAGTAATTCTTTGTTAATATCTTCTGCTGTTAAAGAAAGCCCTGCCGGAACACCTTCTAAAATAACGGTTAACTGAGGGCCGTGTGATTCACCAGCTGTTAAATATCTCATTTTCACTTCTCCTTTTTCTATTGTTATAAAAAGTCCCTACTAATACTAGCAGGGACAATATACATCGTGAAGCAGGATCGAACGCTTATGGTAGATAAACGCTACTTAATTCTATTCAATATATTTCCGCTATTGTATTATGACAATTTGTTCTTGAAGCCTTTTAGTTCTTCCATAAACGCATGGAACTGTGGAATATCCATTTGCTGCGCTGAATCTGATAACGCAATGGCTGGGTCTGGATGCACTTCGGCCATAACGGCATCTGCTCCGATTGCTAATGCTGCTTTTGCAGTTGGAAGAAGTAAATCTTTTCGTCCTGTTGAATGCGTTACGTCAACAACGACTGGTAAATGTGTTTCTTTCTTTAAAATCGGTACTGCAGAAATATCAAGCGTATTACGCGTCGCTTTTTCATATGTGCGAATACCACGTTCACATAAAATAATTTGATCGTTTCCTTGTGCGATAATGTATTCTGCTGCATGAACAAATTCATCAATTGTTGCTGCTAAACCGCGTTTTAATAATACAGGCTTATTTACCTTTCCGACAGCACGCAATAAATCAAAGTTTTGCATGTTACGTGCACCGATTTGAATCACATCAATGTAATCAAGTGACATTTCCACATCGTTCGGATTTAAAATTTCACTAATGATGGCTAGATCAAACTCATCGGCTACTTGGCGTAAAATTTGTAATCCTTCTACACCTAGTCCTTGGAAATCGTACGGAGATGTTCTTGGTTTGAATGCACCGCCGCGCATTAATTTGACTCCTTGTTCTTTCATTGCTTGTGCCACTTGGCGAACTTGATCTAAGCTTTCAACCGCGCAAGGCCCCATAATGAACGTTTGTGTCCCGCTTCCTAACAATTCACCTTTTACATCAACAATTGTATTTTCTTGTTTCTTTTTACGTGAAACTAATAATGCTTTACGGTTATCATCTTCTTGTAATTCTAAGCTTGCTTTGAAAATTGTTTTGAAAATGTGTTGTACTGTAGAGGTTTCAAACGGCCCTTCATTATGCTCTGCAATCATGTTAAGCACTTGACGCTCGCGTACAGGATCAAAACGCTTTGTTCCTTGCAGATTTTTTTGTTGACCAATTTCTTGAACAACCTTTGCGCGTTCATTTAATAAGTGCAGTAACTGTAAGTTAATTTCATCCACCTGTTTACGTAATTGTTCTAATTCATAATTTCCCATTGAAAAATCCTCCTTTGAATGTCTGAAATATATAATAAGGGATTGAAAAATCCTTATTTTCTGAATTTGATTGTTGCAGCAAAGTGTGACTGGAAACGATTCCTGGTGCGAAATATACAAAAAAGTCCCTACTGATCCAATCAGTAGGGACGATGATTATCGCGGTACCACCCTAGTTGTAGACAAGTCTACCACTCATGTTTGTTAACGATCATTTGACCGTCTTTCCCTTCATAAAGGATGTTCCTTTACTACGAAAAAGATGCTCCAGGATTGAAATTCGTGTTTATCTTTGTACTGGTTCACACCAACCACCAGCTCTCTGTTACAGGGAAACAACCACTACTCTGTTCCTATCATCACACATGTTATTTTATTGTCATAAGAAACCGCACATATACAAAAAGTCCCTACTGATCCAATCAGTAGGGACGATGATTATCGCGGTACCACCCTAGTTGTAGACAAGTCTACCACTCATGTTTGTTAACGATCATTTGACCGTCTTTCCCTTCATAAAGGATGCTCCTTTACTACGAAAAAGATGCTCCAGGATTGAAATTCATGTTTATCTTTGTACTGATTCACACCAACCATCAGCTCTCTAAAACAGGGAGATAAGCATTACTAAATTCCTTTCATTGCTTTCAATTTATGAATATAATTTTCATATTTACTAAGTATGTCTTGTATTATAATATTTCATTTTCGAAATTGTCAATAACTTTTATGCTTTTAAGAGTATTAATTATTCTTATAGTGCGTTCATCAATGAAACTATATATAAATGATTTATAATTTCGGCGTTTTCATTTGCTATTTCGAACAAAACGGCATTGGCACTTACTTCCTCTCTCTGGTTTGCCCCTGCATGGGCCACTATAAGGGTTTGACCGCTTCTGCACGCCGCCGGATGCTCTCGCCCCACTATAAAAAGCCGATTTTTTTATTCAGTTTTATATAGTATTGAATACAATAAGTATATTTTACTGAAACGAGGGCAAGTTCCCCGTTTACTCCACATGTGTTCTTGAATATATATATGTGGAGTAAGTATTGCGAGGTGGAATATGAACTGCGGTGAACCGCTTTTAGAATATGCGGCTTTAGGTGATTCTCTTTCAGTCGGTGCAGGGACGATGTTGTTCGATCCGGGTTTTGTCGAATATTACTTGCAAATGAGCAGAAACGCTTTACAAAAGCGTATCAAACTATATAAGTTCGCCAAAAGCGGAGCGACCACGAAGGACGTACTGAACATGATACAGCACCCTTGTGTGGCCGAGGCAATCCGGCATGCAGATATCATAACAATTACGGCAGGCGGAAATGACCTGATTCGGGCGGCGCTGACGTTTCTGAAGGAACAGAATGAGGATGCGCTGTTTGACGCTCAATTCGCATGCACGGATAATCTATCAAGAATTCTCAATGCGATCGATGCTCTCGTCTTGGAGGAGGAAGGACCGTATATTGTAAGACTGGTAAACTTGTATAATCCTTTTCCGGGGCTTTCTCAAGCGAAAGAATGGATAGAACGCTTCAATACGCATATTGAAAGTTTTTCGGATATGCGGAATTTGAAGGTGGCAAATATATACGATGTATTTAAAGGAAACGAGAACAGACTCCTAGCTGCTGATGGAATTCATCCGAACGGGAAAGGGTATTATCTCATGGCGGAAGAAATGCGGAAATTAGGCTATGAGTCTTTATGAAACGTTTTTTATTATGAAAATTATAGTAGTATGAGAGTGGTCAACGCCTGTCATCGTGCTGACGAAGCGCAATTTGTGCGAGGATTTGGCTGCGTTGCTCAAAGAGAAAAGCATTGCGTTTGATGTGGATATGTTTGCGGTGGACAGTGTAAGCGGCAACGGCATTGCTGACTTGCAGAGTTTTATACAGCCTGGAAAAACTGTTGTGCTCATCGGATCTTCAGGTGCGGGCAAGATTACGATCATTGCCGGTATTCTTTTAACACCTTTGTTTTATAAAAAAGAAGGTGGACGAATCGTACGGGAGAGGCTGCCTGCAAAAGGACTAATGATGTCAGGTATCATCCTTGCCATTATGCAGTGGGAGCATGCTGCTCGTGATAATCGGCATGATTTTGGCACAGCTATGTTTCCCCGCCTAAGCAGCATACAAAACAAAATAGCGCATGAAAGAAGCCCTTCGTTATGAAAAAGGGCTTCTTTTTTATGAATCTTATCAAGAAACGGCTACTCCAGCTTTTTTAAAGGTTTTTGGGCAGGGCCCTCTATTACATCTCCGTCAATGGAAAACCTGGATCCATGACAAGGGCAGTCCCAAGTTCTGTCTCCACGGTTCCATTCGACCTCGCAGCCTAAGTGGGTGCATGTGGTGTCGACGATATGCAGGACACCTTCATCATCTTTATAAGCACCGGCCCTTTTTCCGTCTACACGGACAACAGATCCTTCCCCGGTTACCAGCTCTTCTGGTGTTCTAAGTGGGAATTCTAACTTGCCTTCAAGCAAGTGCTTGGCAACATCGCCGTTTGTCGTAAGAAAATGCTTGATGCTTGGATCGGCGGCAAAGCGGGATGGTGTGTACAGCTCTTTATACGGGTTATGCTTTTTCGTGATTAAATCTGTAATCAGCAAGGCAGCAGCAGTACTGCTTGTCATGCCCCATTTTCTGTATCCGGTTGCGACAAAGATGTTTGGGTGCCGATCGCTTAAATGCCCGATGTATGGAATTTTATCCAAAGTAATTAAATCTTGCGTCGACCATCTGGATACATGCTTCTCAATCCCCAATACGTCTTCCCCGAAAGCTTCCAAAGCTTCATAATGTTTCATCGTGTCTATGCCTTGACCGGTTTTATGACTTTCTCCGCCGACCAGTACAAGCTTTTCACCATTGATAGGGGTGGAACGCAGCGATCGTACCGGGTCATTCACACTTAAGTACATACCGCCCGGAAATTCCTTTTTTGTCTTTACCCCCAGCACATAAGAGCGCTCGGCATACATTCTTGTAAAATAAAAGGCTGGGTCATAGAACGGAAAGTGAGAACAGGAGACAACATAATCGCATGCAACCTTATGTCCGTCCCTTGTGATAACCCTCGGATGGCTTCCTTTCTCGACATCTACTGCTACAGTATGCTCATAAATAGCGCCGCCTGCTTCCACAAATGCTTTTGTAAGGTCTGTTAAATATTTAAGAGGGTGGAACTGAGCTTGTTTTTTCATAACGAGCGCAGCTGTCACTTTTATATCCAAAGGTATGCGCTCCAAAAACTCCCCGTTTATATCAAGCTTTGTGTATGCTTGAAACTCGCTCATAATTTTTTGTGCGTATTGTTCGCTGGTTGCATATAAATAGGCATCTTCCTCTGAAAAATCGCAGCTTATGTTCCTGTCCGCAATGATTTGTTTAACGAATTGCAGCGCGTTGCTGTTAGCTTCATAATATAATCGTGCCTTTTCTTTCCCGAAATGGCTAATTAGCTCATCGTAAATCAAATTATGCTGGGCTGTTATTTTAGCTGTCGTATGTCCGGTGGTGCCATTTAAAATTTTATCGGCTTCCAATAGGGCAACCGTCAAACCTTCCTTTGCAAGCAAATAGGCGGTGGTAATGCCGGAAATTCCTCCTCCTATAACAGCTGCATCCACTTGTATATCTTGGGAAAGCTTAGGGAAAGAAGACAATTCTGCCGAATCTCTCCAATAGGGTTCTGGTGAATCCGACATTTCTTGCGATGTATCATCTCTGTTCATAAAACAGCCTCCTCATCAAGAATGGTATTATATATTATTTTCTATTTTATGGAAAACATGTACCGTTTAAGGATGTTCAGAAAATTCTCGCAGCAGAATGACATCGGGCTCTGACAGTTCTGGATTGTTGCGGTTGCTTGTTGTTAAAAAAACTTAAAATAATTATTTTTTTTAAGTTTTTTAAGTTTACTTTGTAGTTTTATGAATATCAATCTTATATAATGATTTCATGATAACTATATATGAGTGAATGATAATTTCGACATTTCCATGTGCTATGTGCAACTAAAAGGGAGTATTGCATGCTTCTTCTCTCTGGTTTACCCTTGCATGAACTACTACAAAGGTTTGAGCGCTTCTGCACGTCGCCGGATGATCTTTCCCTACTATCAAAAGACGGTTTTTTTATTCACTTGTATATATTTTAGTCAGAAGATTTATTAAGGAGCTTTAGATTATGTATCAAGAACAAAGGCTGACATCGATAAAAACGTATTTGTCTTCTCATAAAAGCATTACGTTAGAAGAAATATGTGAAATGTTTAGTGTTTCAAAGGATACAGCAAGAAGAGATCTTGTAAAACTCGAAGAACGCGGGGGAATCATAAGGATAAAGGGAGGAGCGACACTTCCATCCGCCAATCGGAATTTAATTGATTACAAAGAACGAAAAGCAACCGCAGGCAAAGAACGAATTGCAAAGAGCGCGTCTTTGTTTATTCACGATGATCATGATTTATTGATCGATACCTCTTCAACTGTCGCTCTTATGGCTAAGTTCATAGGAAACAAACATGTTAATGTGATTACAAACTCCATTGATATGGTTGATTTATTAGGAGAGTATACGGATATTCAAACCTTTTTGCTGCCTGGAAAATTCAATAGGAAAAACAGAAATGTAACGGGTCCCAGAACAATTGAGACACTGAACGACTACAAAGTTGATCAATTATTTCTTGGAGCATGCGGAATCAGCGGCGAAGGTGTTACCTCTCCCGATGAGGAAGAAGCCTTTTTAAAGAAAAAAATGATGAGCTGTGCCCGGCAAGTCATACTGCTGGCTGATCGTTCAAAGTTTGAAAAGGAATTTTTGCACCGGGTTTGTGATATTACGGACATTGATGTGATTATTACAGATAAATACCCGGATGAAGCTGTAAAGGAAAAAATAAAAGAAAATAATATTCGTTTAATTGTTACAGAAGATGAAGAAAGCGAGAGGGAACACAATGAGAAAAATTAAGGTTGGTTTAGTTGGATACGGACTTTCAGGTGCTACATTTCACGCGCCCTTGTTGAGCGTTTTAGAGGAGTTTGAAATTGCAAAAGTCGTTAGTTCAAAAAAGGAAAACGTGCAGCAGGATTTGGGAGACGTGGAGGTGGTAAGCAGCTTAGAAGAGGTTCTTGAAGATGCAGCGATTGATTTAGTGGTTATTACGACACCGAGCGGTTTGCATTATGAAATGGCGAAACAAAGTTTAATGTCTGGAAAACATGTTGTCTTGGAAAAGCCGATGGTGGTAGAAACATGGGAGGCAGAGGAGCTCATTCGGATTGCTGAAGAAAAGAAGCTGCTTTTAAGTGTTTATCATAACAGAAGGTGGGATAATGACTATTTGACGGTCAAAAAACTTGTGAATGATGGCGCGCTTGGAGAAATCAATACATATCAGGTCCATTATGATCGCTTCAGACCAGTTGTAAGAGATAGATGGAGAGAAAAGCAAGGTCCTGGATCTGGCATGCTCTATGATTTAGGTTCGCATCTAATTGATCAAGCCTTACATTTGTTTGGCTGGCCACAATTCGTATTGGCGGATGTTTTTGCGCAAAGAGAGCGTGCAGAAACGGATGATTATTTCCATGTTATTTTAGGCTACGAGAAGCTGCGAGTCATTTTACATTCCGGCTCAATCGTTCCGAGTAACGGACCGCGTTTTCAGGTTCACGGAAGCAAAGGAAGCTTTATTAAGTACGGGCTTGATGGACAGGAAGCTGCGCTCAAAGCAGGCAAAAAGCCTGTCAATGACTCATGGGGCGCAGACGATCCGCAATTTTACGGTAAGCTGGTTACCATTGATGGAGAAAAAGAGAAACACGAAACCATCCCAACATTACATGGATCGTATGTAATCTACTATAAAAAAATTGCCGAAAGTATACTTGAGGGCAAAGATGCTCCTGTCATTGCACATGAGGGATTATCAGTTATTAAAATCATTGAGGCAGCTCTTAAAAGCAATACAGAAAAGAAAGCGATATATGTAGAGTAAATCTTTCATTTTTCAACAACAATCATTAAACCAGCCTTAGAAATAAATAAACCCTGTCCACCAAGAGACAGGGTATTTTACTATGTTTATGCGATTGTTGTAAGTATCGTTTTCATTCTAGATATTTCTTACTATCAGAGCCTTTTTCTTGGCAAGCTATCCCTTATACAGAAACACTCTTTACCCTTCAATCACAAAAGTAAATTCCCTCTCTTTACGCTTGCTTCCTTCATACGCCCGTTCCACAAACCGAACATCCTCATGAGTCATAAACACAAGCGTTGAAGATCTCGTTCCATATTCCGGAGTTTGAATGAACAGCGGCGAAAGCTTTCGTTCCCATTCAAGGGAAACACCCGTACTTGGCAATTCTTCATCTGGGGCAGGATCTGCATGTTGCAAACTTGAAAATAAACATTCCTTCATGTTTTCAGGTGAACCCTGTAGGCATCTTTTTAATCCTTCTTTTCCTTTGCGTACTTTTGGCCACGGCGTGTCCAACAAATGGTTACTCAGTCCATACAGCCCCGGTTCTAACAGTCGTATGTCGTTTTCCATGTTCGAATAATAGTAAAGGGAATGGAGATCCCCAACGATTAAGTTAAACCCAGGATATTGATCACGATGCTGTTGAATGCTTTTCAAATAGCTTTGCGGCAGTTCTTCTCCTATTAGGAAACGGCTTACTAATTCTCCACGGGAACGCTTATTGTCTCTTACTTCATTCGGGTCCCGATAATTTGTGAGAGCCGCGAAGCGCCCTTGTTTTGTTATTCCCATCCATGTTCCCATTTTTTCTAAATCCCTGCCTGCAAGCACATAGGGGGCATCTTCCCAGAAATGTGCCTGTGAGGTCGGTCTTTCATAAAACTCATCTCGATTGGCTGCAACAACCAAGTCATATTTTGAATCCATTTTATATGCGAAGTTTACTAAACACATCCATTTCACCTACTTCCACATTTCTTATTATTAATATGGTACCTTACAGATTAAGAATTGTATAATTTTTGCCTAAGGAGAATAGATAAAAAAACAGCAGGTGTGCGGCGTCTACAAGCAAGTTGGTGGTTATCTAATTAACGTTTAATACGTAAGAAAGGAGCAGCAAAACTGCTCCTTTTCCTCTGGATGAATTCACTGTTATGGATTAGTGGTATTTCCTTCGATTTCTATCCAATCTTGAGACCATTTTCCCAGTTCCACGATGACGGGTTCTAAAGCACGTCCTTTATCTGTTAGCGAATATTCAATTCGAACAGGGGTCTCTGGGAATACTTCTCGTTTTACAATTCCCTCCCTCTCCAAACCCTTTAGTCTCTCTGACAAAACTCTTCCGCTGATGGGAAGTGCAGCTTCCATGGCACAAAAACGCTGGGTGCCGGAAAGAAGTTGATAAATAACTAAGATGGTCCAACGCTTACTAATGACATCTACACTTTTTTCGAATCTTGGACACAACAAGGATGGATCCATGAATTATCACCTCACTCTACAATTATTATATACTATATTTACTTTAAATAATAAAATTATAAAATGCAATTATATTACTTGACATAATTTAATTACAAACATATACTTACTTACATAAAGTAACTAAGTGATCGTTGGAGATAGATGATATGGTTCCGTCTTTATTCTTAGCATATGGTGCTTCACTGTTGGCTATCGAAGATACTGGATATAAACAATTTCTTGAAATTATCAGATAACAGATACAATCGAAGGGCATTATCATTTTTATCTTTTATTAGATAGTTACGATATGTAAAAGTCTAGTTAAAAACAAATATTAAATAAAGAGGTGCTTTTAATGAAGTGGACTACAAGAGTTGTTCAGGGATTATTAGTTATTGGTTTCCTGATGTTTGGATTCATGAAATTAACAGGGAATGCGATGCAAGTACAGGCATTTACAAAGGTATACGGATATTCAGTAGCATTTATGTATGTGGTCGGTGCTCTTGAAGTGTTAGGCGCTCTTGGACTGTTGATTGGTTACTGGAAGCCGAAACTTGCAGCGTTTGCTTCTGGAGGATTGGTATTACTCATGGCAGGTGCGGCATTTACTCATTTGAAAGCAGGTCAAGGAATGGGAATCGCTATAATGCCGCTCATTTTTCTTGTACTATCTCTTCTTGTATTTATCGGTAGACTATCGGCTTTAAAAAATACAAAGCAATAGTTAAGGGAGGTAACAGATCATCTTGTAAGCGAAGCTCTTTATTTAGCTGACCCTGATGGAAATGGGATTGAAATTTATGTAGACCGACCATCTTCGACCTGGAATTGGAAAAACGGTGAAGTGGTAATGGCAACCGAACCATTAGATGCAGAAAACCTTCTTGCGGAGGGACAAGGGAAGCCCTGGAACGCTCTTCCCGCTGGTACATTAATGGGACATATTCATTTACATGTTTCTGAATTACAAAAAACAGAAGAATTTTATAATAAGGGTCTTGGGTTTGATGTTGTGAATCGCTATGATAATCAGGCACTCTTTATTTCATCTGGTAGATACCATCATCATATAGGTCTAAATACATGGAATGGAGTAGGTGCGCCTACGCCTTTAGAAAACAGTGTCGGATTAAAATGGTTTTCCCTTGTACTTCCAAACCAGGAAGCTAGAAAAAAAGTGGTAGAACAATTACAGAAAATCGGTGCTTGGGTAAAAGAGGAACATGGTGTTTTCCTTACGAAAGACCCTTCGGGGAATCACATTCAATTACGGGTTTAATGTCGTAATTTAAAAAACATATATTCAAGGCTTATTTGGATCAAGATATGCTCAGGAACTGTTTAAGGCAATTCTTTTATCTATGTCTAAACTAATACCGACGAAATCACTACATGAAATAGATCATTTAGTCACAAATTAATTAAAAAAAGGATGGTACTCATGACACAAACTAAGCTCGAATCTAAAGCTTTTTCTGTCCTAAAGGATAAAATCCAATTAATTAAAACAAATGAAGGTGCAATTTACTTAGTAGGGCCCATTCGACTCCCAGTTAACTTGTATGGAGAAACAGTTGTTTTCCAATGGTATTGTTGGTTAAATTGTGCGGAAGTAACAGAAGATTATGAACGAATTATTGAGAAGTTATCTTCTGTAAATTTAGCTGAATTTCAACAATCAAGTGTTTTGGTTTACGGGGATTTTGAGCAAGCGGATGATGCTCTAATTAGAATGCATTCCATCTGTCATACTGGAGATATATTTGGAAGCAAGCGGTGTGATTGTGGTTTTCAACTAAAACAATCTATGCAGATGATTGTAGAACATGGTACAGGAGCACTATTTTATTTAGCCAATCATGAAGGCAGGGGAATTGGCTTATTCAGTAAAGCGATGGCGTACGTTCTTCAAGAAAATGGGTATGACACAGTAGAAGCGAACGAAAGTCTTGGTTTTGTAGACGACTCCAGAAACTACGGCGATGCTATTCAAGTTTTAAAAGCTTTACGTGTAAAACCTGTAACATTGATAACAAATAACCCTAAGAAACTGGAAGCATTAAAAAACTCTGGTATGCATGTTTCAGGAAGAACATCTTTATGGGGAGATGTTTCGGAATTTAATGAAAGATACTTACAAACAAAAATAAAGCGCTCTGGTCATTTAAAAGATGAGGAAACTTACCCGAATGACTAACCATGAATTCGATATGGAGTTGGCTTTAAAAAATGCAAAATGATAAACTGATTTTATATATAGCGCCAAAAGTGATTGGTGGAAAGGCGGCTCCGAGCTTTTTAGAGGGTATGGGTGTTGTAAATATGAGAGATGCAATTGAATTTACAGATGTAGCATTCGTTCAGGTCAGTAAAGATTATAAATTTGTTGGTTACCCCATATATAGTGCAGCTACCTGACAACATAGGGAGGTAGGGAATGGAATGAAATTCGGATTTGATATCGATGATACATTAATTAATCTTAGAGAGCACGCGTTTCACTTGTACAATCAAAAGCTGAATCAAAATGTTGGGATTGATGTATTCCATGCTTTAAAAACCGTTGAGATTCATGAGATTTTTGGATTGTCTGCAGAAGAGGGGAAGCAGATGTGGAATAGCTTACTGGAGGAAATCTATTATACATCTTGTCCTCCTTTTCCCCATGCAGTGGAAACCCTGCAAGAGCTAGAAAAAAAGGGCCATGAAGTATATTACGTGACAGCCCGCCCCAAGGAGCATGGCGAACGAACCAAGCAATGGCTTATTAAGAATGGGTTTCCAGTTCATGAGAATCATTTTTTCTACGGAATGAATGATGAAGACAAAGTCCATATTATCCAAGAATTACAACTCGATTATTTCTTTGATGATAAACCAACTGTTCTCGAAACATTGATTGATAAGCCGCTTAAAGTGTACGCAAAAAGAACTTCTTATAACCAACATCTTACGATTCCCAGTATTACAAACTGGTCAGAATTATGGGACATCATTAAGAATGATAGGAAATAAAATACAAAACATACTGTAGGTACCATCTGACAGTAAGAAGAATAATATCGGATTGATAATGTTTCCACTTGAATAAATTTTGCTTTTCCATACTGAACACCATCCCTTTTCTAGGTTGATAGTATCAGTATGTTCAAGATTTAGAGATTAGTTTTAAGTCAGCTGAAATTTTTGCCCCAGAATCCTTTTCTAAGTAAAAGATAAAAATTAAAAAACGCTCAAGAAACTTTGTATATTTAGGTTCCTTGAGTGTTTTTTAATTCCTCTAACGGATTTTATGTTAACTTCACTTTACATGAGTATAATATTCATCTTAAAAGTTTAAAATATATAAGTTCATTTCGTTAGCAGGAAATTTATGTCCTATGTTTTTTTGCAATCATCTTTGCACCAGAACCTTTATTTTTGTACCCCTTTATGCTTCATTTCAACTACTTTCCACTTTATTTCTGCAGGATAATGCATCCTTGTACCCATACGACATTGTCCCATTATCGGGGGGCGCTCCAATATGTTCGACTTTTTTAAACTGACCCTTTTCTTGTATTGTGCTGTCATTGGCTTAGGGGATCTATTAAAAATGAAGTGTCCAAACAAGCTAAGCATTCCTATGGGCTTAATCATGTTTGGCTTGTCATTAGTTATAGCTTCTAGTTTCACAGAGCACCTCGATGTGGGGCTGCGTATTGTCCCCTATTACTTACATATCCCTTTTCAGATTGTCATCCCATTACTGCTTTTAGGGATAAGCATGGTGAAGAAGTACATGTTCAGCTAATGACATATTTATGAAGATTAACTAAAAATGATTATCTTTACACACAGGAAACGCATTCATAATATAGCGTTAAAATTACCAAAATATAATAAGTCAGTCTATCGTCTAATTTTTAGGGGGAAAAACAAGTGTTCAAAAAAGATCTCAAAAAGAGGCTATTCCCTTTTGCAGTCGTTTCTTCTATTGCTGTTGGTGGTTTAATTGGTGCTCTATCAACACCAACTGTTGAAGCACAAAATAATCACAGGAAAGTAAAAAACGTTATATTTATGATTCCTGATGGTTTTTCTGCTTCTTACGCAACAAACTATCGCTGGTATAAAGGTCGAGAATCTCTTCTGGATTCAATATTAGTCGGTATGCATCGAACTTATTCAGCAAATAAAGAAGTAACGGATTCAGCAGCAGCTGGAACAGCGATGGCGACTGGTGTGAAAACAAACAACGGAATGATTAGCACTTCACCAGAAGGCAAAGAGTTGAAAACCATTCTTGAAGCAGCTGAAGAAGAAGGGAAAGCATCCGGATTAGTCGCGACTTTAACTATTACACATGCGACTCCTGCCGCTTTCGCTTCACATGTTGCCGCGCGTGCAAATGAAACAGATATTGCACCGCAATTGCTAAAAAATGGAGTAGATGTCATTCTTGGAGGCGGAAAGAAATATTTTCCTGATTCGCTTTTAAATAAAGCAAAAGGGAAAGGATACCAATATGTTAGTGACCGGGAACAGTTAGCTGCCGCAAAAAAAACAGACAAGCTAATCGGTTTATTTGCTGAAAAAGGCTTAGCGCCTGAGTTGGATCGAGATACAACAAACCAACCTAGCCTAGCGGAGATGAGTGAAAAAGCCCTTGAAGTTCTTAATAAGGATAAAGACGGTTTCTTCTTAATGATTGAAGGTAGCCAAATTGATCGGGCAGGACATGCTCATGATGCAGCATGGGCAATGAAAGATACTGAAGCATTCGAAGCAGCGCTGGCAAAAGTTTTGGAATTCGCGAAAAAGGATAAAAATACGTTAGTTGTTGTCGCTGGTGACCATGATACGGGCGGCATGTCTGTTGGCGGTTACGGTAAATATGATGCAAATGTTGAATTGCTTCGTAATGTAGCTGCAACGGGTAACTTTATGGCAGGCAAGTTGAACGCTGGCCGCAGCAATGTAAAAGAAGTAGTTAAACAGTATGCGAACATCGACCTTACAGATGAAGAAGCTAAAAGAATCAAAGCTGTAAAAAAGCCGGATATAGCAATTAACGAAGTAATTTCTGAACGTGCATTAGTTGGATGGACAACTTCCCAGCATACTGGTACAGATGTTCCGCTATATGCATTCGGACCTTGCTCTAACCTGTTTAGCGGTTTACACAATAACACAGATTTGCCTCAATTAATGGCACAAGCTATGAAAATCCACTTTAGCCCATCTAAATAATTGAGCCAGATGGAATTTTTTGAATGAAAAACACTGCTGAATAACAACCAGCAGTGTTTTTCCTGTATCAAACTATATAAATGGAACTAAAAAAATCGACATAAAAACTTTTCTTTTAGGGGGGAGAGAGCATCCGACTAAGCGTAGAAGCGGTCAAACCCTTTTCGTGGCCCATGCAGGGAGAGAGAGAGGGAGCGAGCGCAGTTTCCCTGTTGTTCTACGTGGCAAACGATAGATATGTCGGAATAACAAAGTGGACTTATATATAAGTGAATAAAAAACCGTTTATAGTGGGAAGAGATGATCCGGCGACGTGCAGAAGCGGTCAAACCTTTGTAGTGGTTCATACAAGGGTAAACCAGAGAGAAGAAGCATACCATACTTCCTTTTGGTTGCACATAGCACATAAATGTCGAAATTATCATTCACTCATATATAGTTTGTTATTCAGAGAGTTGACTTCTTTAGAAACTGGAAAAAAGTTAAGTTGATCGCATTCATTTTCATTCTAGATACTGGCAGTATCGAATTCAACTATTAGTCTATTACTGTGAACGTCTGCGTCTGGAACTTCCGCGTGAGCGACGGTTAGATATTTGGTTGTCTTTGGATATAAGTAATATTAATAAGAATATAATCAAGGCTATAAGTATTCTATTAGTATTTGAGTTATTAGCCCTGACATCGCCTTGTAAACCAACAGAGTCAGCATCATTGAGCAATGCTGCATGAGCACCTTGTAAACCAACAGAGTCAGCATCATTGAGCAATGCTGCATGAGCATCTTGTAAACCAACAGAGTCAGCATCATTGAGCAATGCTGCATGAGCATCTTGTAAACCAACAGAGTCAGCATCATTGAACAATGCTACATAAGCATCTTGTAAACCAACAGAGTCAGCATCGTTGAACAATTCTACATAATCATCTTGTAAACCAACAGAATCAGCATCGTTGGGCAATTCTACATAATCATCTTGTAAATCAACAGAGTCAGCATCGTTGAGCAATTCTACATAATCATCTTGTAAACCAACAGAGTCAGCATCGTTGAGCAATGCTGCATAATCATCTTGTAAACCAACAGAGTTAGCATTATTGAGCAATGCTGCATAATCATCTTGCAAACTAACAGAGTTAGCATTATTGAGTAATTCTGTAAAATCACCTTGCAAACCAACAGAGTTAGCATCATTGAGTAATTCTGCAAAAGTAGCTTGCAAACCAACAGAGTTAGCATCATTGAGTAATGTTGCAAAATCACCTTGAATACCACATAACTCTGGAAAGTGTTGTCTAAAGTATTGGCTAATACAATGAATATCATCACTTTGATACGTATAGCCAAATTTGTTAGTAGTGTATGGCATATACTTTTGATGATGTTTTTTCCTAGAAGCCATTTCTTCACTCCTCAATTAAACGCTTAATAATACCTATACACATTCAATATATATAAAATTGAACAGATTGCTTGGACAGTCATCACTATAGGATGAAAATTCATCCTATAAATTCATCCTATAAGGTTCCTATATAGCATTTCTATAGGTGCTCTTTGGTTTTGCAGTATGAATGACAAGCTCAATTCTTCTATATGATGCAAAGAGGCAAATATCATGGACAAGTAGCAAATTACATTCTATTTAGAACAAAGAATGAGTGAAGGATTACTGGAATCTGGGTTATGTGAATTTTAATGAGTATCTAGCAGAATACGTTATACTTTTATTAAAATATAATTAGTCGATGCGTAAAAAGTGCCCGGCTTACGGACTCTTTTTGTACATGTTATATGTCAGATGCGGATTTAATACTTTTTTAAGAAATGGTTTAGAGAATGTTTAGCTTTATGCGGTACGATTGAAGCAGGATGGAACTCGGATAGAGGAGAATGTCTATGGAAGCTTTTTGGCTGACCAATGTGCGCTTGGAGACAGAGGGGTATATATGAAGACGGGTTGATTAAAAAATAGAGCCTGCAGATTGTTCTTGACCTGAACACGCCATTATATATGATGCAAACCTTTTGTAAGAACGCATTGCACTATCAATCATTCTGTAGGGTTGCAAAATTTAGAGACAACAGTTGCGGGGTTTTTATGAGATGTGAAAAAAATACATCTGTGCACACTAAAGAGAGTGATGAGCGCTCTCTTTTAATACGAAAAAGAACATTAAGGATGAAAAAATGTGTCGATTAAAACAAGGTTTTTGTTGTCTTATATCGCAGTTATATGTATTTCAATCATGTTGTTGTTTGCTGCCGGCTTTCTGATTCTTTTTACAATGACGGGAGATGTAAAATCCGTCCAGTATTTTTATAAGAATTCGTATACGAATAAGCCCTTGACGGAAGCTGAAGAGAACGCGTTTCTTGATTTGAAGCTGCTGGCTAAACATACGCCGGAACAATTGCTGGACGAGAAGCAGCTGCAGGAAAAGAAAGGGACAGAAATTGTAATACGAAAAGGCAAGTCCATCGTATATGCATCTCCTTCCTTGAATAAAGAAGCATTGGCAAAATCTCTTCCTGCTTTTGAAGAGGCGAATATTAATACACGCGATACGATTCAAATGGATAACTCTTTTTTCACGTATGTGAAATTCGATTTTTATTTTTCTGATAAAGAGGAAGGAAGTATGTTTGTTTTACGCAAAGTAAGTTCTTATACGGAACTGGTCCGAAACCTATTCCCGATTCTGTTCGGCTTACTGCTGCTTTTACTTGTGATTACACTTGGTGTCGTGAACTATATCGTTTCACGCAGCGTTATCAAACCTCTCAATGTTCTGAAGCATGGAACGGAACGAATTAAGGAAGGGGACTTGGACTTTCAGCTGCGGCCGCATTCAGGAGATGAAGTGGGACAGCTTACCCAATCGTTCGAGGATATGAGAAAGAGGTTGAAAGAATCCGTGGAAGTGCAGATTCAATACGAAGAAAACCGAAAGGAGCTTCTTTCCAACATTTCTCATGATTTGAAAACGCCCATCACTTCCATTTTAGGGTATGTAGAGGGAATACGGGACGGCGTGGCAAATACGCCGGAGAAGATAGACAAGTATTTAACGACAGTGTATACAAAAGCAAAAGACTTGGACTCGCTCATAGAGGAATTGTTTCTGTTTTCCAAGCTGGATTTGCAAAAAGTCCCTTTTGCGTTTGAAATGGTAAACCTTGTGCAATATATGCGGGACTATGTGGAAGAGCTGCAGCTCGATTTACAGGACCAAGGAATAGAAGTGACATTGAAGCCCTCTTATCTTCATGTGATGTATGTAGAGATGGATCGTGAGAAGATAAAACGAGTGTTGTCGAATCTGATAAATAATAGTGTAAAATATATGGATAAAGAGCATAAAAGCATAGACATCGTTTTAACCGATCGGCAACATTACGTCACTGTACAGGTGACGGATAATGGTCCGGGCATCGACGAAGCGGCGCTGCCGTATTTTTATCGTGCGGAGCGTTCACGAAGCAAGCATACGGGCGGAAGCGGTCTCGGCCTCGCGATTGCCAAACAAATCGTTCAAGGGCACGGGGGAACAATCAGTGTCAGCAGTGAAACAGGAGCAGGGACGACCATCTTCTTTTCCTTACCGAAAGCAGAGACGGGGGATGTAAAGTGAAAAGGATATTGATTGTAGAAGACGAAGTTAGTATTGCCGAATTGCAGCGGGATTATTTGGAAATCAATGGATTATATGTGGATATGGAATCATCCGGAAAAGCAGGGCTTGATCGTGTTTTGCATGAAGGATACGATCTTATCATATTGGACATCATGCTTCCGGAGATAAACGGATTTGAAATCTGCAAGAAAATACGCGCGGTCACCAATGTGCCCATTTTGCTCGTATCCGCCAAAAAAGAAGAGATCGATAAAATTCGCGGTCTTGGTCTGGGGGCAGACGATTATATTACAAAGCCGTTTAGCCCGAGCGAGCTTGTCGCACGAGTGAAAGCGCATCTGGCGCGTTACGAGCGGCTCGCGGGCAGTCGTTCCTCCCAAAATACGATATACGTGCATGGAATTTCTATTGATAAGGCGGCGCGCCGGGTGTATATCAATGATAAAGAAGTAATCTTCACCACAAAGGAATTTGATTTATTGACATTCCTTGTTATGCATCCGAATCAAGTATTGAGCAAGGAGCAATTATTCGAAAACATCTGGGGGTTCGATTCAGCCGGAGATGTATCTACTGTAACGGTTCATGTTCGTAAGTTGAGAGAAAAAATAGAAAGAGATCCGGCAAATCCACAATATTTAGAAACGGTTTGGGGAGCCGGCTACCGTTTCAATATATGACCAAGTATAAAATCCTGCCGTTAAAGAGGCAGGATTTTTTTATAAGAAAAGTTTTCAGCTTTGTTTATAGTTTTTTAAGAAATGCTTTAGAGGGAGTTTAGACATGTCCGATAAGATGAAGTCATGAAAGAAAGCAACCATAAAGGAGAGAAATATAATGAAGCAAAAGAAAAAATTATTGTCTTATGTAGTGTTGACTACGGCTCTTACTACTGGATGGGCTTTATACTCTGATGCAGGACAAGCGTATGCAGCTTCGGAAAGCAAAGTGGAATTGCAAACAGCAAAATCCGATACGATTCGTGTCGTGAAGTTCAATAAATTGAATCCTATCGCATTGGAAATTACGTTCTCTAAACCGATTCCGCAAGAAGATTTGATCTTAAATCAAGCACAGAAAAACTTCGTGTTCAGTAACGGACTAAAGCTTACGAATGTACCGCAATTAAAAACGGGAGCTGAATCCACTTATATCGTTCCGGTTTCAGTACAAAAGCCGGGAGAGAAATATACGCTAACGTATAAAGGAAAGAAAATGCGCACATTTACAGGAAGCAGAGACAAGTTGAAATTGAGTTCAGTGAAACAAGTGACGAATGATACATTCGAATTGGAATCATTCCGTTCCAACGGTATCCTTGACTACCAATATGTCGTAGCCGCCGATGCCGAAAAAATGGGGAATCTTGCAGTGACCCTTGATAAACACAATAGATATAACGGTGTTCGTTATGATATCATCCCGTCTCTAAGAGATCAAAAAGTAACAATCACTCCGGAAGGCGGAGAACCGATGACAGCCAGCTACGTACCATTTACGCAGGCCACTGACGGCAGACAGGCTCCGAAATTCCGTTTGCCTCAAGGCCAAACATTAAAACTGGGCACAAAATACACAGTAATGGCTGACTGGGCGATTGTGGAGAAACAGACGTTCATAGCGGCAGATGTAGCACCTCTAGTTATTTCATCAGCCAAGCAGGCAGGTCCTGCAAGTGTTGAAGTCACTTTGTCGCAAGATCCGAAAGATGAACTGTTCGCTCTTCGTCAAATCAAGTTGACAGCGGAAGACGGCTCAGAACTTCTTGCACAATACAAATTCACATCCCGCAAAGGCGCTTCCGGTACATTCGATATACTGAATAACAGCGCTTTAAAACCAGGAACAGCATACAAAGTAGAACCGATCGGCGGCTGGGCCGAGGCGGCAAACGTTACATTGTAGACGAATTAAACATACGCTTGACGCTACTATTACTATAAAAGGAAAGCCTTGTTTCAAGGGCTTTCCTCTTTACGCTATTGAGAGAAAACGAGTTTTAAGGAGATTGAATTTATTCTTGAATCTCATTATGAATTTTAATAGAGAATGAAATGCGGGGATATTTACGCAAGACGATGAATGAAGAGGCAGTCATGTAGAATGCTGTGAAGAGGCATAGAACTGAAGATAGTCCAAGTTGTTTATGAAACATGATATTTTCTTTACATATTCTATTTATAAATGAGGAAATTATAAAAGAATGTTCATGACATGCATGCAATGTACAGCTATAGCTGTATATAAAAAAAGCCTCCGCATCGGAGACTTTTTTAATATTGATCCATAACCAACTTTTGATCCAAAAGAAAATGGAGAAACTCTTCAATTTTAGGAATATCCTCCGGTACGATACCAAGTTTCGGAGCCCAATAGCTTGAATGTTCAATGTCCTCGCTGCAAAGCAGCGCCATGCGCTCGCTTTGTATGGAAATGACCATTGCTTTTCCGAGAAAATGCGAGGAGTAAATGACCGATAAATCATAGCGGTGATTGCCGGCGGCGATACAAAAATAGTGGATATTTTGCTTTTCTCTTTCTTCTGACAAGATTTCGAAATTCATATTTTACCACTCCTTTTCTACACTTTTTTGTGACAGAGGATGATCCTGGCAGATGCCCGTTCCCTCTCATGATCATCCCTTTGTTAAAACAATGGGTTAACGGCGTCTATTCGCAAGTGTATGCGCGAGCGGCTTCATAGGTGTATAAATACATTCGGCACAAGATACATCAGATTCCTGCTTTGTAACAAAATTAGAATATATAGGGGATAGGGAGAATTCTGCTCAAGCGTACATAAAAGGTGCATAAAAGGGAGAAAATACTCTGAAACGAAAGGAGTGTGTTTATGCATAAATTAATCAATACGACATTTATTATCTTATTTACCACACTGACAGTAGGATTGATTCCGGTCCATGCAGAAACGGCCAATACAAACCAGGAACAACCGGCTGTTCAATTGACAGAGAAACAGAAAAAGGAGTTATCGGCTCTGCATAAGGAAATTTTGGCGAAGAAAAAAGAAGTCATTTCAAAATATGTGGAATATGGAGTTATGCCGAAAGAAAAAGGCGACAAAATTATTTCGCATATGGAAGAGCACTATGCGAAGCTTGAGGAAAACGGTTTCGTCATGAAAAGAGAAAGACATAAGCATAGACATTGGGAGCGTTAGACAGTGAGAAAAGCTCAGATAAAGGAATCTGAGCTTTTCTTTTTTTCTGGGTATTCAAATTATCATTCCGTAGCGATTTGGTTTTCAAATATTGAATGGGACTGAAACAAAATGATTGTAATTTTATGATTTTATATATACAGATTTAACTTTGGTGAAATTTTCATATTGGTAAGGATAGCAGCCTAAACTTTTGGCTATTGTCCTGAATAAGGTGATTAAGAATAGAGTATTAAAAAATGAAGGGAGAGAAGTATACATGATCGATGAGCGTATTATCGGAGGGTTTGGCGGTCCGTTTTTCGGAGGATTTGGCCGTCCGTTTTTCGGAGGGTTCGGTCGTCCATTTTTTGGGTTTGGTCGTCCATTTTTTGGAGGATTCGGTTTTCCATTTTTTGCAGGGTTAACAGCGGGAGCTTTACTTACGCCTGGTTTTGGATACGGTTATCCTTACCCGGCACCGTATCCATGTCCATATCCATCTCCTTATGGCTGTCCATATCCTTATTCGTATGGTTATGGTTATTAAGGCGGTTTTGGGGAGAGGGAAGATTGAGGATTGTAAGACTTAAAAACTATTGTATGAAGGGACACCATCTGTTAGAACAGATGGTGTTTTTTATATGTAAATTTCATCAATTCAAAAGGTAAAGATAAAATTCCACTAAATATTCAATGTATTCATTTGCAAGTTAACGTGCATATATTTCTTAGATTACTAATATAAAAGTCTATAGACGAGCATTAATAAAATGAAGCAACTACGACTATATTCCTCTACGACATGAATTTACTTATGTATATGTTGACTAAAAATGTCCTATGCGCCAGGTACTTTATGAAAGAAAATAGGCTCTGCTTTTTTGTGACCATGTTAAAGTCTACTAAGCTCGAAAGGGAATTGTCTTATGTACATCTTGTCTAAAGGAGGTGAGTAGAAAGGCTTTCTCTCTATAATCATGCAGTGTGTAGAGTATATCGACAGGATGGTGAAGAGAAATACTGCATGCATGATTGTCTTGAAAATAGGAATAGCCCTTGCGTCCAAGGAATGTAAATTCTAGATGATTCTCTTGTTTGCCGAATGTTCGGAAGTTGGAGATACATAGTCCCTCACTGTAGAATATGGGTTTTACATTCCCAATTCCAAAGGGTTCTAAGGCCTGGAAATCATCAAACAGATAACTACTTACCTCCAAGAGGGAAAGACACCTATTATATGTTTTATCCGTACTAATTTGAGGTTGCCGGGGCAACATGAATTCAAGTGCGCAGTAAAATTCGTGTATACGTTGTTCACTTGGATGAGGGTATAAGCAAAATTTAGCCATTGTTGAATGAATATCATAGCGTTTAAGAGATCCACCGTATTGATGAATTACTTTTGCTACACTGGTCTTATCTCCATTTATGCTTCTTGCTACAGCTTCTCCTTCGTAGGAAATCACTACAGTCGGTCTTCGATAACATTCGGCTATACGACAAGCTATCGGGCCGAGAATTCCAATATGAAAATCTCCGTATATGCAATGCCACTTCTCCAGGAGAATAAAGTCTTTTATATATCCTCTTGTAACTCGTCCACATCGTTTTACCTCCTTTTCGGCGAAAATATAACCCATAGCATTATACCATTCCAGGACTATTATTTTTAGCTTTCTAGGCAGCGTCTAAAAGCTAAGAAGAAGGATTTTTTTGGGGGTTCAGGTATCATTGACTTTAAATCATTTCTATTTAACTAATGGAAGCGATTGATCAATTTAAGGGAACGCACTCTGGTTTGGCGTGTATAAATTTGTATTTTAGGGGATAATTTCTCTGAGGTGACTTTAATGAATCTTAAGGACTTGAAAGAAAATCATGATTTTATTCACCGTGAAGTTAAAAAGGGGAATCTAAAAATTACTCTTTTTTATCTGAAGTCACTATGCGACGAAAAAAAAATTACTTGTAATGTAATCTCAACTTTTTATGATACAGACGGAATCATTGAGTATGAAGAATATATACGCTCATTTGAAGAATGGTCAATGATTAAAGAGGAAAAAGATGCTGTGGGAAAAATTTTCAGCGGATGCATTATAATCTTACAAAACAATAAAATGTACTCTGTTAAACTGGACAAGATTGAATCACGTCCTGTATATGAATCGACAGAAGAAAGTATTTTGCAAGGACCTAAAGACAGCTTAAATGAAAAAATGAGTATATCATTAAACATTATTCGCAATCGATATCGAAAAGAAACATTAAGGGCTAAAAACCACACATTAGGACAAAATTCCAAGACGAATATTATTTTGCTGTACGATGAAAAGCTCTGTGATAAAAATGCTCTACAACACTTGAATAATAAACTAAAAGACTTAAAAGTGGATTTATTACAATCTGCGGGTCAGTTGCAAAAATTATTGGTGGAGAGTAAGTGGTGTCCTTTTCCTTTATTTATGACAACAGAGCGACCCGACAGAGTAGTAAGAAATCTGTCTCAAGGGAAAATTGTATTTCTTATTGAAGGATCTTCATGGGTTTTACTAGGACCAGCTAGTTTCTTTGATTTTTTTAAATCTATGGATGATCATGTAGAGTTAGTCACCATAGGAAAATTTCTTATTTTTATTCGATACATAGCACTTATGATTTCACTTTTTCTTCCCGCTTTATACGTCGCCGTAATTTCTTATTCTCCAGAAATTTTAAAAGTACAATTTGCTCTTCTAATTGCAGGAAGCAGAATAGCTGTTCCTTTTCCTTCCTACATTGAAATTATCTTTATGATGCTGATGGTAGAATTTTTATGTGAAGCTAGTATTCGTTTACCAAGAACAATTAGCCCATCCGCAACAACTGTAGGTGGCTTAATCCTCGGTCAGACAGCATCCCAAGCAGGACTAATAGGTAATGTTATGATTATTGTAATTTCTATTGTTGCAATTTCTATTTTTGTCATTCCGGTTAATGCCATGCATCAAGCTATCCGATTCATACGATATCCATTAATTGTACTTGGAAGTTTATTTGGAACTATAGGGGTACTAATCGGAGCTTTTGCTCTTATCGCATATCTATGTAGTTTACGTAGCCTAGGTAAACCGTACATGCAGCTATTTGCTAAAAACTGATTGTAGGTGGATTTTAATGCTAGGACAGCGTTATTACGTTTATTTGTTTTATATCAATGCACTGGTGAATGTAACTGCTTTTATCCCACAAATCCTTTACAAAAATCGATTTAACGGGAGCTTATTTAGTTTAGCTCTATCAACCCTAATAGGAACGTTTCTGATTTTTTTATTTCAAACTCAAATAAAAAAATTTCCAAGACAAAATATTGCTCAAATCATGGATAGGATTTTCCCAAAATGGTTTCAGAAGACTTTTCTGTTTTTTAATTTCACTCTACATATTTTTGCAGGAATTTTATTTCTTATCTCAAATACGCAAATTGTAAACCATTTTTTAACCCCGAACTCAATTATCATATTTTATATTTTTCTCTTGTTAATCGTATTTTTAATAATGAATCAAACAAATTCCATATTGTATATGTTGGAAATTATTGTTTTATTTGCTACACCTTTCTATCTTTTTATAATGCTGAGGTTTTTTACAGATGATTTAGTAATGGTTGATTTTATCAAACAATCTTGGACTTACCTAATGCATTTTCCAAAAATGAATTCGGTTGCTTCTGGATTATTTGTTTTTACAGGATTCACAAATTTTTTTATTTATGGTGAACATATTCTTTCTATTGGTAAGAAACCATTATTTATTGCTTTGGGGATTATTTGTTTCGTACTTTTTTCTTCATATTTCGTACCAATTGGATACTTTGGACTTAATGGTGTAGGAAAGGAAAGCTATGTATGGGTAACTGCAGTTGACAGCATGCGCTTTGATTACTTCTTTTTAGAAAGAATGGTACCAATTTTTATTTTAGTTCAAATTGGCATAACGTTGATGTATATAATATTATCCTATCACTCGTCACTACAATATCTTCAGTTAATGACAAAAAATGTTGGAGGACGTTCAAAATGGGTCGGCATATTTGTCGTGGTGATATCAGCTATAATTACTCAGCATTTTACAGACGAATTCATGTTGTTAAAACTTTTCAATTGTTTTTTTATTTCTCGAATTATTTTAGATCTATTTTTAATGTTAATTTTACTTTTTGCTTCAAAAAAGCAAATGTAAAATTAGTATTTGTTTTTTTGATATTACTGTTAAATCCTTTTTTAGTTAATGGGTGTTCATTTAAGGATATTGATAAACGTTCATTTGTTACATCAATTGGTATTGATAAGTCTGAATTATTGGGAAAAAAATTTAAAGTGATCCTCAAAATTTCACTTTCAAAAGGAGACCCAGCTACAATTGGAGCCGATTTTACTTTGCTATCTTCTGATGCCAATTCCATTTCTGAAGCTCTAAGACGAATGAAGTCGATGACAGATAAAGAATTGTTTTACGGACATACAAAAACAATTCTCATCGGAGAAAAAGTTGCTAAGGGGGATATTCGCCCTTTATTAGATTATTTCGTAAGAAGACCCGAAATACACAAGACTGCGTATTTAAGTGTTGCTGCTCCATCAGCATATCAGGTACTACAGTACAAACCAAAGGTAGAACGAGTTGCAGGTAGTTATTTATTTTCAATGTTTGAAGAAAGCAGCACTGATTCGCCATATGTTAAAGTGTTAACACTATTTGATGCATATAGAAGGGAAACAGAAACGGGAATTAACATCGCTATGCCCGTAATTGAAGTTAAAAACAATAAAATTCTAGTTGATACGATTGCCCTTTTTAGCAAAAAAAGAATGGAATTTAAGCTTAATCCTAAAGAATCTGAGCTATTTAGACTCCTGACTGTGGGTATTAAGAATGGAAGTACAAATATTAAGACCATAGATGGTACTTATGCAATAAATATTTCAAAAGGAAATGCCAGCTTCAATATTAAAGAAACCAAAAACCACATGTTATCAGCCTTTTTTTTAATTAAATTGAATGCAATTGTAGAAGAAAAAATGGACAATCAAATAAATCTTTCCAATGATCAAATAAAAAAAATACAGGATGAAACTGAAAAGAAAATTAAAAAAGATGTCAATTTACTTTTAGATAATATACAGAAAACAAAACTAGACCCCATTGGATTAGGTCTTAAATTCAACTCAAAAAATTTTGACCATAGGAATTGGGTTAATTTTTACCCTAACCTCAAGTTTAAAGTAAATGTGGCTTGTAAAATTAATGGAGCTGGTATTGTTGAATAAAATTGGTTCTATACAAAAGCTCGATTGTGAAGGAATGTACTTAAACAAACGGGGGCTTGAGTTGAACAAGAAGTACAAAAAAACCGACTGGATTCGGTCTTTTTGTTTTGACTAAAAATCAACAATGAGGTTTAACTGAGCCAATTAATAAAAAACAGGGGCATGAAAGGGGTAGTCTTATTTCCTGGCAAAGCTCCTCATTTAATAACGAAGAAAATAAAAGCACCGCTCAAAATCCAAAGTGAGTGGTGTTTTTTCTGCTTCTCATTTCACTAGTAGGTACAAACACTTTAGCGCTTGTGCTGCCTATTTTTTCATCCTTGGAGCATATGCAGCAGGTTATTAGTGAGGATGCACCTTATGTAGTGATGAATGCGGTAGATGTTTTAAAGAATAAAGAAACCGATGCGTCTGTTTTTTTAAATATGGGTTCGCATCCATTTAAGGGATTTGTCCAGGAGGAAATCGCAGCCCTATGCGATGGCAGCATTATAGAGTATTTTCCGCTAGAGAAATAGTAAAGAACAGAGGATGGGGAAAGAGAATATGAAGATTCAAGTGCGGCCGGAAAGGCTTGACGAAGTTGCCGGCCAGTTCGCGAAGGCACGGGAAGAAAGCCGGCATTTGATACAATCGATGCAGAAATCGATAAGCTTATTGGAATCGCAATGGCAAGGAGCAGTCAGAGAAAGCTTCTACCAAAGGTACCATCAGTCCAGCCGAATCATGGACCAATACATAAAGAAATTGCATGAAGTAGAAAAAGATTTGCATCACATAGCCAATACGTTTCGCAAAGCGGATGATCAGAAAACAGTGGGTCATGCGAAGTACACCGGTGAGGTAAAGAAAAAGGAACAAGCAAAAAGCTGGTGGCAGAAGGGGAAGGACTTTTTAGGAGAAGCAACTGGCTGGTATGATGTAGAAAGAGCGGCAACTGGAACAGACCCTGTTACGGGGGAGGAGCTCTCAACGAAGGAGCGATGGATTGCAGGAGCATGGGCAGTAGCAGGAATTCTGCCTGTCGGAAAGCTTGCAAAGGGTGGTAAAATAGTAGCGGCAGGGTTGAAGATGGGAAAGGGAGTAGTGAAAGCCAGGAATTTTCCAAATGTTAAACAGGTTGTAGTTGGAACTGGAATGAAGATAAAACAGGATGTCTTAGAAGTAAAACATTTTGGAAAAAGTGTATCAAATTCTGCACAAAATTTATTTCGTGCGCAGTGGGGAATGCAGCCTGCTTTTGCTAGCTCGGCTCTTGATCACTACAGGAATACTAAAAACACCATAGAAAATACTGTTAATAAAAGTAGCTTCTCTGTAGAACAAAAGGTACAAATTCTTCATTCAGTGCCATCTGTAAAAAATGGAGAATTTCATAAATGGTTTAATGATTTAACAACAGATGAGTTTGATACAATCTGGCAAGATTCTAACGCTAAACAAGCTATTAAGGCTAGGCTGAGATATCCTGGAGGAATGCATGAGTGGCATCTTGTAGCACGTGCAGACGTGTTTAAGTATTGGGGAGTAACTGCTGAACAAATCACTGAATTAAGAACAGCCATTAGTGAAGTTAAATTTGTCAATCCGCCTGGTGCTCACGGAAGAAAAGGTTCAACAAAAGCACATAATGAGTTGCTAGAAATTATTGATACATCCTTAGACTATAATAACTTTACAAGAAGGCTTCAAAATTGGGCTCATTATAGATTCGAGGGGGGAGTAGATGCTCTTCCTGAAGGATTAAGATTAAAAAAATAAGGGAGGCTTTTTTATGGAAAAAGAAAATATTGTTGCTTTATGGGTAGGGAATGTTTCATCCATGGGCGAGCTAGAAGAATATTTAGAAACAACTTATACAGAAGATGGAGATTTACTACCTTCCGCCTTTGCTCAAGATTTTGGTATCGAGTATTATGATGAGGCATTTCAAGAAATCGATTATCGTGAGCATGCTACTGCTAATATTAATGAATTACTTGCAGATTTTTCTTACGATGAAGAGCTTATTTCAAAGTATACTTCGTTATATGGAGAAGGTCTCTCATCAAAGTTTAACTCTGTGATACTATTATATAATTTTGAATATACAGGGAGCCTGAAGAAGGTTGTGAACAGCGGGAGAAGCTTTGAATACTTAGGAAGTGTTGCATATAGATAACTAAGCAGATATCAGAGTCCAGAAATTTAGTGGAACATGCATCCTGTGGAATGTTTGAACGAGCATCAAGGCGGTATTCATACTAAAGATAGTATTTCGCGTGAAATCTTTAAAAATAAGATTAAGAGATGATGAAATGTTTGAGCAATTAAAAAAATACATAGTAGCGGATGAGAGTGTGCAATCAAATCAATCTCCTATTTTCTATCCTTTGCCACAGGGTGAGATTGAAGAAGCAGAGCAATTGTTAAATCTAAAACTTCCCAAGGAGTTAAGGGAATTTTATAAGGAAATCGGATATGGTTTTCTTAAAACGGATAGACGAACATTTATTAACAGAATTTTTGATCCTATTTCTTTGGCGGATTTCCGTTTAAGACAGTATGACTATGAAAATAACCCAAATTTAGAAGGGGTAGATGATGAAGAGTCAATTGTGTTTTTTGAAGTGACTGAACTTAGCTTTCTGACAATAAAATTTAGGCAAGAAAATGAGTTGGGGCAATGTCCTATATATTATGGACGTAAAAAAATAGCTGAGTCTTTGGAAGAGTTCATGAATAAAATGGAGTCGCAGCCAGATTACTACATCTAAATTAGTGAAAAAGTTACTTACATTAAAATGGTGTACGGTTTTAGGACAACATACTCTAGGTGTCCTCTTCATTTTGAAGGTTTCTCTAGGGAAGGGTCATTATTATAACTTTTGCCAGCACCACGAGTCATATGTTGTTTGTTTTTGCTTCTAAAGAGGATAGTACCGCATACCTATCAAACTAAATCAAAATTGTATTTTTAAAATGCCAAACAGTGTTTTAGGCTCAAAGTGAGCTTTAGACTAGGTCATGCTAAGATGGAATTGTAGAAGACGGCGATGAATAAAGACTGATAAACAGTAGCTTATTCATAAATGTATAAGGGAATACGAACATTATAGAAAACAGACAAACCGATTGTTTCGGGTAGAGGATGGCTATTGATATCCTTACCCGGCACCGTATCCATATCCATGCCCTTATGGATACCCATATCCTTATTCGTATGGCTATGGTTGTTAAGAGGGTTTTGGGAAGAGGAAAGAGTGGGGATTGTAACAGTTAAAAACTATTGTATGAAGGGACATCGCTCGTTAGAATGGGCGATGTTTTGTTTAATGGCTCTGTTAAACATTAGTGTTGATATTTCACCAAAAGAAAAAGGACAATTTTTTGGTCCATTTGCATATCTTGTTCAACTAAAGCCCTGAACTATGTGGGATATAAAGCAATCTATGCAACTTATTTTTCAACGCCGGTTGTTGTTTTATCTGAACTATGTGGGATATAAAGGCAGTATTACATGTGCTTTCAGCTTGGTCTGACCAAGTTTTATCTGAACCATGTGGGATTTCACTAAAAAGTACCGATACACAATTATTGGTACTTTTTTAATTTCTTGCGGTTTATGATACGTTTGCTGTAACTAGGTTTCTTAAGGATACAGAAATGTTATAAAAAACAGTATCAAATAACAGTATCAAATAACAAGTTTCATAAAACATGTATTTATTATAAGTGTTCCGTAGAAAAAGTTCTTTACTGGAATAGGCTATTGTTCTTCAACAAACGGGCCAGATTGTGGGATACTAGGAGGACATTCAAGACAGAAACTTGAATATTTTGAAACAAGATCTTATTTAAATATCGTATTTTAAATTAAATAGTGAGGTAGATCAATAGAGGGTATTACATTATAAGATAAATGAAGACATTCTGATTTACTACGGAGAATTTGAAGTAGTGTTAGATTTATATAAAAGTAAAATGACAGGTGTCTTATATACTTTAAGGGAAGTGATAGTAAAATGCTTTATACATGGAATATTGAGAAGGTCATTAAAGATACACTAGATAAGCACAATTTAAATATTAACTATGAATTTAACAATAATCTCACGGTACCTATGAGTTATAACGTATCGACAAATACTATAAAGTTTAATTATCTTCAAGTTAACGGTTATATCAGTAACATTAGAATTAAAGAGACAGATGAAAACTTTGTTAAAATTATTCTTTATCATGTGATTGGTTATTACTTAGATTTTAAGAAAAACAAACATGATTTAAGGATTCTAATGTATGGTGACGAAGAAGAAATAGAAAAGCTTAAATCTAAAATAGAAACGAATGCTTGGGATTACGGGAGAACATTGATCCCTGAGCAGTTGTTACAGTCATATGATAAAGTACGTGAATTAGATAAAGCTCTAATAAAGAGCCGATTAACGAATATTTAATAATAATTTTTAGCTTATATGGTAGCAAAAGCGCAAATAATGAATCACAGTTCGCAAATGGAAATGGAAGAAGTGGAATTGCTGGAAAAGGAAATGATGAACAAGGCGGACAGGAAGCTATAAAAATAAGAAAGAAAAGATGTAGAAAAACATCTATAAACGACTGAACTTTAAGACGAGTATGTCGTAGGATAACGGGGCGACCTTAACTATCGGATTGTCCAGGGAAGATCGTCTCCATTCTTTTTCTTTTTATATTTTTAGCTAAAAGATAAACGTACATTTGTTTATAATTATGTGCATGATAAAAATGAGATATAAATAGTTACTATGTGTACTTACTAAATCTAAGTGAACACCCTCTATACACGATGGGTGAGGAAATACATGGATTTATGTTTGGGGTCTGTGTAGCAACGGAACTTTTTTATGCAATAAGCATTAGTGGACATTGATTTCCAGTATTATTGCTTATATTAGCGGACATTAAAGCCTAATTTTCATGCTTTCAATGTCCGCTAATAATACTTAGAGGACATTAACGGCTCAAATTTTTTAGATGATAGTAAAAACCATTAATAAAATAAGGGTAAAATTACTCTTTTAGTTTAATTTCATACCATTTATAATGTCCGCTAATGCTTGTTGCGTGATCCGGTTCCATTTCTACACAGACCCCATAATCATTAAGACAGGATTTTTAAATTGGTTTCTAATTGTCCTTATATATATTTAACAATTTAGTTCGTTTAATTTTAACCTTAAAAATTCAAAAAATATTTGACACATTTTAATTACTTTGTAATACTATATAGTAGTACTGAGTGATGATAAGTAGCGTGTAAGGAGGATATATGAAGGATTTAACTGAAATGCTTAAGGGAGTTCTTGAAGGGGTACCATCAGCGAAACGCAAATTAACAACGCTAAGGGATGAAGTACCAAAGAATCCCTTGATATGGTATTCCATTAAAGGGGCAGGTTAGTTCAATATGGTTTAAAAGAAAAAGAACACATTAAGTGTTCTCGATCTCATTTTGTATTTTGGGGAGACTTACTGTGTTCGTACTTAATCAATTCAACTGGTGGATATTCTTTAGGAAGATTCTTCATTGTTTGACGAGATGGTTCGACCGCAAAGTATAAAGTGCCAGTTCCAAAAGTTTTTCCATTACTGGATGAAGGAATTAAGGTGATTTTCAAGACATATGAATATTTTTCCAAACCTTTGTACTATTTATTTCCTTTAAACGAAATAGATACCGTATCAATTTGTGAAGGTGTTGCATAGCCGTTAATATTGGTATCGAAATATTTTTAAGAAAAATAGTTGACACCCCTGCTACTCGGTGTTACAATGTACATGTAATAAGTAATACTGAATAGCGTGATTTCTCAATAGCTATTCAGTAAAAATTTCCCTTAGTACTAAGTTATACTGAATATAAGTCAGACAAAATAGGGGAGGCTATGAACATGGAAAATTTAACTGAAATGAGGCTATGAACATGGAAAATTTAACTGAAATGCTGAAGGGTTCGCTGGAAGGCTGCGTGCTGAAAATCATCAGCCGCCAGGAAACCTATGGCTACGAGATTACCCGCCGCCTGAACGAGCTTGGGTTTACCGAAGTTGTGGAAGGGACGGTCTACACCATCCTCGTGCGATTAGAAAAGAAAAAACTTGTGAACATAGAAAAGAAACCGTCAGATATGGGGCCGCCCCGCAAGTTTTACTCACTTAATGAGGCTGGCCGCCAGGAACTTGAATTGTTTTGGAAAAAGTGGGATTTTGTATCATCAAAAATCAACGTCTTAAAGTCAATCTAGCTTCATAAGATATTCCGTCCGATATTTTTGGAGTGTCTTGTTCAGCTTTATAAAAAAGGAGGAAAAATAACATGATGGAAATGTTCAAAAAAATGATTGGTGATAAAAAAGAGTACAAGATGATGATGGCACGGGTTGAAGCCCTGCCAGAGGACTACCAGTTTGTATTTAAGAAAATTCAAAACTACATGTGGAATTTCTCAGCGGGCGGCGGGATGGATATGCTGCACATACAGTATGAATTAATCGAGTTGTTCGAAGCCGGTGCGGCGGAAGGCAGACAAGTGCTGGAAATTACTGGGGACGACGTGGCGTCCTTTGCCGACGAACTAGTGGCAAACGCTAAAACCTATGTCGCCAAGTATCGTGAAGATTTGAATCAGAGTATCATGAAGCGATTGGGGAAAAAATAAATTCAATGGATAATACCGACTGAATAGCTGGTTACAAATGTGAATTGCCACCTTAGCTATTCAGTTATTTTCAACCCGGTAATAAGTTATACAGATTATCAGTCAGACTAAATAGTAGAGTATAGGCAATCTAGCTCCGCAAGGCGCTTTTTATAAGGAGGAAAAAAGTATGAGCAATGCAGCGATTTCTGTAAAAGGGTTAAAAAAATCCTTTAAAGACAAGGAAGTCTTAAAGGGGGTGGATTTTGAGGTGCGGCGTGGCGAAATTTTCGCACTTCTGGGCTCAAATGGAGCGGGCAAGACGACGACGGTCAACATCCTCTCGACGCTGATGAAGCCCGATGGCGGCGAAGTAGGTATTTGCGGCTTTGACGTCCAGCGTCAACCGGATCATGTTCGCCAGAGCATCAGCCTGACAGGGCAGTTCGCAGCTTTAGACGGCATGCTCACCGGGCGGGAAAACCTGATGATGATCGCCAAGTTGCGGGGAGTTTCCAATCCCGCTCAAGTCGCCGACAATCTGCTTGCAAGATTCAGCCTGACCGATGCGGCCAACCGCCGGGCGGATAAGTATTCCGGCGGGATGAAGCGCCGGCTTGACATCGCCATGAGCCTGATCGGGACGCCAGCAGTCATTTTTCTCGACGAACCGACGACAGGGCTTGATCCCGAAGCGCGGATTGAAGTCTGGGATACCGTCAAGGAGCTTGCCGGCGGCGGCACGACCATCTTGCTGACGACCCAGTACCTGGAGGAAGCCGAACAACTGGCGGACCGTATCGCCATCCTGCATGGCGGAAAAATCATCACGACCGGTACCCTTACCGAACTCAAAGAGATGTTCCCGCCAGCGAAAGTGGAGTACATCGAGAAGCAGCCGACATTGGAGGAAATTTTTCTCGCGATCATCGGCAAAAAGGAGGAGATGTAAATGAAAAGCAAAACAGGGGTATTACTAGGGCGTTTATTGCGCAACATCATGCGCAGCCCGGATACGATTATCACGGTGGCGATTACGCCGATTATGATGATGCTGCTGTTTGTCTACGTATTTGGCGGCGCCATAGAGACAGGCACGGACAACTACGTCAATTATTTATTGCCGGGAATCTTGCTGATGGCTATCGCATCCGGCGTCGCTTACACTTCCGTGCGGCTGTTTACGGATGTAAAGAGTGGGCTGATGGCGCGTTTCATTACCATGCCCATCAAACGCTCGTCGGTATTGTGGGCTCACGTGTTGACCTCGCTTGTTTCCAATGCGCTTACTGTCGTGGTGGTTATCCTCGTCGCGCTCTTGATGGGCTTCCGTTCCAGCGCTGATATCCTGGATTGGCTCGCGGTAGCTGGGATACTCGGGCTGTTTACGCTGGCGCTGACATGGCTGGCGGTCATTCCCGGATTGACAGCGAGGTCTATGGAAGGGGCGACAGCCTACTCGTACCCGCTGATTTTCCTGCCGTTTATCAGTTCGGCCTTTGTCCCCACCGAAACCATGCCTAGAATTGTCCGTGCGTTCGCTGAGAACCAGCCCGTGACTTCAATCGTGAATGCGATTCGTGCCCTCTTGTATGAAGGGTCTGTTGGCAACGGTATCTGGATCGCGCTTGCCTGGTGCGTCGGAATCATGGTCATCGCTTACTTCTTCGCCAGTAAAGCATTTAAACGCCAGTTAGGGTAAGTACACCATTATGGGATTAGCCATATCAATAGTTAGCCGCTGCGATGAATGCATTTGCTATCACATGGAAGGCTGCTTAAATGCCGGGGCAACCATCGACGAAATCATGGAAACCCTTAAAATTGGTGTGATTGGTGGCGGCTCGATCACTTATCCCAACGCGAGGTTTGCCATGCATGCTTTAGAAGATAAGGAATCTATTAAATTCACATGCTGCTGGAACCGATTTATGGATTTCAATTGGTTGGATGGTGTTAATCATAATCATTTCATATATTTTTGGAATGAAAGTTTATAAGAGAGTATAATCATAATATTTATGTAAATTTTGTGGATTTTAAATAAAGTCGTTCCGGTTATAATTATCATTGCCAATTACTATTCTATAATTAACCGATTTCGCTAATCATTTTAGGCAGTAGACCAATTCGAAAATCGAATAAGTCTACTGCCTTTTGTTTGTTCAGCGCATTCCGTTGTAAAAGACTAGGTGAAATCACTAAGACTTGTGGCCTTATGGTGTTTTTCAGAATGAAACTAATACGATACCCGTAACCGAGTTTAAAATTGGCGATGAAGTGTTTGGATGCGCGGGTGGATTTAGAGGGACTGGTGGTGGTGCACTTGCAGAGTTTATGCTAGCAGATGTTGATTTACTTGCTCACAAGCCGAAAAATTTGACGATGGAAGAAGCTACAGCTTTACCATTAGTTTCCATTACCGCTTGGGAAGCATTATTTAATCGTGCAAGGCTTATACCTGGACAAGATATATTGATCCATGGAGCCACCGGAGGTGTAGGACACATCGCCATTCAACTAGCCAAATGGGGAGGAGCGACAGTCTATACAACTGCCTCTTCGCAAGAGAAGCTGGAGATTGGCACGCGCCTTGGTGCTGATGTAACTATTAATTATCGAGAAGAAAGCGTTCACGACTATGTACAAAAGTATACAAACGGAAAAGAATTTGACGTCGTGTTTGACACGGTAGGGGGTGAAAACCTTGATCGCTCTTTTGAGGCGGCAGCGGTACATGGAACGGTAACAGCCATTGCTACTCGTTCGACTCATGACCTCTCCCCAGTGCATTCGAAGGGACTTTCTCTTCATGTTACCTTTATGTTGTTGAAGATATTAAACAAGGACATGCATAAACATTATGGAGAAATTTTGAAGAAGGTTGCTAGGGTGGTTGAGGAAGGGAAGCTGCGTCCGCTTTTGGATTCAAACATTTTTACGTTTGATGAAGTCTCAAAAGCCCATGAGTACATGGAGTCAGGCAAGGCGATAGGAAAAATTGTTTTGAAAAATAGTTGGTAATATTATTGCAAATTTGAAATGCCTCAACAACTTTACGTTCATTTAAAAGTAGATGGTCAATAGAATCTCTATAAGATTCTCGATGTACCGTCTGCTTTTATTTTTAATTACCGTAAAAACCAATAGGGCATAGTAATAGAAATCGGCAACTTTAAGATAATTTGAAACCACTAATACTCTTTAAATAAAAGTTTTTGTCAATTTCTTTTTCGGTTACATCCTCTTGTTCTTCATTCCAAAAATCATACTTTATACCTCAAGAAAAAATTTCTTTTCTTACGCTAAACTGCCCCATCAGTTCAATAAGAAAATCAATAATGTTCTTTAACTGAGCCAAAAAATTCATGCCTGAGGAGCGAGGACAGCAGCGATACAGATCTCTTTTTTGTATCCATTAATTACATATTTAATGTGAAATGATTCACATAACGGATAAAATTGTACATAAATGATTAAAATATCAGCAACTAGGAGGTATTTACATGTCGATTTTAATCGCTATTCTGGGTATCGTTTTACTGCTTGGGGTATCTTGGCTCATGTCAAACGACAAGAAGGCTATCAATCTTCGAGCAATCAGTATTATGGGTGGTCTACAGTTAGCCATTGCGTGGTTCATGCTTAACACTTCAATCGGTCGATCAATCTTACAATCAGTAACAAACGGATTTAACAAAGTATTATCTTTTGGTGGAGACGGAATCAGCTTCGTTTTTGGTGGATTGGTTAAACAACAACTGTTCTTCGTAAACGTATTGATGCAAATCATATTCGTAACAGCTATCCTTGGCATCTTAACTTATATTCGCATCTTACCACTAGCTATCAAATATATCGGTGGATTTGTTTCCAAAGTAACCGGCTTACCTAAAGTTGAATCTTTCGTAGCAGTAAACTCAATGGTATTCGGAGATACATCAGCAATTCTTTCCGTAAAATCATTCGTACCTAAATTATCTGGCAACCGCTTATTCATTGTTGTAACATCTTCGCTAGTAGCTGTATCTGCTTCAATCTTGGGAGCATACATGAGCATGATCCCTGCAGGGTTTGTTTTAGTAGCATTGCCAATCAACGTATTCTCTGGCTTAATCTTAAGCTCAATTGTTTGTCCAGTTCGTAAAGAAGAAAATGATGAAGAAATCAATGTTAAAGAAATGATTCCTGAGAAATCACTGTTCGAAGCAATTGGTAACTGGACAATTTTAGGAGGAAAGACAGCACTTATCGTAGGTGCGATGCTTATCACTTACATCGGCTTAATCTCAATGGTAAACTGGATCTTCACTTCCATCTTCGGAATTAGCTTCACTAGTGTTCTAGGGTATGTGTTTGCTCCAATCGCTTACATGATGGGTATTTCTTCATCCGAAATCGTAAGAGCAGGTTCTGTAATGGGTACTAAAGTTGCGGCTAATGAATTCGTTGCAATGCTTGATTTCATGAAAATGATTCCTCATCTGTCACATAAGACAGTTGGTATCGTTTCAGCATTCTTAATCAGCTTCGCAAACTTCAGCTCAATCGGTATCATTCTTGGTACTGTACAAGCTATCAGCCAACAAAAGGCTTCTGAGCTTGCTAAAGTAGGTTTAAAGGTATTGTTAGTAGCAACTATGGGATCTATCCTAACTGGTACTATTGTTGGTCTATTCTTGTAAAATGGGGGCTCCAAAAAGAATGAAGAATGCAAAAGTACCGTTTGCATAGTGAAGTGAGTCGTGTTTTTTTGCTTCAAATTTCACTAGTTAAAAATTACAAACACTTTAGCGTTTGCATCAGCTAGTGAAAAAGAGTTTAAATTATGAAAGAAAATTGAGATTTAGCATAACGTTCAGATTAAATATTGAAGCCATAATATCGGAGGGGATTGAAATTATAATGGTTGTACATTTCTTTTCTAGATATACAGGGTGGGGTATCTGAACGTAATGGTGCAGCAAATATCTAAGAAATGAATGAGGCAGTGAGGAATAAAGGAAGTAAAAATCATGTAAACACGAACAAAAACTAAGGGGAATAAGCCAATTATTCCGGATAGATGATGGCTAGTGATATCCTTACCCAGCACCGTATCCATATCCATATTCGTATGGCTATGGTTGTTAAGAGGTTTTTGGGAAGAGGAAAGATTGGGAATTGTAACAGTTAAAAACTATTATATGAAGGGACATCGCTCGTTAGAACGGGCGATGTTTTGTTTAATAAGGGAAACGGGAAGTTCATCATTGAATAGGTTATTGGACTAAACCAGTTCAAAACTAGTGCCGACGTGTACTTTTGTCTAGTGACAAAAAGTCCTAACTCAAACCCCAAGGTAATTAAGAAGTAGTTAGTGCATTTCTGTTGTGGGTTTAAGACAGGAAATGTACTAACTCAGTGGGGGAACGACAAGAACCTCCTAATGCGCTGAAAAGTAAAAAATCAAGCTGGGAGGAATAAGAATTAGCTTAGACTTCTGCCTTTATAGGGGGTAATGAATGTGTTCATTTAATGTGTTCCTTAAGTGTTCATATAACACCCCAATGTTTATCCTTTTATTAACTTCAAAATACACATACTTAACACCTGTTCTACCTTTGGAAATGCCCTATAATTCACCAGCAAGACATATGAAATATCTTTCATTGTCAAACCCTTATATAGACAAATGTTTCTCTCATTATTGCTTCTCGGTATAAAGTTTCGCACACTTTGATGTACTTGTAGATTACGCAACACCAACTAATGTATCATTAAAATAAAATTCGATAACTAAAAAAGCTTAATTATTATTGGATAAGAAGGTGAAGTGAGTTTAAACTTACCACATTCTCCATATCAAAGTTGTATGAATGGTGCCTAAAACCATACCGCTAATTAAAGAAAATACATATGTGGTGGACCTTTTGAGATAGTTATAATTATGTAAAAATGGTAGCAAGGGGGGCAAAGGAAGTGTTTAATGATTTTAAGCTTGCGGATGATCGTCCGGTTTATATTCAATTAAAGGATTATTTTAAAAAAATGATTATGAAAGGACACCTGCTGGAGCACCAGAAGCTTCCATCTACCCGAGAACTTAGTAAATTATTATCGGTCAGCAGAAATACTGTGCTCACTGCTTACGCGGATTTAGAACAAGAAGGCCTAATCTATGCAATAAAGGGAAAAGGAAATTTTGTAGGAAAAGTCGATGCATCCAAAACACCATCTATCGAACTAAACTGGAAAGAAAAGCTCAATGAAGTTACCTTGCTAGCTGATGAATTAGATTTAATGAAGCACGGTGTTCGCTGGGAAAAAGGCATGATTTCATTCAATAGCATTGCCCCAGACGAAAAGCTTTTTGATGTCGAAAATTTTAAAAGGGCTTTTCTGACCCGGATGTCCATTGAAGGAGATATCGTTTTGAACTATGGATATGCAAAAGGTTATAAACCCCTAATTAATTACCTTCTTCACTATATGGAAATGAAAGGGATAGATATTTCCAATAAGGATATTCTTATCACTAATGGCTTCACCGAGGGGCTGGATATTTTATTGTCTTCCTTAACTAAAAAATCTGGGCGTATTATATGCGAAAATCCTACCCATCATGCCGCATTAAAGCTTTTTCGATTACATGGACTTGACATCCACGGGATAGAAATGAAGGATGATGGTATCGATATTGGTCAAGTTGAGAAAAGCTTATCCGAAGCGGATTTTGATTTTGCATATCTAATCCCGTCCTATCATAATCCGACCGGGATTGTCACCTCCTCTGAAAAAAGGACTGAAATCATGAAACTCTTTTCAAAATATCAAATTCCTATCGTGGAAGATGGCTTTAATGAGGAGTTACGTTATTCAGGTTCCCATTTAGCGCCTTTATTGACTTTCGCCGGATCTGGAAACAATGTTATCTATATCAGCAGCTTTTCAAAAATTCTTTTTCCAGGCTTACGTGTTGGTTGGATTTTAGCAGATAAGGAATTAATTCACTGGCTGGAAAGTATGAAAAGGGCACGGACTATTCACACATCCACACTGGATCAGGCAGTGCTTTTTCAATATTTGCATGATGGCTATTTTGAAAAATACTTAAAAAAGGCCAAGTCAGTTTATAAGAAAAAATATGAACTAGCCCTTCATGCTTGTAATCAATACATTCCATTAAATAGAATGACTGGGGATGGAGGACTTCATCTTTTTATAGAGTTAGAAAAAGGAATTAATTCGCGTACACTTTTGAAAAAATGCTATGAAAAGGGAGTTGTTTTTTCTCCTGGGGATGTTTTTTACACGGATGGAAGAGGAAGTAATACGTTTCGATTAGGATTTTCTAGGTTAAAAGAAGAAGATATTGTCCATGGAATTAGGATAATTGGTGATACCTTGAAAAATGAAAATTGGGAGTTGGAAAAATGAGAGTTGGCGTTATTATGGGAGGAGTGTCCTCCGAAAAACAAGTGTCCCTCATGACAGGGGAAGAAATGATTGCCCATTTGGATAAGAGTAAGTACGAAGTCGTGCCTATTAAATTAAATGACAAAAAAGAACTTGTTGAAAAGGTAAGAAATCTTAATATTGCCCTATTAGCCCTTCACGGAAAATACGGGGAGGACGGTACGATTCAAGGTACTCTGGAAACCCTCGGCGTTCCATATACCGGAAGTGTCATGCTATCAAGCGGTATTTGTATGGATAAAAATATGTCGAAAAAAATGATTCGTTATGAGAGCATTCAAACACCAGATTGGATTCATCTTTCAAATATGGAAGAGCTTCAGCTTGATGAAATAGATAAAATGGGGTATCCGTTAGTGGTAAAACCAAATTCAGGTGGTTCCAGTGTAGGGGTAAAGATCGTATACGATAAGGATTCTTTACTTTCCTCTCTTGAGGATGTATTCAAATGGGATTCTGAAATAGTGATTGAAAAATATATAAAGGGCGAAGAAATTACATGTTCTATTTTGGACGGAAAGCTTTTACCAATCATTTCGATTCAACATACGGCTGAGTTTTTTGATTATCATGCGAAATACGATGATGTCGCTACGATTGAAGAGGTTGTAGAACTTCCGGCTACAACACATGAACGTGTCGCTGAAGCTGCAATGGCCTGCTATAGAGCATTAAAATGCAGTGTTTATGCTAGAGTTGATATGATTATAAAAGATGGAACTCCGTATGTTATGGAAGTGAATACATTGCCGGGGATGACAAAAAATAGCTTACTGCCCAAAAGTGCCCATGCGGCGGGAATCCCCTATAACAAGCTATTGGATATGATTATTGAAACCTCCTTACAGGTTAGGAGGAGCGAAGGTTTCTAATAGCATATTAAATGCAGTGTTGAAGTCTGTATAAAATTCTGATAATTCAGATAATGTAAAATGATGTAAAGTTAATGTGATTACACCTAGGGGGAATAATTCATGACCAATTGGTTTCAATTAGATAAAGAATATTTAATGTCTACGTATCGCCGTACGCCGGTTGCTATAAAAGAGGGAAAAGGTTGTAAGCTTTATGATGTGAATGGTAAAGAATATCTTGATTTATTCTCTGGTGTAGGCGTGAATATATTAGGCTACAATCATCCTAATATTATAAAAGCCACCTTTGAACAAGTTAAAAGATGCTTACATCTTCCTTTTCATTTTTTAAACCCAGTTGCTATTGAATACGCCAAAAAATTAGTCGATTATTCTTTAAAGGATGGGAAAGTCTATTATACAAACTCTGGTGCGGAAGCTACCGAGGCAACCTTAAAACTAATCCACAAGTACAGACATATAACAAATCAAAAACGTGATGGAGTGATTGTACTCAAAGAAAGTTTTCATGGACGTACATTAGGTGCTCTTCACTTTACAAGACAAGAAAGTGTATACCAGAATTTTCCTTGTACGTCTATTCCTGTATATGAAGTGGAACGAGAGAATTTAAAGGAACTAGAAAGAACCATACTCAAGGAAAATCCGATTGCTATTATGCTAGAGCCAGTATTAGGAAGTAGTGGGATATACCCTTTGTCGGGGGAATATTTAAAAGGTGTTGAAGAGCTTTGTAAACAGTATAATATGTTATTTATTGTTGACGAGGTGCAAAGTGGTATAGGGAGAACTGGAAAATTGTTTGCTTATCAGCATTTTGATATTACACCTGATATTATTCAATTTGGTAAAGGAGCGGGAGGCGGTACACCCTTAGGAGGAATAATAGTAGGTTCACGACTTTATGATATATTCTCACCAGGTGATCATGGAACAACATTCGCACATTCTCCAATTGGTACGGCTTTAGGATTAGCTGTATTAAAAACATTAATTGATGATGGTTTAATGCAAAAGTCTTATGAAATGTCCTTATATTTAAATGAAAAACTTCAAAAAATCCAGGAGGAAAACTCTTCTTTTATCGAAGAAGTACGTCATTGTGGAATGATGTTTGGAATCAGTATTCATGACACTAATAAAAACGTAAAAAAACTACAGTTAGAATTACTGAATAAGGGCATGCTAGTGGACGTTACAAACGGAAATACTATTCGTTTACTCCCCCCTTATATTATTACAAAAGCAGAAATCGATGAATTTATTAATCAGTTTATTTCCTGTATCCCAAAATCAGTAGCCTTGACAAGCGGATTGTGATATATGCTTATTCTTTCTTCTATTTACTATTGTGGCGTTAGAATAAAGTCGTACCGTTTTCTATTGTTAAGATGCAAGCTATAAGGAATTTATTTACGTACTCCAAGGAATAAATAATAAAAAAGAAGACGAACCACTTTGTAATTATTCGTCTTCTTTTTACATTGAACCTCTATTCGTAAACAGCCCCTATTAGACTATTTTTACCAATATTGACTAATATAATATTTATTTTTCTTTTCGTACCGAAGCAATTAGTTATACTTAATTACCGGGAACGTTGGTAATCATCCATATTACGCCGAATTTATCCTCAAGCTCCCCGTGCAATCCGCCCCAGAATGCCTGCTCTAGTGGCTTGTTAATCTTTCCACCCTGACTCAATTTTTCGAAAGCTTCGTGCGCTTCCTCTTCAGTTTGAAATGCAAGGTTCAAACTGATATTATTGCCGCGAATGATAGTATTGCCGTGAAAGAAAAGACTGAAATACGAGTCGGTCATGAAGAAGTCAACGCTGCCGGCAACAAATTCCATGTGTAATACTTTATCTTTAAGCTTGTCATTGGCATCCGGAAGTTGTCCGTGAGTCATGACGGACTTGATTTTCCCTCCGAGTGCTTGAATGTAAAATTCTGCTTGAGTCCTTGAGTCTTCAGAAATAATATAAGTTGTGATTGTTGCCAATGTAACACTGTTTTTAAAGTGTTATATTGGCTTGAACATATCGTGTATTTTAGGCACTTACATCTTGGTTGCGAGTAACTTCTCTTTTATGGGAAACATAACTATGTGAAATCATACCGAGCATTATAATGAACATGCCGCACCAAGATAAAGCGGAAGGAATTGGAGAAGCTAAGAAAATTACTTCTCCAGCTACTGCAAAAAGCACCTCCATAGATTGTGTTGCTTCAACAGCAGCTAGCTTTTGTATATTCCCTCTCACCATATCAGTTGCACTGAAGAAAAGTACCGTCGCAATTACCCCAGAACAAACAGCAACCGAGATAGATTGTATAGTTTGTTCTTTACTAGGTACGCCCACAGTGAATAAACCATACAGCGAAAGTAAAAACCAAAATGGTAAACTAGCTAATGTCATACCTAGCACACGTTGATAAGCATCTAAACGGCCAACACATATATCCATCATTTTACGATTACCAAGCGGATAAGCAAATGAAGCGATAATTACAGGTATGACACCTAACAATACATTTTTTAAAGAAAAATGATTTGCTTGTTCTACTTGCATGAGAACTATACCAAGAAAAATGATGAGTGACATAGCAAGACCCTTAACTGGTATTTTTCCCCGCACTTTTAAAGGACCCTTTAATGTCTCAATCGTCTGTGAAAAAAGCGGGGCAAGTAAAGAACCGGATATAATGGTAATCTGCCATGTTCCAGCAATAAGCCAACCTGGTGCATATGCAGCCGCAAAACATAGGGGAGCGTAAAATAATCCAAATCCTACAAAGCTCCATAAAAACCAGGCTCCTAGTTCCTCTTTCATTACTTGCAATAAAGGATGTAAGTTCTTTCTAGCTATAACAATAAGCAAAAGGAAGGGAACCATGAAGATATACCTTAGTGAAGCACTCCATATCCAATTTCCACCGGACAATTCCATTGACCGATTGAGAATAAACGTAAAAGCAAAAAAGAAAGCAGCACAAATACCTAAAAAAATAGGACGCAATCAACCCACCTCAATCCGTTTGCTGAGTCAGTAATTCCCCAAGACTTAACCAGTTTTCTTCCACAAGGCGGGCGGTTGTTTCACCATCCTTATTTTTGCAAGCTTCTATAATTTGTTTGTGTTGTTCTACTGACTTCAAACCTTTTACAGAAGTGAATTGAGAAATCTCTAGGCGGTGAATTTTAGGTATACTTCGCTCTAAGGCACGAATGATTTCAGGATTTCCTGCCACATCTAAGAAAATGTTGTGAAACAATTCATCTGCTTCAATGGCCTTTATAATATCTTTTTTCTCAACAGAAAGCAGCAAAGTCTTATTACTGAACTCTAATTCTTCAATATCTGACTCTTTTAATAAAGGAACCGCTAAGCGAGCAGCTAAAGAGTGTAAAACTGCTACAACAGTAAATGCATGTTTTGCCTCCTCTAGTTTTAATGGAGCAACACGGGTAACTGATCCAGGAATAGATTCAACAAGTCCCTCATCTTCAAGACGTTTAAGTGCTTCTCTCACAGGGGTACGACTAATTCCGAACTCTTCAGCTAACTCCTTGTCATTTAAGCGTTGCTCTGGTTGTAATTCCAACATGACAATTGCTTTTTTTAAAGCTAGATATACTTCATCTCTAAATGACAAACGTTTAATTGGTTTTATAATATCTTTTTTCATAAAACCAATATATCGCATTTCGGTTTTATGTTCAATTGTATTTTAAAATTACTGAAAATCAACTTCATGTCGAAAATTCACTTAGGATATATAATAACTCGTGTTATACAAACTGGAAATTCATGCCGTTATACCATATACAGGAGAGGTTGCTAATTGTGTCGAATGGTATATTAGGTAAATTAACCGTGACAAAGGAGGGTAACATGTTATCTACTTTTTTGTTTGAGGTATTTCCATATCTGTTTTGGGGATTTTTCATCGTATTTGAGATTGTTTCTTTAGTAAAAAACCGGCTCCGGAATATAGATAATTAATTGCTTATAACGTGAGTATGTGTGTCGAACACCGTCCTAGGAATATAAATAAGGAGGCATAAGACAACATGCTGCATGTGTCTATTATTGCTATGTTAATTGTAGTAGCCCCTATGTATTTAATCACTTATCAAAAGGTTGTTTCTGAAGTAATTGGACATAAAAATAAAGAATTCACACTTTATATTTTACTGGATTGAGTGAATAGGCTAATTTAATTTTACTATGTATAAATTTCTAATTAGCAACTCTTCCGTACTTTTTATGAATGTTTTTTTGTACCACCAACATTGTTCTTTAAAGAGCCTTATATTTAATATATATATGAGTGAATGATAAATTCGACATGTCCATGTGCTATGTGCAACGAAAAGGGAGTATGGCATGCTTTTGGTTTCCCCTTGCATGAACCACTCCAAAAGTTTGACCGCTTCTGCACGTCTTTTGATCTCTCCCCACTATAAAAAGACGTTTTTTATATTTGTGGGCGTAAAACTACGATACCTTTAGGTTCGTGGTAGTTCACTTGTATATAGCATCTTTAATGTTACAGAATAGTAACAAATTTCAATTTATTATTACACATTTTACCAATGTAGTGCTATACTGGTAGTGAATATTTTACAAAATATTATGAAAATTAATTAAATTCTTAATCTTTTGTTACGATTATTAAATTGTCTTTTATGGGGGGAAGCAAATGAATTTACGAAAGTGGGTTATAGGATCCATAGTAGCTGGTGCAATTAGTCTTTCTATTACAGGAGGATTAGCTTATCAATATGTTTCCAAGATGAACAAACAGCTAGATACATATGTTTTACCCCATACAATTTTTGAAGGCATACCATTAGGTGGCAAAACAAAACAAGAAGTTCAACAAATCATTCAAAAAAGAGTGGATGAGTTGAATCAACAACACCTGAGTTATTCTTTGCAAAACACTACAAGCACTTATACTTGGAAAGATTTAGGGGTCCAATATAAGGGTATGGATGTTGCAGACAAAATCTTTAAGGAGCAAAAAGGGACTATTACGGAACGCTATAACTTGCGCAAACAAGCTGAAAAAGGACAAACACAGAAAGAATATCATCTAGAAATATACTTAGACTCTTCAAAATATGAAGCATTTTTGAAAGATAAATACAATGAACTTGTATCGAATCCGCAAAATGCTTCTCTTTCTATTACAGAAACGAATGTCTCCATTACCCCAAGTAAAGACGGAGAAAAAGTAGATAAAGAAAAGCTGAAAACATTAACGGAAGAAGCAGTGAAAACAATGAATGCCGACATTCAAGTACCGGTTGCTGCCGTAAAACCGGAGCGCACAACAGAAGACATACAAAATATGGGGATTAAAGAAATCATTGCGGAATATAGCACTCCTACGAGCGGTAGAAATGGGAATCAACTGTTTAACGAAATGCGAGCAGCTGGAACGTTAACCGGAGCGCTTGTTGCACCTGATGAGGTATTTAGTTTTAATGGTCACGTTGGAGTAACTGATACTGCTAACGGATATAAGTTAGCGGCTGTATATGTTAACGGAAAAGTACAAGAAAGTGCAGGTGGTGGCGTTTGTCAAGTGAGTAGTACATTGTACGGTGCTATCTTACGTGCAGATCTTTCTATTGTGGAACGAAGCAATCACTCTATGCCCGTTCATTACGTACCGCTGGGTCAAGACGCTACTGTAGCGGATTACGGGCCGGACTTTAAGTTCAAAAACAATACAGGACATTATATCTACATTCAAGCAGGTATCGAAAATGATGAGGTCGTGATTCGCATCTTTGGAACAAACACAGGGAAGAGTGTCGATATCTCTTCTCAAGTTGTTAGTGAAACTGATAAGAGTATAGTGGCTGTTACATACAAAACTGTAACACAAAATGGTCAAGTGATTGAAAGTGGTATACTTAACAAAAGCACTTACAAAAAACATGTATAGAAAAGACATGATCTTATGATATGATTCCTTCGGTGTAGATAGCGGCAGAAAAAACATACTATCTGCACAGGAGGGATTTTTCTATGGCACGAAAAGGGATTAAATTTTAAAGCTATACAAAAGAAGTAAAATTACAGGGCACTCACATGTATCCAAGTGATGATTTATACTTCGTCAAAAAATACTATGAAAGGTATTGGTTTAGCTTTTTTTGGTACAATAACATTAGAAATACCTTTATATTTTCGTTATTTGATTAAAGAACCTGTACATTTTTAATGTTCATATTTGCCCATTTTAGGATGAAGGGGAATTTTAATAATGAACAAAGATGATATTCCGTTTAAAGAACAACAGCTGGCAAATTGTACTGAAGACCAAACATATAAAGAAAAAGTACCTTGGAAATTAGGCAAGCACCTAAAACATAACCATGTAGAAAAGCTAAATAGGCTGGTAACAGATCACCATCAACGTATGTTTCATTTACTGAATAACAAAGGGGCTCATGCAAAACATGATGGAAATATATAAGCTATCGATAATCTATATCCAACTGAATAAAAAAATCGTCTTTTTGTAGTGAGGAAAGAGCATCCGGCGGAGCATAGAAGCGGTCAAACCCTTTTCCTGTCCCATACAAGGATGAGAGAGAGGAAGCGCGTACAGGCTTTGGTTCTGTATAGCAGCGGTTCATATGTCGAAATTATAACTTATTTATATATAGGCTATATTCATTATCTGCTATTCATACACATTTTCTTTATATGAAAATGTAAGATAACTACGTATGTTTTCCGAATAATCATATAGTCAGAAGAGATAAGATAGCATATAATGAAAAAGGATTTTGAGAAAAAAAGCGAGGTGGAACTGTTTTATGTGTAATCCGAGCACAGGAGAGTCGGACATAGCACCGACACCAGAGGAAGTCATACAACTGAATATCCGAGGCGGATTACTACGTAAAAATAGTTACCGCTTCATATAAACTTTGGAAAGATGACTTCCTCTATAAGAGAGGAGGTTTGTACAATGGTACAAAAAATCTGGAAGAATTTAAAAGGAAAAAAACAAGCACCTGTGAAAATCCAAGGTTTTGACATTGATTTAAACCAAGAAAGCTTAACACGTATTGATCGACTTGTAGATCGCTACGAGTCAGAAATCCTTCACCAACTTGACAGTGAATACACACAACGAACAAAGTGGGCAGATCGATTAGCGGATAAAATTGCACAGTTTGGAGGTAGTTGGCGATTCATCATCTGGTTTGCATGTTTTCTTGCTGGATGGATTATTTGGAATAGCCTGCCTATCACAAAAGGAGCACATTTTGATGCCCCGCCGTTCATTTTATTGAACTTATGTTTATCTTTTATAGCGGCATTTCAAGCTCCCGTTATTATGATGAGCCAAAACCGTCAAGCTTCACGTGACAAACATGAATCCGTTATTGACTTTGCGATCAATTATAAAGCAGAGCAAGAGATTGATGATATGCAAAGTCGCCTTCACCATATAGAAAGCGAATTAACGGAGATCAAAGAGTTGTTGAAACAAATGCAATCAAAATGAATACACCTTTTTTGAAGGAGTTAAAAAGCTAATCATCTACACAATATAAGTAGATGGTTAGCTTTTTTTGTATTCCATAAAAATAAAAGGACAACTTTATCAAAGGGTGAAAGCTGTCCAAAATGAGGTCGAATTCATTCATAGGTTGTTTGGATTAGCTGCTTAATCCCCAAGTTAACAGGATATTGCTGTTCTATGTTTCTAGCACGTTATTTTTTGCCCTAGAACCCTTTTACTCATGATACACCATGAATCTGAATACAATGAAAGAGATGGCATAGCAAAACCGTTAATTCATATAAGGAGAGGGTAGTTGTGAATGATAATGCACAAAGTTTTACACGAGTAAAATCCTATCAACCTTATCACAGTCCGTATGATCCATGTCCGCCGATTGGTCAGAAGTATTACTTTACGCCGGCGCATTTGTATATAGGATTTCAGCCGTTGAACTTAGAGCAGTTTTCTCCAAAAGAAGCTCTGAAAAAAGGGACACTTTGGCCTATTTTTTATGATTATTATAAAAACCCGTACAAAAAATAGGAGGTAGTGGATAATGAATATGCAGCAATCTTTGCCTCAAGAGTATTATCAGCTGCTTGAAGAGCTGCAAGCTGCTGACTTTGTACTAATAGAACTTACCTTATATTTAGATACACACCCAGGAGATATAAATGCTATTAATCAATTTAATCAGTATGCGCAGTACAGACAAAAAATAAAGCAAACGATTGAATCAAAGTATGGCCCGTTACAGCAATATGGAAACAGCTATTCAGATGCCAAATGGAGCTGGAACAGCGCGCCTTGGCCTTGGCAAGTATAGGAAAGGAGTCTTAACATGTGGATTTATGAAAAAAAGCTTCAATACCCTGTTAAGGTGAGTACGTGCAATCCAAGACTTGCAAGATATCTTGTGGAGCAATACGGCGGAGCCGACGGAGAACTAGCTGCTGCACTTCGGTATTTGAATCAGCGTTATACAATTCCAGATAAAGTAGTTGGTTTGCTGACAGACATCGGAACAGAAGAGTTTGCACATTTAGAGATGATTGCGACGATGATTTATAAGCTTACAAAGGATGCAACACCAGAGCAAATGCGTGACGCTGGCTTGGATGCGCACTATGCGAATCATGACAGTGCCTTATTTTATCACAATGCAGCAGGAGCTCCATTTACGGTAGCTTACATAGCAGCAAAAGGGGATCCAATTGCGGATTTATACGAAGACATTGCTGCAGAAGAAAAAGCTCGTGCAACATATCAGTGGATTATTAATATGTCAGATGACCCGGATTTGAATGATGGGCTGAGCTTTTTGCGAGAAAGAGAAATTGTACATTCACAAAGGTTCCGGGAGGCAGTTGAAATTTTAAAAGAAGAAAGCAATAAAAAAACCGTGTTCTAATAGTTTACTCTATTAATATTTTTAGGAACCACCAATTGTATTACCATTCTTGCTCCGCATCATCTTTCAAGACGAATGTGTAAAATGGAAAGGACCCTGTGTTTACACAGGATCCTTTTGTATTCCATAATTTGTTAGCAGTAGCCGTAACCGTAGCCACCATGGCCACAAAAACAAGCTGCACCGACGATAATCAGTAGGATGAATAATACAACAATTAAAGCAAAGCTGCTACTAAAGCCAAATCCAGGATTACTCATACATTCATGCCTCCTTTACTCTAAATATGTCGAGGGTAACTTAATGAGCTATCATTACAATATAATCAGGGGGAGCGGCGGATAATGTATCGTATGTTTTTTTATAACTATGGAGCTGGTCTGTATTACAAATAGGCATTATAAATGCCATACACCTCTCGTTTTACGATTCCCTCCTGCTCTAAATCCTTTGGTCTTTCTGATAAAACTCTTCTGCTTTAAGTTTTAAAATGTTTTTACTTGGATATAATAGATGGGTAAGATTAAATTACAGTTTTATGTATTTTTTATATGTTTAGGAGGCAACAAAAATGGAACGTGGTAAAGTAAAATGGTTTAACAGTGAAAAAGGCTTTGGATTTATTGAGCGTGAGGGTGGAGAGGATGTGTTCGTTCACTTCTCAGCTATTCAAGGCGAAGGGTACAAATCATTAGATGAAGGTCAAGAAGTTACTTTTGATATCGAAAATGGTCAACGTGGGCCGCAAGCGACAAATGTACGTAAAGTATAATCAAAAAAACGATAAACAGACTCGAATTTCCGGGTCTGTTTTTATTTTAGCTGAATTAAATAAAAACCTGCTCAAGAAAAGAGCAGGGAGTAAACATGTAAAAAGTAAAATGTTAGTATTAGTATAGTGTTATTCTTGAAAATAAATACCTGTCACTTATTCAACGAACGGTACGATTTTTCAATATGATGCAATGTTTTTTTGTTCAACTAATGCGTTCGTTAGCAAAATAAGAAACGAATTGAAAGGTGAGTTTCGGCTCACCTTTTGTTTAGGGGTATTTGTTATGTTTTTTAGGAGCCCACAGTCGCTTCCTTTTACTCACTTGATTGCGTCGTATTGAAAAACTCTGTTTCTTGGACATCGGAATCATTTGTTTTTTTCTTCTTGCCCTTGCCCATTTTTTCGTCAGACTCGTAGCTTAATTTAAATATTTCCTTGTTTTGCTTTTTTTTCATACGGGAGTCACCTCGTTTATCATAGTTCCAAATTTTTTTGTTATTTATTCAAATTTTTTACTAATTGCCAATCGGGCAGGCCCGTTTGTCCACTTTTATGAATATACAGTAGTCAAACTAAGGGGAATTCATTTAAGTAATAAGATTCTTTACGATTCTGAAATTTACTCATCCCTGTTCTTATGGATTCTTAGTGTTTACTTACATATATTCAGGCTTTTATACTGGATTTTCTTTTAATTAGTAACAACGCTTACCCTGAGTAATAATATAGATCAACATGGGGAAAATACCAAGGACGACCTAATACTTAAAAGGAGGACAAGAAATATGACTATAGTACGTGACATTATGACTAAAAATGTTAAGGTTTGTGCACCACATGATTCAGTAACAGCGGCAGCAAAAATTATGCGTGATATCAACTGTGGATCAGTTCCAGTTTGTGAAGGTAGAAAAGTTGTTGGCATAATTACAGATCGTGATATTGTATTGAATTGTGTAGCTGAAGGAAAAGATTGCAATACCGTTCATTGCCACGATTGTATGACTAAAGATCTAATTACTTGTGAACCTGATATAGACGTACATGAATGCGCTCATATAATGGCTGATCATCAAATACGTCGTATTCCTGTTGTACAAAATGGAGAAATGATAGGTATTTGTGCCATTGGTGATCTTGCAACGGTCAACATTCATGTCAACGAAGCGGGTGCAGCATTAAGTCAGATTTCTGAACAACTTCATTAAGAACATCTTGAATATCGCAGGAGTGTAAAATTTCTTAAGATTCTACATTCCAATAAAATACAATTCCATAACAAAACCAAAAAGGCTTCATCTTCTTCTGAAGCCTTTTTGTTATGCTTAAAGTGTCCGCAAAGGTATATCAATTCTCGCGAACATTCATAAAATGATTTTAGGCCTTTACGAACAGGGCAACTTCCAATCATAACATGTGACGTTCTTGCAAGGAGGGAGGAGTAATAGAATAAAAAAACGGAATAAGTGTTACTGGTATAGTGATAGAGGATGTTTCTTGTTTAGATGGGCAAGAATACACATCCATCATCGAATCATTAAGGAGAATTATAATGAGAATAATAAGAGGAATAATTGCGATATTTGTTGGACTCATGGTCATATCCTTCATTGCAGAAGGAATTGAAATGGTTGTTGTTACGTTGATTCATGGATCATATACAACAGATCAAGCCGTTTACTTTGAGATTCGTAATCGTCCAAATGTGATCCTCTTAAAGTTTTTTTATAGCGGCTTGGCTGGTTTACTTGGAGGATATATAGCAGCATGGTTTTCTGGGCGAAATGAAATTAGGACAGGAGTCATATTAGCGATCATCCAAACTATTACACTTATTTGGGGGATGATTGCACCCCCTTATACCTACACCCCTATTTGGGTGTGGTTTAGTTTGATTATCATTATGTTTCCTGCTGTTACAGGAGGAGCTTGGTTAAGATCAAGACGAAAAAAGAGGAAATAAAATTGTCTGTAAAGTACATAAGGGGAAGATCATGACTCTCATACTTCTTCCTTATGTTTTTTCATTCTAGAGTTCCTTATTGTAAGAGAAACAATCGGTTCATGATTAATTCTAATAATTTGACGAATTTGTAATAAAGTGTTAAACTTCACTCGTAAATCGTAACGTTTACTAATAAGGTGTATGATGAGGTGATTAAGCTAATTGTTTAGACGTTTTTAATGCCCCAACATAGTGGTATGCAGATATCACATTTTACGAAATAAGGAGGGAAAATGAAAAACGGTGTAATTAGCCTTTTCTAAGGAAGGCATTTCTTTACTTGCACTGCGAGGCGTCCTGGGCGCTCTTTATCTACTAGCCTATTTCTATACGATTTCTAAAATACCGTTAACGGATGCAAGCATTTTGGTACATATATCTCTGTTCTTTGCGATTATTCTTTCTGCTTTTTAATAGCTAGATTCTTAGTAAAATATATAACTTCTAAATCGTAAACGTTACGGAATGGTGGAAGAAAGGATGAGATGGAAACGATGAAAATCAGTTTGTTCAAATCAAAGATGTTTTCACTCCTGTTGGCAGGTGTGTTGTCGCTTGCAGCGGCGGGTTGTACGTCTGCAGGAATCGGAAGCGGTGACAAGTCAAAACAAGCGAGCAAGACGGAAACATCGGCACAGAATGACAAGAAGGTTAATGTAATATTAAGCTTTAAGGACGACGACTTAGACCCGCATAACAGCGCTACCCCGCTGAAAGCCGGCATAACGGAAACACTGGTAAAGCTAGACAAAGATTTGCACATTCAAGGATGGCTTGCGACTAAGTGGGAAGCGCAAGATGACAAAACTTGGGTGTTCATCATCCGCGATGGGGTCACCTTCCATGACGGTAAGAAAGTCGACGCGGCTGCGGTTAAAGCTTCCTTTGAAAAAGGCATTGCGGAAAGCAAAGCGCTGGCCAGCGCTTTAAAGATTGAGTCTATGGAAGCCAGTGGTCAAACGCTGACAATCAGGACAATAGAGCCATATCCGGCATTGCCGTCTGAGCTCGTTAATCCGTACGCATCTGTTGTAAACGTGGAAGCGGAGAAGCAAATGGGCAAGGAAGCATTTAATAATGCCCCTGTAGGTACCGGTCCGTTCAAGGTAAAGCAGTTTACGCCGAACGCTGAAGTGATGCTTGATCGTTACGATGAATACTGGGCGGGCAAGCCAAAGTTGAAGGGAGCATCGCTTAAATTTAACGAGGATGCAAACGTACGCGCGCTCGCCTTACAATCGGGAGAGGCAGATATTGTCTATAACCTTCCAGCGGAAAGTATTAATTCCATCAAGAAAAACGAAGCGTTGAAGGTTGAATCGGTGGCTGGTTTGAGAGTGCATTACATTCTGTATAATCAGCAAAAGCCTCTTATGCAAGATCTGAAGGTCAGAACGGCGTTGAATGATCTGCTCGATCGTGAAAGTGTCGCTAAGGACATTATGCTAGGTCATGCTTCCCTGGCAAATGGTCCCTTCAACAGCAAGCTTCCGTTCGGTAGCAAGGAATCGGTGGTCAAGTTGGATATTAAGAAAGCGAAAGCTTTGCTTGAAGAGGCCGGCTATAAAGAAGGAGCGGATGGCAAGCTGATGAAGAACGGGAAGCCGCTCACGCTGGAGTTGATCACCTACAAGGGGAGACCAGAGCTCCCGCTCATGGCACAGCTGATGCAATCTGATGCCGCCAAGGCTGGGGTCACGGTTAATATCAAAACTGTCGAGAACGTTGATAGCTACTTAAAAGAAAACAAGGATTGGGATATGGTTACTTACAGTAATCTGAGTGCGCCACGAGGAGACGGCGGTTTTTTCCTGAACACAGCATTTATGCCAGAAGGCTCTTTAAATGCGAGTAAGATTAATATTCCTAAGCTTAATGATTTTGTCAAACAATTGAATGCGACGAGCGATGTTACTAAACGGGTACAACTGACACAGGAGGCGGTTGCCGTGATTAACAAGGAAGTGCCGCATAGCTACGCGGTGTATCCGAACATCATCGTTGGTATAAATAAGCGTGTCGCTGGATGGGCGCCAGGAGGGGAAGAATATTACATTCTCACGCATGCGATGGATGTGAAGTAAGATGCTGCATATCGTTAAAAAGCGTCTGATTCAGTTGGTAATTGTGCTGCTGTTTCTCTCAGTGTCGACCTTCACCTTGATGAAGCTGGCGCCAGGAGACCCGGTACAGAGTATTTTGCAGGTAGATCAGCTCATGGTCACAAAGGCCGATGAAGCCAAGCTCCACAAAGAGCTTGGTTTCGATCAGCCGCTTATCGTCCAATATGGGCAATGGATGCTGAGGCTGCTCCGGCTCGATCTCGGCAATTCGTACATGAATGGCAATCCGGTCTGGGAGGAGATGCTGAGGCGGCTGCCGACAACCATTCAGCTGACAGCAGGAGGCCTTGTCGTCATGTTGCTGATTTCTGTGCCGCTTGGAATGATTGCCGCCCGGTATCCAGGAAGGTGGCCGGATCAGGTCAGTCGAGTGCTTGCGCTCATTGGCGCTTCTATCCCTGGCTTCTGGTTAGGACTGCTGCTCATTTACTTCTTCGCTTATAAGCTGCAGCTGCTACCCTCGATGGGGAAAGGAACATTGTCCCAGATGCTACTCCCTTCTTTTACATTAGGTTTTTCCATGGCTGCTGTATATGCTCGTTTATTGCGGGCGGGACTTCTTGAGAGCCTGTCACAGGATAATATACGAGCTGCAAGGGCAAGAGGGGTTCCGGAGTGGCGAATCTTGGTGCTGCATGCTTTCCGAACAGCATTGCTACCAGTGGTCACAGTATTTGGGATGAGCATCGGCAGCCTATTGGGTGGGTCTGTCGTCATCGAAACACTGTTTTCTTGGCCCGGACTGGGCAGCATGGCGGTGGAAGCGATTTTTGGACGGGATTATCCCGTTATTCAAGGATATGTGCTATTCACCGGCGTTTTTGTTGTCGTAGTGAATCTGCTCGTCGACTTATCCTACGGTCTCATCGATCCCCGAATTCGACTTGGAAAGGGGGCATCACAATGAAATTAATCACAGCCGTAGCAAGGGTGCACACTATCCAAAGCGGCTTGCGGAAGCTAATTCGAGAGCCGCTATCGCTGATCGGATTGATTCTTTTGGTGCTTATTATACTAGTAACACTCTTTGGACCATATTTTGTACCTAATGATCCGCTTACGGTGAATATGGGGGAGCGTTTGCTTACTCCCAGCGTGAAATACCCTCTTGGAACAGATAACATGGGACGCTGTATTTTTTCTAGACTTGTCATCGGTGCGCAAGCGACGCTGGGCATCACAGCCCTCGTCATTGTCACTGTTATCTTGATTGGCATTCCAATTGGAATTTTAGCAGGTTATATCGGCGGTCGGTTTGATGCAGTCATGATGCGTATCGTCGATGGTTTAACTGCTTTACCAGAGTTTATTCTGGCAATCGCTCTCGCAGGATTTCTAGGGCCGAGCACAATGAACCTTATGCTGTCCATTGTGCTAGTCAAGTGGATGAGCTATGCGCGGGTTGTCAGAGGGATTGTTTTGTCGGAACGGGAAAAAGAATATGTACTGGCGGCAAGGGTAGGCGGGTGCGGTACGTGGAAGCTGCTGCGCCGGCATTTGCTGCCGCAGATCGTTTCTCCTGTGCTTGTGTTGGCTGCATTGGATGTCGGCAAGGTGATTCTGACTATTTCCTCGCTTTCCTATCTCGGTCTAGGAGTTCAGCCTCCAGCTCCAGAATGGGGGGCGATGCTCAATGATGGCAGGGCGTATTTTCAAACCGTTCCAGAATTGATGATCTATCCGGGAATTGCCATCATATCGGTCGTAGTAGCCTGTAATCTGATAGGGGACGGGCTTCGGGATGCGCTGGATTTGAGAAATCAATAAACGAATCAAGCTTTGCAGAGAAAGGTTCTTAGGAGGTACGTAATGTCCATAACGGTAGATGATATAAAGAATACAGAAACTGCTGCGGTGGATAACTTGTCCAGTCCGAATGCTCCCGTTTTGCAAATATCGGATTTGACCATTGCATCAGTTAGTGATAACGGCAAAGCCGCGAATAAGCTAGTGCAAGGTGTTAATCTATCTATACGCCCTGGAGAAATGCTGGGGCTTGTAGGGGAAAGCGGAAGCGGGAAAAGTATGACGGCATCTGCTGTTCTAGGGTTGCTGCCAAAGTCCCTGCAGGTAACGGAAGGCCATATTTACCTGAATGACATTGAATTAGGATCGTTATCAGAAAAGGAGAGAAGATGTCTTCGAGGCAAGGAGGTCGCCTATATATTTCAAAATTACCAAGGCAGTTTTACGCCGTTTCTAAAAATAGGAAAGCAGCTCGTTGAAGCGATTCGCAGCCATGAACAGGTCAGCTTTAAAGAAGCGAAGGAAACAGCACTCGAATGGCTGCATCGAGTGCAGCTTCCAGCAGACCGCGTGTATGGAAGCTATCCATTTCAGCTAAGCGGGGGTCAGCTACAGAGAGCCTCTTTGGCAGCTGCATTGATGATGAAGCCGTCGCTCATCATAGCGGATGAGCCCACGACAGCTTTGGATGTGCTGACCAGTGAGCAAGTGCTGGATTTGCTGGTACGCCTGCAAAAGGAAACAAATTGCGCCGTGCTGTTGATTTCTCATGACTTGACCCACGTGTTGAAGCGAACAGACCGAATGGCAGTTATGTATGGCGGAAGCTTAATTGAAGCAGGACCGACGGAGATTGTACGGCAAAATGCGCAGCATCCATATACACAATTGCTTCTTCAAGCGAGACCGCTGCTTACGGCATGTATGCCCGAAAAACTGAAGACCATTCCCGGAGACCCTGGAGCAGTTGCGGATAAGGGATGTCCGTTTGCGCTTAGATGTCCTTCGCGCATCGAACAATGTGCGAAGAGGCCCGCCATGAATTCCGTAGGAGAAATTCACTCAGCTGCTTGCCACGTCATAAATGGAGGAGGATCAGACCATGAAGCCGCTGTTGGAAGTCAAACAAATCAGCAAATTGTACACAGCTAACGTCAAAGCACTGACTGATGTTTCGTTTACGATTGGGGAAGGCGAATGTCTAGGCTTGGTAGGAGAAAGCGGAAGCGGGAAAAGCACATTGGCAAAACTCATCCTTGGCTTAGAAAGACCGGAACAAGGGGAAATCACTCTGAATGGGATGCACTTTCATACTTTGAAAGGCCGCGCTTTGAGAGATGCCCGAAAGCATGTGCAAGTCGTATTTCAAGATCCGACAGCCTCCTTAAACCCGCGCTTGCCAATTTGGAAAACAGTCGTTGAACCTCTTGAAAATTATCCTGAAGTAGTGCCGCAGTTCTTAAGCGAGTTCAGGAACTCCAAAAGGGATATGGCAGCTGTATTGTTGGACAGAGTAGGACTTGGTCGGAATTTATTGGATCGATACCCTCATCAGCTTAGCGGAGGCCAGAGGCAGCGTGTGGCAATTGCGCGGGGGCTCAGTCTGCAGCCGAAACTGCTTATCTGCGACGAACCGACCTCTAGCCTTGATATCTCGATTCAAGCGCAAATCTTGAATTTGCTGAAAGAACTAAAGAACGAACTGAATATGTCATATTTGTTCATCTCTCATGACATGGCTTCTATCCGATTTATGAGTGACCGCATCGCTGTTCTGAAAAATGGGGAATTGGTCGATTTATTTGTATCGAATGCGCTCTTTGAGAGCAGCCGCCATCCTTATACCCGCAGCATGGTGGAGGCTGTTGTTGGATAATTCAATCAGTAATATTGTGCGAATAATAAAAAGCAGGCATATTACATGAACATGCCTGCTTTTTTAGAGACGTTTTACAAGGGATAGAATATCGCTCGAAAGGATACATACAATTTTATCAAAACTCGAATGTCTATCTGTAGTACGCATATGGAATATGCGAATAACGGTCTATGGGATTTCGAGGAATCCTTATTTACAGAATTGTAATGCTTACGGGAGGTACGAAGTTGATTACGCATCGCGCATATATATCATTGGCAATACCGCTTATCATATCGACTGTGACAACACCTCTTTTAGGAGCGGTTGACACGGCAGCAGTGGGACAGCTTCCTGATCCTTCATACATTGGCGGAGTGGCGGTGGGCAGTGTTATTTTCAATACGCTCTATTGGCTGTTTGGTTTTTTGAGAGTCAGCACATCGGGATTTGCGGCACAAGCGCACGGCGCGAATGATCAAAAGGAGGGAGCACTATCCTTTTTTCGTCCATTGTATATGGCTATTTGTATCGGTGCTATTATGGTAATCGGTCAGCAATGGATTGGTCAGTCTGCTCTTGAGCTAATGAATCCTGAAAGGACTGTATTCCAGCATGCTCACGACTATTTTAAGATTCGAATATGGGGGGCGCCTTTTGCACTGATGAATTATGTGCTGCTTGGCTGGCTGATGGGAATGAGTAAAATTAAAGCTTCTCTCGCTCTTCAGCTTTACATGAACATAACCAATATTGTTTTGGATTTGCTGTTTGTGTCCGGATTTGGATGGGGAGTAAAAGGGGTGGCAGCCGCTACTCTAATTGCGGAAGTAAGCACTTTTTTTATTGGTTTACCCTTGGTTATCAGATATTTAAAGCCAAGCGACAAATATGGCGGCTTACTGGCTGCTTTTAATATGTCTGCTTTGGCAAGAATCATGAAAGTAAACGGGGACTTGTTCATACGTACGATTTGTTTGCTGGCGGTATTTAACAACTTTACAGCAAAAGGGGCATCGTTCGGGACGGAGGTGTTGGCGGCGAACGCCATATTAATTCAAATCTACTATATCATGGCTTACTTTTTTGACGGCTTGGCCAATGCTGGCAGCATCTTAATGGGAAGGGCAATCGGGGCTCGAAACCACGTCTTATACAATCGGACATTGTCTCTTTCCTATCAGTGGTCATTGATAACGGTGTTTATCATGACTGTAACATATTACATAACAAAAGACCACGTTATACAGTTGTTCACTTCCAGTCAAGAAGTCCAGTCTGTTACGCTCAAGTACAGTCCGTGGCTTTTGTTATTCCCGATTGCAGCGTGCTTTGGTCTCGTCCTTTACGGTATATTTACAGGTGCCGCGGAAACAAAAGCTATTCGCAATTCTATGCTGCTGTCATTGACGGTGTACTGCCTTATTATCTATGCCGTTCCGCAGCCCTTAAACAACCATCGCCTGTGGCTTGCTTTTCTTTGTTTTTCTGCCGGAAGATCGTTGTTCTTATTTTTATATTTACCGAGTTTGAAAGAGAAGGATGAGTTATGTAGTGCAAGAGATGGGTCCTGAATCGCTATAAGGGAATTTTACATGCAAACGGAGAAAAGCGCAGAATAGTCTTTCAGGGACTTCATATGTTATTTGCCGGAAATGCCGATCGTGAGTGGAAACGAGGTGAAAAGAAACTAAGTGAAATGGTCTTTATCGGAAAGAATCTGAATCAAGAATGGTTCCAGAAGCAGTTTGAAGGCTGTATCGCAGAGGGGCAAAGCAATAGCGTGAAGGGACACCGCTTTGTAGAATGATATTATCCCTCTTGTGTCAATAGTATTGGCGTTTTTTAAACTGTCTACATAAGAGGGATAATATCATAGAACGGGTGGTGTTTTTTTCCGTATGCATAATAGGGATAAGTACAATCCAACCGTTTTAGTTTTTAACGATTTTCCGAAAGAAGTCTCCCTCTTCAAGCGTGTGAAGGGCGTAGCCCAACGGTAAGGGGGAGATGAATTTCGGTTAGGCGCAAGACTAAAGAACGTTCGTTCTTGTCTGCGATTACATATTATGGTAAAATCAACTTATCAAACAATCGTAAAGCGAGGTGAAATGATATGGCAAACAAAGCGTATAAGTTCCGAATCTACCCGACAGCCGCACAATGTGTTCTTCTTGCAAAAACCTTTGG
>NZ_KE387248.1:0-81007 GCF_000430785.1 Ectobacillus panaciterrae DSM 19096
TCAAATAAGCGCTGCAGGTTTGTCTTTGAGGTTTGGAAATAGACTCGTTTCGCTCGAATCATAGATTCACCTCCTGTATATTCCTCATTTTACCATGAACGAAACATACGTTCTATGCATTTGCAAAATTTTTACATGCCGGACAATATAGATGGAACCTGCCTATCTCTTGTCCGAAGGCGATTCATCCCCCACTTACCGTTACACACCGTTCACACGCTTGAAGTGGGGGTATTCTCGCCTAATTTATGATAAAAGGTGGATTAAGGAGCTATTGAGTGACATAGAGTTGTTCCGTTAAAGGGCCATATTCTTGAAAAAGAAGTGAAAAGAAGAGTATTGATGTGAATAGTAATTTTTAAGAAGAAATTTTGGAGAAATACTTTTGTTATAGATTTCGATTATTAGATAAGTTAAAAATGTAATAATCACTCTAGGACTAGGAGTGAAAGAGATGTCATAGCAAATCATTTCAAATAAGGGTACAGATTGAGCCTTGGGCAGATACCGATCTTACCTTGCTGCGTCGATTGAATGAACCGTCGTAATTAAGAGAGAGGAAAATCTCTCTCTTAATCTGTTTTTATTTGTTTCAACAGGTAACGTTAATGTCACTAGTTTGCAAAGCTTTTTCAAGCGCGCTTTGCTCTTCATTGTTTAAAGGAACCAGCGGCAAGCGAACACCACCAACATGTATCCCCTTTAGATTTAATGCAGCTTTTACCGGTGAAGGGCTTGGTGCAGTAAATAATGCTCTCATAATTGGGAGCAGATTGCGATGTGCAGAAGCAGCGTTTTGGACATCGCAATTTTTAAAGGAATTGATCATTTCTTGCATGTCATTGCCAATGATGTGAGAAGCAACTGAAACAACTCCTGCTCCGCCGATTGCTAATACCGGTATTGTTAACCCATCATCGCCACTGTATAGCGTAAAATCACTAGGTGTTTTGCTAATGATCTCTGCCATGGCATCCAAGTCGCCGCTTGCTTCCTTAACTGACACAACATTAGGAATCTCTGATAGACGAACAATTGTTTCGACAGAAATGTTAACTACGCTTCGTCCTGGGATATTATAAAGCATGACTGGTAAAGAAGTTGATTCGGCAATCGCTTTAAAGTGTTGGTACAATCCTTCTTGAGACGGCTTATTATAGTATGGAGCAACGAGCATGATGCCATCGACTCCTGTTTCCTCTGCAAGTTTCGTTAAGCTGATCGAAGCTTTCGTGTTATTTGAGCCAGTTCCAGCGATGACTGGAACTCTTCCGTCAGCAGACTTTACAACACATTTAAATAATTCGATCTTCTCTTCGGTGGTTAATGTTGGAGACTCTCCAGTTGTACCAGCTACAACTAAACCATCTGTGCCATTTGCAATTAAATAATCAACTAACGTTTTCGTCGCGTTAAAATCAATTTCACCATTATGATCAAACGGGGTAACCATTGCTGTTAATACTTGGCCAAAATTCATAACTACACACCCTTTATAAATTTTTTTTAATTAGAGGGGTTAGGGCCATTCACAAGGAACGAAAAAAAGCAACAACGAGGGATTCGCTGCTGCAGTAGAAACAATATTTATCAAAAATAGTTCCCGTGCGTAAGATAGCCCTCCATATAGTTTCCCATATGACAGTTCTGTATTTATTCAACAGCAGAACCAGCTTCAAGAACATGAGATTCTTTCCGCTTCGGCAAATACCCCTTTCCACAATTGTCATTGGATCTCATTCTCCTCAGATTGTGTACTCATGATCTTTGCACCTCTATCCTCACTTCAAAAAGTATTGAAATAAGAAAATATTTAATTGAATTTAATATAGCAGGAAATTCCTTCCCATGCAAGGATCATTTAAATATATTTTTTCAGAATGCTTGAATAAACAATAATCGTTTATAATAAAGTCTGATCAAAATCCTGTATTAATATAAACAGGATTTTTCTTTTTTGCTCTTGTTGATTTTGGCAAACCCATGTCATGTTACTTCATTAAAGGGCGTGATTGTGGAGCAACACAGGTAGAAAATCATCAAACTTTTTTATAAAACCAAAACATAAATCTGCTGGATAAGGTACCAAGGGGCTCAGTCTTAGCGCACAAAATCAGCAAAATGATGGCGCTACCCCATGCCTATCAAGTTAAAGTTTTATAGTACCCCCAAAACGAAAATTCTGTGATTGCTATGAAGTATTTGTTTTTGTCAGCTTGATGGCAATGAGGCGGTACCCTTAGTTAAAAAAATACAAAAAGAGCCATATTTAACTTGGCTCTTTTTGCATGTAAAGGTATTTTGTGTAAAATGTCGATTCAAATTCATAATAATTCAGGTGAAAAGATAATTTCAAGCGACAAAATGTCTATTTATAAGCATTTTTGAGCGTTTATCATTCTGGATCTGGGTAGTACATCAGTAGGAAAAAACTTGTTAATTTTTTTGAAGAATTTATATATTTATGTGTTATCGTTCCTGTAAATTGCAGGGCATCTCCTGAAACCAGTTCATGTTTCTCCCCTTCAAGCTCAACTATTAGTTCACCCTCTTTTATTAATATATACTCTTCTCCTAAGTGTGTTTTTGAGTCATGTATACATCCTGGTTCAAGGTTTATTATGTAAATTTCAAACCTTTTTTCTGGGTCATAAGGGAAAAAAGGATAGACAATATACTTTCCTTCATTATCTGTAAGAGTCTCTAATTGTTCGATGCTTATTTTCTTTACTTGTGGCTTTTCTTCTTTCAGAAATATAGAAAAAGATACCTGAAAACCATTGGCAATTTTCCAAAGAGTAGTAACAGTTGGGCTGGATTTCCCTTTTTCTATTTGTGCCAGCATAGCTTTACTAACCCCTGTTAATTCAGAAACTTGATCAAGGGTGAGATTCCTACTTTTTCTGATTTTGGCAAGGTTCTCCGAAATAATAGCTTGTATAGTATCCATAATGACTCTCCCTCAAATACAAGTAGTATTGCTTATATGATAACATACTGTTGCCTGTTTCAACAAATTACTGTACGCTATAACAAACATACGTGTAATATATAAAAAAAAGAGGGGGTATAGTGATTACAGAAAAAGCGATAGGTAGCGTAAAAGAGCTGAGCCCGACGTTCGTACAAGGAATGAAAGATTGTATACCGACTTTGTTAGGATACATTAGTATAGGTTTGGCAGCTGGAATAGTAGGTGTATCTTCTCATCTGAGCATAATAGAAGTTGCTTTATTATCAACGCTGGTTTATGCCGGATCAGCTCAATTTATCATATGCGCTTTGTTAGCGGTTAATAGTTCCATTTCTAGTGGTTCGGAATATGACTCTACCAGAACCAATATTAAAGTGACTGTCTTACGTACCTGTTTGCATTCTTACAGCTCTTGTAGTAGAGAGCTTCATTATTCAAACTAATCATTCATTAAAAATAAACTGGTCAGTTATTATCGTGATAATACCTACTCTTTTGGTTGCTATGCGAACAAAAAGTTTATCAATTACTGTTATTAGTGGTGTCGTTTTAATGGCTGTCTTACGATTTTTTATTTAATAACAAACCACGCTGGTATATTTAAAATTTTAAGATGAGTTCTAACCATGAGTATATTAAGTTTAAGAAGTTAGTTATTTAGTGATTGTAGGATTTAAAAAGACAAGAAGAACGAATGTAGTCATGTAACTTCCTCTTTCTCATGTTATATAAACCTCACATGAATAGGATATGCAACCAATCTTCCTCTTTTCAAATGAGCCTAATATAGTAAAATTAGGAAAAACAGGAGGTTGTCTATTATTATTTATTATGAAGTAGTTTGTATAAGTTGTAGAAAAATATTTAGAGTATACGAAGGGACACAGAAATATAAGCAGTTTAAAGAAAATAGGAAGGGGAAATATACCTGTGAACAATGTAGTCATGATATACGGCTAGAAGCTATAAAAAATTTCTTCAACAAATACTAAATATCTTTCCTAGAGGAACTTCCGATAACACTGATTATGTGAACAAAGAATCCCTTCAGAATAAGCTCTAAAGGGATTTTTTATAGGCCTATAGATACATTGAATTCCGATAAATTGCGTTATGTTAACATGACATGTACATACAAAGTATTGATCTAGAATGGTTACTCTAATAATTTCGTTATATCTTCAAAAAATGTTTGCACCAGAACCACTATAGGTTAATCACTTCATCATCTGTCTGAGCATGTACTGGTACACGCTTGTCTATTCCGAAGGCGTAATAACTAATTACAACAATACCTAGAAAACCAATTCCTACAATAAGCGACATACGTGTGTCATCATTAAACCACATACCGATTAATACCATAATTAAGAAAGCAATCGTCAAGTAGTTTGTAACAGGTGCAAAAGGCATTTTGAATGGATGATTGTCCATTTCAGCTCTTTTTATTTTTCTGAATTGAATTTGACTAATCAGAATGACAAACCACGGAATCATACCAGGAAGTACACTCGCACTGTATACATGTACAAATAAATTTTCTGGTGCAACATAACTTAAAACAACGCCAATTGCTAACCCAACTAGCACACCGAACGTACCGAATAAAGGGACACCACTATGAGATACTTTCGCAAAGAATTTTGGCGCTTGTCCATTCATTCCTAATGTATAAAGCATACGTCCTGCACTGTAAATACCACTATTGCAGCCAGACATTGCAGCTGTGATTACGACAAAATTAATAATTCCAGCCGCTGCTGTAATACCAACTTTCGCAAAAGTTGCAACAAATGGGCTACCAATTGAATTTAGTTGATCCCAAGGGTAAACGGTTACAATAATAAAAATCGCACCAATATAGAAGATTAAAATACGCCAAATGGTACTTTGAATCGCTTTAGTTAACGTTTTTTGCGGATCTTTTGCTTCACCAGCTGTAATCCCAATTAGTTCTACACCTTGATAAGCCGCAACAACTAGTGATAGAGCAAAGAAGAACCCTTTCCAACCGCCTGTAAATAAACCACCATGTTCCCAAAGATTTGATAATCCTATTGCTTCTCCTCCGTTACCAATTCCAAAGAAAATAAGTCCAAATCCTGCAACAATCATTAATATAATTGTTACGATTTTAGTCAGTGCAAACCAAAATTCAATTTCACCAAAGGATTTAACAGAAATTAAGTTCGCTGCTCCAAGAATCACCATTGCGATGAAACCTGGAATCCAAGCAGGAAGATCAGGGAACCAATAATGCATGTACGTCCCAACTGCAATAATTTCTGCCATCCCAACAATAACCCACTGGAACCAGTTACTCCATGCAGTCATATACCCTGCTAATGGATGAATATACTTATAACCAAATGTTGCAAATGAACCTGTACTTGGCTCTAAATACAACATTTCCCCCATTGCACGCATAATGAAAAATATAAAAATCCCTGAGATTGCATAAGCTAACATTACAGACGGACCTGTCCATTGAATCGTGCTGGCTGAACCCATAAATAAACCAACACCAATTGTACCGCCCAAAGCAATCATCTGAATATGACGACCTTTCAAGTCCCTATTCAAATCTTTGTTTGCCATTCTATTTCCTCCTCCTACACTACTAATAGTCGAGATTTGATGCAAGATACTAATACACTCTCTATTTAGTATTGAAATGATAAAGCAGGCGTCACTTTTTTTAATCTATCTTAAAGCGGCCTCATAAAATCATTCTTCACTTCTAATTTAAGGATTCCTAACAGTTAGAAAGATTCTTATAAATTTTCACGTTATTCCAGATTGCGAATTTCAAGTTAATTCAGCATCCAGTATCTTATAAGCTTAGAAGCATGGCTTTATACTAAGCAATCTCTCCAATCCCCGGTGCAATAAATTCGATAATGATTAAAGGAATGGCAAAGCCAAGGAAGTTACCGGAAATTCCGTTAAACGTTGCTAGCATTCGAACCGTCCATTCCGGTGTTGTGCTCCCAATTACAACACCAAGAATAATTGCAATAATGATACGAGGTAAAAGCCCAATTTTTTCATAAATCCTCTTTATATCGACCCGTTGTTTAATTTTATACGCCAATAGGAAGCGCTTACTTTTTAGTGGTTGTAAAAGGTACATCACTTAACGTTAAAAAACCTCAAAATTTCTGAATAAAGTAACTCGAATAAAAGAGTGTTACAACTCTGTTTATTCGGCTAGCAGGTTTATTTATGAGGTAACTAAAAGTGACGTTAATCTCAGCTTTATCAACATATCCTTCGTCATTTTCTCCAAATCATATTCCGCCTTAAATCCCCACTCTTCCTTTGCACAAGTTGAATCTATTATATTGGGCCAACTGTCGGCAATAGATTGTCGGTTCTGGTGCAAACCTCGAATGCTGTCAAAATATATACAAAAATATAAGTGTAGTTCCAAACGTTTAAGTATATTGAAACATGAAAATTCGGAAAATTATACAGGGTTCTGAATAAATGTTTCATTTGACAGAGTAATATTCAGATTACATTAATTGTCCAATTCTTTTTGCACCAGAACCCTAATATCAGTACGTCCAAGTTTGGGAGATTACTTGCAGATATTTTGAAGTCTTTGCACTAGAACCCTTATGAGCCCACTATTGCGTAATTTGATTCCAGTGCTACACAGGCCCCTAGTTTTACTCTTAACTTTGCCAACATATCTTCTGTCATTTTGTCCAAATCATACTCAGCTTTAAAGCCCCATTCTTCTTTCGCTGCGGAAGCGTCGATGAAGTTCGGCCAGCTGTTTGCGATTTGCTGACGAACAGGATCTACATCATATACAATAGAAAAATTAGGAATATACTTACGGATGGACGCTGCGATTTGTTCCGGCTCAAAGCTCATCGCTGTAATGTTAAATGCGTTGCGATGCTTCAGCTTGCTTGCGTCCGCTTCCATCAATGTGACGATGGCTTGAAGCGCATCCGGCATATACATCATGTCCATATACGTATCTTGTGCGATATAGGAAGTGTAAGCTCCTTTTTGAATCGCTTCATAATAAATCTCTACAGCGTAATCCGTCGTTCCGCCGCCTGGAGGCGCAACATAAGAAATCAAACCAGGAAAGCGGACGCCGCGTGTATCGACGCCAAATTTCTGATAATAATAATCGCACAGCAACTCGCCGGCAACTTTGTTTACCCCATACATTGTTGTAGGACGCTGAATCGTATCCTGCGGTGTATTGTCCTTTGGCGTTGATGGCCCGAACGCGCCGATAGAGCTTGGCGTGAAGAATTTGCAATTGAGCTCACGCGCTGCTTCAAGTGCATTTACAAGTCCGCCCATGTTTAAATTCCAGGCAAAGGCCGGATTTTTCTCAGCTGTCGCAGAAAGCAATGCTGCCAAATGAATGATTGTATCGACTTCGTTTTCCTTTGCCACATCATATAAACGCTTTGCATCCGTCACGTTGATAATTTCAAAAGGACCGGATTTCACTACCTCGCTGTCCGTTTCCCGAATATCGGACGCAACAACATTAGATGCGCCATAAAGGTCGCGAAGCATCATAACAAGCTCAGAACCAATTTGACCGAGAGAGCCGGTAACAAGTATTTTTTTCATACTATATCACTCCTTATCGCAAGTGTCTCTTATTGTTTTTTAGATGATTCCCATTTCTTTTCCGACTTTTTCATAGATGCGAATTGCTTCATCCAACATCTCTTTCGTATGTGCCGCAGTAGGCATGTTGCGCACGCGTCCTGTTCCTTTTGCCACAGTCGGGAACACGATGGATTTTGCATATACGCCTTCTTCGTTCAATCGTTTGCTGAATTGCTGCGTCATTACTTCATCGCCGATAATACATGGCGTAATCGGTGTCTCACTGTTGCCGATATTAAAACCAAGCTCTTTTAGACCTTGCTTTAAGTAGCGGCCATTTTCCCATAGACGGTCATGCAGCTCTGTGCTTTCCATGATAATGTCAATGGATTGCATACATGCAGCCACATCTGCAGGTGTCAAGGAAGTGGAGAACAGGAACGGACGGGAACGAACTTTTAACCAGTCAATTAAATTTTGTTTACCCGCAACGTAGCCGCCGACAACACCAATCGCTTTAGAAAGCGTGCCTATTTGGAAATCCACTTTGTCAGAAAGGCCGAAATGCTTTACCGTACCTGCGCCTTTTCCGAGTACGCCGGAACCGTGCGCATCGTCTACATATGTGATTAAGTCAAATTCTTCAGCAATCTCAACAATTTCCGGCAATTTCGCGATATCGCCGTCCATAGAGAATACGCCGTCCGTAATTACCATTACTTTTCCATATTGACCTTGTGTCGCTTCCTTCGCTTTTTGGCGCAAGTCTTCCATATCAGAGTGCTTATACACGATAATTTTCGCTCTGGATAAACGGCTGCCGTCAATGATAGACGCATGGTTCAATTCATCGGAAAGAATGGCATCATTTTTGTCCATGACAGCTGAAATGGCTGCCATATTGCAATTGAAACCGGACTGATAAGCGATTGCTGCTTCTGTATGTTTGAACTGGGCAATTTTTTCCTCCAATTTAACGTGTAAGTCCATCGTACCGTTAATTGTTCGTACTGCGCCGGCACCTACTCCATACATTGCAAGCGCTTTCTTTGCAGATGCTTTTAAACGCTCATCTGTCGCCAATCCAAGATAGTTGTTAGAAGATAAGTTGATGTATTCTTTTCCAGTGATTTTAATGATTGGTCCATTCGGACTTTCCAGCGGATCAATAACGTTATACATTCCTTTTGTTTTTAGATCTTCAAGGTTTTCCATAAGAAATTGTTCAAGTGTTTTGCTAGACATAAAAGATACCTCCTGTTATTTATATACAAAGAAACCTGCACCTACTCCAAAACAAAATCTAATTGTCTTTTTAAGCCCGTATTTATTAGCAAATAACATTGCCATAATGTTATTGGGGCCTGGAGTAAAACTAGTAACAAAAACCTATAGCAAAAATGATAATAAAGGCATATTGGAGCCCCTTTGTGATTTATGTTATAATGTTCAAAATGGACATTATAACGATTTCCTTTTTATTGTACAATACGGTCGTTATATTGTAAACTGATTTAGGAGTGTTTTTATGGAAGAACTAAATCTAATCATTGCAAAAAACTTAAAAGCTTTGAGAGAATATAAAAAATTAAGCCTTGAAAAGGTCGCAGAGATGACTGGAGTAAGCAAAACGATGATTGGTCAAATTGAAAGAGGTGAATCAAGTCCTACTATTACAACAATCTCGAAAATTGCACATGGATTAAAAATTTCCTTTTCTTCTTTAATAAATAGTCCGAAACCAGATGCTAACGTTGTCTTAAAAAGTGAAGTTCAAACACTTTTAGAGGATAACGGAAAGTATCAACTTTATCCTTACTTCTCTTTCCAAGATGATAGACGTTTTGAAATATATTCTGTCGAGATAGAAAAAGGTGGGTATCTTAGTTCAGAATCGCACGGAGAGAGAACTGAGGAGTTTTTAACTGTTTTTGATGGTGAACTAACCGTCCGTGTAAATAACATTGACTATACTATAAAAAATGGTGACTCTATCAGATTCAATGCTGATAGGCCTCATTCATACCATAATTCGGGAGACACATTAACTCGATTAAGTATGATTATATACTATCCAAATTAAAACCCCGTTTTATAAAACGGGGTTTTGCTTCTGTTTTTATTTGTGCCTTTGTAACAATACATTTATAATCTGTCATTGAACAGTCCATGTAGGTTCTATGTCTCTATCAAATGGTTTTTGCACCAGAACCGGAATGGGAATCATTGAAGCGCAATCTTATAATTTCTTAAAAAAAAAGCTGCTTTAGCTTTTAGAGCTAAAACAGCCTTCTTCTATTAAAACGAAATATGTTCCGCATTTTCTTTTTCACTCATAATTTTTTGATACTTGCAGCTTACAGAAGACTGACTGATTCCGAGCGCCTTTGCAGCCTTGGTCGTCGTCTTATATTGCTTCATCGCCAATACAATCAATTGTTCTTCTACGTGATCGAGCGCCTCTTGCAGCGGAATGACCCTTGTGATAACCGGCTTAGTTTTTCGAAAATCATATCCCAGCGCGAGAAATTGACTGACAAAATCGGCATCAATCATTTCCTCCTCTGCTGAGACTACCAATCTTTCAATAATATTCTGCAACTCCCTTACATTGCCGGACCATGAATATACTTCCAGTAAATTGAGAGCATCCGGCGTAAGCTGATAGGTTTTGGTATACTTTTCATTCAGCTGCTGCAGAAAATGAAAGGCAAGTTACAGAAATTTATCAGCTCCGGTAAAAGCGCCTCTCGTATAACCAAACAATTCGCTTTCCAATAAAGTTTCCGGGATAGCACCGCAGTTAAGCTTCAGGAAAGGTCCTGCAGAACGCTTTCCTAACTGATGAATGGCTTGGGCAACCACTTCTTTTCCGACACCAGACTCTCCATGAATAAGAACAGTAGAGGAAAAATCGGCTATCTTTTTCGCTTGATTAATAATACGTTCCATTTTCGGGCTGGCATAGATGAGCTTCTAAAAAAAACGCTCTTGATTTTTGAAGCTGTCCAACTCTCTCTTATATTGTGCTGAAATCTTTTTCATCTCTTTCAGCTCTGTTTTAAGCCTCGTTGCTTCTGTAATGTCCCTTGAAGCAATGATGATTCTATCAATCTCTCCGCTTTCATTGAATACAGGATTGCCGACAGCAAGAATTTTCCGACCGTGTTTCGTTTCTTGTACAATAGAAATTTTTTTCTTTTTTTCTAATACAAGCCTCGTGACTGAAGGACTGAATAATCCTTTATCCTCCAATTCAAAAATATTTTTTCCGAGCAGCTACGATTGTTCATGACTTTGCGAGTCTCGTGGCGCTTAAAGTGAACCAAAAGAAGGAAGAACAAAAAGTATAGAAAAAAGAGCTTATCTGCACATGCGAGATAAGCTCTTTCTCTTTATACAATACTATTTTTTAACCGCTTCCTCATTTGCTTGTACATTTCGCTCATTCCCATTTGTTCGTACATGCAAATCGCGGATTCATTAAAAGACTACACTATAAGTCTCAATTCATCGGCGTTTTTCGCAGAGAATGCGGAAGCAAATGAACTTTCTTCATTCCACACTCCCATCCTTTAAAATATCAAACGCTGCTTGCACAAAAAGGGATTTACCAATCGATAAAGCATCTTCATCAATCGTAAAGCGGGGATGATGGTGCGGATAAACAATTCCCTTTTCCTCATTGCGGGCACCGATGAAGAAAAAACAGCCTGGCGCCTTCTGCAGATACGCGGAGAAATCTTCTCCGCCCATTGTCGGCGGACAGCGAACTACCTTATCTCTTCCGAACAGCTTCATCGCGGTCTGCTCAATTCGTTCCGTAACCGAATCCGTATTCACGACTGGACGATAGCCATATTCAAACTCACAGGAATAAGAAGCACCGTGAGCTTCCGTAATTCCTTTTACAATTTGTTCAATACGCCCGGCTGTCTGCTTGCGAAGCTCATGTCTCATGCTCCTGATCGTTCCGCTGATTACTGCATTGTCCGGAATGACGTTGTACGCCGTTCCTGCGTGAAATTGCGTTACAGATACAACCAGCGGTTCAAACGGATTCGTATTACGTGAAACGATTTGTTGTAAATTTGAAACGATTTGTGTTCCGATAGCGATACTGTCAATTGTCTCGTGAGGCATGCCCCCGTGACCGCCTTTACCGGAAACCGTAATTGTGAATACATCTGGAGCAGCCATTGCAGTGCCGTAAACAATTCCGATTTTCCCGACTTCAATAGGAGACCAAAGATGCGCCCCGATTACATAGTCGACTCCCTCCATTACGCCTGCATCGACCATTTCCTGTGCTCCGCCCGGAAAAATCTCTTCGGCGTGCTGAAACAAGAACCGCACCTCACCTTGAATCTCATCTTTTCTTTGCGATAACTCCTTTGCCGCTCCAAGCAGGGTCGCTGTATGGCCGTCGTGTCCGCATGCATGCATTACTCCTGGCTTTTGAGAAATAAACTCAAAGCTGTTTTCCTCTTGAATCGCCAAAGCATCCATATCCGCGCGAATAGCAAGCACCTTGCCTGATTTTTTTCCAATAAGCCTAGCCATCACGCTGTACTTTGTAGGACGGGAAACTTCCAGATGCGGAAACGACTTAAGAGTTTCATAAACAAATTGTGAAGTATTAGCTTCTTGATAAGAAAGCTCCGGATTCATATGCAGATATCTTCTCCATTCAACTAATTGCTCTTGTGTGACAGCGCTTCCTTTTACTAAACTCACATTATTCATCCTTTCTATATAAAAATCATCCAACTATTAAAATACATGAAATAATCAGATAATTAAAGGTATTCTAGCTATCTAATGCGTAATTCCTTCCGTTTCTGTAATATCTTTTTCAACTTCAAGCGCTGTGTGTAATAGAGTTGTAATTCCTTTCGCTAACGCATTAAACGGCATACTGGGTTGACCCGGATGATTCGCTGCTTGCTCCGGCAAGTACGGAATGTGAACGAATCCGCCTTTGGCGCCGTTGTTTCCTTGTGATAGAATATGCATCAGCCCATAAAATAAATGATTACATACGAACGTTCCAGCAGTATGAGAGACAGAAGCAGGAATACCGGATTCACGCAGCGCTTTTGTAATTGCCTTGATCGGCAGCGTTGACCAATAAGCAGCAGGGCCATCCTGCACAATCGGAACATCAATCGGTTGATTGCCTTTATTATCCGGGATCCTGGCGTCATCTACATTAATGGCGATTCTCTCAATAGATACATCCGTCCGTCCTCCTGCTTGCCCGACACAAATGATTAAAGCAGGATTCAATTCTTCTATATATTGCTTCAATAGCTTAATAGATTCTCCAAATACTGTCGGAATTTCCTTTGCTGTTACAAGATAACCCTTGATGTTTAATCCGTCAAGCCCCTTCACTGCTTCCCAAGCCGGATTGACGTCTTCTCCGCCGAACGGCTCAAACCCGGTAACGAGAATAGATTTCATTATCTTTCCCCCTTTTTTAGAATCTGTAAACAAGCACATACATCAACATCATATTAATAACAAACACCCCCACTGCAATCGGCCACTGCGCTTTAATTACTGCGTTTTTGTCCTTCAGCTCCAGCAGCATGGCAGGAACAATGTTAAAGTTGGCGGCCATCGGCGTAAGAAGCGTCCCGCAATATCCTGCAAACATGCCTAATGCAGCCATGATTGCCGGGTTCCCGCCATGCATTTGGACAATTAACGGAAGGCCGATTCCTCCTGTAATAACAGCAAATGCCGCAAACGCATTTCCCATTACAATAGTAAATACCATCATGCCTAAGCAATAAGCCAGCACTGCGACAAAAGCATACTGTGTCGGCAGTACTTCACCGACTAAACCCGCCACTACTTTTCCTACACCTGATTTGGCAAAAATGCCTCCGAGCGCAGCCAGCATTTGCGGCAAAATAACAGCCCAGCCAACAGCCTGCAATAAACGGCTTCCTTCTTGAACAGGTACAGACCATTTTGCACGCGTAATTGTCATCGCTGCAAAGAAGGCAATTAGCGCACCTAGCGCAAGCGCGATAAGCGTTACTTTTGCAGGATCAACAAGAAATACCTTGCCGAATTTCACTTTACCAAGCAACAGCGTTCCAACAATCGTAAATAAAGGAATGAGAATAGCTGGAAAAAACACCTTATTGTGTAAACGTTCCGCATTGGCTGCACGTTCTGCATCCGGCGCTTCCTGTTCATTTGATTTTGTAACCTTGTTAAACGCTGCAATCAGTACCATCAAAAGAACGAGACAACCGATGTAAAAAGGAGGAATCATATTGCCGAATAAAAATGTAACGGAGAAAATCCCCCAGAACATACTCGAGCCAAGACGATTCGGATGCTGTTTATCCAATGCTACGCGTACGGCTACAAACGCTACAATAATTCCTAAAATATAATAGATTGTATCCATTGTAATCATCGGCATGCTACATTACCTCCTTTTTTTGCGTTTGTTTGAAAGGCTGGCTCATCGCACGCGTGATACGTTTATCTAAACGATAAAAACGAGTCCAACTGATGAAAAAGGCTGCGAGTGCAGTCGGCAGTCCCCAAAGCGCCATATCCCATACGCCTACATTCATACCGACAGAGTCAAAAAATCCTTTCATCAGCAAAATGGCACCCGTTGCGATGAAAATGTCTTCACCGAAAAACCAACCCGTATTTTCAGCCGCAGCTGCATGAGCTTTAATATCATCCCTCAGCCTATCCGGCACCTCACCATAACGAGCTTGCGCCGCCCCTTCTGCCATCGGAGCAATAAGAGGACGCACAGTTTGCGCATGCCCCCCGATATTCAACCCGATTGCTGCAGATGCTTCTCGAATAAACAAATAAGAAAGCAGTACACGGCCCGCTGTAGCTCCCTTTGCTTTTTTTATCAATTTCTCAGCCTGCTCTTTCAACCCGTATCGTTCCAAAATGCCGATGACAGGCAGCGTAAGCAAAATCGGCATGGACATATAACGATTTTCTATAAAGAACTTTCCAAACATCGTCATCACTTCTTCAAAAGACATACCGGACACCATTCCAGTTACAATGCCGGCTGCCATCACAACAAGCAGCGTGTTAAAACGGAATAAGAAGCCTGCGGCAACAATCAAAACCCCTATCAGCTTAATCATTTTTTCTCTCCCCTTTCAACTCGTAAAGATTGAACGATAATCCCTTGTTGCTTTAATGTGTTTCGCATCTCTTTCACAAACGTAAGTGCATGCGGACCATCACCGTGAATACAAATCGTATCGGCACAAATCGGAATCTCTATTCCGTCAATGGTCCCTGCTTTCCCTTCATGAATCATGCGAACAATCTGCAAAACCGCATCTTCGGCATTTGTAATAAGAGCATCTGAACGGCTTCTGTTCGTTAAGCTTCCATCTGCCCGATACGTTCGGTCTGCAAAGGCCTCCTGAGCCGTGCGCAATCCAATTTGTTTTCCGGCTTCTACAAGCATACTGCCAGACAAACCATATAAAATTAAATGCCTGTCCACTTTGTATACAGCCTCTGCAATAGCACGAGCAATCTCCATGTCTTTTGCCGCCATGTTATAAAGAGCCCCATGCGGCTTTACATGATTCATTTTCCCTCCTTCCGCTTGAACGAAAGCTTGCAAAGCACCAATTTGATACACAATCAAGTTATATACTTCATCTCGTGAAACTTTCATAGCGCGGCGCCCGAAACCGTTTAAATCGGGCAGTCCGGGATGAGCGCCAATCGCAACACGCTTTTGCAGCGCCAGCCCAACAGTTCTTCTCATTACATTAGGATCACCTGCATGAAAGCCGCAAGCGATATTGACAGATGACACATAGTCAAACAGCTCTTCATCATTGCCAATTTTGTAAGCTCCAAAGCTCTCCCCTGCGTCACAATTCAAATCAATGTACATGTTCTTCCTCCTTTATCACTGCAGCAATATCATTTTTTTGAGACAAGCAAAATAGCTTTCACGCTCTATATATAATCGCTGCGCTTCCTGTATCGTCGCTTCCGAAAACCTGATTCTCTCCCCAGGCCGCATTTGTCCAAGCAAGGGGAGGTCAACAGAGATAACCGTTCCGATTCTTGGGTATCCTCCTGTCGTTTGGCAATCTGCTAATAGAATAATAGGTTTGCCGTCTGGCGGAACCTGAATGACCCCTTCCGTTACGGCATCTGACAATATGTCACGCGGCTGACGGAGTGCTAAAGCTTCTCCTTCCGTTCTATATCCCATACGATTTGCGTCTCGTGAAATAGTATATGAGTCATTCCAAAAGAGTCTCTGCGATTCTTCTGTAAACTGTTCATACTCACAGCCTCTCAAAACTCGAATCGAAGTAAGTTCTCTTTTTTCAGTAAAAGGAGAGAACACGCCCCACGTGGCTGCCATTTTTCCATCCTTCAGCAGCTCTTGCCGCTGATTCATCGCCCAAACGCCAGGTGTGCCTGTCTGGAGAATGTCTCCTTTTCTTAAGACACGTCCGTCTGTTCCGCCTATCCTTCCTTGTATATATGTGCTGCGGCTGTTCATAACTCGCGGAACATTAAGCCCTCCAGCAAATGCAATATACGCCCGGCAGCCGGAACGGATGGATCGAATCGACAAAGTTGCTCCTTTCCTTGCTGCAACCGGCCTCCATAAGGGCACAATCCGATCATCCATGATAGCCTCCACATCTGCACCGCATACTGCAAATAAAACTGTTTCATGAAAATGAAGTTTCAAGCCGGCCATTATACTTTCCAAACAAGCTTCACCTTCCGCATTTCCTGCCAAGAGGTTGGCCGTTCGAAAAGAAAATGAATCTAATGCACCGCTTGTACTCACACCATATTGCCGATATCCTCTTCTCCCAGCATCTTGTATTGTTGTGAACATGCCGGGATGAATAATCTCTATGCTCATATGTCACATTCCTTCCAGTTGTCGAACGCTTCTTCGGTTATAGGGACAAAACGTAAGTATGTGCCCGCTTGCAAAAGGGTTGGCTCATCGCACTCCGGCTGAAACAAGGCTAACGGCGTCCGCCCGATAATATTCCACCCTCCCGGCGTTTCTAGCGAATAAATACCGGTCTGGCTGCCGCCGATTCCGACAGAACCGGATGGAACGCGCAGTCGCGGCGTTCTTCTTCTAGGAGCGGCGATTTCCTTCGGCATACCTCCTAAATACGGAAAACCAGGGGCAAATCCGAGCATATATACTAAATACAGCGGTTCGCTATGAAATCGTATAACCTCTTCCTTGCTAAGTCCGTTATAAGACGCGACATCCTCCAAGTCAGGTCCGTAATCTCCTCCGTAACAAACTGGAATTGATACGATTTCTTCTTCTTTCGGAAGTACCGGCTCTACCTTTTCCGCAATAGAAGAAAGATAAGTACACACAAACTCATAAGGATTTGTTCTTTTACCGTGAAGTTTTATAAGCAAATACGGATTGTAGAATACTGTTACCGATGTATAAGACGGGACACATTCAATCATGCCGGGAAACGAACCGGCTTTTAAATATTGAAAAACAGCTTGCACCTTTCCGTACGTTTCCAAGCAAACTTTCTCTCCAAAGGAAATACTCACAGCAGCATCCCCCAACGGTTTCATCAACATCTCTCTTTCCCTCTCCATCCAAGGTCTCTGGAAATTGCATACGCTGCTTGCCGAACGCTTTGTATGAAACGCGGCATATTTTCTTCGGTGTAATGCGCTTCTACCCCCGATATGCTTAATCCCGCAACAACTGTACCGTCACTTGCAAAAATAGGACAGGCAATAGCTGCCGAATGATTTTCAAGCTCCGAATAACTGATTGCATACCCTTTTTCTCTCGTCTCTTCCAGCATTGTTTCTAATGTACTTCGCTCAGTAATCGTCCCCTTGGCATAGGGAACCATATCCGCCTCATCGAGAAATTGCGTTTGCTGTTCTTTCGGCAAATAAGCCAACAGAATACGGGGACATGCTCCGGCATACAACGGTGCTCGTCTTCCCATCGCTGTATACACACGAACAGACTGTACCCCCTCCAGCTTATCGATGTAAACTGCTTCATTGCCGTCACGAACAATGAGATTCACCGCTTCTCCAAGCTCATCACGAAGCTTTTTCATATGCGCGCGTGCAATCTTCGGCAAATCCAGACGCTCTGAAACCAATTGTCCGAAGCGCAAAAATAAAAGTCCGAGCGTATATTTTCCTTCTTCTGTCCTCTCTAAAAACCCCATCTCTTCGAGCGACCCTGCCAATCTATGAACAGACGTTTTAGGAATGCCCGAAAGCTCCGTCATTTCATGCAGTGTCAAGTATTCATGATTATAAAACAAATGAAGCACATCCATTGATTTTACGATTGTCTTGTTACGGCTCATAATATCCTCCGTTCCGAAATTCGGAATAAACATTCCTAAAAATGAAATTATGTAATTATCAGAAATTATAGATTATTAACACAATATTTACAATGGTTTTTTTGTAAAATAAAAAGCGGCCTTCGTTTAGAAGACCGCTTTTTATTTTATATAATGTTATCGTAAATCCCCATCATTGCATTGTATTATGAATGTCCGCATCCTGTCGGCAAGAAGGTCATAAAAGGAACGAGATCATACAGAGTGAACAGCGGTCCGTAACGGGAACCGTCTGTTTCTTCTTTATTACTTGATTTTGCTTAACGCGTAAAACGTCTCATGCAGAAATTGTATAAAGGTTTTCGTTTTTTTGTCGATTTTTTTAGTTGCATTTATATATTACCCTCTATAAAATGTGAACCTTATGAAGAATAAGCAATTGCCTGACTTCCCATTTGAATCCAAGCTTCCTCAAATAACTTCCGATTAACACGGGTATTAGGGGTATCAGATAAGGGATCATTTACGTAAACATAGTCTGGGTCAAATCCAGTTACCACTACGCTGTGCTGCCGATACGTCACTTTCATTTGTCCTTGTGATGTATTCCAAGTAAGAAAATCACTATCTTGAAGAGGACTAAACGTTGAGGTTGTAATAACCCATACAGGACTTCCATTTTCAATAGCATCGTATATAGCGGAAACAGGCTGCTTTGTTAAATTAATCAATCGATTTCCCAAGTACTGTTTTCCTAAGTTGTAGATAGGTTCCGCAAATACACCTATACCACCTGTATCTAGGTGATACATATCCCCAACAAATCCTTCATGCATATTTCCATATACCCCATTCGAATCTCGATAAGGTAATACTCTTAATTTATTTGCCAATTCTACCTTGTCAACATGTACACCCGCATCCTGCAATAACATAGCTAGGCTGGTTACCTCACACCCCCTAGGCAACTCTGGCAACTGCTGAATATGCGGAACATCTAATATCCACTTCGTTATTGATTGAAGTTGATAGTGTGTAATAGGTATGGTACTTACTGTCGTTATTGCCTTTGGTTTCGGGACCGTTGTATGCATTTGAAACAAGGAAATTCCTATTATGGGCGTAGCTAACAAACCTATTATTTTAGTCATCATAGCCAGTTCCTCTTATTCTTTCATTTTACTTGTGCCTAATACGAAACCATCTATATATGAGTGAATTATAATTTCGACATTTCCATGTGCTATGTGCAACCAAAAGGAAATATTGTATTCTTCTCTCTGGTTTACCCTTGCATGAACCACTACAAAGGTTTGACCGCTGCTATACAGAACAAAAGGCAGCCTGCCCGCGCTTCCTCTCTATGGTTTGCCCTTGTATGGGGCAGGAAAAGGGTTTGACCGCTTCTATGCTCCGCCGGAGGCTCTTTCCCCACTATAAAAAGACGGCTTTTTTATTCAGCTGTATATAGTTAGTTTTTTATTTACTCCAACAGATTTTTCGATATAGAAAAGAAAGAAGTAATGTTAGTGTAGGATACATCCCTTAATTTTTGCTTAAACTATATATGAGTGAATTATAATTTCGACATTTCCATATGCTATGTGCAACCAAAAGGAAGGCTGGTATCCCTCATGGAATCCCTCGAATCCGGGCATACTACACCTATCTCAACCAGGAGGTGTATGATGAAAAAACAATCAAACGACTCGTTAGGAGATAACAGATTCAACACTGCTGGATCTACTTCCAGTGAAACAAGGACGAATGACGTTCATGGTAAAGATACCAACCACTTCAAAGGAAAAATTTTCGCATCTGGTGATGAGCTTCGAAGCGAAATGGTAATAACATACGACTTTGATGACGATCTCGGCAATGATGACAATGACACAGCAGGCATTCCAAAACCATCAGGTCCATTTCATCATTAAAAAAGAAGTTGTCTATAACGTAAAGAGACAGAGGAATTTGATATTATCCCCCTTAGGTAGACACACCGTTAAAAAGACAGTAGTGTCTTACCTAAGGGGGATTTTCTATGGAGAAAAAACGAAGAACATGCGCGAACTATTCAAGAGAATTTAAATTAAAAGCTATTCAAATGCTGGCGAGGAATCTCTTCATCATTAGAAAAGAAATCCTCTATGAAATACACCGCAACATAATTGATAATAATTATCAAAGAGTTCCGTACAGCAAAATTCCTAAAACAAAAGAAAGCCGCTCTAATGGCGGCTTTCCTTCTTACTCTTTCATTAAGATATGCGGAGGCTCTGCGAGGTGCTCCGTTAATTCTTGAATCGCATACAGCAGCCTAGCCTCATTTACATACTCAGCTGGAATTGCAAGGCACTCATTTCCTTGCTTATCTGTAAACACGATATATTTTGTGCGCCATGTGTAAAACGCACGACCCTCTGTTTTTCGCCATTTTCTTTTCTCCATTGTAATGGAGCGTATTTCGTGGAGAGGCTGAGAAACGCTTTGACCTTGATGCGTATACTGAATTGAATGTCCTTTTATGTGCACAACTGTGTGCTTGCGCAGCAAATAGCTGTGCCAAACTTTCCATGCCACATACAGCGTAAGCGCGCCTGTTATGCCGAGCAGTACCAGATCAGCTGGATCTTGCAGTGCTCTGTACCAGCGATACACTGTAAAAAAGATAAGATAATATGTCACCCACGGCATTTTTTCCTTTGCTTCGTAGTATAAAGCTTCTTCGCTCTCTTGACGCTCCTGTGTGCGTTTTTCGTTAAAGATACGCACATGCTCATCTATAGAGCGGCTCTCGAATGGAACAAATTCCGTATATGTTCCATCCCATATCGCAAGGCCGTCTGGCACTTCGTCGGCATAGCCGCCGACCCAAGCTGTCAGCCAGCCCTTATCCGTCCAATCAGGGTGAGCGGAACGATATTTCATTAAGTAGTATATAATACCTTGACCGTAATAGTTTGTTGTATGATGGATATGAGCAATTTCTATATCGGCTGCCGCTGCGCCGTATTCTTCATGGTCAATCAGATAGTAAAACAAATGACTTTTCGCAAAATCATACTGTTTGTTTTGCTGGATTGGATATAAATGCTCTTTATTGTTTCGCTCCAGCTCCTCATATAACACGGAACAAGATTCGAGATTTTGCGCACAAGAAAAAAGAACTTCAGGCCTAAGAACTTTTCCTGCATAAAGCAATGAAACTGCAGTGTATGTGCGAATAATCGGATCATGAAGCACTAAAGCCTCTTGCAGCTCCTTCTCAATTTCATCATTATAGTAATAGCGCATGAGATGTAAGAACAAGCATAAATCGGCACGCGCTAATAGGTATGAGCCTCTCCACGCATGATATACGAAGGATGTTTGATAATCCTGATCATACTTTTGAACAGCTTCCTTAGCCTGCTTATAGTCACGCAATAAACGCGGCAGCACTTCATCAGCATACTTTACTTGAAGAGTGCCTGCTTCTAGACCAAAGTCCAATAGACGATAGAAAGCAAATGAATAATTCGGGTGATCCAAGTAAGATATAAATTTCGGGAACAGCTGCGGAATCCATGCCGGCTGCTGCAGCACATCCTCTAGCGGAATGTTCACTTGATTTTTTGGCAGATACGTTTCCAGCATTTCAATAAAAGCATAACCGCCAAGATCTGGTCCAACTCGGCACAAATATGAAACTGCAAAATCCTGCCCAATTGGACTAAAGAATGAATAGTGTTTCACAAGTGGACGAATGAAAGATGCATCTGTGTATTGACATACAAAAGCAAGAATTTGAGCGCTAGGATCGTCCCATTCCGCTGTCGGCTCTGGAAATCTAGCTGCCGCCTCTTCAATCATATCTAATAAAATCCGTATGTCTATGCTTGGTTCATGCATATTTTGCAAAATATCAATTGCTTCTAGCCGTACTTCCGGATCTTCACTTTTCAGCCCTTTTAAAATGTTGCGCATCGTTCGATGTACATTCTTCATAAAGTAATTCCTTTCTATTATAAACGCCAGTATTTTTGCATACAAAAAGCCATGTGCGTCACATGGCTTATCTTTTATCACTGCGGCCATTCTCTTAAAGTGAGATATTTTTATATTAATAGTACACGAAAATTGTATATCGTTTTCAATTTTTCCATAAAAAGAACTTTATGTCAATATTTTCATCAATCAAATGAAAATAGGCAAAATAAAAAATTATCATAACATCTTTCTGAAAAAATAAACTGTATATGAGTGAATGATAATTTCGACATTTCCATGTGCTATGTGCAACCAAAAGGGAGTATTGCATGCTTCTTCTCTCTGGTTTACCCTTGCATGAACCACTACAAAGGTTTAACCGCTTCCGCACGCCGCCGGATGATCTATCTCCACTATCAACGGTTTTTTTATTCACTTGTATATGATTCAGACAATATCGCTTATGTTTAATTCTTGTATCTTTACGTTTACTAAGAGAATCGCCTGTTGTAAAATTTAAGTATATCAATATTAAAAACATTCTGCCTTTTTATTCATTACAATATTCATCGTATTCGAAAGCGGGGGACTCAATTGAAAACGATTGCAAGAGTGATGCTTGGACTTGCCTTTCTCGGATTGGCTGGTTGGATTGCGTATTTTTTCTTCTTTGAAGAGATTGCAGCCATGTCAACGAATATCCAACAAGTAAATGCATCTAAAACGGCAAACGCTGCACCAGTAAAAAACATACAGATTGAAACAACTTCTGTCGATGTACATATTATCCCAAACGACAACCAAGAACAAGTTATTGTAAATCTGAATGGAAGAGCTTCTAAAAAGTTTAAAGATCAATATAAGCTGGAATTGGCGCAATCCGGCAACACAATACAAGTTCAGGTAAAAGAAAAAAAAGCATTCTCTATCGGCTTTTATATGAGTGATGTTAGAATTGATGTGCAAGTCCCAAGAAGAGCCTATGACTCGCTAAAAATTAAAACATCGTCCGGCGATATAACGGGAGACGGGTTAGAAGCAAAACAGCTGCTGCTGACTGCAGACTCGGGAGATATTCGCTTAAAAAATATAAAGGGAGAAAAGCTTGAAGCCACAGCAAGCAGCGGCGATGTGGCACTTACCTCTGCCAGCAGCAAAGAAATGCATATCCAAACGAAATCAGGTGATATAATAGCCGATTTCATCCAGAGTGAGAATTCTGATATCATCTCCTCTTCTGGCGATGTGAAGCTTCGTGAACTAAAAGGAAAAGTAATGGGTCATACACAATCTGGTGACTTTTCTTTAAAAACGAAAAAATTACTTCACGATTTGACTATAAAAAGCGGCAGCGGCGATGTTTCCTTATTAGTTATGACGGAACCAGAAGCCATGACGCTCGATGTTACAAGCAGCTCTGGCTCTAATCACGTAGAAGGACCGCAGCTGCAGTACGAAGAAAAATCGGAGCATCACCTTCGCGCCTCTATCGGCTCTGGGGGACCAGCTGTAAAAGTAGAAACACAATCCGGTGATTTCACACTGGAAATGAATTAGCATCTCATCCAATACAAGAGGAGCATACAAAGGATGTCTGAAATAGGAAGTTTTTCATTTTGTTACACTCCCAGTGTAGGATTTTCAGCCTGAAACCTATTTATACAAAAAGCCCCTCGGAATATCCAAGGGGCTGTATCTATATTATTGAGCTTGCTCTTGCTCTAAATCATCCATCTTCTCACGAATTTTTTTGGCACGGAAGAAGAAGAAAAACGAACCTCCTAAAAAGGCAACAATTGCACCTATCATCACATATAGCTGCATCATTTCTTTTTCACCGTTTGGAATTAACAATCCGAGCATGAGAATCGTGCTTAGCGCGAGCAATACTTGACCAAAACGAATGTAATCAGCAATCTTATGCTGCATGTGCTTCATCTGTACCACTCTCCATATATACCACTATAACATATTCTCGTACTCTATGAATCAAGTAAATTCCACCAGTACAGGAAAAGCGCTGCCGACTGCTCAGGTGCAGAACCAAAAAACTTATTCTTTTTAGGTGAGCATAGTGCGCCTGCCAAGTCTAGTAACGGTCAAATTCTTTTAGACGCCCTCACCTGTGTCTTTTTATTAAGCAAATAGGCTTCTTCTTTTGTGTTGTGTACTGTGAACAGCACAAGGTTGTAAATACAGGGAAATAACGGAAGAATCGACGCATAATTTTATAAATTATCTTTAAAAAAAGACACCTTTTCAGGTGCCTTTCGCTATTAGGATAAAGCTTGCTCTAAATCTTCAATTAAGTCTTCGCCGTCTTCGATACCGATCGAGATACGAACCAACGTATCTGTAATGCCCAACTCAGCGCGACGCTCTACTGGAATGGATGCGTGTGTCATTTTCGCCGGAACAGAGATTAAGCTTTCTACTGCGCCAAGGCTTTCTGCCAGCGTAAAGTATTTCACTTTGCTCATCAAGTTCGTTAATGTTTCTTCACTGTCTACGTCGAAGGAAACGATTGCTCCAAATCCATTTGCTTGCTGTTTTGCTGTTTCATAATTTGGGTGCTGTTCAAGACCTGGATAGTACACTTTCTTTACTTTAGGATGATTTTGCAGGAACTCTACAATAGCATGTGCGTTTGCTTCATGCTCTTCCATGCGCACACCTAATGTCTTCAAACCGCGCAGCAATAAAAAGCTGTCTTGAGGGCCTAGGATGCCGCCTGTAGAGTTTTGAACAAAATGCAGGTCTTGTGCCAGCTGTTCGTTATTTACAACGACAACACCTGCTACAACATCACTGTGTCCACCTAAATATTTCGTTGCACTATGCAAGACAATATCTGCTCCTAAAGAAATCGGTGTTTGCCAATACGGTGTCATGAACGTGTTATCTACAATTGTCAATAAATTATGTTGCTTCGCCAATTCTGATACTTTTTGGATATCTGTAATTTTTAAAAGTGGATTTGTCGGTGTTTCAATGTAAATCGCTTTTGTGTTTGGCTTGATTGCCGCTTCAACTTCCTCTAAGCTTGTTGTATCCACGAATGTATGCTCAAGGCCGAAGCGGTTCAATACTTTAGACATTACGCGGTATGTGCCCCCGTATACATCATCTGTCAGCACAACATGGTCGCCGCTTGAGAACAACATCATTATCGCTGTAATTGCAGCCATACCGGAACCGAATGCAAAACCAGCATGCCCGTTTTCCACAACCGCTATCGTTTCTTCTAAAGCGCTGCGTGTCGGATTTCCAGTGCGGGAATATTCGTAGCCTTTATGCTTACCGACAGCTTCTTGCTTATACGTACTCGTTTGATAAATCGGTACAGTTACCGCTCCTGTTAAAGGATCTCCTATATGAATACCATGAATTAACTTTGTTTTTGCTCGCATTTTTATTCCCATCCTCTATATATATTTTTACTTAAATACCGTTCACTGCTATCAGGGAAAATGGTTATAATGTTTGTGCCCGGCTTTGCGTTCTGAGCCTCTAAGAGACTTGCATGAAATGCTGCTCCGGAAGAACTGCCTACAAGCAAACCTTCATGACGAGCCAATTCTTTCACGCATCGGAACGCGTCTATATCCAATATAGTATGAATACTGTTAAAATATCCTTTATCCATAAACGGCGGAAGAAACTCCATGCCAATACCTTCTGTATGATGCGACCCCGGTTCTCCTCCATTTAAAATGGAGCCTTCCGGTTCTACAATAACCGTTTTTAAATTCGGGTTTTGTTCTTTCAAATATTTCGCCGTTCCCATAAACGTTCCGCCAGTACCTGCCCCTGCAACAAAGACGTCAATTTGTCCGTCCATCTGTTTCCAAAGCTCTGGTCCTAATGTATGATAGTATGTTTTCGGATTTGCTTCATTTGCGAACTGCTGCGGACAATATGAATTTGGAATCTCCAGCAAAAGCTCCTTCGCTTTCGCAATCGCCCCCGTCATCCCCTTCTCGGTCGGCGTGTTCACTACAGTTGCGCCAAGCGCACGCATCAGCTCTTGTTTTTCTATGCTGAATTTTTGCGGTACGCACACAACCACATTTACATTGTATTGCAGTGCTGCAAGGGCCAATCCGATTCCGGTATTTCCTGCAGTCGGTTCGATAATCGTGCCGCCCTGCTTTACTAAACCTTTCGCTAGCGCATCCTGTATTAAATGCTTGCCTAATCGATCCTTTACGCTGCCGCCCGGATTAAAAAACTCCAGCTTTGCAAATAATCGAACTCCCTCTGGCAATGCAAAACGCGTAATCTCCACAAGCGGTGTATTTCCGATCAGCTCATGAACCCCGCGATATATATCCATCCTATTATCCTCCTTATGGCAAAAAGAAAAAGACAACTGTATGTATTTTTTTGTATAAACAGTTGCCTTCTTCGCCTCTTACTTCAGCTCTTCTAACATTTTAACGATGAAGTTTGTAGAATGAAGAGCAGCCTTATCCAAGAATTGATCGAAGGAAACATCAGATTCTTTCCCGGCAATATCGGATAATGCACGAATGATTACAAACGGCACTTTATATTGATAGCATACTTGCGCAACCGCAGCTGCTTCCATCTCTACCGCATATAAGTCTGTGAACTTGCCGCGGATAAATTCTACACGCGCAGGGTCATTCATAAAAGAATCGCCGGTTGCAATTGTACCTTTTACCGCTTGTACACCTTCTGCTGTTTGCATGCATTTTTCTGCCAGTGCTACAAGCTCCCCGTCCGCTTCAAACGTTGCAGGCATGCCCGGTACTTGACCGTATTCATAATTGAACGCTGTCACATCTACATCGTGATGGCGGACATCTGTTGAAATAACCACATCTCCTACATTCAAGGAATGGTGGAATCCTCCGGCAGAGCCTGTGTTAATTACCTTTTCAGGCTCATAACGCTCTAATAAAATCGTGGTAGACATCGCTGCATTTACTTTACCGATGCCGGATTTCAACAGGATAACTTCATGTCCTGCCAGATTTCCTTTTGTAAACTCACAACCTGCCACTGTTTCTGTTTGTGCGTTTTCTAGTTTGTCGCGCAGGATGCGCACTTCTTCTTCCATTGCTCCGATAACTGCGATTCTCAAATTATATCCCTCTTTCTTAGTTCTTAGCGGCCTCCATAATCCACACAAAGTGGTTATAGCGAGAGAACGTTACATGGAAGCCGTTATCTTCAAAGATAGACTGCATAATCGGAATGAGTGTGTAGTATTCCGATTTCAAATCGTTTGCCAAGTTATTATACCCTTGTGCAATCGCTTCTTGGATAGTCTTATCATATGCCTCTCGGTCAACAAATATAGTATCAGCAAACACTATTTTACCACCTTTGTTCAGCAATTGACTATACTTCTCGACTGCTATGCGCTTTTCTTCATCCGTTAAATGATGAAAGGCATATGTGCTCACGATTGTATCGATTTGCTCAGGAACTTCAAAGTTCAAAAAATCTCCATCTGCAACAGATACTTCTTTAGGAAGTTTCTGCTTCGCAATTGCTCTCATTTCTTTAGAAGGCTCTATCCCATACACACGATAGCCCGCATCAAGCATTTTGTTTGTTAAGTTTCCAGTGCCCACTCCAAATTCCAGCACAGTTCCTGAAGACTTTGTAACAACATCATCTAAAATAGTATCATAATGTGCAAATACTTCTTTATATTGGTCATCTTTCCCCGCAACAAAGGAGTCATACGTATGTGCCCATTCATCAAATAGTTGATTAAATTCTGTTCCCATACAGGTCAATTCCCCTTTTTCTTATCGGATTTATCAGTATAATATGCCGGATTCATTAGAAAGTCAACTAATCTGCAATTAAAAATAGAATTTACCAATTTTCTTTGCTACACTTAGAAGTAAGGAATATATAGAAAGAGGGATGAAGATGGGTTTCTCCTTTGACATGTTAGAGGACAAAATTGAGTTTTTTGAGGCAGCGGATTTGCCTACATTGGAGAAAAAAGTAAACGAGCAGATTGATCATAATCGGGCGCTGCTGCTGGAAGTAAAAAGCGTTTCCCATCAAATGCATGTCGATCGTGAGAGCAAACGGCCGTATTACAGTGCTGTTGTGCATTTTAAACTAAAAAAGAAGAGCGCCTTCTAGAAGCGCTCTTCTTTCTTTATTTCATTCTCTGTACGAGTGTAGGCTGCCAGCCCTTACTTTCTGCCCACTCGATATATACCTTATATTTTTGCTTCGTATCCTTTGCTTGCACTGTTCCAATTGCCTTGTTCGGGCCATTATTGCCAAGAAACAGAATCGTGAGCGTATCAGCTGGAATGTTTAACGCATATGAAATCGATTGTGTCATCTCTTTCCAGTCCTGTGAAGAGGAGTCAAACTTTGTTGTATGCGGTTCGCTTTGCGATGTTCCGATCGGCTTCCAAGATCGGTTTGTGTATGTCTCTGCCACATTCTGATCCTGTTGGCCTTCTATTGTTACTTTCTCGTTTTCTGTTTTAGTTGCCGGCACAGTATTTTCTTTTGCTTCGTCTTGTTTCTTTACATCCTCTGTCTTGCTCGTATCCTCTTTCTTGTTTGCCGATTCTTCTTTTTTCTTGGATGACTCCTTATTCGCTTCCTTCTTCGGTTCCGTTTTCTTTTGCATCGCTGCCTTTTCTCCGGAAGAAGTGAAGAAAACTTGATAAGCAACCGTGACAGCAGCAAGCAAGACGATTCCGATACATACATTTAACAAAATGCCCTTACGGCGCTTTTGTCTCTTATTTTGCAATCTTGAACCGTCTCCAATTTGTGTCATTATCCCTACCCCCATCAACGTTGTTTTCACATACCTTTTATTGTAGCATCAATTTTGACAGGGTTGAAGAAAATCATGCGGATTGTTACAAAATAAAAACATTTGTTACATAGTTAACGCGATTCAATATCTTTTTGCTGCTCCCGCTCGGCAATGGCTTTCACATAGTCCATGAAAATTTGCTTCGGAAGATTATCTGCCTTATCTGTTTCTAAGTCTACCGCTACTAAGGCATATCGAGGATTCTCATACGGAAAGTATGCGGCAAACCATCGATTAACTTTATTGTCTTTCCCTGTTTGAGCAGTGCCTGTTTTACCGGCTACTGTGAGCGGCAGCGCTTGATACGCCGCTCCTGTTCCGTTCGGCGCCGTAACAACCCCTCTTAACAGCTCTTGTACCTGCTTAATCGTTTCAGACGGAAGCTGCTCGCCTTTTTGCTCATGATCTGGAAACCGATATAGCTGTACTCCATTTTTATATTCGATTTCCCGGACTGCCTTTACCTCCATCCGTTTTCCGCCGCGGGCGATTGTTGCCATCATGTTCGCTACCGCAAGAGGGGAGAGACGAACATCCTTCTGGCCGATTGACGTTTGCGCAATTGCTTTTTTGACAGCTTTATCACGCTCGTCTGCCCAAATGATTCCTTCCTTTTCTTCCGGAAGCTGACGAAATGCCGAAAAGTGAAAGACATTCCCCTTCCATCCTGCTGTTCCTGACATCCCAAGCATATCTGCATATTTTTCAATCATATTTTTATCCTTTTGAACAAGCTCCTGTCCTAAGTCCGCAAACGTGCGATTGCAGCTGCGCGCGAAGCTGTCTTCGAATGTAAGCATCCCCATAGGGTGCTCTGCAGTCCCTTCTCCGTACGGATTGCTATTGCAGTCAAACATACGCCCCGGCGTAACGAGGCCGTTATGAAGGGCGGCTGCAGCAATGACGGTTTTAAATACTGAGCCCGGAAACTGCGGAATCAGCATTTGATTTGCAGATCCCGCCTGATAAGAGCTGGCTGAAGCTGTATTTAAGGAAGGCTTGCTGACAAGGGATAGAATTTCATTTGTTTTCACATCAAGCAGCACAAGACCGCCCTTTTGCAAACCGGATCCGTTGACGATTTCTTCCGCTTTCGCCTGCAATGATTTATCCATCGTCGTTTGGATGACAACCGGATAGAACGGATTAGCGGGACGCGTATACTTTACATTCTTTCCGAATATCGGCTCTCCCTGCCGGTCGACATGGTACAAAAGCTTTGCCTCTCCATCTGTCAGTAAAAATTCATCAAAGGACCGCTGCAAGCCGGAAATGCCAATCGGTGTTGTTTCTGTAATTTTTCCTTCTGCAAGCTTATCGCTATACTGTTTTTCGAGTTCAGTCTCATTTTGACCCGTAATGCCGATTAAATGCTCAGCCAGCACTTGCTCTCCTTTTATCCTCGCATTAGCTGCTACAACTCCTGGAATGCCAATTTTATTAACCTTCTCCATTTGTTCTTCTGTCAGACGCAGAGCTTTTCCTTCGTGCTGAAAAACGAACGGCGTATCAGCGGTGTCTGTCTGCCGGATCAGTTCTTGTGCACTAATTCCCAAAACATCGGCCAGCTTCTGTGCAGGCCATTCTATATTTTTAAGAAAGGGAAATAAAATCAAACTTGGATGGTAATCATCTGTCAGCGCATCGCCGTTGCGGTCAACAAATCTTCCTCTCCCATCATCGAGTACTACAGAATGGGTGCGTTGCGCCACGCTTTTCTCCAACAGGTTCACATGCTGATTCGAGAAGGATTCTGTCGAAACGAGCTGCAGCTGCACAAGTCTTCCAATCAGCAATCCAATCATTCCGATAAAACAGATAAGTACGGAGATTACACGCTTTTTCCGAATCATATAAAAAAACACCTCATCTATCAGTTTCGACGAGGTGTTACGTGTTTCATACATAGAGCTGTAAGGTTTATGTAATTCCGGCAAAATTGCCGAAGCAGCGAAACAACGATTTCGCTGTTCTTATTTTACAGATACAATTTTAACCTTCATGTCTCCGCCCGGTGTTTGCACCATTACTTGGTCGCCGATTTGCTTGCCAAGCAGGCTTCTTGCAATCGGAGAGTCGTTGGAGATTTTTCCTTCAAACGGGTCTGCCTCTGCACTTCCCACAATTGTATATGTTTCTTCGTCACCGTCCGGCAATTCTACGAACGTGACGGATTTGCCAAGGGACACTGTTGTAGAATTTTCTACATTTTCTTCAATAATAACAGCGTTGCGAATCATATTTTCAATTTGCGTAACGCGGCCTTCTACGAAAGCTTGCTCGTCCTTCGCAGCGTCATACTCAGAGTTTTCGGAAAGGTCGCCAAAGCTGCGTGCGATTTTAATACGCTCTACTACTTCTTTGCGCTTTACCGTTTTTAAGTATTCTAATTCTTGCTCAAGCTTGTCTTTCCCAGCTTGCGTCATTGGATATGTTTTTTCAGTTGCCATGTTTTCCACTCCTTTTTGTGTCTACCAATCCCCGTCATGAGGAGTCTGCCATATAAAGATGGCCTCACCCGGCACCGGGTGAGGTTTGCATGTTTCATTGTATTCGATAAATAGAGAAAAAATCCCTTCTAATCGACGTCTTTTTCTATGCTATTACAAATTTGTAATTTGTTCAAGAATTGTTCCAATCTTTGTCACCATCAAATCGATTGCAACGTGGTTTTGACCGCCTTCCGGAATGATAATATCCGCATATTTCTTAGAAGGCTCAATGAACTGATTATGCATAGGGCGCACAACGTTCACGTACTGATTAATTACAGAATCCATTGTGCGGCCGCGTTCTTCAATATCGCGCTGCATACGACGCAAAATGCGAATATCTGCATCTGTATCCACAAATAGCTTAATATCCATTAAGTCACGAAGACGCTTGTCCTCTAGAACTAGAATGCCTTCTAGAATAATGACATCCTTCGGCTCAACGTGAATCGTTTCATCAGAGCGCGTGTGGAACTTGTAATCGTATACCGGTTTCGCAATCTGTTCGTATTTCAGAAGCTGCTTAATATGTTCAATTAACAAATCATTGTCGAACGCAAGCGGATGATCGTAGTTCGTTTTTAAACGTTCCTCAAACGGCACTTCACTTTGATCTTTATAATAATAGTCCTGCTCCAGCATTAAGATGGAATGACCATGAAAATGATCGAAAATCGCTTTTGTTACGCTCGTTTTTCCCGAACCAGAACCCCCGGCAATCCCGATGACAACAGGCGTTTTCTTCCCCATTCGTACTACCCGCTTTCTTATTGAAGTATGCTTTTTCTCATCATGTTGTAAGGATGTACCGGCTGTTCTACTTTGATTTTTACAATTTCAAGCGGATGTCTCGCTGCGTCTAACTCATTCCCGTCTTTATCCCAAATGACTTCGACCTTTTGATTGAAGTTTTCAATTTCAGGCCCGAAAAATTCTACTTCTTGTCCCGGTTTGAAGTGATTGCGCTGCTGAATTGTTGCGATTTTCGTTTCCGGATCATAATCGAGCACAAGGCCTACGAAATCATACATTGTTTTCTTACTATGATTTCCATACATTTGTTCTTGATACCCTGGAATTCCTTCAAAAAAGGCGGAAGCTGTGTCACGGTTTGCGCATTTATCCAGCTCTTCAATCCATTCTTGCTTGAAGACGAAGTTATCTGGATCCGCGCAGTATGCATCAATTACTTTACGATATACGCTAACGACAGTAGCTACATAGTGAATGGACTTCATGCGGCCTTCAATTTTCAAGCTGTCGACACCGATTTCAATCATTTTCGGAATAGACTGTACAAGCGTCAAGTCTTTCGGACTCATCGCAAAAGGAGCATCTCCTTCTTCAAACAAGGCAATCTCTTCTGCATCTTTGTTTTGGGATGTTGTTTGAATTAAATCATAATCCCAGCGGCAGGATTGACAGCAGCCGCCGCGGTTGCTGTCGCGTGCTGTCATATGATTGCTTAATGTACATCTTCCGGAGTATGCAATGCACATCGCGCCATGGATAAAGGCTTCAATCTCAATATCGACCTTCTCCTTAATTTCTTTAATTTCTTCGTAGCTTGTTTCGCGCGCCAATACAAGACGGTGTAAACCTTCTTCCTTCCAATACTGCGCCGCTTTCCAGTTGGACAAGGACTGCTGCGTGCTTAAGTGAATTTCTAGAGAAGGCGCTGCTTGCCGGCATGTTTCAATGATAAGCGGATCAGCAACGATAATGCCTGTTACACCGGCACGCTCGATTCCTTGTAAATATTCTTCCAAACCTTCCATATTTTCATTATGTGCAAAAATGTTTGTTGTTACATATATTTTTGCACCGTATTGATTTGCAAACTGAACGCCTTCTGCCATTTCTTCAAGTGTGAAGTTGTCAGCATTGGAGCGAAGGCCGAATTCCTGACCGCCAATGAATACAGCGTCTGCGCCGTAGCGGACAGCAATTTTCAGCTTTTCCAAGTTGCCGGCAGGCGCCAATAGTTCCGGCTTTTTCACAATCACACGTTTTCCGTCGACAATTTGTGAAATTTCTTTAACAGTCGTCATGGGTTTGCCCTCCTTCTTAATATACTGTTTCTTTATAGAAGAATCCGGTATCTAACGGACGGTTTACCGGCTGTAATTCCTCAATTTCTTTATATAACTGATCTTTCGCTTCGTAGTATGCATCGCGATCCTCTGCACATAAATCAATCGCTTGGCGGTATTTTTTCGTTACCTCTATCATATACTCAGAACTTTTTAGAATACCGTCAATCTTGAAAGAGTCAACTCCAGCCTCAATCAGCTCTTCAAGCTCATCAATAATGCAAATATCGTTGGGGCTCATGATATGCGTTCCGTTTTCATCTTCAAAAACAGGATACTTGCTGTTGCGCTCTTTATCATGCAGGAACATATTCTTCTCGCGCTTTTTGTTTTCAATTTCCAATTCGCGCCCTTGATACTCGAAGTAGTTGCCGATTAGAGAACGCTTGGATTGAAACATACAGGTCATACCGTGAACCTGCACTTCAATTTCCACTTCTGCATGCTCTTTAATATCAAGAATCGCATCAAAGCTCAGTTCACGTGCAAGAACAGCACGCTTCGCCCCTTTTCGTCCCCAGTAGTTGCATGTAAACCAGTTCGTTGCCGTTGTTTCTGTGTTCCAGTGCAGCTTCATTCCAGGCGCCGCTTCACGAACCGCCATTAATACAGCAGGATCGCCGAATACAATCGCATCCACGCCCGCTTCTTTTAGAAACGCCACATAATCGGTTAAATCCTCTACCTTTTCGTTATGGAACAGGGCGTTCATTGCCGCGTATACTTTTACATTATTCTGATGTGCTGCTTCTACTGCTTTTTTCACATCTTCGCGAGAAAATTCGCCCGCTAAACGAATACCAAACTTTTGCTCGCCGATTATAATTGCATCTGCACCTGCTTTCGCAAGCGCCTCTATATCTTCAACCTTATTTGGTGTTACTAGCAATTCAGGTTTTTTCAATATTCTCACCTCTTCTTTTTGCTGACCGCCACTCCATCGCCAATCGGAAAAATCGTTGTATCGTATTTAGGATGCGTCATTAACCATTCATTATAGGTCTTTATCTTCTTCACTAAACTGCGAATGCGCTTATTTTCGATATTTTCTTCTGCAACAAGCCCGCGAAACAACACGTTATCTGTAATGATGACACCTTCATCGTTCAAAAGCGGCTCATACAGCTCGAAAAATCGCTGATACTGACCTTTAGCAGCATCAATAAAAATTACATCAAACGTTCCGTGCTTGCTCACTTGCCCGAATGTTTCGAGTGCATCTCCGAACAGAAGAGAGATGCGATTTTGCAAACCGGCTGTCTCTATATATGATACAGCTTTCTCATATCGCTCTATATCGCGTTCAATCGTTACAACATCGGCATCCGCTGCTTTTACCATTCGAATGCCAGAATAGCCGATTGCCGCACCGATTTCAAGAATTGATTTTGGCTGTATGAGACGAAGCATTTGCAGCATAAATTCCATGCCGAGCTTATCCATAATCGGCACTTCATGCTCAACCGCATATTGCTCCATCTCCAAAATAAGCGAATCGTTTTGATTGATAAAAGAAAGCAAATACTCTTGTACTGCATCTTGTTCCATCTTGAGAACCTCCTTTCGTCAGGAGAACTTTCCTATATAAAGTGAAACTTCAGCAACAGGACTGTTTTTCCCCGTTGCTGTTAGTCAAACGAGCTTCTTTGTTGTCTGCCTAAAAAGCAACTCGGCAGTGTGCAGAGCACTGTAAAATACAAGCCATGCTCAGTGCCGGCTTGTACGTTCTTACATGTATGCAAAAGCAGAAATTCTGCCGTTTTTTAATCCGATACATTTTACCATAAAAAGATGAGAGATGCGAACTTTTTATTTCGCATCTCTCTATGCAGCTATTGCTGCGATGTAATATATTTTGCTTTTAAAGCATTATGCTCTTCCAGCGTTTTCGCAAAAAACACTTCTCCGCTCGGCGCGGCAAGGAAGTAATAGTAATCTGTTTGGGCAGGCTCTAATGCGGCTTTCAATGAAGGTTCCCCGGCATTTGCAATCGGTCCTACAGGCAGCCCTTTAATCACATAGGTATTGTAAGGGGAATTCACCTTTAAATCTCCATACAGTACCCTCTCTTTATGCTTGCCAAGCGCATACAGCACAGTCGGATCCGTTTGCAGCGGCATGTTTACTTTTAAACGATTATAAAATACGCTTGCAATTTTTTGGCGATCTGTAGCTGCAGTCGCTTCTTCCTCAATGAGAGAGCTAATTGTCAAGAATTGATGTACGTCCAGGTGCTTATTTTGAATAGTTGCCATATTTTGTGTTACGAATGCATTCGTTTTATTCAGCATAGGAGCAATAATTTCATCAAGTGTATTTGACTTTTTGTAATATGAATACGTTGCTGGATATAAGTATCCCTCCAGCTTGTATTTAATATTTTGATCCTTCAGTTTATCCGTGATAAGCTGCGGGTACGTTCCCTTAAGCTTGTCGATGAATGCCGGATCATTCAATTGACGAATGACATCATCTTTGTTCAATTTGAATTCCTTAGCAATGATATCCGCAATTTCCACCAGCTGAGAGCCTTCCGGGATTGTAATTTTATAGCGCACCGGATTGAATACTTGGCCGCCCGTAATGTGGTCTGCCACTTCTTTTACGCTCATAGAAGGACTAAGCAAATATGTGCCGGCTTTTAGCCCGTGTTGATAATTTGCCTTTACATAGTATTGGAATACTTTTCCGCTCTTTACAATCCTGTTCTCCTCTAACACCTGTCCGATACCGGCAGTAGATGTGCCAGGTGCAATTGTAACTTCTTTTTGTTCTTTGCTCTTCGCATCCACAGGCTTTAGTGCGGATGCTACATATATATAGCCAGCCAAGCCAATCAGTACAATAATCAGCAAAACGGCTGCCGCACTTCTTCGCCTTTTCTTCTTTTTCGCTTGCTCATTCCAATTCATCAAACAGCGTTTCCCTCCCTTTCATCTGTATCATTATACTACAACAAAACGACTTTTTTCGATATTATTCTACATACACACGAAAAGCGGAGCCGGCTCGTTCAGCTCCGGAAGGCAGAGGTTCTTCACCCAAAAAGGCGCTTTTTGCCTTTATGGGTGAAGGTTCTCTGACAGGAGGAGCTTGCCGGCGGAGCTATATAAATGATTTATAATTTCGACATATGAACCGCTGCTATACAGAACAAAAGGCAGCCTGCACTCGCTTCCTCTCTCTTACCCTTGTATGTGGGGGCAGGAAAAGGGTTGGACCGCTTCTATGCTCCGCCAGATGCTCTTTCCTCACTACAAAAAGACGTTTTTTTATTCAGTTGTATATAGACACCACCCAAAAGCGCAGCCGGCTCGTTCCTATCCACAAAGAAACGGACTGCTTTCACAGTCCGTTCCCCTTTTTTATTCTTCGCCTTCTTCATCCATAAGAGTGTTGAATACTTCTTGCACCATTTCCCACTCTTCTTCGCTCTCGATTGGAACAAGTCTTCCGCCTGCTTCGTCGCCTTCATCCGGCTCTACGATAGCAGCATCGTAAATCGGCTCTCCATCTTCGTCATACTCGCCGATTGGAGCGTACACTACATATATTTTGTCGCCAAAGCGATCAGATGGGAAAGTTAAAACGATATCGCATAAATGCTCGTTGCCATCCTCATCTACAATGGTAATTTGATTTTCATCGATAATATCGTTTTTTTCTGTCATTGTTCTTCACTCCTATTGTTTACTGTCTAGATAGCCTTGCAAAATAACAACAGCCGCCATTTTATCAATCACTTGTTTGCGTTTTTTGCGGCTCACATCCGCTGAAATGAGCAGGCGCTCTGCCGCCATCGTAGAAAGACGCTCGTCCCACATGATGACCTCAAGGCCGGAAAACTCGCGCAAATCCTCGGCAAACTGCTGGCATGCTTCGCCGCGCGGACCGATAGTGCCGTTCATATTTTTCGGCAGCCCTACTACTATTTTATCCACATTATACTGTTTTACTAATTCTGCGATACGAGCGAATCCAAATTCGTTTCGCTCTTCATTGATTCTGATCGTTTCAATGCCTTGAGCCGTCCAGCCCATTTCATCGCTGATCGCGACACCAACTGTTTTCGTGCCGACATCTAAACCTAATATGCGCATAATTAATCCTCACGATGATTCTTTAAATACGATTTCACCAGTTCTTCAATCAGTTCGTCACGCTCAAGCTTGCGGATAATGTTGCGAGCATCTTTATGACGAGGTATGTATGCTGGATCTCCGCTTAACAAATAACCCACGATTTGATTAATCGGATTATATCCTTTTTCTTGAAGTGCATCATAAACCGTAAATAATACATCATTTACTTGGACGCTTTGCTTTTCTTCCTGAAAAGTAAACTTCATTGTTTTATCGAATGGGTCCACATTAAGCACCTCACTTTGAATGGGGATAGGGAGAAGACATCCTCTCCCTATCATTGTACACCAATTACCTATTAATTTAAAACAGATTTGACATACTCACCTGCATATGAAATCGCTTCATCGACCTTATTAGGATCTTTTCCGCCAGCTTGCGCCATATCCGGACGGCCTCCGCCGCCTCCGCCGCAAATCGCTGCGGCTCCTTTTACAAGGTTTCCTGCATGGAATTTACCTGCAAGATCTTTTGTCACGCCTGCAAGCAAGTTCACTTTGCCTTCGTTTACAGCTGCAAGCAAGATAACTCCAGAACCAATTTTGTTTTTCAAATCATCCATCATCGTGCGCAAGTTGTTGATATCTGTTGCATTTACTTCGCTTGCGAGCACGTTCACACCGTCGATGACTTGCACTTGGTCTGTCAGGCTGCCTGCTTCAATGTTGCTTAATTTCGCCGCAAGAGATTCATTTTCTTTTTGCAGTTGCTTAACTTCCGCAAACAATCCGTCCACTCTTGTCAGAATGTCCTTTGGATTTGCTTTCAGCTTGCCGGCAGCATCTTTGAGCAATGTGACTTGATTGTTCATCAGCTCGTAAGCAGCTTTACCTGTTACAGCTTCAATACGTCGCGTACCTGCCCCGATACCGGACTCGGATACGATTTTGAAAATGCCGATAGAAGATGTATTGTCTACGTGGCAGCCGCCGCAAAGCTCTAAGCTGTAACCGCCGACTTGTACAACGCGCACCACATCGCCGTACTTTTCGCCAAACAATGCCATTGCACCCATTGCTTTCGCTTCCTCAATCGCTTTTTGAGAAATATTTACCGGGATGCTGTCCCAAATCTTTTCGTTTACGATACGTTCGATTTTCTCTAATTCTTCTGCTGTTACTGCGCCAAAGTGAGAGAAGTCAAAGCGTAAACGTTCGGATGTTACAAGGGAGCCTGCTTGGTTTACATGCGTTCCAAGTACATCCTTTAACGCCTGGTGCAATATATGTGTTGCCGTGTGGTTTTTGATGATGTTCGTACGGTTCGCTGTATCAATTACTGCTTGGAGCTCTGCACCTGCTTGCAGCGTTCCTTCTTCTACAATTACCTTATGAAGATTTTGACCGTTCGGCGCTTTTTGTACGTCTTTTACTGCAACCTTCACGCCTTCGCCAATTAAATGACCTTCATCTGCAATCTGTCCGCCGCTTTCTGCATAAAACGGTGTTACATCCAGAATCAGCTGTGCTTCCTCACCAGCTTGTACTGCATCTGTGTATTCTCCGTTTTGCACAAGTGCCACGACTTTGCTTGCCGTTTCAAGCTCATCGTAGCCAACGAAACGGCTTTCTGCTTTAATATCTCCGAGCACGCCGCCTTGAACCTGCATGGAGTCTACATCTTGACGAGCTGCTCTCGCACGTTCGCGCTGCTTTTCCATTTCCGCTTCAAAACCTTCATGATCAACCTTCATGCCAGCTTCTTCAGCATACTCTTCTGTCAGCTCAATCGGGAAGCCGTATGTGTCATACAGACGGAATGCATCCGCACCAGAAATGATTTCGCTTCCTTCTCGCTTTGCTTTCCCCATTACATCCGCAAGAATAGCTTCTCCTTCGTGAAGTGTTTCATGGAAGCGTTCTTCTTCACTTTTTACAACGCGCTGGATGAATTCTGTTTTTTCTTTCACTTCCGGATAGAAATCCTGCATCACTTCGCCTACAACTGGCACCAATTCATACATGAACGGGCGGTTGATGTTCAGCTTCTTCGCATAACGCACTGCGCGGCGAAGCAAACGGCGGAGCACATAGCCGCGGCCTTCATTGGATGGAAGAGCGCCGTCAGCCACTGCGAACGTTACAGTCCGTATATGATCAGCTATTACTTTAAACGCTGTATCATTTTCTTTATCTGTACGGTACTTCTCGCCGGAAATTACTTCCGTCGCTTCAATGATCGGCATAAACAAGTCTGTGTCAAAGTTCGTCGGCACATCCTGTACGACAGACGCCATGCGCTCAAGACCCATTCCTGTATCAATATTTTTCTTCGGAAGCGGCGTATATGTGCCGTCCGGATTATGATTGAATTGGGAAAATACAAGGTTCCACACTTCTAGATAACGCTCGTTTTCACCGCCTGGATATAATTCTGGATCGCTTGGATCGTTGCCGTAAGACTCGCCGCGATCATAGAAAATCTCTGTGTTCGGTCCGCTTGGGCCTTCCCCGATATCCCAGAAATTCTCTTCAAGACGAATGATACGTTCTTTTGGAACGCCCATTTTTTCATTCCAAATTTGGAATGCTTCATCGTCTTCCGGGTGAATCGTTACAGACAGCTTTTCTTTATCAAAGCCGATCCATTTTTCACTCGTTAAGAACTCCCATGCCCATGAAATTGCCTCTTCTTTGAAATAATCACCGATGGAGAAGTTTCCTAACATTTCAAAGAAAGTATGGTGACGAGCAGTTTTCCCTACATTTTCGATATCATTCGTACGAATGGATTTTTGTGCATTCGTAATGCGAGGGTTCCCTGGAATGACGCGGCCGTCGAAGTATTTTTTCAGCGTCGCAACACCGCTGTTAATCCATAAAAGAGACGGGTCTTCATGCGGAACAAGCGATGCGCTTGGTTCTACAGCATGACCTTTTTCCTGGAAAAAGTCCAAAAACATTTGGCGAATTTCTGCAGCTTTCAGTTTTTTCATGAATAGCTCCTCCTTATTTTTTGACAAATAAAAAACTCCCGCCCCCATAGCAGGGACGAGAGTATACTCGCGTTACCACCCTGATTATGGACCGGAGTCCATCACCTCAAGCTGCCGTAACGTGGCAAGACGGCAGGTATTAGCTGCTCTCGGGATTAGCGTTCTGTCACTCTTCATCTGGAGGTCCTTTCAGCCGCGGGACGTCCTCTCTGGAAAATGGGCTGTGACGTACTCGATCCGTCATAGATTTATGTATTCATGCGAATTATAGCTCACAATCCGTACCATTGTCAACGTCTTGCCAAAAGCGTCTTGGAATGAATAATGACGGTGCGCAGAACGGCTAAAACAGGCACTGCCAGAAGCAACCCGGCAAGACCGCCGATTTCCCCGCCGATAAGAAGCGCAAACATAATGACGACAGGATGCATGCGCAGCGATTTCCCTACAATGTACGGAGATAAAATGTTGCTTTCCACGAACTGCAAAATAGCAAGAGCAACAGCAGCTTTCACAACCATGTTTACAGAAATCGTTGTAGCTACAATAAAAGTCGGTATAGCACCGAGAATAGGCCCGAAATAAGGGATAATATCCGTCACCCCGATGAGAATGCCAAGCAGGAGCGGATATTTCATGCCGATAATCCAAAATGCAAGCGCGGCAAATCCGGCAAGAACGGCACACACGAACAGCTGGCCGCGAATGTAGCTTCCAAGCGATTTATCTATATCATCCAGCAGTTTTTGTCCCTCCGGGCGCCACTTCGACGGCACAAGCTTCCAAAAGATACGATACAGTTCTCCATAGTCCTTTAATATATAAAATACGATAAATGGAATCAAAACGATAATCAGCAAGGAATCCAAAATGCTGCGAGCCGTGCTCATCATTTTGTTCAATAAAGACTGAAGCTTCCCCTCGATACCTAGAAACGCTTCTCTTAGCTTATCGTTAATAAACTCTGGAAAATTGGCAGTTTTGGCTTCTACCTGATTCGTCCATCCCTCATACATGTCCATAAACTGCGGGAAGTTTTCGTTCATATCCTTTAGCTGTGAAACGGCAACCGGTATTCCTTTATATATGCCATAGCCGATGCCGCCGAAAAACAAAACATAAATGAGTAAAATAGCAAGTATGCGCGGCATTCCTTTTTGATGCAGCTTTTCCACTAACGGGTGCAGCAAATAGGCAATAAAATATGCCGTGAGGAACGGAACAAGAATAAGTTTAACAATATCCAAAACCGGCTTCCACATTGGCCTTAGCTTCCAAAAAACGAGAAGACACAGAAAAAGAAGCAGGATAAGCGCCAAACGATAAATCCAAATCACTTTTATATTTTTCACCGATCATCCCTCCGTATCTTTATTGTGGAGAGGGAAGACAGCATTTATGCACGAATACGGTTTGACAGCTATTATGCTTCGGTGATAAAGCGCTTTGTGACAAAGTTTCTTTCGTTGCCGCTCGTCCCTATTTCAAGAAATGAAGCATCACGTAACGATAATGGCAGTGAACTATGACGCACAACAGAACAAACCTCCATACTTAGTCAAAAGACACAGAGGAGGGCGTCTAAAAGACTTTGACCGTTACCATACTCCGAAAAAACGCAGCACAGGTTTCTCCCGTGCTGCGTTCTTCTTAGAGATATGACCTAACCATTTTCTTCGCTCTCTTCATGCTTTTGTTAGAAAGCATATTGTTTCTGCTTGCATAACGGTACGCTGCAGCTCCTAGACCGAACGCGATCAGTGAAGATCTCATGTTCAAGCTCATCACTCCTTACATGCTGATTGTTCGTTCGTCATCATCAAACAAATCATCAAGGGAGCTTAATGAACCGTCCTCCTCCACTTGATGTATAAAAATCTTACCCTTTGTCACAGACAGCTCAATAAAACAATTCCAGCAATAAAATTGGTTCACACCAATTTTTCCAAGGTCTTTCCCTTTGCAGTTTGGACATATTAACAAGGCGTGCCAACTCCTATCGTACACTTTTCTATTACGCCATTATGCCCAAACGTATGCGGTTTAAACCTTGATATATAAAGGAATTGCCTTTATATACATTTATAATGTGGCTTATCTATAGGAAATCATAAGGAGAAAGATTTTCCACATCCGCCGCTTCATCTGTCGGTACCATCTTTGGCATAAAGCGGTCGCGCAGCTTTTCACGCAGTGTCGTTTGACGAACGGAATCATCTGTACGGCTTATGCCAGATTGAAACGCTTCTTGTTCACCGCACAAAATAAGGAACTTTTTGCTGCGGGTAATCGCCGTGTAGATAAGATTGCGGCGCAGCATACGGTAATAGCTTTTTACAAGCGGCAAGATGACAATCGGAAATTCGCTGCCCTGTGACTTATGAATAGAACAGCAATATGCATGTGTAATTTGATTAAAATCCGGCTTTGTATAGGTCACTTCAATGCCATCGAAGGAAACGACAAGCATGTCCTGCTGCTCAACGTTTTCTTTCGCATAAAAGATGGAAACAATTTCTCCGATATCTCCGTTAAACACTTGGCTTTCCGGCTGATTGACGAGCTGCAGCACCTTATCTCCCACTCGGTAAGCAACCTCACCAAAGAGAAGCTCACGTCGTTTTTCGAGGGGCGGATTAAACACTTCCTGCAATGCTTGGTTCAACGTGTTAATACCTGCAGGTCCGCGATACATAGGTGCGAGCACTTGTATGTCCCGGGCGGAAAACCCCTTCGTTTGGGCATTTTCACACACTTTCTTAACAACATCTACAACCTGCGCACCGCTGCACATGATGAAAGAACGGTCTGTCTTTTGCACTGCAATATCCCTTGGCACTTCCCCCTTTTTAATAGCGTGTGCAAGCTGAATAACAGAAGAGCCTTCTGCTTGGCGGTAAATCTCAGTCAAACGAACTGTCGGAATGAGTTCAGCTGCCAATAAATCTTTTAAAACCTGCCCCGGTCCGACAGATGGCAGCTGATCTTCATCGCCTACCACAATCACTTGTATGTCAGATGGAAGCGATTTAAACAGCTGATTTGCAAGCCAAATGTCCACCATGGAAAACTCATCTATAATCAAGAGCTTTCCCGACACTGGATCCTTTTCGTTTCGCTGAAATGATCCTTCCGGTGTCCAGCCGAGCAAACGATGAATTGTGCTTGCAGGCAAGCCTGTTGATTCGCTCATTCGTTTTGCCGCGCGTCCGGTCGGGGCTGTCAGAAGAATCGGAAACGGATTTTTTTCGTTATAGTCTTTAGGGTTGAGCGAAAGTCCGTTCAGCGACGCATACATTTCAACAATTCCTTTAATAACAGTCGTTTTCCCTGTTCCCGGCCCCCCTGTTAAAATCATGATTGGATGCCCAAGCGCGGTTTGAATTCCCTCTTTTTGTCTGGGCGCATATTGCACCTTCAGCTTGTCTTCAATTCCGCCGAGCGTAATCAAAAATTCGGACTCTGGAAAGGCATCCTTCTCATCCTGATGCATGATCCGGAAAATGGACGTAACAAGTCCTTGTTCAGCATAATACAACGTGGCAAGGTATACGCGATCGTTTTCTACAATCAGCTTTTCTTCCCCTTGCAGCGTTTCCAGGCATTGCAGTATATCTTCTTCTGCAGTTGTTTTCTCATGATTATTCAGTAAATCCATCGTTTGATCAACAAGCTGCTCCTTCGTAATATAAACATGCCCCTCTTGCAGAGATACATTTTCAAGCGTAAATAAGCATCCGGCGCGAATGCGGTCAGGATGATTGCCGGAAATGCCGAACGCCTTGCCGATTTCATCCGCACGTCCAAAGCCGATTCCCTCCACATCCTCAATAAGCTGATACGGATTGCTGCGAATGGCTTCAAGCGTTTGGTCTTTATATGTCTGATAAATTTTGATTGTAAGCTTCGTTCCAAAGCCGTATCCGCCGAGAAAACTCATAACTTTTTCGAGTCCTTGATGCTCCATAATCGTTTGGTACAACTCGCGCGCTTTATCTTTCTTCACAATCCCATCAAGAACGGATTCGTCATCCATAATTTTTGAAATGGCTTGCCCGCCAAGCTTCTCGACGATGCGCTCCGCTGTTCGTTTGCCGATTCCTTTAAATAAATCGCTCGATAAGTATTGCACAACGCCGTTTTTCGTTTGCGGCAGCTCTTTTTTGAACATTTCCACATGGTACTGCATGCCGTAGCGGGGATGTTCTTTGAAATGGCCGTGCAGGGTGAATATTTCTTCTTCATGCATGCGCGGAAAGTGACCAGTAATGATAACCTCTTTCTCTTCGTATGCTTCATTCGTCTCCATAACCTTCATGCGCATCACAGAGTACAAGTTCTCCTCGTTATGGAAAATCGTATGAAGCACTTGAGCTTTTATGTACTTTTGCTCCTCTTCAAACAAATCCATCGTGTTTTGCACGCGTCACCCTCCTTTTCGCATTACTGTTCCTGCTCCAATAAACGGATACCGTTGCCTGCAAGGAAATGATCCGGCTGCTGCTTTACCGCTTTCTTAAACAGCTCCAATGCTTTTTCTCCATTTTCTTCAAATGCGTATACTACGCCCAAGTTATATAAAGCATCCGCATGTGTTTCATCCAATTCGATTACTTTTTCAAAAACAGGCTTTGCTTCTTTCACGTGGTTTAAGCGCGCTAAACATAATCCATACTGAAAAGCTGCTTCTGCGTCCTGCTCATTCAATTCCATTGCCCGCTGCAAATACGGTAAAGCTAAGCGGTCATTATCAAGCTGCACGTATGTGAAGCCGAGCATAAAGTATACGTCTCCTGATTGCAATCCGCATGACATTGCTTTTTCAAACATGCGCTTAGCGTCGTCGTACTGCTCCTGTTCATAGCAAATTGTACCTAATCCATAGTATGCCGTTGCCAGCTTATCATCAAGTTCCAACGCTTTTTTATAAAACGAAACGGCGCGTTCATATTCTCCCAATACATCAAGAAGGTTCGCAAAGTTGACGTAGCCAATCGGGTTTTTCGGTTCTTCTTGAATGGCTTCCGTTAATAGCTTTGCTGCGTCTTCCCATTTTCCTTCCTGCATAAATTGAATGCCTTGCTCCAGCTTTGACATATCCTTCACCTCTTCATATTTATCACAAGATATCGTTTCGTCAAATATACAAAAGTATGTTCTCTCCTAATCATAAAAGAAACCCCGGCCCAATAAAAGCCCGAGGTTTCCTAAAAGTTAAGATAAATACGAAAGCTTTTCGCCGTTACGGAACACTTCATCAATTGTTCCGCCCCCTAAGCACTCGTCTCCGTCATAGAAGACAACTGCTTGTCCGGGTGTAATTGCACGAATTGGTTCATCACAAAGAATGCGGACTTTTCCGTCTTCAAGCACTTGAACCGTTACACCGTTATCATCTTGACGATAACGGAATTTTGCTGTGCATTTGAATTCTGCATCTTTTGCCTTTTCGCTTACCCAACTCATATCTGTAGCAAACACTTCATCACCGTATAAGAGCTCATTATGGAAGCCTTGCTCTACATACAGCACATTTTCCTTCAAGTTCTTGCCGACAACAAACCAAGGATCGCCGTTGCCGCCGATACCAAGACCGTGGCGCTGTCCGATTGTATAATACATTAAACCGTCGTGCTTGCCTTTTACTTCTCCGGATAAAGTCGTCATTTTACCCGGCTGTGCAGGCAGGTAATTGCTCAAGAAATCCTTGAAATTGCGCTCGCCGATAAAACAAATGCCTGTGCTGTCCTTCTTTGCCGCTGTCGCGAGTCCTGCTTCCTTCGCCATTTCGCGGATCTCTGGCTTTGTTAAATGACCGAGCGGGAACATCGTTTTGGACAATTGCTCTTGTCCAAGCTGATTCAAGAAATATGTTTGATCCTTGTTATCATCGACGCCGCGCAGCATTTTGTATTCACCGTCTCGATACTCTACGCGCGCATAATGCCCTGTTGCCACATAATCCGCACCAAGCGCCATCGCATGATCCAGGAACGCCTTGAACTTAATTTCTTTGTTGCACATCACGTCAGGATTCGGCGTACGTCCTGCGCGATATTCATTAAGGAAGTATGTGAACACTTTGTCCCAATACTGCTTCTCGAAGTTAACTGCATAATACGGAATACCGATTTGGTTGCACACTTGGATTACGTCATTGTAATCCTCTGTTGCCGTACAAAAACCGCTTTCATCTGTATCATCCCAGTTTTTCATAAATACGCCGATTACGTCATAGCCTTGCTGCTTCAAAAGCAGCGCTGCCACAGAGGAGTCCACCCCTCCTGACATCCCGATAACCACTCTTTGAGGTAATTTGTTCATCGTTCTCACCTCCGCTGTCTATTTTTGTGCCAATCGTTTTACGATTTTCACTGTTTCGTACGCCGCCTTTTCAACCTGCTCCCTCGTATTGCCAAGACCAAAGCTGAAGCGTACGGATGAACGTATTTTATCGGACTCTTTTCCGAACATAGCTACAAGCACGTGAGACGGATCAATTGAGCCTGCTGTACAAGCTGATCCGCTTGAGACAGCAATGCCGGCTAAATCCATATTCACAAGGAATGATTCAATATTCATTCCTGTAAAACTTATATTGAACACATGCGGTAAGCTATGCTCACTGCCGTTTACCTCGAAATCTATGCCTTCACTTTCAAAGACAGATATCATTATATCTTTAAATGAACGATATTGTTGAATTTTTTGCTCACGGTCCCGTTCTGCCAATATGACAGCACGGTGAAGTCCTGCAATGCCAGGTACATTTTCAGTGCCGGCTCTGCGCTTTCTCTCCTGCTCTCCGCCTGTTAAAAGCGGCGCAAATTTTACATTTTGATCGGCGTATAAAAATCCGACTCCCTTAGGCCCGTTAATTTTATGAGAAGAGATAGACAGCAAATCAATCCCAAGCTCTTTTACATGAATATCAACTAAACCGTACGCTTGTACAGCATCTGTGTGCCAATACGCTTGATGCCCCTGTAACATCTTACTGATTTCCTTCATCGGCTGTATCGTGCCAACCTCGTTATTGCCGTACATAATAGAAACTAAAATCGTGCGATCTGTTAATGCATCTCTCAAATCTTCAAGCCGAATGCGTCCCGTGTTATCTACTGGAAGATATGTAACTTCGAATCCGTCCTTTTCAAGTACCTTGCACGTATTCAAAATCGCATGATGCTCAATGGCAGTTGTAATAATGTGATTGCCGCGCTCTCTGTTCGCTCGGGCAACGCCAAGCAGCGCCAAATTGTCCGCTTCCGTTCCGCCGCCCGTGAAAATAATTTCGTTCGGGTTCGCTCCGATACTTTTCGCACAAGCGCGCCTTGCCTCATCAATCGCATGGCGGCTTTGCCGTCCAAAGAAGTGGATGCTGGATGGATTGCCGAAAATCTCCGTCATATACGGAATCATGTTCTGCACCACTTCAGGATGAGTCGGCGATGTTGCCGCATGATCTAAATAAATACGCTCCATTTTTGTTCCTCCTTTCTTTTAGTTTTTCACGCCATCTTAAATATAAAACATATAGCCTTGTCCATTGTCTTGATCATACCTTACTAAATCCTCAAGTGTCGTACTGTCCATCACCTCTTGTACCGCATCGCGAATACGCAGCCAGAGCTGACGCTGTGCCGGTCTTTCCTCCTCAATGCCCTCTACTACGCTGATCGGCCCCTCCAGCACACGAATCACATCGCCTGCCGTAATGTTTGCCGGCTGATCTGCCAGTACATAACCGCCGTAAGCACCGCGTGTACTTTTCACAAGACGGGCGTTGCGAAGCGGAGAAATCAATTGCTCTAAATAATGCTCGGACAATTCATGCGCCTGAGCAATAGATTTTAACGAAATCGGGCCTTCCCCGTATTTTTTTGCCAAATCAATCATAATTGTTAAGCCGTAGCGGCCCTTTGTTGAAATTTTCATATAAGAACACCTCTTTTCCATTCTTACTATATAACGAAAAACAAGCCTATAAAATTATATCATAAAACAGAGCGCTAAGAAATTTCATCTCTTACGGGGAACATGTTACCATGAAGAAAGAATGCTTGAGCAGGAGAGATAACAATGAAACTGCTCTAATCGGAATTTGTATCAAACTTACCATATCTTTCTAAGTGATGTATAGGGTTTCTCATCAATCAAAAAAACAGTGGCGTATGCCACTGTTTTTTACCATAAACCTAATAACTTCCACCAAAGACCGCCAATACCCATCCAAATAATAATATGGATAATCGAAATTAAAAAACCTAGCGACCACCATTTCTGCTGTGTCACATAACCACTTCCGAAGAACACCGGCGCAGCGCCACTTCCGTAATGCGTCAAACAGCCAAATAAGTTACTGAAGAACGCCAAAATTAAAGCCGATAACAATGGCGGTGCACCAGCGGCCACAATAACAGATAAAAAGGCTGCATACATCGCACTTACGTGTGCTGTATTACTCGCAAAGAAGTAATGAGAGTAGAAATACACGATGGCTAGTATGATTAAAGTTGCCATCCAAGGCATGTGACTAACAGTTCCTTGCATAAGATGACTAAACCAAGGAATCATCCCTAAATCATTTAAGTATGTAGCCATCATAACCAGTACAGCAAACCATACTAATGTATCCCAAGCACCCTGTTCTTTTTTAATATCAGACCAGCTAAGCACCTGTGTTAATAAAAGCGTACATAACCCAATAAATGCAGTTGTTGTTGCATTAATATTTAAGTTTCCGCCAAAAATCCATAGTACGAGCAGTAAAAGGAAAACTCCAATCATATACCACTCTTCTTTTTTAAGCGGTCCCATTTCATTTAATTTACTTACTGCAATCTCAGAAGCTTCAGGTGTTTCTTTTAATTCTGGCGGATACAATTTATAAATCACAAGAGGGATAACAATTAAGCTGATTAAGCCCGGTACGCTGGCTGCCACTGCCCAACCTACCCACGAAATAGTTTTTCCCGTAATTTGCTCCGTCATTTTAACTGCTAGCGGATTGGCCGCCATTGCGGTGACGAACATTGCCGATGTAATCATATCACCTTGAAACGATACTTTTGTTAAAAAAGCGCCCACTTTACGTTCTGTTCCGTCACCTGTTCTTGATCCGTAAGTTTCAGAAAGGGAACGAATGATAGGAAGAATAATCCCCCCTGCACGCGCCGTATTCGATGGCATTGCTGGTGATAAAAGTAAATCACTAACAATTAACGAGTACGATAAGCCGAGCGTTTTCTTACCGAATAAACGAACAAACATATATGCTACCCTTGTTCCTAATCCCGTTTTAATAAATCCTCGGGAAATGAAAAATGCAATAACAATCAACCAAATCGTCGTATTTTGAAAGCCGCTTAACGACTTTTCAAGTGTTAATGTATTCGTTAATACGATGATAGTTAATGATAAAACAGCGATACTACCTAAAGGTAATGGTTTAATAATAAGACCAATAATAGTCGCCACAAAAATAGCGAACAAATGCCAAGCTTTCACGTCTAATCCAGACGGCGGTGTAATAAACCATAAAATAAGACCAATTGCTACACAAGTAAGTAATGGAATAAATTTCACTTCGCCTGTCTGTTTCTTTAAAGTATTGGGCTTCTTTTGTTCTTCAGACATGTTGTTTCTCCTTTCGTATTTTACAGAATTAGTACTAGTAATATGCTCTGCTCATTACATTTTTTATGAATTGTGAATAAATGAGCATACTCTTATCTTATCATACTTCAACTGACAATGCCTCTTCATTTGGTCAGATGTCATAAAACAGACGATTCCTAAAAAAGAAAAGCATGCGAAATTAGTTTCACATGCTTTTCTCTAGCTGTTGAGAAGGAGAATCCCTCTCTAATCGTAAAAAACAGCAACCAAAGGGCGGTAGTCACAGCCAATGAAATTGATGGGGAGGGAAAAGCAACATTGCATTTATCTATATATGAGTGAATGATAATTTCGACATAGGAAACGCTGCTATACAGAACAAAAGGCAGCCTGCACGCGCTTTCTCTCTATGGTTTGCCCTTGTATGGGGCAGGAAAAGGATTTGACCGCTTCTATGCTCCGCCAGATGCTCTTTCCCCACTATAAAAAGACGGTTTTTTTTATTCACTTGTATATAGATAGGCTTATTTATTTTCCCTCATCTCACGCAATTTCAAATAGATAGCTCCTAATGTCTTTTCTTTTCCAGCCTCTTTTGGATAATAATATTGTCGGTCTTTCAGTTCATCTGGTAGATACTGCTGATTGACCCATCCTCCAAAACTACCCAAAGGGTGATCATGCGGATAGATATATCCTATACCGTGTCCAAGCTTTTTCGCGCTGCCATAATGACTATCTTTTAAATGAGCAGGAATATCATAATGGGCACCATTTCGGACATCTTCTAACGCTTTGTCTATGGCAAGGTAACTTGAATTTGATTTTGCTGATAGACACATTTCAATTACAATATTCGCAAGGATGATACGAGCTTCAGGAAAGCCGACAGCTTTACTAGCCTCACATGCTAGATATGTCTTATACCCCATGTCCGATGCCAGTCCGCAGTCCTCATAAGCAATTACAATCAATCTTCGACAAATACTTGTTAAATCTCCAGCTTCGATCAGGCGTGCAAGATAATGGAGGGCTCCATTCGTATCACTGCCACGTATAGCCTTTTGGAGACCTGAAAGTACATTAAAATGAGCTGAACCACCTTTATCATGAGAAAATCCCTTGTTCACCAAAAACTCCTGTATGGTCCCATCCTTAATGTGATATGTATCATTTTCCACTTCGGAAGCATACACAATGTCCTCTAATAAGTTTAGTGAAGCTCGTACATCACCGTTTGTACCGTTTGCGATTCTTTCTAGCTGTTCTTCCGCAATTTCAATCGATAAATTCCCTAATCCTCGTTCCACGTCTTTCAACGCCCTCTTCAACACCGTGATGATGTCAGAAGGAGAGATAGGCTTCAATTGTTTAATTTGATTGCAACGACTTCGTATGGCAGGATTTACGTCATGAAACGGATTTTCTGTTGTTGCTCCGATTAATGTCACTAAGCCGCTCTCCACATGAGAAAGAAGATAATCCTGTTGAGCTTTCGTAAACCGATGAATTTCATCGAGGAAAAGAAGAATACCGTTATACATTTTTGCTTCACTTACAACTTGTTCAATATCTTTTTTTCCTGCAGTCGTCGCATTTAGCGCAATGAAATGCTTCTTTGCAGAGCCTGCAATTGCATACGCCATGGATGTCTTACCAATACCAGGCTCACCATATAGCAACATAGAAGGGACATGCCCTTGTTGGATCATACGATAAAATGCTGTAGTCGGAGCAATGATATGTTCTTGTCCAATTACCTCATCCAAAGTTCTAGGGCGCATACGATAAGCAAGAGGTTTATTTTCCACTTTGCCATCCTCCTTGCTTAATTAGTCTGATTTCTTTTATTGTACTATTAAACAAGTAAATAGTAATTTATAATGTATCATCCTTATCATATCCAACCTTCTTCTGACACTAAGTTATCTATATATAACTGACTAGTTTCTTCAACATTTCATGCTACATCTCTCAACTTGCACCGTTTACTATCCAACTTGAACCATTTACTATCCGAAATGATGCATTTACTATCCAATTTGGACCATTTACTATCCAAATTCACACATTTACTATCCAAACTTCAACTGTATGCTAAATCTATAAGTCAGTTATATATACAAGTGAATAAAAAAACCGTCTTTTTATAGTGGGGAGAGATCATCCGGCGACGTGCAGAAGCGGTTAGACCTTTGGTTCATGCAAGGGTAAACCAGAGAGAGGAAGCGAGTGCAGGCTGCCTTTTGTTCTGTATAGCAGCAGTTCATATGACTAAATTATAAATCATCTATATAGATGATTAGATAAAAGTATTTTTTCGCGGGTGGGGCTAGAGCATCCGCATGTAGAAGCGATCAAACCTTTCAAGATGTCCACCCTAGGCACGGATTTTATTTTATTCGCGTCAACAAGGAAATGCCGTTTTCACAGAAAATATGTACCTGTGTTGCATGCGTATATGGGATGAGATTGGATATATCGGAAAATTAAGATGGATTTATCATAAATTAGGCGAGAATGCCCCCACTTCAAGCGGAAGCGAGTAAGTGGGGGAGGTTCATATAACAGATAGGCTTTCTTTTAGCACATTTAAAAGATGTGCATTATAAAGGGCAGAAGCGCTCGGGCGAGGAATAGGTTATATTCGCATGATTACGAAAACGGCTGGATGCTGCACTGATACAATCAAAAACAAAACATATTGCCGAGAGAAACAGGAAAATTCGAGCAGGCGCTCGCAGCGGTATATAAGAATCTGCAAAACTCGAAAAAATAGTATAAAATCTCGGGCCTGGGACAATATAAGCAAAAAACATCCGCATTGGAGGTTTTACTATGAAAATGCGCCAAGATGCTTGGACCTCAGAAGATGATTTGCTTTTAGCGGAAACGGTATTGTGCCACATTCGGGAAGGCAGCACGCAACTGAAGGCGTTTGATGAAGTAGGCGATGCGTTGAACCGCACATCGGCTGCGTGCGGCTTTCGCTGGAATGCAGAGGTGCGCCAGCAATATGAGGAAGCTGTACAAATTGCCAAAAAACAGCGCAAGGAAATGAAGCGTGCGCTTGCGCATGAACAAAAACAAAAGATCACCCTTGTACAGCCTAGTGAACAAATTGTCATTGATGCAGAGTTTTCGGAAGAAATTCTTCCTTCTGTCTCGTCTCTTTCGATGACAGATGTGATTCGGTATTTACAAGAATTTCAGCATGAAACGAGAGATATAATCCGGATACAGACGGAAAACGATATACTGAAACGCGAAAACGAAGAATTGAAAAAGCAGCACGAAGATCTTCAGAAGAAGCTTGAGAGACTCCTGCAGCAGCAAGATATGATTCAAGAAGACTATCAAAATTTGGTGCGCATCATGGACCGCGCACGAAAAATGGTATTGCTTGATGAACCGGATGATCGAATTGCTCCTATTTTTAAAATGGACAAAAACGGTAACTTAGAAATTATTTCACAATAAAAAAACCGTCTTTTTATAGTGGGGAGAGATCATCCGGCGACGTGCAGAAGCGGTCAAACCTTTGTAGTGGTTCATGCAAGGGTAAACCAGAGAGAAGAAGCATATCATACTCCCTTTTGGCTGCACATAGTACATGGACATGTCGAATTTATCATTCACTCATATATAAGCACGGGTATTCTCGGCTAAAAATGATAAAAGCTCCTTCCGTTGAAGGAGCTTTTATCATTCTTGCCCTACGCGGCTTACTTTCACATCTTTTAGCAACTGGCGCACTACATAACTTGTCATAATCAATCCTGCTACAGATGGCACAAATGCGTTTGAAGACGGCGGCAATTTCGCTTTGCGAATCTTCGCGTTTTCATCCGGCACGATTTCTTTGCGAATCTCTTCACGGATGACAATCGGGCTTTCATCAGAGAAGACAACTTTTACGCCTTTTTTAATGCCTTCTTTACGAAGCCGTGTACGAACGACCTTCGCAATTGGGTCTGTATGTGTTTTAGAAATATCAGCAATTTGGAAACGTGTCGGATCCATTTTGTTCGCTGCGCCCATGCTGGAGATAATCGGAATTTTACGCTTTAAGCATTCTTTAATCAAATGAATTTTGTATGAAATGGTATCAGAAGCATCGATGACATAATCCAATCCGTAAGAGAAAAACTCTTCGTATGTTTCTTCTGTATAAAACATCTTGAGGGCAATCACTTCGCAATCCGGATTAATGTCCAAAATGCGCGCCTTCATCAAATCCACTTTTGACTGCCCGACCGTAGATAACAACGCATGCACTTGCCGGTTTACATTCGTGATATCTACTACGTCCTTATCTACAAGCACAAGTCGACCCACACCGGAACGAGCCAATGCTTCAGCAGAAAAGGAACCAACGCCTCCGATTCCCAATACGCCGACTGTACTGTTTTTTAATATTTCAAGTCCTTCTTTCCCGAAGGCCAATTCATTACGAGAAAATTGATGTAACATACTCGTACACCCCCACTGCAAAATAGTCCAATTTGTATTCTACCTTCTTTTCCTACTATTTGTATAGAAAATGTTATGAAATCCGTGAGAAAAATTGAGCACGTACAAAATTCTTTATATATATAAATGATTTATAATTTCTTATCATTTCAAAAAAAACCTATGTGAGCTTAGTATACCCACATAGGCGAAGGTTGAATGTTATTCTTTTTCCGTTACCTTCAATTGCAGATGAAGCTCATCTAATTGTGCTGCCGCCACTTCACCCGGTGCATCCGTCAACACACAGCTTGCGCTTGCCGTTTTCGGGAATGCGATTGTATCACGAAGGTTTGTGCTTCCTGCAAGAAGCATAACAAGGCGGTCCAATCCTAATGCGATACCGCCGTGCGGAGGCGTGCCGTATTCAAACGCTTCTAACAAGAATCCGAACTGCGCTTGCGCTTCTTCTTGTGTGAAGCCGAGCAATTGGAACATTTTTTCTTGTACATCGCGCTCATAAATACGCAAAGAACCGCCGCCAAGCTCATAGCCATTTAATACAAGGTCATATGCTTGTGCACGTACTTGAGCTGGATTCGTATCCAATAAAGGAAGATCTTCGCGGAACGGCATTGTAAATGGATGGTGTGCCGCGAAATAACGGCCTTCTTCTTCATCGTACTCAAGAAGCGGCCAGTCTGTCACCCACAGGAAGTTGAACTTGCTTTCATCAATCAATTGCAGCTCTTTTCCAAGCTTTAAGCGAAGCGCTCCTAAGCTGCCTGCCACAACATTTTTCTTATCAGCCACAAACAGTAACAAGTCTCCTGCTTCCGCCTCTAATAAACTTATAATAGTTGCGCTGTCTTCTTCGTTAAAGAATTTTGCAATCGGTCCTTTTAAACCGTCTGCTTCAACCTTCAACCATGCAAGACCTTTTGCGCCGTAAATCTTCACGAAATCTGTTAATGCATCAATATCTTTGCGGGAATATTTGTCCGCTGCGTCTTTTGCATTAATCGCTTTTACTTGTCCGCCGCTTTCCACTGCGCTTGTAAATACTTTAAAACCGCAGCCTGCTGCGAACTCGGATAAGTCGGTCAATTCCATCGCAAATCGCGTATCCGGCTTGTCAGAACCGTAGCGTCCCATCGCTTCATCGTATGTCATACGAGGGAATGGAGCGGTAACATCAAGACCTTTCGCTTCTTTCATAACACCCGCCATCATCGTTTCCATCATACCGATCAGCTCTTCCTGTGTAAGGAATGACGTCTCAATATCGATTTGCGTAAATTCCGGCTGACGGTCCGCACGCAAATCTTCATCACGGAAGCAGCGCGCCACTTGATAATAACGCTCAAAGCCGCCGACCATCAGAAGCTGTTTGAAAATTTGCGGTGATTGCGGAAGCGCGTAAAATTCACCTGGATGCACACGGCTCGGTACTAAGTAGTCCCGCGCGCCTTCTGGTGTACTCTTCGTTAAAATCGGTGTTTCTACCTCTAAAAAGCCTTCTCCGTCTAAGAAATCACGCATTGCTTTCGTTACCTTATGACGAAGTTTAAACGTTTCTAGCATAGCAGGACGGCGCAGATCCAAGTAACGATACTTTAAACGAACATCCTCTGATACATCCGTTCTATCTGCAATTGCAAATGGAGGTGTTTTCGCTGTATTTACAATTTTTACGTCTGTTGCTTGTACTTCAATATAGCCGGTTGCTATGTTTTTATTTACCTGTCCTGCCGTACGCTCTACGACTGTACCTTCTACATGCAGTACGTACTCATTGCGAATTGCTTCTGCAAGCTTCAAAGCTTCTTCAGAAAATTCCGGATTGAAAACGACTTGTACAATACCCGTACGGTCGCGCATATCAATAAAAATCAGACCGCCTAAATCTCTTCGTGTTTGCACCCAGCCCTTCAGCTGTATTTTACTTCCAACATCCTGTAACGTTACTTCTCCGCAGTAATGCGTTCTCTCTGCCATTCTGTTCTCCTCCTACAATACCTTTTCTGCTACATAAGAGACAAATGCATCCAAAGCAATCTCTTCTTGTTCCCCGGTGTTCATATCCTTAAGGTTGATGATACCTTGTTCTAATTCATTATCTCCAAGCACTGCCACATATTTAGCGTTAAAACGGTCAGCCGCTTTAAATTGCGCTTTTACTTTGCGGTCTAAATAATCTTTTTCTGCTGTTAAACCTGCTTTGCGCAGTTCATACACAAATTTTGCTGCTGCATCCTTCGCTTTTTCCCCTAAAGCCACTACATAACAGTCCAGCTTAGATGAAAGCGGCAGCTCGATGCCTTCTGCCTGCAGTGCCATTAATAAACGCTCGATGCTTAATGCAAAACCGATTCCCGGCGTTTCCGGCCCACCGATTTCCTGTACTAAACCGTTATAGCGGCCGCCGCCGCTGAGCGTTGTAATTGCACCGAATCCTTTCGCTTCACTCATGATTTCAAACACAGTATGCTGGTAATAATCTAAACCGCGCACAAGATTTGGATCCTTTTCAAACGGAATACCCATCATCGTTAAGAGCTCTTGCACTTTTTCATAATATGCTTGTGAGCTTTCATTCAAGTATTCTGTAATAGAAGGCGCTGATTTCATCAGTTCATGCTCACGATCTTTTTTACAATCAAGAATGCGAAGCGGATTTTTATGCAAACGCTCCTGACAGTCGTTGCAGAACTCCCCAATGCGCGGTGCAAAGTGATTCACAAGCGCTTCACGGTGCACTTTACGGCTTTCTGTATCACCAAGGCTATTCAGCACAAGCTTTACGCTCTTTAGCCCAAGTCCTTTGTAGAAATCCATCGCAAGCGCAATTACTTCTGCGTCAATGGCAGGATCATTGCTCCCGAGCGCTTCAATTCCAAATTGTACGAACTGACGATAACGCCCGGATTGCGGTCTTTCATAACGAAACATCGGTCCAATATAAAATAGCTTAGTCGGCTGTGCTGCATTGCCATACATTTTATTCTCTACATAGGAACGAACAACAGACGCTGTTCCCTCAGGACGCAATGTCAAGCTGCGCTCTCCGCGGTCTTCAAACGTGTACATCTCTTTTTGAACGATATCCGTCGTATCCCCTACACCGCGCAAAAACAATTCCGTATGTTCAAAAATCGGTGTGCGGATTTCTTTATAGTTATAACGACGGCAAATATCGCGTGCTTGTCCTTCGATATATTGCCATAGCTCAACCGTTCCAGGGAGGATATCTTGTGTTCCTCTTGGAATTTGAATAGACATGGTGTTTCCTCCTCTTCGTTTCTGTACAAAATAAAAAAACTCCCGTTCCTACTGTAACAGTAGGGACGAGAGTTTAATACCCGTGGTGCCACCCTAATTGAAGCATATCGCTTCCACTTTTTCAGTAACGCCTGAACGCGTTCTTCTCCTACTCGAATTTCAGAGAGAAACCTCCGGAGTGTTCCTTCAACAAGTCATCATGCAGGAACGCTTTCAGCCCGGGGCATTCCTTCTCTTTTCATGTGGAATCTTATTTACTGTTCTCCATCATCAGTTGATTATATAGCTGTAAAAACATGAATTTGTTTATTAATATACGTTTCTTGTGTACTCTTGTCAAGAGCGGCCGAGATGTTTCTTCAGCTTTTTTACATCCTGCAGCGAAATGCCAAACTCGGATGCAAGCTCCATAGACGTGACATTGTTCTCTTTTGACACAAAATCATCGAAGTTCACATTGAAAAGCTGATTGGCACTGTTCATTACACTGTTTGCTTTGTCGTTCATTCGCATAATACGTCCCCCTCATTCTATATAGTCCTATTTGTTATTATTCCAGTTTTTTGAGGGACGTATTCGTTAAAACAAAAAATCCTCCCACTCTGGAGGATTTTTTTTAAAGACTAGAAATTATAAAATTTTGCGGCAATGATCCTTATTACTTTCTTGCTTTCGAAACCCGTGATGCTTGCAGTATATGACATACAAAAGAGCAAACCTTCCTGCCTAGTCAAAGAGGGCATCTCAAAGGCTTTGACCGTTAACGCAGCAGACGCTCTATTCCCGCCTAAAAAACCGAGCACAGGATACCCGCTTTTTACCTATTTGCTTTCAATGATTAACGTTACCGGTCCGTCGTTCAATAAACGAACGTCCATCATCGCGCCGAACTCGCCTGTTTCCACATGCAAGCCTTGCTTTTCCAGCTCTTTATTAAACACATCATAAATGCGCTTCGCATAATCCGGCTTTGCAGCATCCATAAAGTTCGGGCGTCTTCCCTTTCGGCAGTCTCCGTATAAGGTAAACTGCGAAACCGATAAAATTTGGCCCCTGATGTCTAGAACGGAGTGATTCATTTTGCCGCCTTCGTCCTCAAAGATACGCAGGTTCGCTATTTTTTCTGCGACATATGCTGCATCGCTTTCTGTATCTTCATGCGTAACCCCGACGAGCAATGTGAGTCCAAACGGAATGCTGCCGACAATCTCATTGTTTACTGTAACGGATGCTTCTTTTGAACGCTGTACAACTACTCTCATAACCTTCTCCTTTAGTGCATTAATCGACGTACTGCATAAATATCGCGCACTTGCTTGATTCGTTCGACTACTTTCTGCAGATGGTGCACATTCTGGATGGAAATGGACATATGGATTGTAGCCATTTTGTTTCGATCGCTGCGTCCTGACACAGCAGAAATATACGTTTTTGTTTCATTTACAGCCTGCAGCACTTCGTTTAATAAGCCTCCGCGGTCATAACCGGAAATTTCAATATCGACATTGTATTCGAGTTCTTTTTCCGGATCGTTTTCCCATTCTACGTCGAGAAGACGATCTTTCGCTTCTTCTGTATGAACGTTTACACAATCTGCACGATGAATGGAAACCCCTCGTCCTTTTGTGATATATCCGATAATATCATCTCCCGGAACAGGATTGCAGCATTTAGAAACACGAATCAGCAAATTGTCTACGCCGTTTACCTTAATGCCGGAATCGCGCTTGCGGATTTTCATCGGCTTGCGCACTTCTGTGATCGTTTCTTGCAGAAGCTGCTCTTCCTCGCGCTTTTTGCGGAACTTATCAGTTAAACGAGTTACAATTTGAGCAGCCGTAATACCGTTATAGCCGACGGCCGCATACATTTCCTCATCGTTCGGGAAATTAAATTTATCTGCGACGCGCTTTAAGTTTTCCGATGTTAATACTTCTTTTAAATCATAATCCAAATTGCGCAATTCTTTTTCAATAAGCTCTTTTCCTTTTTCGATGTTCTCTTCACGGCGCTGCTTTTTAAAGAATTGACGAATTTTATTTTTTGCATGGGACGTTTGTGCCAGCTTCACCCAGTCCTGGCTCGGACCGTATGAGTGCTTGGACGTTAAAATCTCTACAATGTCCCCTGTTTTCAATTTATAATCCAGCGGCACCATTTTCCCATTTACCTTCGCGCCGATTGTTTTGCTTCCGATTTCGGAATGGATGCGGTACGCGAAGTCGATTGGAACAGAGCCAAGCGGCAATTCAATGACGTCTCCTTTTGGCGTAAAGACAAACACCATATCAGAGAATAAATCGATTTTTAACGATTCCATAAACTCTTCTGCGTTAGAGGCATCGTTTTGCCATTCTAAAATTTGGCGGAACCACGTAAGTTTCTTTTCAAGCGTTTCGTTTTCTGTCGCCACTTCTTTGCCTTCTTTATATGCCCAGTGAGCGGCAATCCCGTACTCAGCGATGCGATGCATTTCCTTCGTACGGATTTGCACTTCAAGCGGATCGCCTTTTGGGCCGATTACAGTTGTATGAAGAGACTGGTATAGGTTCGCCTTTGGCATCGCAATATAATCTTTGAAACGTCCCGGCATCGGCTTCCAGCACGTATGAATAATGCCAAGCACTGCATAGCAGTCTTTAATGCTGTTAACAACAACACGCACAGCAAGCAAATCATAAATTTCATTGAACTGCTTATTTTGCATAACCATTTTCCGATAAATGCTGTAAATGTGCTTTGGACGTCCCGAAATTTCAGCATGAATCGTCACTTCACCGAGTTTCCCCCGAATCTCTTGCATGACTGTGTCCAAATACTCTTCGCGCTCGGCACGCTTTCGCTTCATCAAATTTACGATGCGATAATATTGCTGCGGATTCAAATAACGAAGCGATGTATCCTCAAGCTCCCATTTGATGGTATTGATCCCCAGACGGTGCGCCAAAGGAGCAAAAATTTCCAACGTCTCGTTTGCGATGCGGCGCTGCTTTTCTTGCGGCAAGTGCTTTAACGTTCTCATGTTATGCAAGCGGTCCGAAAGCTTAATCAAAATCACGCGAATGTCTTGCGCCATAGCGACGAACATTTTCCGATGATTTTCCGCCTGCTGTTCCTCGTGTGATTTATACTTAATCTTTCCGAGTTTCGTTACGCCATCTACCAGCATTGCAACTTCTTTATTGAACGCGCGCTCTAAATCCTCAAGAGTCACTTCTGTATCTTCCACTACATCGTGCAGAAAACCGGCGGATACAGTCGCAGGATCCATTTTCAAATCGACTAAAATGCCAGCCACTTGAATGGGATGAATAATATATGGCTCCCCTGATTTCCGATATTGTTCACGATGAGCATCACGGGCAAATTCATATGCACGCTTTACAATTCCTGTATCTTCTTTTAAGTATTGACTTGCTTTTTCCAACACCTGTTCAGCTGTTAGCACTTGTTCATTCGCCATGGAATCACCTTTTTATAAAAATTAATCCTGCTGATTACACTAATTATATATTTCACCATTATAACGCAATTGCTGCAAATTGTGAAAAGGAAAGAAATTGCATCACCCGCGAGACCAAAATAGAAAAAGAGCACTCTTATCGAGTACTCAAAAAATCAGTATGTCATCAGCGTCAATACATCATATCCGTCAAGTTGGTTCCTGCCGTCCAAGTAGGAAAGTTCTACTAAGAAAGCAATTCCCGCTACTACGCCGCCAAGCTCCTCTACAAGCTTAATTGTTGCCTCAATCGTGCCGCCTGTTGCAAGCAAGTCATCAGTAATGAGCACGCGTTGTCCCGGACGAATCGCATCCTTGTGAATTGTTAATACGTCTTTGCCGTACTCTTTGCCGTACTCTACTTTTGCAACCTCGCGCGGAAGCTTGCCTTCTTTGCGTACAGGCGCAAAACCGACGCCTAAAGCGTAAGATACCGGACAACCGATAATAAATCCGCGTGCTTCCGGTCCTACTACAAGATCAATTTGCTTTTCTTTTGCAAATTCCACAATGCGGTCAGTCGCCGCTTTGTATGCCGCGCCGTCGTTCATTAACGGAGTAATATCTTTAAAGACAATTCCTTCCTTTGGATAATCCGGTACAATTGCAATATATTGTTTCAAATCCATTACTTAAATGCCTCCTCATGTGTAAAAGAACCGTTCTTCATATTATGAAACCATGCCTTCAGCTGTTGATACGTGGAATACACCAATTCTTTTTCCAATTGTAATTGATTTATTTTTTCACGATACGTTACCGATTCTGTTAAATCTCGTTTTTGTGTTTGATTTGATATAAAAATCACACCATCTTTTATTTTAACAAATTCCAGCTCAAAAAACACCATTGTCATAAAATTTACTGTATCTTTCGACCAGCCTTTATGCTGACAAAGCTGCGCGCCGTGTTTTACGATAGAAAACGGAGCTTGCTGGCGTAAAAATGCATAATACCATTTGAAGTGCTCTCTTGTCGGCACTGTGCTGAAGGTATGCTGCATTTCTTGATGAAATACCGCATACACCCGATCCGGAAATCCGTGTGACAGAAGCTCCTGCAAATGCTTCGTTGTCGGCGGCATATCCAATAACACAATATAAGAGCCTTCTAGATTCAAATGTTTTGCCTCTTTAGCTGAAACAAGATGGCTTTCATATCCTGCCAAAGGAATATGAGTGAGCGTTTCTTCACGGAAATATATAATTTTCAGTAAATTCGCCGGCAACGCGGCGAGATGTTTTTCAATGTTCCGCATGCTGCGCCAATCAAACAGCTGCCACTGTGTTACGGCAATATCAGAAATCATAAGCTGCGGCTTTCGGAAGTTGTTCCATTCATTAATGGATGCCTCACCGACAAGCGATACTGTTGATACCGGCGAGATTTCTTCGGCTGCTTTTCCGAAACCAAACCCAACACTGTCAAGCTTTGTCTGGCCGTCTCGCAGCGTAAGTTTCAAATGCGATCCGTCAGAACCGATTTGGCGGATGCTCTCCAGCTCCACATCATTCACTTGAATGCGCGGCTTCGGATTTCCTACGCCAAACGGGGCAAGCAGCTGCATTTCTTCGATGGCAGACAGCGTGATGTCTTCAAGTGTGCATACGGCATCAATTTTTGTAATCGGAACTAAATCCTGTTCTGTTAATTGCTTATCTGCCAATTCATTCAGGCGCCGGCGAAGCTCGTCTACATCGTTCATCTCCAATGTCATTCCCGCTGCCATCGGATGCCCCCCAAAATGCGGCAAAATATCCCGGCAGTCAGATAAATTGGCGAACAAGTCAAACCCCTCAATGCTTCTGGCAGACCCTTTAGCGATGCCTTTTTCCTTATTGATGCTCAAAATAATCGTCGGGCGATAATAGCGGTCTACAAGTTTGGAAGCGACAATTCCGATAACGCCTGCATTCCAGCCTTCCCTTGCAAGAACAAGCACTTTATTTTCATTGGGCGGATAATGTGCTTCTACCTCTTGGATAGCCTCGGCAGCGATTTGCTGCACAATTTCTTGACGAAGCTTGTTCAGACCGTCAATTTCTTCCGCAAGCTCCTTTGCCTCCACAACATCATCTGTTAACAGCAAATGAACAGCAGGTGCCGCATCCTCAAGTCTTCCTACAGCATTAATGCGCGGACCAATCGCAAACCCGACACTCTCTTCGTTCAGCTCATGCTGCTTGCTGTTTGCCACCTGAAACAGCGCCTGCAGCCCCAGACGTTTTGTTTGCTGAAGCTTTTCAATTCCCCGCTTTGCAAGCAAACGATTTTCGCCGTGCAACGGCACTAAATCAGCAATTGTGCCGATAACAGCAATATCTAACAGATGCTCCGGCACTCGTCCAAGCAACGCATGAGCTACTTTAAAAGCAACGCCGACTCCAGCCAAATCCTGAAACGGGTATATACTGTCTTCAAGCTTCGGATGAATAATGGCGTATGCTTCCGGCAGCTGAAGCGGCGGCTCATGGTGATCTGTAATGATTAAATCCAACCCAAGCTCTTTCGCAAGACGCGCCTCGTTTACGGCAGAAATCCCCGTATCCACTGTGATAATGAGAGAAAATCCGGCATCCTTCGCCCAGCGAAATGCCCCTTCATTCGGTCCATATCCTTCTGTAAAGCGATTTGGAATATAGAACTCGACCTGTGCGCCAAGCTCCTGTAAAGCAAGAAGCAAAACAGTCGTACTGCTCACTCCGTCTGCATCATAATCGCCAAAAATTAAAATTTGTTCGCCCGTTTCAATCGCGTGCTGTATTCTTTGCACAGCGCGGTCCATATCTTTTAATAAAAATGGATCGTGAAAGTCTTGGCGTTCCATATAAAGAAAGTTTGTAATCTCTTCTTCCGTTTCTAATCCTCTATTGATCAACAAAGAGGTAACGAAAGGCGTGAGCTGCAGCGAATGGGAAAGCTGCTGCACAAGCTCTTCATTACTCGTCTTTTGTTTCCAACGCGTTTTCGCTCGCAACAACGAAATCACCCCTTAACTAAACCATTATACTAAATAAGGGATGACTTTGCTATCATTCATCAGGTGAATACGGATTAATATGAACGAATACGTTTTCTACGTTCTCCTGCTGCATTAATACTTCTTTTACATGTTTGCCGATGCGATGCCCCTCTTCGACTGTAATGTAAGGATCGACAGACACCTTAATATCGACAATTACATAATGGCCGTGTTCTCTTGCATAGAGAGAACCAATCTTTTTCACACCGTCTACCATCATAACCGCCTCTCTCATCGGCGCAATATCTTCCTCATGCAGCACGTGATCCAGCGTTGTATGAATCGCTTCGTTTCCAATATCCCATGCCATTTTAATGACAAGCAAAGAAACGAAAAGCCCTGCAATCGGGTCAGCATATACAAACCATTCCATGCCGAGTTTATCTCCTATAATAGCAGCACCGATTCCTACAAGGGCGGCAAGAGAAGAAAAGACGTCCGAACGATGCTCATATGCATTGGCAATAATCGCGTCGCTCTTAATCCGCTTGCCGAGCTTATATTTGTATCGGAACATCGCTTCCTTGACTACAATGGACAAAATAACCGCTATGAGCGTAATCCATTTCGGCGGCTCGATTTCGTGCGTAAATGCTTTAATGGACGATAAGGAAATTTCTATGCCGACAATCGCCAACAGCACAGCTACAATAATGGCTGAAATTGACTCTGCCTTGCCGTGACCGTATGGGTGATCTTCATCCGGCGGCTGCTTTGCGGCGCGAATTCCGAACAAAACAGCTAAAGAGCCTACTACATCAGAAGCAGAATGCACCGCATCTGCAAGCAACGCTTTACTGTTTCCAATATAGCCGATAATCGCTTTTACTGCGGCAAGTACAATATTCCCGACAATCCCTACAACGGCGCCGAATTGCGCCTGTTTAAACCGTTCATCTTTCTCCATTTGTAAAATCCTTTCTGTAGAGAAGTAATGAATGCTAGGAAATGTATCTCTATATAGAATATGAAAAAACATCAGGTTTTAAGCAAAAAAGAAGATGCCCTTTAGGTGACATCTTCCTTTTTAAAAGATAATTTATAACATCCCGCTCCAATGCTTTCCGTTATTCCTCTCTGTTTGCAGCCCATGCCACTCGCAGTATACACAAAAGAACAAACCTATATGCTTAGAAACATAGGAGCGGACGTGCAGTGCTGCCATACACAGCAGGTGCTTTATGCCCACCTAAAAAAACTGAGCACGGGATACCCGTGCTCGTTTTTTCTTATACTTGCAATTCCGGTTTCGGTTCTGCTTCTTTCTTGCCTTTTCCTTTCTTTAAGCGGCGCTTCTCAAGAAGTAACCAAATTTGAGAAGCAACGAAAACGGAGGAGTATGTTCCTACGATTAGACCGATTAATAAGGCAAAAGAGAAGCTCCGAAGAGACTCGCTTCCGAAAATTAATAACGCGATAACCGGCAATAGAACTGTCATTACAGTATTCACGGAACGTCCCAGCGTTTGACGGATGCTTAAGTTTACGATATCCTCCAAATCCTGTTCTGTACGAATTTTGCGTTTTTTGTATAATTCACGGTTTCTGTCAAATGTAACGATAGAGTCGTTAATAGAGTAACCGACAATCGTTAGCACAGCCGCAATGAACGGCAGATCTACTTCCAGACGGAGGATACTGAATGCTGTAATAATAAAGAACGCATCATGCAGCAGTGCAAGAACTGCGGAAACAGCATACGTAAAACGGAAGCGAATGCTCACATACAGGATGATCCCTACAGATGCAATCATAACAGCGATGAACGCATTGCGCGCAAGCTCTTTTCCGATTGTCGGGGATACCGTGCTCACGTTTGGCTCTGAACCGTATTTATTCTTCACTTCGCTTTTTACTTTTGCAATTTCATCTTTTGAAAGTACCCCTTTAGAACGGACAGCGACACTTTTGTTATCAGTTCCGGTTAAGACGATATCTTCAGTCTTTACACCGAGCTTGTTTAAATCACTGTTCAGTTCGGAAACGACAATCGGTTTGCTGCTCGTAATGTCCATGCGCGTACCGCTTGCAAAGTCGATGCCGACGTTTAGCTTAAACAGTGATAGGACGATGGCACCGACAATCATAACCGCAATGGAGAACATCAGGAATGCATGTCCTACCTTCACGAAGTTAATGCGGTCAAATTTCGTAGGCGCATGCTCAATGCCCTTGGAAAGAGGAATAATATCTTTTCGTTTTACACCAAAATATTCAATCTTTTTATCAAAATAGCGGCTTTTTACGAGAAGACCCAATAAAAAACGCGTAACCCCTACGTTTGTAGCAAAACCGACGATCAAGCTCACCATCAAGCTTGTCGCGAAACCTTTTACTGCACTTGTTCCGCAAACAAACAATACAACAGCCGCAAGCATCGTAGTAACGTGCGCATCCAAAACCGTCAAGAAGGAATGACGGTTACCCGCACGATATGCGGCCATCACCGATTTTCCTATCTTCAGTTCATCTTTAAAACGCTCATCCGTAATGATGTTGGCATCTACTGCAATCCCTACCCCGAGAACTAGCGCCGCGATGCCCGGAAGCGTCAATACAGCATGCATCCAATCGAAAATAAGCAGTGTTATGTAGAGATACATGCCCAGCGTGATAACAGCCACCACACCCGGTAAACGGTAGTACACCAACATAAATAAGAAAATAAGCCCTATACCGATAGCGCCGGCAAGAATTGTTTTCTGCAGAGCTGTTTCGCCGAATTTCGCTCCGACTGAAGTCGAATACATCTCTTTCAGGTCAACAGGAAGAGCGCCTGCATTCAATAAGTTAGCAAGTCCTTTCGCTTCTTCCGGCGTAAAAGAACCTACGATAGATACGTCTGCTTGATTAAATACTTGGTTAACAGTCGCAGCTGATAAATATTTCGGCTTCGGTTTGCCCGCTTCTGCTTTATAAGAATCTTTTCCTTCTTCAAAGTCAAGCCAGATGACCATTAAATTATTAGGTTTCATTGCCAATATTTTTTCCGTTACACTGCGGAATTTATCAGCGCTTTTCAGCGTTAATCCGACGCTTGGACGGCCTTGCTCGTCAAATGTCTGCTTAGCGCCGCCCTCTTTCAAATCTGTTCCATCCAGCAAAATGTTATCATTTACATCACGGAACGTAAGCTTGGCTTGCGTAGACAGGATTTCCCTTGCTTTTGACTGATCTTGGACACCAGCCAACTGTACACGAATACGGTCTTTTCCTTCAATTTGGATATTCGGCTCGCTTACCCCGAGGACGTTTACACGATTCTCGAGTGCATGCACTGTGCTCACGAGCACATCGTGCGTAATTTTATCTCCCTTTTTTGCCGGCTTTACTTCATACAAAACCTCAAAACCGCCGCGCAAATCAAGCCCAAGGTTAATGCCCTGCGTAATATTTTTTGTTGTTGCTCCAATGATGCCGCCCACAATAAGGACGATTAAAAAGAAAGCAACGATTCTGCTGCTTCGTTTAGTCATGAGTGATATGTGCCTCCTTCTACTACACTAACAATAGCAATACATCAATTATATGAATCCGCAAATGTACATGTCAAATTTTTACTTATTTTCGTACTCTTCAAATGACCAAAGCGGTGCTTTGTAAGCTTCCATTGTTAAATATGTCATATAATCGCTTGTGGAAAGCGTCAGCACATCGTTGACGAGCTGATAGATTCTCGTCTCATCGCTTGGCCGTTTCCACTTTTTGCTTCTCAAACATTCCCATATCTCTTGGACTGTTACTCGATCGTATCCTAGTAACCTGAATTCATCTACTTTGCTTTCTAGCACAACTTGCAGCTGCTCGCGATAAGCGTCTACCGGATGTTCTTTCACAACCATCGCGCAAATCCTCCTTCGTTTATTTGGGAGTTTAAAGAGTATATACACACAAGAATTTTCTTAAAGTTTCAAAAAAATCTTATAAAAAAATGCTTGTACACATACACCTTGTCATGCTTGCCTTATGTATTGGCATATAGATTATTGTAAAGCATTCTAGGGCTTTTGAGAAGGTGGGAAAGAAATGACGAAGCAAAGCTTTTTGCGCGGCACATTTATTTTAATGCTGGCGGGGTTGATTACAAGGGTTTTAGGTTTTGTAAACCGGATTGTTATGGCGAGAATTCTTGGAGAAGAAGGAGTCGGTCTGTATATGATGGCCGTCCCCACATTTATTTTAGCTATTACTGTTACCCAGCTCGGCCTGCCTGTAGCGATTGCCAAACTCATTGCTGAAGCGGATGCCACAAACAACTCGCAAAAGGTAAAAAGGATATTGACTGTTTCCTTAGCCATCACGCTGACGTTAAGCGTTGTCTTTACACTAGGAATTATGATTGCAGCTCCCCTCTTATCGCAAAAATTTTTGACAGACTCGCGAACGTTTTATCCGCTCATTGCCATTTTGCCTGTCGTTCCCATTATCGCCGTTTCATCTGTACTTCGCGGGTATTTCCAGGGAAAGCAAAACATGAAGCCAGGTGCCTATGCGCAAGTCATTGAGCAAATCGTGCGTATTACTCTTATTGCGGTTTGCATTCGCGCTTTTCTGCCGCTCGGCATTGAGTATGCGGCTGCCGGGGCTATGATTTCTGCAGCTGCCGGCGAGCTGGTCTCGTTATTGTACATGTTTCTTATGTTTCGCCGTGAAAAACATATTACAATTCGTTCTCAGTTTTTCCACACAGTCAAAACGAGCAAAGATACGTTTCAATCTCTGATGTCAATCGCCATCCCCACTACCGGAAGCCGATTTATCGGATCCGTTTCCTACTTTTTAGAGCCGATTGTCGTTGCGCAAAGCTTGGCAATTGCAGGTGTTACGGCTGCCGTTGCCACGAAGCAGTACGGTGAGCTGAACGGTTATGCGCTGCCGCTGTTATTTTTGCCTTCTTTCCTTACGTACGCCTTGTCTACTGCTCTCGTTCCCTCTATTAGCGAGGCAATGGCAAAGAAGCAGCATCAGCTTGTCGAATACCGGCTGCAGCAGGCCCTTCGCCTTTCTTTCATTTCCGGCGGCTGGTCGGTTGTCATCCTTTATGTGTTTGCTTCTCCTATTCTCACTCTTATGTACGGTACAGACCATGCGACTGTGTTTATTCAGCTGCTTGCGCCTTGTTTCATCTTTTATTACTTTCAAGGTCCGCTCACTTCTATGCTGCAGGCGCTGGATTTGGCAAAGGCAGCTATGATGAACAGCTTGATTGGATCTGCAGTAAAAATCAGCGTCATATTCGCTCTTGCCTCCCGACCCGAATTCCAAATTATGGGGGTTGCATTAGCAATGGCAGCCGGGCTCATCACCGTCACAATGCTTCATTATGCCACGGTGCTAAAGCGCATTACCTTCACTATTTATGCCAAAGATTATATATATGGGATGATCGCCATTCTTGTTGCAGGCGCTGTCGGATTTCTCTGCAATACGTATCCGTTTTCGTCTTCACTAGGTATTCAAACGCTATCGTCCATCACAATTACAACTTTTGTCTATATACTCCTGCTCATTCTATTCCGGCTCGTTCGCAAAGAGGAATTGCTGCGCTTGCCGATTTTACGCAAACTATCATTTTTAAAATGAACCTCCCCCACTTACCGTTACACACCATTTGCACACTTGAAGTGGGGGTATTCTCGCCTAACTTATGATAAAAGCAGCCTCTTTCTTTGATAGAGGCTGTTTTTTTACTCATCTTTTACATCCACAAAAAACTGTCCGTTTTGAAAGCTGCAATACGAAATTTGTTTTAGATCCTTATATCCGAGCTCCCGCAGCTTTTGCCGAAGCCATAAATTCGTTTTGTTCATCGTTGCCAAATGCTCGTCTTGAATAATGCCGTCAATGATAAGCGGTAACGTAAAAGCAGATGTTTCGTTTTCACTCTTTTTTTCTTTTTGCTTTTGAAATACGGAAAGCTTACCTGATGGCTCCAAAATCGCATAATCGACATCACGGATATCTCCTATATCCTTTTCCCGCAGCTGCATCAGCAAATCATCGAAATTATAGCGCTGCTTGCGCATTTGTTTTTCATCGACCTTGCCTTGCCGGATAAGTATAGCAGGTTCCCCGTCCAGCAGCTTACGGGCTTTTTGGCTTTTAAGGGAGATAAAAGCGAGCGCCACCTGCATAAGCATTAAAACCAACATGGGCGTAAGCTGATGCCAAATGGATTTATCCGGATACTCGATCGCAACTACCGCCAGTTCACTCAGCATCAAAAATACAACGAGATCGAGTATGCTCAGTTCTCCAATCTCCCTTTTCCCCATCAACCTGAAAATAATAAGAATAATTCCGTACAATAAAACGGTTTTTCCGATTGTTTCAAAAATCTCCACCGTCATCCCGCCCTTTTTCTGATTTCTGCATCGCCTAGTTTTCCCTGACATCTTAAAAACTATAACGCTTCACTTTTCTTTTTCTGTTCATCAAGAAACTAGTCTAACTCGTACATCTATGAAATATGCTTGTATTAGAAAGGGGGATTATGATGACAGGAACAAAAAAACTATCCGCAGCCATCTTGTTTGGCCTCGGTACCATTTTATTGCTCGCTACTGTTGTGAGCTTCTGTATCGCGCTGCTCGCAAAGCTGACAAAAATCAGTGACTCTTCTTTAATCATTGTCGTCTTTATTCTTACACTTCTTTCTATGCTTATTTCCGGTTTCGTGTCCGGCGCGAAAGCAAAAATGAAGGGATGGCTCGCTGGCGGCTCTACAGGCATTCTGTTTTCTTTCCTTGTATTTCTTGTAAATTATTTAGGATATTCCCAACCGCTTTCAAAAGAAAATATGCTGTACCATCTCGGCCTCATTGCAGCTAGCACAATCGGGGGCATTTTCGGAGTGAACACATCAAAAAAAGAATAAGAAAAAAACTTGGCAACCGGAGTTGCCAAGTTTTTTATTTCGTTGCGACTTCACGAATCGCATTGCGCTCAAAAGTAAGATGAGAGCCATCTCCTGCTTTAATCACAACTGTTGTATCAGAAATGGAGTCAATCACACCGTGCAAACCGCCGATTGTCACAATGCGATCGCCTTTTTGCAAGCTGCTTTGCATCGTTGCTACTGCCTTTTGACGCTTTTGCTGCGGGCGAATAAGCAAGAAGTAAAACACTGCAAACATCAATACAAGCGGCAATACTTGTGTAAGCATATTCATGTTTAAAATCCTCCCTTACTATGTATATTAGAAATTTTTTGCATTCGGCTTGTTAAAGCCATATTGCTCAAAGAACTCCTCGCGGAAATCACCAAGTCGGTCTTCGCGAATGGCTTGTCGCACCTGCTCCATTAATTTTAGCAGAAAATGCAGGTTATGGTAAGATGTTAATCGAATTCCAAATGTTTCATCACACTTAATTAAATGACGAATGTAAGCGCGAGAATAATTCTTGCATGTGTAGCAATCGCAATTTGGATCAAGCGGTCCGAAGTCTTTAGCATATTTTGCATTCTTAATGACCACACGGCCTTCGCTCGTCATGCATGTACCGTTTCGCGCAATTCGCGTAGGGAGCACGCAGTCAAACATATCAATGCCCCGAATAGCGCCGTCAATCAGTGCATCAGGCGATCCTACTCCCATCAGATAGCGAGGCTTGTTATCCGGAAGCCATGGCGTTGTGAATTCAAGCACACGATTCATAACGTCCTTCGGCTCTCCTACCGACAGGCCGCCCACTGCATAACCCGGAAAATCCATAGAAACCAGATCGCGCGCGCTTTGACGGCGAAGGTCTTCATACTCTCCGCCCTGGACGATACCAAATAATCCTTGGTCATCCGGACGCTGATGCGCCTTCAGACAGCGCTCCGCCCAACGGCTCGTGCGCTCTACGGAACGCTTCATATAGTCATATTCCGCAGGGTACGGCGGGCATTCGTCAAACGCCATCATAATATCGGAGCCAAGAGCGTTTTGAATTTCCATCGCTTTTTCAGGAGATAGAAACAGCTTATCACCGTTCAAATGGTTGCGAAAATGCACGCCTTCCTCTTCAATGCGTCGGAATTCGCTTAAGCTAAATACTTGAAAGCCGCCGGAATCTGTTAAAATTGCACGATCCCAGTTCATAAACTTATGAAGGCCGCCTGCCTCGCTAACAATTTCATGGCCGGGACGAAGCCATAAATGATACGTATTGCTTAAGATAATCCCTGCGTCCATCGCTTTCAGCTCTTCCGGGGACATCGTTTTTACCGTCGCGAGTGTACCAACCGGCATGAAAACAGGCGTTTCAAACGAGCCGTGCGGTGTATGAACACGGCCGAGACGCGCACCAGTCTGCTTGCATGTTTTAATCAATTCATATGTTACTGCTGTCATAGATGAACTCCTTTCTCAAGCTGGTCATATTACCAGCATCGCATCTCCAAAGCTGAAGAAGCGATATTTTTCATTCACTGCTTCATGATAAGCATGAAGCACGTGCTCTCTTCCTGCCAATGCACTCACAAGCATAATAAGGGTTGATTTTGGCAAGTGAAAGTTTGTAATTAATCCGTCAATTGCTTTAAATTCATAGCCGGGATAGATAAAAATATTCGTCCAGCCGGAAGCTGCTTTAAACGTGCCGCCTGTTGCAGAAGCAATGGTTTCAAGCGTACGCGTAGAAGTCGTACCGACTGTAATAATGCGGCCGCCCTCCTGCCTAGTGCGGTTTAAAACTGAAGCCGTTTCTTCCGACATATGATAATACTCGGAGTGCATGTCATGCTCTTCAATTTTATCGACCGAAACCGGCCGGAATGTTCCGAGACCGACATGAAGCGTGATGAAGGCAATCTCTACACCTTTTTCCCGCAAAGCTTCCAAAAGCTCCTTCGTAAAATGCAAGCCTGCTGTCGGAGCTGCCGCCGAGCCGATTTCACGTGCAAATACAGTTTGATAACGATCGCGGTCATCCAGCGTTTCTTTAATGTAAGGAGGGAGCGGCATTTCCCCAAGCTCGTCCAAAATTTCGTAAAAAATGCCGTCATATGAAAATTTCAGCTTGCGACCGCCTTGCTCGCCCATTCCAACACACTCAGCTTTCAGCTTTCCCTCTCCAAAAGAAAGGATTGTGCCTTCCTTCACACGCTTTGCCGGTTTCACAAGCGTATCCCAAGAATCGTCTTCCTCCTGCTTTAAAAGAAGCACTTCAATGTGAGCGCCTGTATCTTCCTTTACGCCGTGCAAACGCGCTGGCATCACCTTTGTTTCGTTTAAAACAAGGCAATCTCCAGGACGAAAATACGTAAGAATATCGAAAAAATGCCTATGCTCAATATCTCCTGTTTGGCGGTTCAGCACCATAAGACGGGAGCTTTCCCGTTTTTCCAGAGGAGTTTGTGCAATCAGCTCCTCCGGTAAGTGAAAATCAAATGCGTTAATGTCCATAATTCCACCTGTTTCTATCATTCATTTGAACTTTCCTATAACATACAATACGAGCGACAAAATCACACTCAGTAAAATAGACGTAACAATAGGAAAATAAAAAGTTACATTCCCTTTTTTAATTAAAATATCACCAGGAATCCTCCCGACAAATTTCCATATAAGACCGATTATGATAAAGATAACGCCAAGTGTCAAAAACAGCTTGGAAAAATCCATTACGGCTTAGGCACCTCCAAACCGAAATGTTCATACGCAAGCGGCGTTGCAATGCGGCCGCGCGGCGTACGCTGTAAAAAGCCGATTTGCAATAAATACGGCTCATATACATCTTCGATGGTATGCGCTTCCTCCCCGATCGTTGCCGCCACCGTCTCCAAGCCGACCGGACCGCCGCGAAACTTTTCAATAATGCCAAGAAGCAATTTATGGTCGATATGATCAAGTCCAAGCTGATCGACTTGCAGAAGCTCAAGAGCTGTTTGCGTAATCTCGAGAGTAATGACACCATTCCCCCGCACTTGCGCAAAATCGCGGACGCGCCGCAGCAAGCGGTTTGCGATACGAGGGGTTCCGCGCGCTCTTTTTGCGATTTCCATTGCTGCACTCCGGTCAATTTCCACCGCAAACACCTCTGCCGTACGCTCTACAATTTGAGAAAGCTGATCCGTATCATAATATTCCAAACGGGACAATACACCAAAACGATCCCGAAGCGGAGCAGAAAGAGCTCCTGCTCGTGTTGTTGCACCCACTAACGTAAATGGAGGCAAATCAAGACGAACAGATTTAGCTGTAGGTCCTTTTCCGATGACAATATCAAGACAGAAGTCTTCCATAGCCGGATACAGCACTTCCTCCACAGAGCGGTGAAGGCGATGAATTTCATCAATGAACAAAACGTCTCCAGGCTCCAGCGCTGTCAGCACCGCCGCCAAATCTCCCGGGCGCTCAATAGCAGGTCCCGAAGTTGTGCGCAAATTTACACCCATTTCATTAGCTATAATATTTGCCAACGTTGTTTTCCCTAATCCCGGCGGTCCATATAATAATACGTGATCGAGCGATTCTTCTCGAAACTTAGCCGCTTCAATAAAAATTTCTAAGTTATGCTTAACCTTCTCCTGACCGATGTATTGCCGTAAATGCTGGGGACGAAGGGAATACTCGAATTCCACATCCTCATACACCGATTCTCCCGAAACAAGACGTTCATCCATGCTTCTCACCTCTTACCATTTAATAGAAGCTGCAGCGCCTTTTTAATATATTGATCGGTTGAAAGCGAGTCCTTTAAGAGTTCAGGCACAACACGCGAAATCTCGCGCTCAGCATAACCAAGCACTTTTAGCGCCTCCAGCGCCTCTTCCAGCTCTGTAGACACGCTTGACGATTTTTCCAGCTCGGACGGATCAGAAAATAAATCGGGCATTGCGTCCGGAACGATATCGGCAAGCTTTCCTTTTAAGTCCAGAATCATTTGCCGCGCTGTCTTCTTTCCGACTCCCGGGAACTTCACTAAAAACTTCTCATCTTCGTGTTCAACAGCCTGTACAACCTGTGCTGTTTGACCAGCTGCCAGAATGGCAAGCGCACCCTTCGGTCCAATTCCCGATACACCGAGGAGCTTCATAAATAAAGCACGCTCCTGACGCGTTTGAAATCCATATAATGCAATGATATCTTCTCTTACATACTGATATGTATAAACGCGAATGCGCTGTTCACTTCTTCGAAATATATATGGATTTGGCGTGAGCAGCTGATAGCCAATTCCGTCATGGTCCAGAACGATATACTCCGGTCCTACAAATTCTACGCAGCCTGTGATATATTCAAACAACTTTTGACCTCTCCCTTTTCAGTCATGTATTTCATTTTATCACAAGTTGCCGTAAGCGGACAAAAAAGAATGAGACTAGCATATGCTAGTCCTTTTTGACAGAATAATTCTTCATAGTTTCTAACACTTCCACATAACGCTCCTTCGATTTGATTCGAATGCCGCGTTCCAGCTGCTGTCTCTTATAACTTTCCAGCTTTCTCATGTCGAGTTGAAAGAATGAATGAATGACGTTACGCGCATCAGGTATTCCTTTAAAGATTTGCAGTACACCTTCTTTGGAAACACCGAAGTAGCCGCTTGTTTTCAGCAAGGGCGATATATCGTCCACGCGCTTGTGCAACACGAGCTGCACATCATCCCGGTCTACAAGCTGCCAATCTTGATACTTTTGCAAGGTGGCCTCAAGAGAAGTTGTTTTCTCTGTAAAAATTTCCTCGCTTACTTCTCCATCCAAGTAAGTGCGCTGCAAAATAATCGTAACGGAAGGATCTTGTTTTTCGCTTAGACTAACCATTCCGCCTGGCATTTTCGCAAAATTCTCTGACGGAAAAAATACCTGTACGAAAATACCGCACGCAATCACCGTCATTATTACCTTCATTATGAAGTTCATACGCCTCCACCTCTTTGAACTTGGTAAGTAAATCTTCTGCTCTTTAGTGTGACCATCTGTAGAGGTTTTATCCAATTCAAAGAAACAAGAAAACCGTGCTCAATTCTTCTTAGGTGGGCATTGGGCGCCTGCCGAGTGTAGTAACGGTCAAAGCCTTTTAGACACCCTCGCCTGGGTCTTTTGACTAGGCAAACAGATTTGTTCTTTTATGTATCGTATAGAGCACCATAGGTTCCAAAAGTAAGAAAAGTAATGGGAAGATATGTCCTTTAAATAATTGCTATCTATTAAGATTCTTCTGGATTACTGATAAACATAAGAAAAAAAAAATGTGACATACTAAGAAAAAAAGAAGGTAGTCATATGCGGCATTGGATAAGAAAAGGAATAAAACGAATAAGTCTGGCACTCCTCATTGTCCTTGCAGGAGGAATGATTTGGCTGTATGGTACGAATTCCGGCCATAAACTTCGCGAAATGATAGCAGGATCTATTCTGTCATCACAGCACCCGCAATTTGCAAGATTGTTTTTATCGACAAATGAAATTCAGCAATTGGAAACTGCTATTTATGCACCGCCAACGCAAAAATCAAAGCTTCCCAATGTTATGTTTTCTCGTAAAAAGCAACCCTTATCAGTAACTGTTGAAACGATTGAAGACCCGCATTTCACAGCAAAAGTAATGAAAGTAAACGATCCAACTGCCATTCATTTAGTGAGTACGAAATATCATGACCAGGGACAACCGTTATCCGAGCTCATTGAACAAAATGGGGCTATTGCCGGTATCAACGCAGGGGGCTTTCGAGATCCGGGAGGCGTCGGACGAGGCGGACAAATCATAGGTATCGCGATTTCTGATGGCATCATTCGTTCAGAGCCTGGATTTAATCGAGAGGCACATAGTCTTGTTTGCGGATTCACTAAAAAGGGACAATTCATTACAGGAACGTATTCCATTAATGAGTTAGAAAATATGAACGTAACACAAGCCGTCACATTCGGACCTCAGCTGATTGTTGATGGAAAGGATATGGTAACGGATCAAGTTGACGAAGCGTTTGGCTGGGCACCTCGAACAGGAATCGGGCAAGATTCGCAAGGGAATGTAGTAATGATTGCAACGGACGGGAGATTTTATTGGAACAAGCATCATCGGGGCGCCTCCATGAGAGATATGGTGTCTCTTTTCCAAAAATACGGATGTACGAATGCATTTGCCTTAGACGGCGGAGGTTCCACAACGATGATTTATGAAGGAAAGCTGCAACTGAAACCTGCAACTGAAACGGCGGTGGGTATGCGATATCTTCCAAATGCATTTGTAATCATTCCAAAATAACAGGCACTAGAACCCTGTTGATTGAGTACTCCTATCTACCGGCCGAATGTTTCATCTTTCGGTCGGCGGTTATTTACCTCTAACTCTAACCATGTAATACAAATAGCAACATAGAGCTGTAACAGATCATTGGAACTATATACAAGTGAACAAAAAAACGTCTTTTTATAGTGGGGAGAGATCATTCGGCGACGTACAGAAGCGGTCAAACTTTTGTAGTGGTTCATGCAAGGGTAAACAAGAGGGAAGGAGCATACCATATTCCCTTTTGGTTGCACATAGCACATGGAAATGTTGAAATTATCATTCACTCATATATAAAAAAACGTTTGTCAACAGCTTTTTAAAATAATTGTATATGATAAGTCTCCTTAACTTTATCATTTCATTCAAAAAGGAGAAACGCCTCTTAAGCGTTTCTCCTTTAAAACCTCGTATTTATCGCAGCATACGGTTATGATCGGCACGAACGGATTGAAACATTCCGTTTAAATCTTTGTTCATTTCGTTTGTCATCGTACCGTTACGCAAATGCGAACTTATATCACGGACGCGGTTATACATGCTTTCATTAACGGTAACATGTAAGCTTCGTCCTGTTGCATATGGCATAGCTGCTTTAAGCACCTTGTCCTCGACTGTTTTCGCGTTTGCCGTATTGCGCGCTTTTACTGCAACAAGGATATCGTTGCCATATACAACAGTAGACACGCGGTCTACATCCCCTATACGTTTTACACGGTTTGTGATTTTTTCCGCTGTCGCACCGTCTGCATTTGTATAATAACCGTTCATCGTAACGTTTCGTGTCGGATAAGGATTAGTTATGTGACCGTGGAAATTTCGGTCGGCATAATAATTATACCCGACAGCATTTTTATTTCTGTGAATTTCCTGATTAATTTTGGAGTATTTCACATTGCCGTAGTCATCCGTTTTTGGATTACGGTACGTTACGCGGTTTATATCCATATCTGTATATCGATCCGTTACGCTGCGCGGCCTCGGTACATAGCCGTAGGCGTTTGGATAATTATTGAAACCATAATAAGACGTACGCTCATAACCATAGTCATAAGCGGTTTGCCTCTTCTGACTCTCTATAGCGGTATTTTTCGCTGGATTACAAGCTGTCAAGGCACCGACTATCAACAGGGATGTTGTAATTAACTTAAGTTTCTTGTTCAATACAAAAACCCCCTCTATTAAGATGAACCTTTAAAAGGCTCAATCTTATGATGACTTTTGAGGGGGGGTTTTAAACTGTCAGTATTTAACTCAAAACTTTGGCGGCGCTGCTGCCAAACTGCGCTTATGCTCGGAGCGCGCATGCATTTTTTCGATAATTTGGCGGTCTTGTGCCGGAATTTCTTCGCCTTTTAAGTATTTATCAATCATGGCGTACGTTGTACCCATCTCATTTTCATCCGTTTGCCCTTCCCATAGGCCGGCGCTCGGCGCTTTATGTATCACTTCGTCTGGTACGCCAAGCACTTTTGCCATTTCGCGCACTTCGCCTTTTGTAAAATGAACGAGCGGCACTAAATCAACTCCGCCGTCACCATACTTTGTAAAATAACCCGTATGCCATTCCGCCGCATTATCTGTACCTACTACAAGATAATTAAAGTTATTGCCTACTGCGTATAATGTTGTCATGCGAAGACGCGCTCTCGTGTTCGCGTCGCCAAGCTTCGCTTTTTCTTCGTTCCATGTTCCGCCGTCTTTTAACTGCTGTTCAATTGCACTAAACAGCGTTTGATGCGTTTCTGTTAAATTTACTACATAATGATCGATCCCGCAGCTTTCCACAACTCGCATCGCATCTTCTTGATCTTTTGGATTGCTCTTGCAAGGCATAATCACGCCAACGGAGCTTTCCGGGCATGCACGCTTAATTAAGTGTGTTACAACTGCGGAATCGATACCGCCGCTAATTCCGACGATTAAACCGTTTGCGTTCGCTTCCTTTACTTTCATTTGCAGCCATTCAACCAGCTTCTGGATTCTGTCTTCCATTTATAGTACTTCCTTTCCTGTGTTTGTGATTATGTTATCATATTATATAATTTCTGAACAAATGCCAACCGACATCCATGCTGATTTTTTGTGAATGTTATGATTCGCTCCTCAAAAACCTGACGCTGCTCTGAGGAAAGCGATAAAAAGTAATCCCATTCGCGGAGAATATCTCCCGGGAAAATAAGAGCAAGCAAAAACGGCAGCTCGGAAAGCAACAGCCTGATTTGCTTATATTCATAAAGAGCATCGTAAGACCAATTTAAAAACGGAAGCATACAATAGCAATATTTAATGTAATCATACATAAGCGGTCCAAAGCTGACACAGTCAAAATCAATGAGATATATTTGTTTTTCTTTTATAAAGTTATGCTCAACAATGTCTCCATGTATAAATGTATGCGGCAAAGAATGCATATTAACATATTGTAATTTCGCTAAGGACGTAAACGCCCATTGCATCACATGTTCTGCCACAGCTTCTCCAAGATAAAAGGCAGCTGTCTCACGGTTGCGCTGAAACTTAGCCGCTCGCATGCTCCATTTTGGCAGCCATGATAAAGCTGGAACGCACGAAAGCAATGGCAAAGGAATTTGCTGTGCATGCTTATGATAATTTGCAAGTACACCAATTCCCTCCGTTCTATTTTCTTCATTCGCAAAGGAAAATGGTTCCATATGCTCCACATAATCTGTCAGCAGCCAATAGACAGAAGCAAATTGCTGATACAAACTGCCGTCCGGAAACGGTTTAGTGTATGCAGCAGATGAAAATCCGGTATTTTGCAAGGCATGCAGGAAATACAGCTGCTGCTGCACTTTTTCATAATGACGGTAGCCCTTTACTATATATGAGCTTTCCGCTGTTTCCGCAAGATATACGAACTGCTTCAGCATGGTAACTTTCATTACCGGCAAACGGCAGCTTTTCAAGAACAAAAAAAGGCGATTCGTAAACGCATCGCCTTTTTCGTTTTGCTTATTCTTTTTCATCGTCATCCACGTTTGGCACTCCGAACATAGCAGTCGGTTCCGGGCGATAGTATGGTACTCCTGGCTGCGGCGCATATGGAACGTACGGCATGGCTTGATAATATGGTGCTTGCAGTGCTTGCGGATAACTTGGATAATACGGCGCGCCGTGCATGGACGGAGGCGGGGTGTATGGATATATCGGCTGCTGTTGTTCATCACATCCGCAATCCTCCTCCGCATATCTAGGCGGTACGTTGTTTTCGGCCATTGCTGGCGCTGTACTCGGCATATATAAAGAAGATGAATCATAAGGAGCATGCTGAGTTGGCTGCATGAAGGAGGAAGAATCTTGCGGCATATAAGCTCCCTGTACATATGCTTGCTGAGGAGCATAGTAAGGTGCGTACGGCATTGGCGCCGATGCGTATTGTGTTGGTGCATATGGACTAGGTGCATACGGCATGTGAGGAGGTGCACCATACATAGGCGCTTGACCTCCATACATTGGCGGTACAGGCATTTGATAGTCATACGGCATATAAG